>CAZNES010000001.1:0-31919 GCA_964572145.1 uncultured Syntrophobacteraceae bacterium
TGCTGGTGAGAGCGGACAAGGTGATTAAGTGAAACAATTTTGGATTTTAGATTTTGGATTTTGGATTGAAAAAAACGAACCTCGAAATTTAGAATGTGGGCTCTGAGTTGTTCTTTAATCTAAAATCGTCGGATGCCAGGGAAGTCATGACTCGAACAAAAGTCCTTTTGCTATCTCTCTTTCTCATTCTTCCAAATCTCGTTTGGAGCCAGACGAAAGAAAAAATCCGCGTCGCCCTGGGTTCGATCTCCGTCAATTCCAGCGTCATCCCTATCGGCAAAGACGCTGGGCTTTTCGCCAAATACGGAATCGACCTGGAGCCGATCTACATGGGCGGCGGTATCAACTCGCTTGCTGCGGTAACTTCAGGCGCGGTGCAATTTCTGTCGGCCGGCTCGACGGCGACGATCAGCGCGCGGTTGGGCGGCGCCGATATCATCATTGTCGCAGTTCAGTCGGACAGGATCGATTACACTCTCTTCTCAACCCAGGAAATCAAAAGTCCTCAGGATCTCCGCGGCAAGGTCGTTACCGGCACGCGCCCGGGCGCGTCGGCGGACAGCGCGCTGCGCCTTTACTTGCGCAGGTCGGGGTTGGAGCCGGACAAGGACGTTATTTTCATTTCCGTGGCCGAGAGCCAGCAGGGGCGCTTGAACGCCCTGACGCGCGGCAGCGTCGCCGCGACCGTGTTGGCTCCTCCCTTTAGCGGCATCGCCAAACAGATGGGCATGCGCGAGCTGGCGGATTTGCGCAAGCTCGACGTCCAGTACGCCGGCAACTCGATCGCGGCGAACGGCGCCTATATCAAAAGCCATCCGGCGGTAATCGAGAATTTTCTCCGGGGCTACATCGACTCGCTTCATTTCTTCCGCACCCAGAAGGAGCGAACGCTGGTCGCGATCATGCGCTACTTGAAGATCAACGACCGCGCCCGCGCCGAGGAAGGTTACGATTACTACGTCGATCTCATGCCGGCGATGCCGTGGGCGAGCGCAGGCGGCGTGCGCACGGTGCTCCAATTTCTTGCGCCTCGCCAGCCGAAAGCGGCGACGGCCAATCCGGAAGAATTTTACGACATGAGCTTTTTAAACAGAATAGGCGGTAGGCGATAGGCGGTAGGCCGTAGTAAGAGAAAAAACATGCAAAAAACAAGACCAAAGAGCTTTTCGCTATTAATCGGTTTGTTGGTTGGATTGTTTGCGACTGCAAGTCTCGCGCAGGACAAGCCGCTCAAAAAAATCCGCTGGGGCGTGACGTCGATCTCGGCGTCGAACTGGATTCCCTGGCTCGCCAAGGAAGCCAAGATCTACGAGAAAAACGGGCTCGACGTCGAGCTGATCCTGCTCCGGGGATCGGGGCAGACGTCGCAGGCGATTCTCGGCGGCAGCATCTACGCCGCGCCCGTAACCATCGCCACCGTGATGATGGCGAATTTGAGCGGGGCCGATCTCGTCACCGTGGCGCATACGGTGCCCGGGGTTCAAAGCAAGCTGTTGGTCAAGCCCGAAATTAAGAGAGCCGAGGATCTCAAGGGAAAAAAAATCGGGACCTCCAGCCTGGGATCGCTCGGGGACTTTCTTTTCCGCCACATCGTCCGCAAGTACGGCATGGACCCGAATCGGGACGTGACCTGGATTCAGATCGGGACTCCGCCGGAAAGGCTACAGGCACTTGTTGCCGGTGGAGTCGACGCGGCGGATGTCTCTTATCCGACGGATGCTATGGGTGAGCGAATGGGCTTCCGTGTTCTATGGGACGCAAGGAAAGAGGTCGTCTATCCTTCGATGTCCGTGGTGACGCGCCGCAAAAATATTCAGGAGGACCGGGACACGGTGATGCGTATGGTGAAATCCCACGTGGAGGCCATCGCCTATTTCAAGGCGAACAAAGATTTCAGCCTCAAGGTCTTGAGCAAATATCTCAGGACCCAGGACCGCGAACTACTTGAGGGGTCGTATCAGATCTACAAAGATGATTTTATCTCCGTGCCCTATCCGATCATGCAGGGTCTGCAGCCCACCTACGATTACGTCGCGCTCACGCGCCCGGAGATCCGCGGCCACAAGCCCGAAGAGTTCATGGACCCAAGTTTCATCGCCGAGCTGGAAAAGAGCGATTTCATCAAGCGGCTTTATGAACAGCGCTAGCGCGAGTCAGCGCTTTGTGCTAAGCGCCAAGCGCATAGCGTTCGCCTTTAGTCTTTGAAGAGCAGGGCGGCGCCGATGGCAACTGCGTTTTTGCCGCAGCGCTCGCGGCAAAGGGTACGCTCGTGCCGTGAGCCTTGAACGAATTCCGCAGGGCTTGGAGAAAGCCGCGATGCTCCGTCAGACCGCCGCCGATGACAATAACGTCCGCCTCGAATGGTTTGAGTAGAGGCGCGAGATTGTCTCCCAGAAAATTTGCCAGCTTTACATCATCTCGCATGTTGCGGACCGCCTGGTATTCCCTCTCCCACGGCTCCGGATATTCTAATTTCTTTAACTTCATAATTTTGCCGCTCCTGCCAAAGGCGCGGCCAACGTCGATGCCGATGAGCTCCTGCCGCAATTGCCAGATCTGCCGTGTCATAAACTGTCCTTTTCGAGCCCACCCGGTAGTTCAGGTTCACTGAGTCTATCACAATATATAGGGCCACTACTGTCCGGTTGAATCGAAAAATGAACAAGTTTCTATGTGTAAGTAGTTGATTTGTCGAGACTCGATTTTTGATGGCATATTGAAATCGACGACAATCCAAAGAAAGATATTCCAACGTTGGTTTAAGGACTTATAGTTCACGACAGCCTGATCAACCGGACAGTAGTGATATAGGGCCTTAAATGACCCAATTTTTTGCTTGACAGGGGGTGTCCGTTTTTTGTATAAGGGCTCAAGTTTGGCCTTAAAAAAAATCTTGCGCAATAGCTTGACAGCCGTGCAGGAGTTTAGTAAAAGCTTCAAATAAGAACGAAATTGGTCTAATAAAAATTAAGCAGAGCAGAAAAGGAGGAAAACATCGATGAGAATTCTAATAGGTGCTGTGCTTGCGTTATGCATTTTCGCATTGGCGCATCCGCCGGTCGCGAATGTGGCTGATGTGGACTGGCTGGGGAGAATATCTCTCCTGGGCGGAGCGGAAGGTGAGGCGGCCAAGAGGAAAGAGGCTTTCGCTGGTAACGCCACTGGACTTTTCAACGCTGAGGGTTTGGGAGTTATCCCTTTAACCCCCCAGATTGGTCTTCAGTTACAGGGAAGCTATGAGAGAGGAGCGAACGCTAGTAATAGAATCGGTCTTCAAGGCGGTCCTATATTTGGCTGGAGTGGGGGTTTAGGGAGCGGAGGTAAAGCGGGTTTCTTCTTGGCCGATCAATTCCGCATCTATCCGAGTTCGGATTCAGGAAGTACTAGGCAAGTTAGACAAGGTAACTTTTTCTGGTTACGCCCGGCAGTGTCGCTCTACGATCTCATTCCTGACACGAACACTGACGTGTGGTTATCGCTGCCAATGTCACACCAACTTAAAGGTACGGATGGTAAGTTCGGCGATTGTAGCCCCTGTCCCCAACGCCTCATTCCGGTAAGCCAACTTAGAGCTGCTGTGAATTGGTTTCCGGGGGCAACCCCGATCTCTGGCAAGGATAATCTGGAGCTTACATTAGGGGTCCAGCTCACCGGCTATTCCGGGATCGGTCAAATCCATGTCCAGGACGGCGTGGGACCGGTATTCGGGGCAGCCATAATGCCCTGGCCGAATGTCGAGGTCCAGTTGTTCAAAGCCGCGATTGACAACCATAACCACTACAGGGTTACGAGTGGAGTTCAATTCTACTTCGACAAGAGCAATCCGACACTTAAGCAGTTGAGGCGCAAGTATCTCGAGCCTACCAATTTGCCTGGTTCTGTGACTTCGTGGTTTAGATTCTAACCCGACATTTTTGGTGTCGAGGCTCAGCCATTCAAGAGGGGGAGGGAGTAAAATCCCTCCCCCCTCTTTTTTTACCCCGGACCACAGAACGCGCCGCCTATCAGTCCGGGGTTGACTGTTCTGAACTTCCCCGAAGGGCAACGCCCCAAAGCCACGGACGCAAGTCCGTGGTACGGGGATTACCGCGTCAATTTACCCGACCTTTCAAAAGCGTCTCCCGCCTCCCGGTACATCCCGTTTTCCTGGTAGGCGAGCCCAAGGCCATACCAGAGGCCACTGTCTTGAGGGACGTGAATAACTCCTCTTTGGTACATCTGGAGTGCTTCTGGGATGCGGTTTTGTTCGAGTAAAAGGATCCCCAGGCAGTTGTAGCCCCGCGCGTCATCACGATCGATTTCGGTTATTTTGTTACAGCTGGCCATTGCCTGCCCCCTCTCTCCTTTGTCCATATGCACCAAAGCCATCCCTAGATACGCGTCGGTGTAAAAGGGCAGTAGCGCTATTGCCGATTTGTAATCGGCCAGAGCCCTGTCGTAATCACGCATTTTTCTGTAGACCTCACCCCGATAGTAAAAGGGCGTAGAGACGCGCGGATCCAGATGGATCGCGTTAGTAAGATCCGACAGCGCGAGGTCATTTCTGTCAAGAAGGAACGCGAGATAACCGCGGAGCATGTAAGGGGAGCCTCTTTTTGGCCCGTGTTCCACAGCTTTTTCCGATAATCGTTGAGCTTCTTGATAATTCCCTGTCCGGATAAATTGTAGGGCAAGATTTACATAGGCGCGAGGGTTGGTGGGGTCTTTGCTAACCACATCGTTCCACAGGCTCATTTCGTCTTTCCAGACCCCGTTTCTGACTATTGTGGCTGCTGCCAAGACACAGAGAACGACTCCTAAAATAAGCCCGTAAGCCAGCCCGAACTTCAAATCACTCTTGAGGTGTTCTTTCGTCATCCGATTCCATATCCATGTTGCCCCTTTGATGCTCAAGAGCGTAGCAACCACCGACAGACCTACATTAGACAGATAGGGGCGGTAGTTGGTGACGGCGTCAAGCAAGGGAATAAAGCTCGCCTCCGGGAGAAGAGCGATAAAGAACCAGAAGGCGAAGAAGGTCAAGAGAGGATCGGACCTGCGCGCGCGCCAGGCAAGAGCTAGAATAGTTGCAATGACGCCGAGAGACAGCAAAACGCCAGGCTCCCAGAGCGAACGAGACCAGCCGAAGCCGGGAAAATCTGTTATCAACGGATCAGGCCACAAAAATAGCCTGATGTAATAGACCCAAGCGCGGAATTGCGTTAGTAGGTAAGTTGTTGCGGTGACACCGGTAATTTCGCCGGAGACAATGACCCTTCTGAAAAAGCCGCGCAGGAAGATGAAGCGGAACAAGATGTAGGCCAAACACGCGGCTGCGATCGGGAGATACTTTTTGAGTCTTCTCGGCTCTTTCCAAAACAGCTTGAGCGGGCTTTGCCGAGGATCGAGGAAGAGCATTTCGTAAAGAACCAAGATGGCTGGAAGGGTAACAACGGTCGCCTTCGCGCCGACTCCCACGATAAAGGCGCCAAGACCGGCCAGGTGCCAGAGAGGGCTCGTCTTATTTTGCCCGTTCAAAGGCCCTCGAAGGAAACAGTAGAAGCCCAGCAGGTATAAGAAAGCGGCTAGTACCGAGCTGCGGGCCCAGAGATAGTTTACGGCGTCGGAGTTGACTGTGTGGATGGCAAATAGGGCTGCGGGGATCACGGCCAACACGGGCATTGGAATCAAGGAGGTGGTGGGGAGTTGGTTCGGTCGCGTCCTGAAGATTGCGGCGACGATGAGAAAGATTAACCAGGCCGCGCCGATATGTATAAGAACGTTGGTGATATGGAACGCCACGGGGTTGTGCCCGCTCATGGCATAGTTCAGGGCGAAGGTGCTTAGCACGACCGGTCTCCAGTCTCTCCCGCTGACCAGGCTGGAGGTCCTGACGTCAATGAAATAGGAGGGAATATTTCTCAAGTCCCGGAGGATCGGATTGCGCACGATTCCTTCAATATCGTCAAAGTGGAAGCCATTGGACAAAGAATTGACGTAGGCAATTGCGCTCAGCGCGGCGATTGCGAACAAAGCCAACAACGCGGGATGACGATGCAGCCGTTCCGTTGAAAGTGGTCTGAAGACAGTCACGTGAATTTAGCCCCTTTCGTAAATTCGAATCCGGTTCTCCCACTCATCGCGGGAATAAAATTTTACCGTTTTGTCGAACTCCACTATCAGATGGTTGCTTGTATTAGGAATCTGATGGTCGCAAAAGTGGAACCAGCGGCGGTACATCGCCACGACCTCATTAGGGCGTGTGTATAGCCCGAGAAGCCGAAGATGATGTATGAAGGGGCGTCCCGGCAGCCAGTGGTTGATCTGTTTTAAGAACGGAAATCGGGACAGTCCTCGTATGGCGAAGTACGGCAGCCGTCGGAAGATGCCGGCCTTCAAAACCTGGAGGCTGTTGGGTTGTAGCGGAGTCTGGAGTTTGCCTTCAATAATCTGTCGTTCAAGCCTTTCGGGCGGCGTCCATAAAGTGACAATGGAAACTTCACGGCTTTCGTTCAATATAGCGGCTAACGATTTCTCTGCCGCTGGGGTCTGTCCATCGAAGCTGGGATAAATCCACAAGAAATCGTAGTGCAAGATCACTTCTTTTAGTTGCACATCAGCTCGGCGAACGAGCGAACCCATGGTCAGCCATGGCCATTCATGCAATTTTGGAATACCGACCCGCGTCTGCAGCGGTTCGAGACGACCCGCCGTTAGCTCCTTTACGAACGTCGATTTCCCCGCAGCGGTCGGTCCTGCGACAATCAAGACACGATCTATTCGATGCATTCGGAGACTCGTTCGACCTATTCAAGTTTGTCGGTTGCCGGACATGCCGGTATGATTGAAAGCCGCGCTATTTGGCGTGTGCCGCGGCAGATGCTTGGATGCAATCTCTTCGATCAGCGCAAAGTACCGGTTCAAGTGTGCTTGCGTCGTGCAACACCGCCGATAGGTTTGGCGGCTGCGCTCAGCGAGAGTAACTCGCTTCGCGGCATCCTCCAACAGTTCATCCATCGCCGCGACCAATTCCTCCTCGGTACGATAAACGAATCCACCGCCGTTCTCTTCGATCATTTCCGGCAGTGCGCCGAAGCCGCGAGCGATTGCCGGCGTCCCATGCCTGAACGCCTCGATGAGCACCATGGGGGAGTTTTCGTACCACAGAGAGGGAACGATTACCGCCACGGCTTGCCGATATAAGGGCGTTAATTGCTGTTCGGAACAATGACCCAAAAATTGGATATTTTCGCTGCCCTCGGCCAGCCGTCGCAACTCGGTCTCGTAATTGCCTGTCCCGGCGACCAGCAGCCGCGCCTTGGGATAATTGCGAAAAACGGGGATGAGCGTCTGAGCACCCTTCAGCTTCTCGAGCCGGCCTACGAAAAGGAAATAAGGCTTGTTCTCCGGCGTTCCATTCTGCGCCGATTCGAATCCGTCGTTCATGTCGGGAACGAAATAGGGCAGGTGTACGATCGGGGCCTTAAATCCCATCTCTAGATGTTTCTCCTTAATGAAACGGCTGGGAGCAATGAAGAGATCTACGTGTTTGGCCGCAGCCTGGAGCAAGCCGGAATAGCGCCACCATTGGGGCGGCCGCTTGTGAGCCAGCGTGCACGCGAAGCAATGAGGCCGCTCGCACGGAGCGCGGTTGTACCTGTAGAGCGTGTGCGTCGGGCAAACAAGCCAATATTCATGCATCGTGTAGAGCTTGACGGCCTTACCGTATTCCAGGATCTTCGGCCCAAACAGGGAAATGTTGTGGAAATGGATGACGTCAAATCCTTTTTCCAGGATCCGGCGGATAGCCTTTGACTTGAAAAGCGGGAGTCCAGTCTGTTGTGTCGCCAGCGGTGAAAGGAAACCGAACGGACTCTTGAGTCCGTGCACGGTCACGTTGGGATGATCGTCGTAGCCGCACGCGGGTTCTTTCCCCGCCATGAGACGGTACGCGTCCCGGCAATGAATCACATCCACCCGATGCCCGTCCCGAGCCAGCTCGTTCGACAAGCGATGCACAAATATCCCATCGCCGCCGAAATTGTAGGGCGGATAGAAGGTGGTGATCATGCAAAAACGTAGCGGGCGTTCCATCATGGGCATACAACCAAATCTCTATCCGCGTTCCCGCAACCACCCCAACGATAGGACGTAGCGAAGACGCACTCGGAGCACGATCTTCCAGCGCATCCATCCTCGTCGCCATCGCTTCCAGTCCCAGCCGTAGTAGCGCAGTCGGTCCAGCAGAAAATCCAGCTTCGACGGAGGCGAGATGGGCGCGGGCTTCGGTTTAGGGATAGTGAACGGGTAGGCGAGCGCCTCCATTCCTTCCGCGCATAGAGCTTCGATCCGCGCGATTTGTTGCGGCGACAGTCGGCGGTAGCCGCCCACGGATTCCGTATCCACGTCCTGCACGAGCTTTTTAAAAATCGGCCGGGTCGTAAGGCGGTGCGGGATATGCTCGGCAAAGCGGAACATTTCCGCTTCGAAAGCTTCCCCGATAAAAGCGCACGCAGCCTCGATCGTTTTTCTCGGCGCGCCGACCAGGTCTTCATAGCGGACGAGATGAACTTGGCGAGAAAATTTTCGGTAGCTCGCAAACGCCTGGTTCCACGTCCAGGCGGCGCCTTTTAGGCTGGTCCCGAACGCGCGTTGCATCGATAGGATGGTGTCGCGCGGGTCGCGCAAAATAAAGATAACCGGGCTTTGCGGAAACTTTGCCATGATTTCGTCGAGGTAAGCGTGGTGCCCCGGTGTTTTGTCGCCGCCGCGCATTTTCCCCTCTTTGCGCGCGTGGAGCCAAAGCAGCGCGGTGAAAACGCCTTCGAAACTCGGCTCGGGCAGAGCGCCGAGAAAATCCTCAACCGCCGGCGGCGTCATGAATCCCTGAACGCGAGTTACCTCGCGGAGGTCCGCGATGAATTGCTTCAGATTGGTCAACTGCCTGAGATCGCCGTAGCGGTGCAGGTCCGGGCGGAAGAGAGGATAGAAGTGAGTCTCGTGATAAATGCCGATCCGCGAGTGGTGATTCAAGATTTGCGAGAACAAAGTCGTGCCCGAGCGCGGCGAGCCGACGATGAACAACGGCGGAGGAAATTTTTTCTGAGAGACCGGGCACTCCATGCGCTTATTCTCTATCTCACTGCCGGAGTCAGGTGCCGGACCGCGGAATTTTCGCCTGGCCCGCGCGCTGAATCAAATGCAGCGGCATGAGTTTCCCGCGCGCGGTTCGGATCGGCTCCATGCGCTTTACTCTCAACGTTCCGGCCTGTCTCCAGGTGGCCCCGGTCAGGCTGTCGGCGACGCCGTTCGGCCCCAGTGCATTCAACACCGTCTCGATCACGGCGCTCTCGTCGGCAATCTCGACCCGCGGGCTTACCACGAGACTTAGCTTGGTGAATCCCCGCTCGTCTTCCTCCTCGACTAACTGGTAGTCGAGCGGGCTGCCGCCGAAGCGTCTCGGCAGAACTTCTTCCAGAATGGAAATCATCTCGCTGCCGACCAGCGTTACTCCCTCGCCGGTGAGCTTGCGAAAACTCCTGATCTCGCGGATGTGCTCGGCATAGCCGTAACTCTCCAGCGGGCAGCCGCACGAGCGCTTTTCGATCACGCCGTAATCGTCCAGCTCCACGTTGAGCATGAGCTTCGGCGTGGTCGGCAGCAGGCTGGTGAAGCAGAAGGCATCGACGCTGACGTCGAAGCCGGGCACCTGCCGGCGGTATTGGATCAGCGCCAGGCCGTCTTTGAAAAAGTGAACGTCATTTGCGTCGAGCGGTCGGGCGCAGCCCATGCCGACGCGGCCGCACTCGCCGAAATGATAGGTCGGATAGCAGCGCGCGCCCGTTGCCGTGATCGTGCGGACTTTGGCCTCGGTCGGCGGCTCGCCGCCGATCTCGAAAGTCGCGCCGGTCAAGTCGGCGCCCATCTCTCCGGCGGCGACCGCGACGCGGAGCGCCGTGCTGACCAGGCAAAAGATCAAACACGAGCCGCGACGCCGGAGCTGATCGACGATCCAGCGCGCGATCACCTCCGCCCGGTCGAACGTGACCGGCTCCGGCGTCGGGATGGAAACGCCGAACGGCTTGCCGGCGAGGACGATGCACTTGGTCGCCAGCCGATATTTGAAAACCGGCTTGTAATCGCGCCGGGCGATCGGCGTGAACCATTTCTCAGGCACCCGGCCCATCTTCGCGCCGCGCATGATGTAGTTGAGGCCGCTCGGGTCGGGGAGCACGCCGCGCCAGATCGCCTTCGGCGCGTCGAGCACGCCGTGCGCCTCCAGCGCCAGCATGTTGAACGGCGTATCGGCGGCCAAGTGGTCGAGATCGATGTTGATCCGCGTGCCGGCGCCGGTCGAGCCACCAGTCTCGGCGCGGTAGTAATGGCTCAAGTACGGATTGTCGAAGTCGTGCGCCGTCACCGGAATGACCCGGCCGTCGCGCACGATGGGCGTTTTGCCCTTGAACTCCTCGAAGGTGACGTAAATGCCGGCTTGCCTCAGCTCTTGCAGCGTTCCCTCAAGTCCTCTGGTCCTGACCCGGTCCCGCACGTCGCCCATTGCGCAGCCGGCGAGTTTGAACAACGGAAGATACGGACTCCGCGCGTAGCCGAAGATGCCGCGCTCGATCAGGCGGAGCAAACTTTCTTCCCGCTCGTCCATCCGCCGCGCGACGATCGCGCGCGCCTCCGCGAGCGAGATCGGATTTTGGAGAAAGCTTCGCAGGCCGCGCGCGAAGCGCCAGTACATTTTGAGATCGCTCACCGTCTGCATATTTTTTTCGCAACGAGCCGGCGCATCCTACCAGGCGATCCGGCTCGCCGCAATCCGGCGGCGCGCCGGCGGCGTCAAATTTTTCCTTTCTTGCGGTCGGCGAGTTGATTGTAGAGCCACGCGACGGTATAGCCGACGATGAAGCCGCAGACAAACGCGTAGGCGAAGCCGACGAGGCTGCCGAGAAACGTCACGCGGTAACCGATGAAGAATTGACCGAGAAGAGAAAGATGAAGGCCTACAGATTTACCGCCTTTGAGTACCAGCCAGTTGGTGGCGATAAAAAGGACGAGCCCCGCGAGGAGCCCCGTTACGATTCCCTGGATCTTCGCGTTGAGGCGAACCACACGGGTGAGAATGACCTGTTCGAGATTCTTTGCGTCATCGGCCATCGTAAACCCTCCTACATGTAATCGAAAAATCTCCGCAACAGTCCTCGCTGGGCCTTGCGCTCGATGCTCGCGACGTAGAGAAACATGGTCGCGTTGCGCAGGAACGCAAAGGTCCAGCCGCCGACAAAGCCGCTCACAAAGCCGTAGGTCAGTCCCAATAAACTTCCTGCCGGACTCACCGAGTAGCCGGGAAAATAATTGCGCAGCAGTCCGAGAGTTGGACCCACCACATCCCCGCCCTTGAACACGAGCAACAGGGTTGCGAGGAACAGGATGGCGCCCGAGAGGGCGCCGATCGAGATGCCGAAGGCCACGCTGTCGAGCTTCATAAAGACGCGCGCGAGCGCCGTCTCGAGGGCCTCTTCCACAAGCGTTTCCTCGTGATAGTCGGGCTCGGTGTTGACGCTCCAGAGATCATGATGCTCGCCGAGAACGATATTTCGCGCCGCCAGCATCCCGGTCAGCATAGCATGGTCCTGGTTGTTGTAGCGGTGCAGACCGTTGCGGCCGATGGTGTGGAAATT
This sequence comes from uncultured Syntrophobacteraceae bacterium, assembly GCA_964572145.1. Classification (GTDB taxonomy): domain Bacteria; phylum Desulfobacterota; class Binatia; order UBA9968; family UBA9968; genus JAJPJQ01. The sequence goes on from CAZNES010000001.1 coordinate 11,667, forward strand.
CTCGAGGCCATCGACAAATTCTCTGACGACGGCCAAGTGACTGCGATAATCGGCGTCGTACACCGGATAGGCATCGGGGACTCTGAGGACGCAGCCGTCTTCGATGTCGGCAACTTCCGCCAGGCCGATGTGAGCGACTTCGCGCTTGCCCCGCTCGATAAGATCGGAATCCGCCGCGTTCCACAATTCGTCGCCGCGAGTGCAAAAGTACTCGAGTCCGAGGCTCGTCTTCGTCGCATCCGCAACCATGTCCGGGCTCCAATTCTTATAATTTTGGATCCGGCCCACTTTGACCGTGGGATCGTGGATGTAGATCCAGTTATCGGGAAAAAGGTCCGGTTTGTTAACGATCAAACAAACAACGATCAGGTCGCGGTGCCGGAGTTGCCCAGCCGCTTCCGCGACTGCCGAGGGAGGCGGAGGGTCGAGCTTAACGAGAAATTCTCTGACGGGCATGCTCGAGATGAACGCAGATCCATGGACAACTTCACGCCGGCCGTGGTCGGAGACGGTAACGCTCTCGACGCGATTGCCGGTTCTGTGAATCGTCACAACCTCGGAATTGAGCCGCACGCAGCAGCCCTGGCGCTCCACCTCGCCTTGGACCGCCTGCCACATCATTCCCGGACCGAGTCGAGGATATTCGAATTCCTCGATCAGCGTCTTGATGGTTCTTTTGGGCGTCAAGAACATGCTGAGCACCGCGGTCTTGAGCGACAGGCCCCGGATGCGCTGCGCGGCCCATTCCGCCCTCAACTCGGCGCAGGAAATGCCCCAGACTTTTTCGGTGTAGGTCTTGAAAAAAGTCTGGAACAGCCGTTTGCCGAAACGGTTCGTCACCCATTGCTCGAAGGTCTGTTCCTGCCGGTGGGGGAAAATCTGCCAGCGGATATAGCTCGCCACGATGAGCAGGCTTTTCCACAACCCGAGGCCGATAACGGCGTTCATGGGCCGCAGCGGGTAATAGAAAAATTTTCGGCCATAGTAGATCCGGGACAATCGCGGCCGGCGGAGAAACTCGCTGCCGAGGAGCTGCCGCCACATCCGATTCACCTCTTCGGCCTTGGTGAAGAAGCGGTGTCCGCCGATGTCGAAAAAAAATCCTTTGTAAGTCTCGGTGCGGGCGAGGCCGCCGACCTTGTCGCCCTTCTCGAGAACAATGGCGCGGCGCTGAAGCTTGACCAGCTCGTGCGCGGCAGTGAGCCCCGCCGGTCCGGCCCCGATGACCACGATCGTTTCAGAGTCCATCGAGTTGGTCAGCGTCTCCCGGCCGGTGAAACGGTTTTATTTTCTCTTGATGCGCGGGCATGGATGGCAGAGCCCGCGTAGAAGAGGGCCCCGAGAGCGAATGCGATGGAACTGTACAGATAATAAAACCAGTGCCAGGGGACGGCTTGAAGAGCGAACCTGATTCCTCGCTTGCGGTAGAAGAAGCGATAGAGCGGCGCGTTGAGAACCAGCAGCAGAGCGCCCAGCACCGCCGCAAGACCGAGAAGTCCTACCTTCCACCAGGCCGCAACGAGGGACAGCGCCAGGCCGCAGGCTAGGACGGCGCTGATCCGGTTGGAGAGCCGGAAGTTGAGATCGTTGAGCAAGCGCCCGTGCCGGAAGGTCAGCTCGGTCCATGGAAGCGCGCGACGTAGAAAATCGGATCTCAGCAACGAGGTTGCGCGCCACCGCTTCAAATGCTTGACCTGGAGATCTTTACACAATCGAATCCTGTGCCCCGCTTGGACCAGCCGGTAACCTAACTCGACGTCCTCGATCGACGGATAGCGATAACTCTCATCGAAACCGCCGAGAGCGAGAAAGGTCTCGCGCCGAATGGCGCCGCAGGCGCCCCAAAACGTCGCGGCGTCCTCTCGGGCGGTTTGATGAACGTAGTGATGCATCAGGTTTTTGTATTGCGATAGAAAATTGGCCGCGCCGGGCTCGTCGTCGTACGACCCGAGCAGCGCTGCAAGGCCGGGATCGCCTTCAAAGATCGCCGCCACCTTGCCGATCGTGTCCGGGTAAATTGCCACGTCGCTGTCAATAAACAGCAGGACGTTGCCCGTGGCTGCGCGCGCGCCAACATTGCGGGCCCGCGCCGGCCCACCCGCGACCGGCAGTCTGATGACCTTCGCGCCCGCCGTTTCAGCTCCATTCGAGCAACCGTCTGTCTCTCCATCGGTAACCACGATGATCTCGTGCGGAGGTGGATCTGCCCGGATCAGATTTTTAAGACATCTTTGGAAGTCTTCTCCGCCATTGTGGACCGGCACAATGGCGGAGATTGCCGCATAGGTAGGTGAAGGCATCGATCTGTTATTCAATCGTTTTTATTAGGCATGCGGATGGCAAGTGATGAAGCCGGCACGAACCGGACCAAACGAATCGCGAAGCGACAAAATCAGGTTTAAGCCATGGTTTTGTACAATAAAATGGGTGGTTTGTCAAAGATTGAATTCATCCTTGACATGTCGCTGGTTTGCATGTAAAAACACCACAATAACGACCAACGGAGACTCAAATGAAAATTCTACTCACTGCGCTGGCGATTTTTACAATCTCTGTTTTTGCTTTCGCGCCAACGGCGAACGTGGCGGGTTTAGAGCCGTTCGGTAAGGTGGAGCTATCCGGCGGAGCGGAGAAAGAGTCCGGGTCTCATGCAGGCGGGCGGTTTCTCGCCGAAGGATTGGGAGTTTTGCCGTTGATCGGGAACTTCGGAATCCAGGGCACCGCGAGCTACATGGGCGGGCTGGGGAGCCGGTTTGGCGCGACCCTTGGACCTCTGGTCGGCTGGGACGGCGGAAAGATCGGGATGTTGGTGAGTTACCAATATCGGACTATGAGGAGTAACAACTTTGTCCATTTGATTCCCTCGGTGGCGTTTTATTTGGATCAGGCGAACTTGAACCTGTGGTACGCGCACCCGGTCTCTTCGGCGCAGCGAGACGGGACGCACACGGAGTGGGGGATCAACAAGGTCCAGGCGACGGCGAGTTTTTACACGGGCTCGGACTGGGCGTCGTTTTTGCGCAAGGACAATGTCGAGTTGACGCTGGGACTGCAGGCGAACTCGTTCGCGGGCGGAGGGAATCTGCGGACGGGAGTGGGGCCGGTGTTTGGGCTATCGTTTTTGCCGATGCCGGGAGTGGGAGTGAACGTGGTACAGGGCACCTTCGACAGCCGGTCGAGATATCGGGTGATGTCTGGTTTGGAGTTTTTCTTTGGGCGCAACACAACGACGCTGAAGGACTCGCGGCGGAAATATCTCGAGCCGAATATGCATCTGCTGATCGGCGCCGGCTCGAAACATCACAGGAGAGCGACGACTATTAGATAACCAATCTCAAGTAATAACAATTTAAGCTTTTTGCTCTATCCTAGGCCTGCCGGTCTCTTGTAGTCCGGCAGGCCCTTTCTTTTTCTGGCTTCCGAACGCCCTCACGCTAAAGCTCGAAACAAACTGCATCACCCGATCTGTTTTCGCTGCGATCGATTCAATCGACCCGGCCGTTTATCGTGGGGAAGCCGGGTTTTTTGCTTTGTTCGACCGGTTCATCAATGAGCTGGATGTGGCAAAGGCATCCTCGGCCTCTTTATAGAGACCGAGCTCTTCGTAGGCCGTGCCCAGCCCGTACCAGAGGGTGCTGTCTTTGGGGAAGCGGCTTACACCGTTGTAGTAAATTCTAAGCGCGTCGCTAAAAAGACCCTGGTGCATGAACAGACTGCCCAGGCAAGAATAGCCCCGCCGTTCTTGAGGATCGATCTCGTTTAGTTTCTTGCAAGCCACCGTGGCTTGGGCCAGCTCTTTCCTTTCCCAGTGCACCATCGCGATTCCGAAATAAGCCTCGGGCACGACGCGTTTTTTACGCAGCGCGGATTGATAATCGCTCAGGGCTTCGTCGTAACGTCCCGTCTTGCGGTAAACGTCGCCGCGGTAAAGCAAGCTTTCGCCACTAGGTCTCAATTGGATGGCGGTCGTAAAATCCGCCACCGCTTCATCGTTTCTGTTCAGCAGCATATTCAAATGACCACGGGAAAAGTACCCGAACGAATCGTTGGGGCTCAACTCGATCGCTTTCTTCAGAATCGGCTGGGCCTTCCCATATTCCTCCATTTCGATATACACGGCTCCGAGATTCATGTAGGCGCGCGGGTTATCGGGATCCTTGCGGATAGCGTCGGTCCATAAAGTCGCTTCGTCGCGCCAGTCCATATTACGCCGGATCGTAGCTGCCGTTAGCGCGATAAGAATCAACGCCATTATGACGGCACAGCCGAGGCGAAAGCGCGTCTCAGGCAGGCTCTCTCGCTTCCAATTGCGTCGAAGCCAGATCGCTGCCTGCAGGCTGAGAGCGGCGGCCACGACCGAAAGTCCTACGTAGGCGAGATAAGGTCGATGGCCTGTGACCGCATCCGGCCGCACCACGATGCTCGCCTCCGGCAGCAGGGCGATGAAGAACCAAAAGGTAAAGAAGGTTACCAGGGGCTGGGTCCGGCGCACGCACCAGGCCGCGACGACGATCGCCGCAATAAGAGCTAAGCATGTAAGAACCCGGGGGTCCCAAAGGGAAGTTGACCAACCGAAGTTGGGATAATCCACGATCAAAGGATCGGGCCAGAGATAAAGTTTGAGATAATAGACCCAGGCGCGAAACTGCGTGAGGAGGTAGGTAGACCGGCCGGTCCACGGCGGCGCAATAAAGTTTTGCACGGATCTCGGCAACATAAAAAATCGCATTGCGACATACCCGAGGAAGAGCGCCGCGAGCGGCAGATATTTGATCAACCTGCGCGGCTCTTTCAGATACAAGACCAACGGATTGCGCCCCGCGGGGTTGAGAAAAAGTAGTTCATAAGCCACGAGCGCCGCAGGGAAACTAGCCACCGTGGCTTTGGTCGCCATGCCCAGGGCGAAAGCCGCAGCGCCGCCGAAATGCCAGAGCGGACTCGTCGGTTCCCGGCCGCTAAACGGTCCGCGCAGGTAGCAGTAGAATGATAAGAGATAAAAGAAGGCGGCCAGCAGGGAGCTGCGCGCCCAAATATAGTTGACCATCTCGGAATTCGCCGTGTGGACGGCGAACAGCGCCGCCGCAATCAGATAAAACCCGGCCCGTGGAATCGAGAAGGAATCCGGCGGCAGCACCGGGCGCCCGCCATCGATCGCGGCGACGATGAGAAAAATCAGCCAAGCCGTGCCGATGTGAAATAAAAGGCTGCTGATGCGGAACACCGTCGGGTTCGCGCCGCCGATGGCGTAATCGACGGCGTAGGTCATCTGTAATACCGGCCTCCAGTCGATTTTGGCGCCGCTAAAAATCCTGGGATCCGTGAAATACGATGGAAATTTTCTTAGATCGTGTATCGGCCTGTTCTCCACGATGGTTGCGTAATCGTCGAACTGGAAGCTATTCGGCAATGCATTCGCGTACGCGATCAGGCCGAGGGCGGCGAGCGCGAGAAGCGCGAGGAGGTTCGGGTGGCGGCGGATGAAGTCTTGCATGCGGAGCTTTTGAACGAGCGGCGGAATCCCGGTTGTCTACGTCGCGCGTCTGAGGCCGGCGCGCTTGATGTTCAGTTCATCCACGAATCGGCGGATCGTGGCCGCGGCCTTCTCCACGCCGCTGCGGTCGACGTCAAGGTGGGTGACCATGCGGATTTTTTCTTGATCGAGCGGCACTCCGAGCACGCCCCGGCGCGCCAGCTCGGCGAGAAAATCGTTCGATGAAAGTCCGGTCTCGTGAACGTCGTAGATCACGATGTTGGTTTGGACCTTGGCGAGGCTCAGGCGGATGCCGGGCATACGCGCCAGCTCCTCGGCGAGAAATTTGGCGTTGTCGTGATCGACGCGCAGTCGCTTCGGTCCGCTCTCCAGCGCGATCAGGCCCGCCGCCGCCAAGACTCCGGCTTGGCGCATGCCGCCTCCAAGCATTTTACGGATCGGGCGGCACCGTTCGATAAAAGCCGCCGATCCGACGATCATCGATCCCACCGGAGCGCCTAATCCCTTGCTCAGGCAAAACTGAACCGAGTCGAATTTCTTGGTCATCTCGCGCACGTCTTCGCCGAGAAAAGCGGCGGCGTTGAAAATGCGCGAGCCGTCGAGAAGGACGGGCAGACCCGCGTCGTGAGAGCGGTCGCAAATCTCGTGTGCGAGCCGCGTCGGATAGACCGTGCCGCCGGCTAAATTATGAGTATTCTCCAAACAGACGAGCGCGGTCTGAGCGCGCGCGTACATTTTCGGGCGGATCATCCGGCCGATTTGCTCCCAGCTCATGATGCCATCTTCGGTCGGGATCAGCCGCGGCAAGAGGCCGGCCACCCCGGCCATCGACGCCATTTCATTCGTATAAATATGCGCGTTCTCCTCGCAGATTACCTCTTGTCCGGGGCGCGCGTGCGCGAGCAGGCAGACGAGGTTGCCCATGCTTCCGGACGGAACGAACAGGGCCGCCTCGCGGCCGAAGATCTCGCCGGTGCGCGCCTGCAGGCGGTTCACCGTCGGATCTTCCATGAAAACGTCGTCGCCGACCTCGGCCTCGGCCATCGCGCGGCGCATCTCCGCGGACGGTTTGGTCACCGTATCGCTTCTGAGATCGATCAAATTCTCCGGCATGTTACTCCAACCTGCTTTCGACTTCCTTGATAATCTCCGGCGACAAGCTCGGCCGCACGAAGGCCTCGTAGATCGATTCGTTCTGCAGCCACATGATGTCGGCGCGGTTCTTTACGGCGTCGCGCATTTCGTTCTGAAGATGCTCTTCCATACAGTGCCGCCGGATCACATCGACGCAGAAATTACCGTGGCCTTCGTCGTGGTATTCGTGCACGCGGAAAAAATCGAGCGACGATTGGGGAATCCACGGATAATGGCGCTCCAGCGCCTCTCGCTCTTCTTTCATTCTCTTCGGCCCGCCGCCCTCGAACACCAGTCCGGTGCCGATCGCCACCGCCCAGTGGCTCTGCTGGACGAGCTGCACGTACATTTCCAGGCCGGCGCGAATCCCCGGCAGCGGCTCATAGCTCAACATATCATTGCGCGGAATGCCCAGGCCTTCGCCGAATCTCACCCAGAGCTCGGCGTGTCCCGGATATTTGCGGCCGATCATGTCTTCGCCTTCTTCCTCGATCATGTTTTCGATCAGCGCGCGGCGCAGCTCCGGCACCGGGCACTTTTGGTAGCGGACGCCGAAGAAGCGGTGAATGTTGCGGAACTCGTGAAACAGATTTCGCGCCCATCCTTGTAACTGCTCCTTCGTGAGCCTGCCGGTGAGCAGGAGCTGTCTCACGGGATGGGGCCGCGGGTACCGCCGTTGCAGAGTTTCCAGCAGATCGGACATCAACTCTTCGGGCGACAGCACGTGTCCCATGTTTTTCTCCCTCGCGCAAGCCGACGTTACGCTCGAAAACTATCCCGGAAGCGACGTAGGAGTCAAGACGCGTTCGCGCTTCCGCGCGAAATGGCAAATCTCAGATCTCAGATTTCAAATGGAGATCCGAGATCTGTCCGCCACAGTACTTTGGCGGAGAGGTTCCGAGCAAAGCGAGGATATTGTCTTTTGTATTCTCATCCACTACGATTGGCGCGATGGTTTCCCTCGAGCTGCGCGGTGTGACAAAGACGTTCGGCTCGGTCACGGCGGTCGATCGAGCCGATCTCGCCATACAGGGCGGCGAACTGGTGGCGATCGTCGGCGAGAGCGGCTGCGGCAAGACGACGATGCTGAGACTTATCGCCGGTCTCGAGACGCCCGATGGCGGAAGCATTTTCATCGGAGGAGTGCCGGTCAACGACGTTCCCGTGGGAAAAAGGAACGTGCAGATGATCTTTCAGAACTTCGCTCTCTGGCCGCACATGAGGATTTTCGACGAGCGGCGCTACAGCAATCTCACGCTGCCTCTCAAAGTCCGCAAATGGTCCAGCGAGAAAATCCGGGAGTTCATCCGGCCGATGGCGCAGAGGTTGGGACTCGAAGAAAGTTTTTTCCGGCGCAAGCCCGGGGAGCTTTCCGGCGGCGAGCAGCAGCGCGTGGCGCTGGGCCGCGCGCTGACGACTTCGCCCCGCATCCTGCTCATGGACGAGCCGCTCTCCAACATCGATCCGCCGAACCGGCTCAAGATGCGCGGCGAGATCCTGAAGTTCCATCGCGAGAACCGGCTCACCACTCTTTACGTCACGCATAACCTTCCCGACGCTTTGGCGCTGGCCGATCGCATCGCCGTGATGAGGGCCGGCCGCTTCGAGCAGGTGGACACGGCGGAGAATCTCATGCGCCGGCCCGCGACGGGATATGTCGGCGATTTTTTCCGGGCGTCGGAGCTGAAACCGAGAGATTTTTCAGCCGGACAAAGCCCATGAAGATTTTTGCGCCGGCGCTGCTGATTCTGCTTTCGCTCGCCTCCGTCGCGCATTCGTCGTGCCGCGACCTGGATCTCACGCGCCGGGGCGGATCTCTCGCTTACGCCGCCGAGCCCGACGCCGTCATTCAGTACTTCGGCCACAATTTTTTTCAGATCACCACCAGCAAGGGAACCAAAATCATCACCGACCCGCTGGCGCCGGGCATGTACCCGACACCCAACGTGTGGCCGCACGTCGTGACCGTGGGGCGCGAGCATCCGAACCACAATTACGTCGAGCTGGCGCAGGGGAACCCGATCATCCTGCGCGGGCTATCGAACTATGGCGCTGAATGGAACCGCGTCAGCCTGAACGTGAGAGACGTGTTCATCTACGATCTGCCGGTTTATCAGCAGGCGTTCGGCAACGCGCTCAAGGGCGCGGCCTTCATGTTCGATCTCGGCGCGCTCTGCATCGTCCATCTCGGCGACTTGAGCCACACGCTGACGCCCGAGCAGTTGAAACAGATGGGACGGGTGGACGTTGCGCTGATCCCGATCGGCGGCGTCTTCACCATGCCGCCCGACACCGCGCGCGAAGTGCTGGCGCAGATCAAGCCCAAGATCGCCATCCCGATGCACTACCGCGACAGCACGTATATCCTCGACTCGTTCCTGCAAGGACTTCGCGCCCGTCGCCTCGACAGCGACACGCTCGTCGTCAGCAAAGCGACTCTTCCGAAGAGTACGGAGATCGTCGTGCTGAAACCCAAAGGCGGGCTGGGTGGATGGGGCGGGTAGGAAATCCTACAACATCTCAATAATCATCGGCCGTTTTTGGCGGAAGGCGTAGAGGGAAGCGGGGCGGTGGGTGCCGCGGCGCTTCTTCGGCAGTTTTTTCAGCAGACCCAGAGCCAGAATCTTTTTGCGGAAGTTGCGCCGGTCGAGCCGGCGATGAAGAATCGTCTTGTAAACTTCCTGAAGCTCGCCCAAAGTAAATTCTTTAGGCAAGAGACTGTAAACGATGTTCGTGTACTGGAGCTTCGAGCGCAGGCGCTGCAGCGCGATGCGGCCGACCTGCTCGTGATCGTAGGCAAGTTCGGGCAGGCGGTCGGCTGGAAACCATTTGATGTCCGCGTAGCGCGGCGCCGGATTGAGTATGACGTTCGGATTCGGTGCCAATGCCAAGTACGATGCGGAGACGACTCTCAGCGCCGGATCTCTCTCCGGCTTGCCGAAGGTGTAGAGCTGCTCGATGTAGCTCGGTTTGATGCCGGTCCGCTCGACAATTTCCCGCTCGGCCGCCTGGTCGAGCGATTCTTCGGCGCCGACCAGCCCGCCGGGAAAAGCCCACTTGCCGGCGAACGAACCTTCTTTGACCTGAACCAAGAGACAGTGAAGCGCTCCGGCGCTCAGCGTATAGACCACAACGTCGACCGCGACCCACGGATGCTGCTGGCTGTCTGAAAAGCGCGGCTGCGAGGCTGGATCCATGGTGGTTTCAAGTTTAGATCTTGAATGATTCGCGCGTGCCCGGCGCGAAAAGACTTTGCAGATCGAGTTTCTGCTTGATCAAGCCTTGCTCCAGAAGATAGCCGTGAAGAGTCTCTAGTACGCGCTCATTCGGCGCAAAGCCGTACGGCCAATAGTCTTCGGTCATGAGAGCGCGGGTCTCCTCATATTCCGCGACGGTCCAGGGAAGGCTGATGCGCAGAACGTTCGAATCGTAGAGTTGGCCGAAGCAGAGATCTTTGGCGTCGCAGAACGCTTTGTAGAGGCTCTGGGCGATCCAGGGATGCTCCTCGTAGATTTTTGTCCGAATCACGATCACGTGCATGATCGGAAAGATTTTCGTCCGGCGAAAGTAGTCCATCTCCGCCTGCTTAAAATTTGGAAACAGCCGGGTGACGCGCGGCGAGCCGCGAAGAAAACAAGACGGCATGCGCGGCGACATCAGGGCGTCGATGGCGCCGCGCTCGATCATGCCGTTGAGAGTCTTGTCGTTCGGAATCACTTCCAGCCGAATTCCCGGCGGCAAGTCGAAATCGACGCGGTCCTTGCGCCCAGGCTGCTCCTCGCCGCCTTGAAACCAGAGAATCTCTTCCGGCTTGACGCCGTATTCATGCTGGAAGAGCCCGCGGAGCCAGACCGCGGCGGTCATCGTGTACTCCGGCACGCCGACGCGCTTGCCGCGCAGATCTTCCGGCCGAGCGATGCCCGAGCCGGCGTTGACGAATATGCAGCGGTGGCGAAAAGTCCGCGAGGGAAAAACCGGTATCGCGACAAACGGGCGCCGGCCTTGCGCCGCAGCGACCAGGAACGCCCCCATCGAAAGCTCCGCCACGTCGAACTCTTCGTAGCGGCACATGCGCCAGAAGATCTCTTCGACCGCGAGCGGCACGTAGTTGAGATCGATGCCTTCGGCTTTCACCGACCCGTCGCGCAGCGCGCGCGTGCGGTCGTAATCTTCGCAAGCAAGTGTAAGTTGGATGTCGGACATGGTTCGCTCACGCTCCAATTTTGAATTCTGAGTTTTGAATTATGAATTTCAATTCAAAATTCAACATTAAGAATTAAGCATTCTGCGCGATGCGCGCTTGCTCCACTAGTGTTACGAAATTGCGAATATGTTTGGCCAATCCGTGCCGTCCCTCATTCAACAGGCGATCGCGCAGGGATGCGCTTCCGAGGCAGATTCCGGTGACTCCCAGCGCGGTGTATTCCTTGACGTTATTCTCATCGACGCCGCCGGAGACCATGAGGCGAACGTCGGGGAACGGGCCGCGGAGCTGGCGCACGAAGTGCGGGCCGCCGACGCAATCGGCGGGAAAAATTTTCACCAGGTCGGCGCCGGCGCGCGTGGCGGAGACGATCTCGCTCGGTGTTGCCGCGCCGCTCACGCAGGCAACGTCGGAGCCGCGGCAGATCGGAATGAGATTCAATTCAAGCGAAGGCGAGACGATGAACTCCGCGCCTGCCGTGATCGCCTGCTGCGCCTCGTCGGGCGATAACACCGTCCCGCCGCCGACGCGGAGGTCGCTGCGCTTCGCCAGCTCTGCGATGACTTCAACGGCGCCGGGAACGCTGAAGGTGATCTCGACGAACTTGATCCCGCCTTCGGCCGCCGCCTCGGCCGTCTCCACGGCTTCTTCGGCGCTCTTCGAGCGCACGACCGCGACGAGCCTGTGGCGGTGCATCTCCTCGATCAACTCGGTTCTACCCATCGGTTCGGTATCCTATTTTGTCGCGGTTCTGTTCTCAACTCAGATACTCAGATTGCGATCGAGCAACAAACGACTGGCCTTACAGAGAGATTCTTCGCTCCGCTCAGAATGACATTTGTGTTTTTGTCATCCTGAACGAAGTGAAGGATCTCTCTTAAAAAATCTCGCCCTTCTCAACTCAAAGTCAGCCCGCCGTCCACGATCAACGTCTGGCCCGTGACGAAGTCTCCACCCGTCACAAGACCGACGATAGCGGCTGCTATATCTTCCGGCGTGGCGATGCGCTTTAGGGGATAATTCGCAGCCGCTCCGGCCCTCACCTGTTTGTAGCGGGCGCCGTAATGTCTTTTCATCCACGGCGTATCGGTAAACGCGGGCGCCACGGCGTTGACTCTGACCTTGGGCGCGAGCGCTACGGCGAGGCCGCGCGTCAAGTGGATCAATCCGGCCTTCGCGGTGCCGTACGCGAGCGACGACATCGTCGCGGGCGCGATAACGCCTGAGATCGAGGCGACGTTGATGACCATGCCACCGGATTGTTCGAGCAGCGGCGCCGCCGCGCGGACGCAGCGGAACGCGCCTTTCAGATTGACGTCGAGAATGTCGTCCCAAACTTCGTCGGTAAGATTCTTCAGATCGTTCACCGGGACCCAGTGCGTCACGCCGGCGTTGTTGACCAGCACATCGAGCCGGCGAAAATATTTTTTTACTTCCCTGACCATTCGCGCCACTTCTTCTTCGTTCTTCACGTCCCCGTGAATACAAAGGGCGCGCGCACCGGCCTTCCTTACTTGCGCCGCGAGCTTCTCGGCTTCCTTCTTCGCCGTGCGGTAATTGATAGCGACGCCCGAGGCGCCGGCCCTCGCCAAGGCGAGCGCCGTCGCCGCGCCGATTCCCGTAGCCCCGCCCGTCACAAGCGCCACCCGCCCCTTCAGATCCATCGCTGCACCCCATTTTGGATTTTAGATTTTGGATTTTGGATTGAATTCACGATTTCATCGCTTTCGTCTTTTCTCTGAGTTTCGCCGTCTGTTCCCGATCGATCACCCATTGCTCCGGCAAACGCACCATCTCGTTATCTTTTCCGGTGAATCGAATCGCGACACCGTAATCCCGCGCCGCGGCCTCGGTTGTCACGTAACCGAAAATCACATCCTGGCGCACCAGTTCCGGATCGCGCGCGAACGGATCGCCGAAGCCGCCGCCGCCAGGGAGATTTAAATGCACGATGGCGCCGCGCTCCAGCTCGATCTGCGACTTAGGATTGGGCCGCGCGCCGTTTCCCAGCACGAGCTCGCCCGCCATTCCAGGCTTGCCGCCGCAGAGTCCCGGCGCGGGATAGCGCGTTCGATCGACGATCGAGCTCACGCTCCATCTTCCTTCGCCGCGACTGGTAAATTCCGTGAGCTGTCCCAAGCCGCCGCGCCATTTGCCGGCGCCGCCCGAATCGGCGCGCAGCTCGCGCCGCCGCATCACCAGCGGCGAGAGACTCTCGATCACTTCCGCCGGCACGCCGGCGACGCCGCTCGGAAAACCGACGGCGCTAAGACCGTCTTTCGTCGGCCGCGCGCCGGTGCCGCCGACCTGGAAGATCGTCATCGTAAACGACGGATTCTGTCCGCGCCAGACGCTGAGCCAGATCGGATCGGCGCCCGGCGCGAGCAAGCGGCCGGGCAGGGCGCCGGCGAGCGCGGCGAAGATCGCGCTCGGCACGAAGTGGCCCACGGCTTGCCGGCTTGCCACCGGCGCGGGTTCCAGCGCGTTCAAAATGCTTCCCGGTGGCGCGCTCACGCGCACCGGACGAAAACTCCCTTCGTTGTGCGGGACGTCGGGATAGATCGCGGCTTTCACTGCGAAACTCGCGTACGCATGCGTGTAGTTCAAGACGACGTTGATGCCGTGCGCGCTCTCGGGCGAGGAGCCGGCGAAGTCGATTAAAATCTCGTCGTTCTTTACGGCCACGCGGCAGCGGATCGCGATCGGCTCCTCGAAGCCGTCGCTCCAGGTCTCACTTTGCCACTCGCCGTTCGGCAATTCGCGGATCTTCTCGCGTACCGCCGCCTCCGAGCGGCGGATAATCTCCTCGGCGACGGGATCGATGCTCGTGAGATCGAACTCGTCCATCATTTCCAGCAGCGCTCTACCGCCGGCGTCGTTGCAGGCGGTCTGCGCGTAAAGATCACCGACTACTTCGTCGGGCAGGCGCACGTTGGCGCGAATGATCTCAAGCAGAGTTTTATTCGCCTCGCCGCTCTCGAAGAGCTTCATGATCGGGAGCCTGAGACCTTCTTCGTAAACCTCGCGCGCTTCGGCGGAGAGAATACGGCCGCCGATATCGGCGGCGTGGCAGGTGTTGGCGAACCAGGCGACCAGACGGTCATCCTTAAAGATCGGCGTCGTGATCGTGATGTCGTTGATCTGTCCCGCGGTCATCCACGGATCGTTGGTGATGAGGACGTCCCCTGGAACCAATTTCTCGCTCGGGAACGCCGCGAGGAAGTGGCGCATCGAGCTCGCCATCGCGTTGATGTGGCCGGGCGTGCCGGTGATCGACTGCGCGATCATGCGCCCCTGGGTGTCGAACACGCCGCAAGCGAGGTCCTGGCTTTCGCGGACAATTGTACTAAAGGCCGTGCGGATGAGAGTGTCCTGCTGCTCGTTGGCGACCGAGAGCAGCCGGTTCCAGACTACTTCCAGCATGACCGGGTCTATCTTATCGGCCATCGGCGAACTCCACGACAATGTTCAAATGCTCGTCCACGCGGCCGCGGCCGCCGGGTCCTACGATCAGAGTCGATTCGCGCTCCTCGACGATCGCGGGCCCGCTGAAGGTTGCACCCGGCGCGAGCGCGTAGCGGTCGTAGACCGGCGTTTCGATATAACCGTCGTGCTCGGGAAAATAGGCGCGACGTTTTCCTTTGAGCGCGTTCGCGCGGCCGTTAGTTTCCCGCGGGAAACGAAAATCCGTCTCCGGAGCTGGCCCGCTGGCGACGACGCGCCAGTTGATCACTTCAAGAGGAACGTCCGGGCCTTTGCGCCCGTAGAGCGAGCGATAGACCTGTTCGAAGCCGCTCTGAATATTTTCCAAGTGCTTCTCATTTAACCGGCCGTCCGGCAACGGCACGGAAACCTCGTGTCCTTGGCCGACGTAACGCATGTCGGCGGTGCGTTCGTAGTGAATGTCGGAGGAGGAAAGTCCGGACTGCTCCAACACCGCGCGCCCTTCCCGCGCCATTTCATCGAGCAGGTTGTTGGCTTCGCTCCAACGCATGCCGTCAAGGCGACTATAGGCGCTGCGCACGAAATCGAATGCCAGCGGCGCGGCGAGAAGACCGAACGTCGAGCCGACGCCGGCGCCGAACGGAGAGATCAACGCCGGAAGGTGGAGAATCTCCGCGACCCGATAGCCGTGCACCGGGCCGGCGCCGCCGAAGGCGTAGAGCGGCATGCGGCGCGGATCTTTGCCGCGCTCGCCGAGATGGGCGCGCGCCGCATTGGCCATGTTTTCGCCGACGATCTGATGAACGCCCCATGCGACTTGCTCGATACTTAGCCGCAGTCTCTCGGCCAAATGCGACAGCGCGCGACGTGCCGCTTCGACATCGAGTTTCATCTGGCCGCCAAGAAAATAATGGGCATCCAAATATCCCAGCACCAGGTCGGCGTCCGTCACCGTCGGTTCTTCGCCGCCGCGCCCATAGCAGGCCGGTCCCGGCTCGGCGCCGGCGCTCTCCGGGCCGACTTTCAAAAGGCCCAGCGCGTCCACGCGCGCGATGCTGCCGCCGCCCGCGCCGATCTCGATCATGTCGATCACGGGAATTTTTACTGGCAGCCCGCTGCCTTTTCTGAAACGATAGACGCGGTCCACTTCGAATTCGTGCGCCTTCAGCGGCCGTCCGTTTTCCACTGCGCAGAGCTTCGCCGTGGTCCCGCCCATGTCGAAGGAAAGAAGGTTCGAGAAGCCTGCGCGCGCGCCGAGATGCGCCGCCGCGAGCGCGCCCGCCGCCGGCCCCGACTCCAACAAGCGCACGGGAAAGCGCGCCGCGGTCTCGGCGGTGGCGATGCCGCCGCTCGACAGCATGACGAAAAAACTTCCCTTGAAAGCGAGCCGGTCGAGCCGCAGACGCAGCTCTTCAAGGTAGTTTGCGACGCGCTCCTGGACGTAGACGTTGGCAACGGTCGTGCTCGCGCGCTGGTACTCGCGGATTTCCGCGACGACTTCCGAGCTGAGCGAGACGCGAATCTCCGGCGCGATCTCTTTGATAATCTCGGCGCTGCGCCGCTCGTGGGCGGGATTGCGGAAGCTGTTCAGGTAACAAACGGCGATCGCCCGGATGCGCTTGTCGCGCAGCTCCGCGACAAGTCGGCGGACAAAAGATTCGTCCAACGGCACGAGCACGCCGCCGTCCGACGCGATCCGCTCCGGCACGTCGAAGCGCAGATAGCGCGGCGCCAGCGGTTTGGGAAATTCGAGATTCAAATCGTATAGCTCGTAGCGGTTTTCGCGGCCGATCTCGAGCGCGTCGCGAAAGCCGGCGGTCGTAAGCAGCGCCGTGGGCGCGCCTTTTCGCTCGATGATGGCGTTGGTCACGAGCGTCGTGCCGTGGACCAGCGTGCCGTGCCCGTTCGCGGTGAGCGAAGTCGAACCGTCCGTGGTGAGCCCAGTCGAACCGTCCCCCAGCGCTTTTCTCAGCGCCGTCTCCACGGCGAGGCTCGGATCGCCCGGCGTCGTCAGCGTCTTGCCGATGACGGCGCGGCCGTCCGCGCCGATCAAAAGCAGATCGGTAAACGTGCCGCCGATGTCAACGCCGACGCGAAACATAAAATCAGGCGGTAGGCGGTAGGCGATAGGCGGTAGGAAGACAACTCATTTCGTTTACTATTGCCTACGGCCTACAGCCTACCGCCTGTTACTTTTGCGCGAAGAGTTCCAAGACCCGTTGGGTTTGGTGGTTAGCCGCCGGCCGCAATAACGGAACTTTCACGCCGGCGTCGCGGTATTGCTGGACGCGTTTTTTGACTTCATCCGGCGTGCCGCTCGCAGTCATGCCTTCGACGTAGGAGTCGGGGATCGCCTTGATCAGCCCGTCCATCCCACCGCTCGCGTGGGCTTTTTCGAAGAGCGGAATATCTTCCTTCCTGATGTAAGGCTCGCCGACGCGCATCTTCGGCCCGGCGATGAACGAGATTTGCACCGGGTCGAGCTTGGTGGCGACTTCCCACCGCATCTGATCGAGCGCCTTTTTGTGGTCGTCTTCGACCGAGCAGTTGATGATCTGCGCGACCTCGAACTGAGAAAAATCTCTCCCCGCCGCCTCGGCTGACGCGCGAATAATTTTTAGCGCGTTCACCGTATATTCGGGCGAGCAGACGGCGTTGAGCACGACGCCGTCGGCGACTTGGCCCGCGAGCTTGAGCCCCGTCGTGCTCGTCGCGGGAGCATAAATAGGAATGAACGTCCGGGCCGGCTTCCAGCCGAGCCCGATGTTGTCGAAATTCACGTACTGGCCATGATAGGAAACTTTTTCACCGGTGAGCAGCAAGCGCATCGACTCGATGTATTCCTTCAGCACCTGCGCGGGTGTCGCGGCGATGTCCGGATCGAGGGCGTGCACTCTGGCGTGGCTTTTCGTGCAGGCGCCCGGAGCCAGCGTCATGCGCCCGCCGGTGAGCTCGTCCAGGCTCGCGAGCGTCTGAGCCATCACAATCGGGCTCCGCAAGCGCACAATCTGTGTCGAGCCTAAAATCATTTTCTTCGTTGCCAGTCCCATCGCCGCCAGCGCCGTCACCGAATCGCGCATGATCTCGATCGTTTCCGAGAAAAAAGCCATCTCGTAGCCGCGCGCTTCCGCCTGCTGCATGAGCGCCGCAATCTCTCTCACGTTGGTGAATTTGCCGTAACCTAATGCGAATCCTACTCTTGCCATTCGTACTCCTTGTCAGGCCGGTGAAAACGCCCATATGCTTCGTTGTGCTCGGCCCGCATCGCGTCAACGTACTGAAATAAGTACGCCTCCGCTCGCGGACCATCGCACGCCTCGCCTCTGGAGCGTTTTGACCGGCCTGTAAGAAAAATATTTCAGCTTAGCGTGATGCATCCACTTGGCATTATTTTCCCCAAAGCTGCTTGTAAAAACCGGATGTGTCCAGTTCTTTGACGAAGCGGTCGTCGTAGAAGGCTTCGGGCTTGGCGTCTTTCGCCTTGGGGTTTCGCGTCGCGGTGAGATTGAGAACTTCCTGGATGCCTTCGCGCGTGTTGTAGGGAATCCTGTCGATATAATCGACCGCGTACTGGTAAACCGCGTCGAGTGTTTTCGCATCCTCGGCGCGGACGTATTTTTTAATCGCGCGCTTGCTGCCTTCCGGGTCGGCGGTCAGCTTGTAAACCGCTTCGGAGTAGGCCTTGAGAAAACGACGCACCAGGTCTTCGTTGCCGTTCAAGAAAGAACGGCGCGCCATGAATGCATCGTGAGGGAAGTAGACTCCGGCCTTGCCCATATTCATGAGCACTCTGGCGCCGGCCTCCTCCGCGCGCAGGTTGGTCGGGCTGGAGAACGGCGCGGCGACAATCGCGCGCGTGCGCAACATCGCGGCGGCGGCGAAGAGATCCCCGGTCTGAATCAACGTAACGTCCTTGCCGGGCTCGAGTCCCTGCTTCCTGAGCACGTAACGCATCGTAAAATCCGTGGAAGAGCCGAAGCGTGTCACGCCGACCGATTTTCCTTTGAGATCGTCGATCGATTTGATCTCGGGCAAAGCCATGATGTAAAAGGCCGGCACCCTCACGAGCGTGCCGAACATCGTCATGTCCGCGCCGGCGAGACTCGCGTCGACCGCGGCGCTGCCGGCGGCGGCAGAGATAGGCAGATCGCCTCCCAGCATCGCCTGGACCATGAGCGAGCCGGAGGCGATCAGCACGATATGCGAATCGATGTTGTATTTATCGAAAAGTTTCGCCTCGTGCGCGATCCACAGGCCGGCGAAGACGCCGCTGGCGCTGGTGTAGCCCATCGCCAATCGGTCCTTGGCGTCGGTGGCTTGAACGCTAACGCACAGCAGCGCCGCCACGATTACCACCCCTATTTGTCTCTTCATGAATTCTCCCTCATGCGGTGCCAATATAGCAGCTAGCTACCCTTAAAGGAAAACCCTGTCAACTCTCGAACACGAGCCCGAACACGAACCACGCTCGGGATTGACATGGCGCTTTCCGGCGTGCTAGTCGCGGGGTAGGAGGAGATCTCATGGGACGGATACTTATCAAGAACGGCACCGTGATCACGATGGACCCGCGCCGGCGGATTATTGCAGACGGCGCGGTCGCGATCGAGAACGACCGGATCGTGGATATTGGAAAAGCGGAAGCGCTCAAGGATTTTCAGGCCGATACGGTCTTCGACGCAAGCGATCGGATCGTCATGCCCGGCCTCATCGACGCGCACTGCCACAACGTGCAGATGCTCGCGCGCGGCCTCGGCGATGACGTCGATCTCATCGCGTGGTGCTACGACCGGATCTTTCCGTATGAAACATTGCTCACCGACGAGGCCACTTATTTGAGCGCGCTGCTCTGCTCGGTCGAGATGATCCGCACCGGCACCACCTGCGTTTGCGATCCCGGCGGCTATCGCATGGACAACGTCGGGCGCGCGCTTACCGAGACCGGCATGCGCGGCATCATCGCCTGGGCCGGCATGGACCAGTGGAGCGAGGACCGCGCTCTGCCGGACAAGATGCCGGGCAAGCTCAGCACCGAAGAGACGCTCAAGGTCGAAGAAAAATTGGTCAAGGAGTGGAACGGCAGGGAAGGTGGCCGGATTCGCGCGTGCTACGGGCTTCGCGTCGAGCCCAACGTCAGCGACAATCTTTATCGCGGCATCAACGAGCTCGCCAAGCGCGACGGTGTGATGGTGGAGATGCACGCCGCCGTGAACAAAGACCAGGTTGAATGGGTGAAAAAACGCACCGGACACACCGTGATCGAGCACATGAACTCGCTCGGCATCCTAGGCGACCACTGGTATCTGATCCACATGGCGGTGCTGACCGACGAAGAGTTGAAAATGTTGAAAGATAATGACTGCCGCGTCATCCACGTCCCCGGCGCGACGCTGCACGGCGCCTACGGCTCGGCCACGGTGGGAAAATTTCCCGAGCTGATCGACATGGGAGTCACCGTGGCGCTGGGCTGCGACTCGAGCGCGGCCAACAATAGCCTCGACATGTTCCGCGCGATGTACGAGGCCGCGACCGTGCACAAAGAGGCGCGCATCGTCCCGGACCTGATCGCGCCGGAGAAGGCGCTGGAAATGGCGACGATCGACGGCGCGCGCGCCGTGCACTGGGACAACGAGATTGGCTCGCTGGAGAAAGGCAAGAAGGCCGACGTAATCATCATTGAAACCAAGCGCTCCAACTGGATTCCGCTGCACGATTTCTCGCTTGTGCCGACGCTGGTCTATTCCGGCGAGGGAGCGGACGTCGAGACCGTCATCATCGACGGCCGCGTGGTGATGGAGAAGCGGAAGATCAAGACGGTGAACGTGAAAACTATTTTACGCCGCGCCCAACGCGCGACCGAGAAGCTGGTGAAGAAGCTCCCTTACAAGCTCGTGCCGAAGTGGCCGTTCGAGTAGACTAACATGATACCTGAATGATCCGAAGTTCGTGTTTTTCGGCGCAATGGCTTTAACCACGAAGG
>CAZNES010000001.1:32019-136060 GCA_964572145.1 uncultured Syntrophobacteraceae bacterium
TACCTGAATGATCCGAAGTTCGTGTTTTTCGGCGCAATGGCTTTAACCACGAAGGACACGAAGGTCACGAAGAAAGAGAGGTATTTCGCGCAAAGGCGCAAAGGACGCCAAGTTAGAGAAATTAGAAAAAAGTTTTCTTTGCGAGCTTGGCGGCTTGGCGCGAGGAATGATCCGAGCTTCGTGTGCTTCGTGCTCTTCGTGGTGCAATGGTTTTAACCACGAAGGTCACGAAGGGACAAAAAAAGGAGGTCCCGTTTATGAGTAAGCAAAGTTGCAGGCTCATTGTTTTTGCGCTCCTATCGGTTCTATTCGTTGGAGTCGCTTTTGCCGCTCAGGCGCCGAAGGCCGGCGGCGTCCTCAACGCCACGCTGATCGAAGCCCCGCCCAGCTTCTCGATCCACGACGAGACGACGATTTCCGCGGTCTGGCCGATGATGCCGTGCTACAACAACCTGGTGCTCTTCGATCCATTAAAAAAGCAGGAGAGCCCGGACACGATCATTCCAGAGCTGGCCGAGAAGTGGACCTTGCAGGACGGCGGGAAAAGCGTGGTCTTTTTTCTCAGGAAAGACGTGAAGTGGCACGACGGCCGGCCTTTTACTTCCCAGGACGTCAAGCACACTTTCGATACCGTCCGTGAGACGCCGGGTATGATAAGAACGCTCCGCGTGAATCCGCGCAAGCTCTGGTATGAGAACGTGGAATCGATCGAGGCCCCTGATGCGCAGACCGTGGCCTTCCGGCTCAAGCGGCCGCAGCCGTCGCTCCTCCCCATGCTTGCCTCGGGCTACGCGCCGATCTATCCCGCCCACGTTCCGGTTCCTGACCTGCGTTCGAAGTGCGTCGGCACCGGTCCGTTCAAGCTCAAAGAATATCGGCAGGGCGAGCTGATTGAGTACGTGAAAAATCCCGACTACTTTGTGAAGGGCCGGCCCTATCTCGACGGCATCCGCTACACCATCATCAAAGATCGCTCCACCCGCTACGCGGCCCTGCAGGCGGGCCGGCAGGATATCGCGTTTATCTGGGAAGTCGCTAAAACAAACGCCGAGACGACCAAGCGCGCCGCGCCGCATCTCGTGCTGGTCGAAGCGAGCACGAACGTCAATGATCACATCATCGTCAACTTCCGGCGGCCCCTGTTCAAGGATCCGAGGATCTGGAAGGCCATCAATCTCGCCGTCGATCGGAAGGGCTACGTCCAGGCCGGACGGCAGGGCGCGGCGATTCTCGGCGGGGTCCTGCTGCCGCGACCCTACGGCGTGTGGGGGCTGCCGGAAGAGGAACAGCGAAACCTCCCCGGCTTCGGCGATCCGGTGAAGCAGAAGGCCGAGGCGAAAAAGCTCCTGGCCGAGGCCGGCTACGGGCCGTCCAAGCCGCTCAAGTTCGCCGTCTCGACCCGCGCCATCCCGACCTATGTCGACATCGCGAGCTACATCATCGACCAGCTCAAGCAAGTGGGAATCGAGGCCACGCTCGAGCAAATCGAGACCGGAGTATGGCACGCGAAGATGAGCCGGGGCGAGTTCGAGGTCGGCGTCAACCTGACCGGCATCGGCCCCGACGACCCGGACGCGAACTTCTACGAGAACTTCAAATGCGGCTCGGTCCGGAACTATCCCGACTACTGCAATCAAGAAGTCGATAGCTTGATCGAGAAGCAGTCGCAGACTCTCGAGCAGCAGAAACGTCTCCAGCTCGTCCATGAAATCGACAAGCGTCTGCAGCGCGACGGGGCGAGGCTGATGCTGGGGTGGAGCAAAGAATACGTGCTGATGCAGCCATACGTGAAGAACGTCGTGCCGCACCAGTCGATCTATAACTACGGACGGATGCAAGAGGTGTGGCTCGACAAGTGACGAGCCATGCTGCTCTATCTTTTCCAGCGCCTCCTGACCGGCATTTTGACCCTCTTCGGAATGTCGGTCTTGATCTTTGTCCTGCTGCGCCTGGTTCCCGGCGACATCGTCGATATCATCTTTTCCTCCGGGGGCTTCGTGAATCCGGCGGCTAAGGCCGAGCTGGCGCGCGAGCTGGGTGTGGACCAGCCGATCGTGGTCCAGTACGGCCGCTGGCTCAGGGACATCGCGAAAGGGGACTTGGGAAAGTCTTACCGCTATGACGTTCCCGCCTGGCAGATCGTCAAGCCGCGCATTCCCGTCACGGTCGAATTGGCCGTCCTTGGGATCCTAGTCGCAGTCGTCCTGGGAGTTTTTACCGGCGTCGTGAGCGCCGCGCGCCAGGACAGCGCCCTGGACTATGTCCTGCGCATCTTCAGTCTCGCCGGCCTCTCGATGCCTTCATTCTGGCTCGGCATGCTGATCATTCTCTGTCTGGTGTCCTGGGTGGGGTGGATTCCGGCAATGACTTACGTCTCGCCGTTTGAGGATCTGCGCGCGCACTTTCTTCAATTTATCTTTCCCGCTTTGGCGGTCGGCTACCGCGGCTCCGCCCTGATCATGCGCATCACTCGCTCTGCGATGCTGGAAGTGCTGCGCGAAGATTATATTCGAACGGCCCGGGCAAAGGGACTACGGGAGCGGCCGGTGGTCTTCGGTCACGCGCTGGCCAACGCCATGCTTCCCATCATCACGGTAATCGGCTTCGAGTTTGCCTTCATGATCGGCGGGCTGGTGGTCACCGAGACGGTGTTCAATCTTCCCGGCGTGGCGCGCTATCTTGTCGACGCGATTCTTTGGCGCGATTATCCGGTGGCGCAAAATCTCGTCATGCTGATCGCCATCGTCGTGGTCATGGTGAATCTTTCGGTCGACCTCCTGTACGGCTATCTCGACCCGCGCATCCGTTACGGAAGCAGGTGAGCAGGATGCCGGCCAGGAATTTTATTAATTTTTGTCGCCGCAAACCGCTGGGCGCTCTGGGCGGCCTGCTCATCTGCGTGATGGTTCTGACGGCCGCCTTCGCCGACGTTCTAGCCACGCACGATCCGATTCGCACCGACGCCGAACACACACTCTCCCGGCCGACGCGCCTCCACTGGTTGGGCACGGACAATCTCGGTCGCGACATCTACAGCCGCATCGTCTACGGCGCCAGAGTCTCCCTTATGGTGGGACTCGGCTCGACTCTGCTCGGCGCCGCGCTCGGCGCGGTCATCGGCCTGCTCTCAGGCTACTGCGGCGGGTGGATCGATCTTTTTGCGCAGCGCGTCATGGAGATTTTGCAGGGGCTGCCTCTGCTGATCCTGGCTCTGGTGATGGCCGCGGCGCTAAAACCTTCCGTGGGCAACGTCATGATAGCCATCTCCGTGCCGATCATTCCCATGGCGCAGCGGGTCATCCGCGGCAGCGTTCTCGCGATTCGCGAATTTGCCTACATCGAGGCGGCGCGCGCGCTGGGAGTCGGGCACCTGAGCATCGCCTTTCGCCACATCCTGCCCAACACCATCGGCCCGTTTATCGTTTTGACGACCGCGCAGTTCGGGAGCGCCATTCTGGTCGAGGCGGCTTTGAGCTTTTTGGGGCTCGGCGTCCCCGAGCCTTGGCCGTCTTGGGGGCGGATGCTTTCGGTCTCAGCGGCGGAGTTCGCGCAGAAGGCGCCCTGGCTTGTCATTTTTCCCGGCAGCGCGATCAGCTTGGTGGTCTTCGCGTCCAATTTGTTGGGCGACGCGCTGCGCGACACGCTCGATCCACGGCTGCGGCGGGCGCAGAGTGCGTGAGCAATGAAAGAAAAGCACCAAATCCGAAATCCGAAATTCGAAACAAAATTTAAAAATGAAAAAATACAATGTCCGACACGATCAGCCAGATCGAGCTCGAGTTTTGGAAATTTGAAATTGGGATTTATTGGATTTTAGTTTGTTTGAGATTTCGTGGTTCGAATTTCGGATTTGGCTTTTCCCTGTTTGTTTAGGATTTCGTGCTTCGGATTTCGAACTTGACGCCTAACCCCGTATCGCATACTTTTAGGCAGCATTTATCCTGAACGTCACTGGGTTGCCGGTCCGGCCGCATCTTTGATTCTTCTCACGTCACCCAGACTGCGGGAGACTCCCATTCCAAAGAAAGTATCCAAGAAATCGAACGTCAAAAGGCGATCTCCGACAATCGGAAAAAAGCGCGCGGCTGCGAAACAATCGCGCCCTGTCGCGAAGCCTGAGGTCGAAGCGCTGAGGCGCGAACTCGTCGAGGCGCTCGAACAGCAGGCCGCGACGAGCGAGATACTGCGCGTGATCGCCAGCTCGCCTAACAATCTCCAGCCCGTATTGGACACGGTCGCGCAAAATGCGGCACGGTTGTGCGAAGCAAATGACGCGGCTATTTGCCGTACCGACGGCGATAAGTTTTGGATCGTAGCCTCGCACGGACCGAACCCCATTCGCCGGGCGGATGAAGCCAGACCGATCACTCGCGGTCGCCACGTAGGCCGGGCGATAATCGACCGAGAGACCATTCACATCCCTGACTTGTCTAGTCCGGAGGCTCAAGCTGAATTTTCTGAAACCCGCGCCGCAGCGCACGCCGGTATCCGAACCGTTCTGGTTACACCGTTGCTTTGCGAAGGAGTTGCGATCGGAGCAATTCTGATTCAACGAAAGGAGGTGCGGCCATTCTCGGAAAAGCAAATCAAGCTCCTCGAAACCTTCGCCGACCAGGCGGTGATTGCCATCGAGAACGTGCGGTTGTTTCAGGAACTCACAGAATCTTTGGAGCGGCAGACTGCGACGAGTCAAATCTTGGGCGTCATCGCCAGCTCACCTACCGACATGCAGCCGGTGCTTGATGCCGTCACTTCCAGTGCTACCCGCCTGTGCGACGCCACCGACGCGATCATCTTCCGGCTCGACGGTCCCCGTTTCTTCCTGGCGGCCCATTCGGGCCTACATGAGGCCCTCCCTGCCGGAAGTCCGGTGCCGCTCGGCCGCGGGCTCCCGGCTGGGCGCGCGGTGCTGGACCGAACAACGGTCGTAGTCGCTGACCTGGCAGAGGCGGTCGAGTCGGAATTCCCTGAGACCAAGGCGCTGCAGCAGCGCTACGGGTACCGCAGCGCGGCGGCTACGCCTCTGCTCCGCGAGGGGTCAGCTGTCGGAGCGCTGGCGGTGCTGCGGACCGAGGTTAGGCCATTCACCGACAAGCAGATCGCCCTCCTCAAGACCTTCGCCGACCAGGCGGTGATCGCCATTGAGAACGTCCGGCTGTTCCAAGAGCTGCAGGTCCGTAACCGTGACCTTACCGAGGCATTAGAACAACAAACCGCCACCGGCGAAGTGCTGCGCGTCATCGCTTCCTCTCCAACGCAGTTACAACCGGTGCTCGATACGCTGATCGCGAATGCTGTGCGACTTTCCGGAGCGACCCGGGGGCACGTCCGGCAATACGATGGTGAGTTCCATCGTGTGGTAGCCCACTACGGCGAGACTCCGGAAATGATCGCTACCCTCCGCGCTAACCCTCTGCCGCCAAGTCCAGAACTCCCTGCCGCGCGAGCGCATCTTGAGCGCAAACCAGTCCATATCCTCGACGTTCAATCGGAGACCGGCGTACATCTCGGTTTAGCGCGGCAGACCGGGTCACGAACGCTTCTATCGGTGCCGCTGCTGAGAGAGGGGACGCCAATCGGAACCATCACGATTTTGCGCGACTTTGTCGAGCCATTCACGGAGCGGCAGATAGAGCTGGTAAAGACGTTTGCCGACCAGGCCGTGATCGCCATTGAAAATGTCCGCCTGTTCCAGGAACTGCAAGCTCGGAACCGCGATCTCACCGAGGCGCTGGAGCAGCAGACCGCCACGAGCGAAATCCTGCGCGTGATCGCCAGCTCGCCAACGGAGATACAGCCTGTCCTGGATGCGATTGCGGAGAGCGCTGCGCGAGTATGCGGTGCGAACGATGCAACGATTCGCCTCATCGAAGGTGACGTAATCCGGCTGCGCGCGCATTACGGACAAATCAAGCTTGATCCCGCTCCACGACCAATTGATCGTCGCTCGGTAGTCGGCCGAGCCATTGTTGATCGCCAACTGGTCCACACTAATGATTTGTTAGCTGTGGTTGCGATTGAGTTTCCTGAGGTGGTCGCCAGTACTGAACGAGAAGGCATTCGTACCACGCTAGCCGCGCCCTTACTACGGGAGGGTGTTGCTATTGGTGCCATTCACATTCGTCGTACGGAGGTACAACCCTTCACAGACAAGCAAATCAGAATGCTCAAGACCTTCGCCGATCAGGCCGTCATCGCCATTGAAAACGTCCGGCTGTTTCAAGAACTCCAGGCACGTAACCGCGACCTCACCGAGGCCCTGGAGCAGCAGACCGCCACGAGCGAGATACTGCGCGTCATCGCCAGCTCGCCGACCGACATTCAGCCTGTGCTGAACGTGGTCGCGGAGAATGCCGCTCGGCTGTGTGACGCAATCGATGGTCTGATACTTCGCCCTGAAGGTGACCGCCTTCGGATCGTAGCGAAATACGGGTCAGTGCCAGCCGCCGATTTTCTGCCATTCAGTCGAGGCTTTCCACCTGGCCGGGCTGTGCTCGACCGTCAGACAATCCACGTCCATGATATGGCGGTGGCGGTTGATACCGACTATCCCGATGCCAGAGTCCCTCAGCGACTTACTGGTACTCGAACCGTACTTATCACACCATTGCTGCGAGAGGGCGCGGCCATTGGGTGTATAGCGGTTCGTCGTACGGAGGTCCGGCCTTTCACGGACAAGCAGATCCAACTGCTCAAGACCTTCGCCGACCAGGCCGTGATTGCCATCGAGAACGTCCGGCTGTTCCAGGAGCTCGAGGAGCGCAACGCAGAATTGCGGGAGGCCCTGGAGCATCAGACGGCAACGGCCGAGGTGCTCGGCATCATCAGCCGCTCGCCTACGGACGTGCAACCGGTCCTCGACGCCATTGTCGAGAGCGCCGCCCGGGTTTGTGGCATTGATGACATGATATTGCGCCTCCGCGAGGGGGACTCACTGGTTGCCCGGGCTCATTTTGGTTCCATTCCCGTACCCATTGTCCGCGCCGAGATCAGGATGGATGATTTAGAATATCGCTGGATGCGAGAGCATGGCACGCTCCACATTCCCGACATCAGCGAGTGGAACGATTTCCAAGCCATAAATATCAGCGGCTGGCGCAGCTTCTTAGCCGTTCCTCTACGTCAGCAAGGAGAACTCATTGGTGGAATGACCGCGCGTCGCATCGAGGTCCGTCCTTTCACCCCGGCGCAGATCAAGCTGCTCGAGACCTTCGCCGACCAAGCTGTCATCGCCATCGAGAACGTCCGCCTGTTCCAGGAATTGCAGGTCCGCAACCGTGATCTCACCGAGGCCCTGGAACAGCAGACCGCAACCAGTGAGATCTTACGCGTGATAGCCAGCTCGCCGACGGATATCCAACCGGTTTTGGATGTGGTGGCAGAGAATGCGGCGCGGCTGTGTGAGGCGAAAGACGCGGTTATCTGGCGCATCGACGGGGATATGCTTCAACGAGTGGCGGTGTATGGGCCCATGCCAGTCGCGGACATGCGGCGACCCATCACTCGTGGAACCCCTGGGGGCCGAGCCATCATCGACCGGCAAACGACCCATGTGCATGACGTTGCGGCAGAAATCGAAACAGAGTTTCCGGAATCTAAATCCCGTCAGCAGGTTAGTGGCACTCGCACCCTACTCGCCACGCCGCTGCTTAGAGAAGGGATTCCAATTGGTGCCATCATCGTCCGACGAACAGAGGTCCGCCCTTTCACCGATAGGCAGATCGCTCTCCTCAAAACTTTCGCGGACCAGGCGGTGATCGCGATTGAGAACGTCCGGCTGTTCCAGGAGCTCGAGGAGCGCAACGCAGAACTGCGGGAGGCCCTGGAGCATCAGACGGCAACGGCCGAGGTGCTCGGCATCATCAGCCGCTCGCCTACGGACGTGCAACCGGTCCTCGACGCCATTGTCGAGAGCGCCGCCCGGGTTTGTGGGATTGATGACGTGGTGCTACGACTCCGCGAGGGGAACGCTATGGTTTCGCGGGCCCATTTTGGTCCCATACCCGTACCCATGAGCCGCGTCGAGATCAGTATTGATGAGCCACATTTTCGCTGGATGCGCGAGCACGGCGCGCTCCACATTCCCGATGTCCGCGCGCAGAACGATTTCCCAATGTTGGGTTCCGTCGCCTGGCGCACCCTGTTGGCCGTTCCCCTTCGCCAGCAGGGAGAACTCATTGGAACGCTGTTCGCACGTCGAACCGAGGTGCGCCCCTTCACCCCGGCGCAAATCAAGCTGCTTGAAACCTTTGCCGACCAGGCCGTAATTGCTATCGAGAACGTCCGCTTGTTCCAGGAGTTGCAAGCGCGCAATCGCGACCTCACCGAGGCGCTGGAGCAACAGACGGCAACGAGCGAAATTCTGCGGGTGATCGCCAGCTCGCCGACGGATATCCAACCGGTTTTGGATGTGGTGGCAGA
The DNA here is from genome assembly GCA_964572145.1 of uncultured Syntrophobacteraceae bacterium. Lineage (GTDB taxonomy): Bacteria > Desulfobacterota > Binatia > UBA9968 > UBA9968 > JAJPJQ01. Next base: position 40,441 of record CAZNES010000001.1, read on the forward strand.
GAACGCCGCCCGCTTGTGTGAGGCGAAAGACGCGGTTATCTGGCGCATCGACGGGGATATGCTTCAACGAGTGGCGGTGTATGGGCCCATGCCAGTCGCGGACATGCGGCGACCCATCACTCGTGGAACTCCTCCGGGCCGAGCCATCATCGACCGGCAAACGACCCATGTGCATGACGTGGCGGCAGAGCTCGATACCGAGTTCCCGGATACCAAGGCGGTTCAGCAGGTTGCTGGCACTCGCACTATACTCGCCACGCCGCTGCTTAGAGAAGGGATTCCAATTGGTGCCATCGCGATTCGACGCACAGAGGTCAAGCCCTTTTCAGACAAGCAGGTTGCACTCCTTAAGACCTTTTCTGACCAAGCTGTCATCGCCATCGAGAACGTCCGCCTCTTCAATGATCTCCGCGAGTCCCTCGAGCAGCAGTCCGCCATGAGCGAGGTGCTGCAAATCATCGCCAGCTCCCCGACGGACGTGCAGCCCGTCCTCGACGCCATCGCCCGGATCGCCATGCAGGTCAGCGACTCCACCCAGATGACCATCTTCCGCGTCGAGGGAGACGTCCTGCGTGTCGCAGCACGCACCGGCCCGGCGCTGCCGGGGTTTGACCCCGGTGCCGAGGTGCCCATCGACGACACGACCGTAGGCGGGCGTTCCATCCTGGAGCGCAAGTCCGTCCAGATCGAGGACGCGTTAGCCCTCCCGGAGGACCATCCCGCACGGCAGCGATCGGCAGCGATCGGGGTGCGAACCATTCTGGCCACGCCGCTGATACGCGAAGGCACCCCCATCGGTGCCATCGGCGCCGGTCGATCCGCGGTCCGGTCCTTCACGGCACGTGAGATCGCCCTCTTCGAGACCTTCGCCCACCAGGCGGTCATCGCGATTGAGAACGTCCGCCTGTTCCAAGAGCTGCAGGCCCGGAACCGCGACCTCACCGAAGCACTGGAGCAGCAGACGGCTACGAGCGAAATTCTGCGCGTGATCGCCAGCTCGCCGACCGATCTCCAGCCCGTCCTAAACACTGTGGCAGCAAATGCCGCCCGACTATGCGAGGCAACTGATGCACAGATTCGCCTCGTTGAGGGTGACGGGACGCGATTAGTGGCATCCTTCGGAACTCTCCCAGCCCCGGAGTTTAGGCCCACGAGCCTAGGAAATCCCCCTGGCCGTTCGATTCTTAACCGAGAGACGGTACATATTCAGGATCTTCAGGAAGCCAGGAAAACCGAATTTCCCGAGAGCACGAGCTCGGTAACACGGACATTCCTTAGTACGCCGATGCTTAGAGAGGGGACGCCCATTGGTGTAATCAACATTAGGCGAACAGAGGTTCGTCCTTTCTCAGACAGACAAATCAAGCTCCTTGAAACATTCGCCGATCAGGCCGTGATCGCCATCGAGAACGTGCGGTTGTTTCAGGAACTCACAGAATCTTTAGAGCGGCAGACTGCGACGAGCGAAATCCTGGGCGTCATCGCCAGTTCGCCGACGGACATTCAGCCGGTGCTGAGCGTGGTTGCACAGAATGCGGCGCGCGTTTGTGGCGCGGACGACGCACTGATCCGACTTGTTGAAGGAAACGTACTTCGATTGGTGGCCCATCACGGATCCATCCCGTCTTTTTCACAAGCGCATGGAGCCGACGCGGATTCTCTGGATCGCGGCCGTGACTGGCTTCCCGCCCGAGCGGTGCTTGATCGAGAGACGATCCATATTCATGACATCTCAGCAACCGGAGGCGAGTTCCCGGAGACCGCGGCCAGAGCCAGACGCTCAGGCGTTCGTACGGTACTAGCTACGCCGCTACTACGTGAGGGTGTTGCGATCGGTGTGATTTTCATTCGTCGAACCGAAGTCAACCCATTTACCGATAAGCAGATCGCCCTCCTCAAAACCTTCGCTGATCAGGCCGTAATCGCGATCGAGAATGTGCGGCTGTTCCAGGAGCTCGAGGAGCGCAATGCGGAATTGCGCGAGGCGCTGGAACATCAGACGGCAACGGCCGAGGTGCTCGGCATCATCAGCCGCTCGCCCACGGACGTGCAGCCGGTTCTTGACGCCATCGTCGCGAGCGCCGCCCGGGTTTGTGGCGTTGATGACGTGCTGCTGCGACTCCACGAGGGGAACACTATGGTTCCGCGGGCTCATTTTGGTCCCATACCCATTGGCCGCGTCGAGATCAGTATTGATGAGCCACAGTATCGCTGGATGCGCGAGCACGGCGCGCTCCACATTCCCGACATCCGCGCGCAAAACGAATTCCCAGCGATGGGTTCCCTCGGCAACTTCCGCACCATCTTGGCCGTTCCCCTTCGTCAGCAGGGGGAACTCATTGGAGTACTGAACGCACGTCGCACCGAGGTGCGCCCCTTCAGCCCGGCGCAGATCAAGCTCCTTGAAACCTTTGCCGATCAGGCCGTGATCGCCATTGAAAACGTCCGGCTGTTTCAAGAGCTGCAAGCGCGAACTCGTGAACTGGCTCGGTCGGTCGGAGAACTAAAAGCCTTGGGAGAAGTAGGGCAAACAGTCAGCTCCACACTGGATCTCGAGACTGTGCTAACCAGGATAGCTTCCCATGCTGTCCAACTGAGCGGTACCGACGGAGGAGCGATCTACGAATACGACGAGCAGTCGCAACAGTTCCTTCTGCGCGCAACCGATCAGATGGAGGAGGAACTCATCAACGCGCTGAGGGCGAATCCACCTCGTCTGGGGCAGGGCGCGTTAGGTCGGGCAGCAACAACCCGTGAGCCGGTGGAGGTTCCCAACATCCTGGAAGAGCAGGCCTACAGTGAGCGAACGCGCGAGGTTCTGTCGCGCTTCGGGTTTCGCGCCAGTCTCGCCATTCCTCTGCTGCGTGAAGATCGTATCATCGGCGGCCTCGTTGTGCGGCGGAAGTCGCCCGGTGCATTCTCTCCCGAAGTCGTCGATCTATTGAAGACCTTTGCCACGCAGTCGGTGCTGGCGATACAAAACGCGCGGCTATTCCGCGAGATCCAGGAAAAAGGGCGGCAACTGGAACTGGCGAGCAAGTACAAGTCGCAATTTTTGGCTAGCATGAGCCATGAACTTCGAACGCCCATGAATGCCGTGTTGGGCTATACCCGGATGCTGCTGATGAACGTGTACGGCGAGTTGCCTGAAAAAGTCAGAGACGTCCACGGGCGCATCGATAAAAGCGGCCGCCATCTGCTCGGCTTGATCAACGACGTTCTTGATTTTTCCAAGATCGAAGCCGGCCAGCTTACACTCGCGATCAACCCTTATTCCATTAGAGACGTGATTCAGGCCGTCGTCTCGGGCACGCAATCCCTGGCCGCGGAGAAGAATCTTTCGCTGAAGGTCACGGTGCCTTCCGACCTGCCTCCCGTTTTGGGGGACGAGCGGCGCATTACCCAGGTGCTCTTGAACCTGGTCGGGAACGCGATCAAGTTCACGGACTCGGGCGAGGTTCGAGTTGAAGTGAAATCGGCAGACGGCTCGTTCGTGGTTTCCGTGTCCGATACGGGCCCCGGGATCGCCGAGACGGATCAAGAAAATATTTTCGAAGAGTTCCGCCAAGCTCAGAGCTCCACGACGCAGAAGAAGGGCGGAACCGGTCTTGGGCTCGCCATCGCTAAAAGAATCGTCGAGCTGCACGGCGGGAAGATTTGGGTGAAAAGCGAAGTTGGGAAGGGCAGCAGGTTTACGTTCACGCTGCCGCTTAAGTAGGAAACACTGAGAAACAAATTCGAATATCGAAATCCGAAATTCGAAACAAATCCAAATGACCAAAAACTGGAAGCACCAAATCCGAAACTCGAAGCTAGAAACAAGTTCAAATGATCAAAAAACATAAAATTCTTCCGGATTCGAGGTTTTGGAATTTCCTCGGATTTGAACTTATCTGGCTGCTAGTTTGTTTAGGATTTCGTGCTTCGGATTTCGGATTTTAAATAGGATCGAGAATTGTCATGGCTGGAAAGCGGATTTTAGTAATCGAGGACCACGAGGAAAACCGGCGCCTCTTGCGCGACCTTCTTACAAGCGTTGGTTATGAATTGATTGAAGCGGTTACAGGTGAACAAGGGTTGGCGTCGGCGGAGGCGCAGGTCCCCGATCTGATACTCATGGATATACAACTGCCCGGCATCGACGGATATGAGACGACGCGCCGGATCAAGGCGAACCCCGCGCTGCGCCACATACCCATCATCGCAGTCACCTCGTATGCGCTGAGCGGCGACGATGTCAAGGCGCTGGAAGCCGGCTGCGACGCCTATGTCACCAAGCCGTTTGACCCGGCGGAGCTTTTGGCGAAGATTCAGGAGTATCTACGGTAGTTATTTTAAGAGTAATCTCGCGCAAAGAGCGCCAAGAACGCCAAGGGCTCAATGAGCAAATCCGAAGCACCAAATTCGAAATCCGAAACAATTTCAAATGATTGAAAACACAAAGTTCCAAACCAGCTCGTTTCGGATTTCTGTATTCGGAATTTGGAGGTTTGTTTCGAGTTTCGGGATTCGGATTTCGGATTTAACTTTATTTAGGCTGTTGGTTTGTTTCGGATTTCGAAATTCGAGTTTCGGATTTTCTATTAAGGTTTAGTTGACACCTCGCTTCAAGGCGTAAAAGGAAGTTTGTGACAGCGAAGAATCCTAATTTCCAATCGAGCTCCGTGCTCGTCGTTGACGACAACGAGATGAACCGAGACATGCTGTGTTCTTTACTGGAGGCGGATGGCCATAAAGCCTCCGTTGCGGAAAACGGCCGCCTTGCGTTGGAGTCGATCAAGGCAAGTCCGTTCGACCTTGTCCTGCTCGACGTCATGATGCCGGAGATGGACGGATACGAGGTGTTACAACATCTGAAGTCGGACCCTGGCTTGCGCGACATTCCGGTCATCGTGTTGTCGGCCTTGGATGAGATCGGTAGCGTGGTCCGGTGTATCGAGCTGGGGGCCGAAGACTACCTACCCAAACCCTTCGACCCGGTTCTTTTGAGGGCCCGCATTGGCGCTTGTCTTGAGAAAAAACACTTACGCGACCAGGAGGTTCGACTCCGTACCGAGCTGGAGGAGTGGAACACGCGCCTCGAACAACGGGTCCAAGAGCAAGTAGCACAGCTCGAGCGTTTGGGGCGGTTGAAGCGCTTCTTCTCACCTCAACTGGCCGAGTTGATTGTGTCCGGAGGCGCCGATGACCCGCTCAAGACTCACCGTCGAGAGGTAACGGTGGTCTTCTTGGACTTGCGGGGTTTCACCGCCTTCGCCGAGACCTCTGAGCCCGAGGAAGTGATGGGAGTTCTCCGTGAGTACCATGCGGAAATGGGCAAGCTGGTCCTGGAACATGAGGGAACGCTTGAGCGGTTCACGGGCGACGGTATGATGATCTTCTTTAACGACCCGGTGCTGGTGCCGAATCCGCAGGAGCGGGCTATTCGGATGGCGCAGGCGATGCGCGAGCGGGTAGGGGAGCTGACGGTCAAGTGGCGCAAGTTGGGCTACGACCTCGATTTCGGCGTTGGCATCGCGCAGGGCTACGCGACCATCGGCGGAATCGGCTTCGAGGGGCGCTTGGATTACGGCGCTATCGGCACCGTCACGAATCTCGCCTCCCGACTTTGCGGTGAGGCCAAGCCTGGCCAGATTTTGATTTCGCAGCGGGTGGTAGGAACAGTTGAAGATCTCCTAGAGGTGGAACCCGTGGGCGAGCTGACTCTCAAAGGCTTCCACCGCCCCGTCACGGCCTACAATATTCTCCGGCTTAGGGGTTGATGCGAGTGAGGAATCAATCTCGCGCAAATCCGCCAGAGGACGGATCAGCCTCGGGCTGAGGCGCAAAGGACGCCAAGGTGACAAAAACAAAAACTCGAAGCTCGAAATCCGAAACTCGAAACAAATTCAAATGATCGAAAAACACAAACTTCCAAACAAGCTTTGTTTCGGATTTCGGTATTCGAATTTCGGATTTGACCTAATTTGGATGGCGGTTTGTTTCGGATTTCGAGCTTCGAATTTCGGATTTTAACGTTGATTGCTGGTTGACTTGAAAGAGTGCGGATGAATAAGAAAGGCTCGAAGAAACCAAAGGTGAAGCGACGCGCCTCGCCCCCCGGAGAGTCTCTCGCGACGCTGAAAAAGACGATCGACGCGCAGGCGCGGCAAATTCGAGAGGGCCTGGACCAGCAGGCCGCGACGAGCGAGATCCTACGCGTGATCGCCAGCTCGCCGACGGATATCCAGTCTGTGTTGGACACCGTGGCAGCAAACGCCGCCCGATTATGTGAGGCAACTGACGCACAGATTCGCCTCGTTGAAGGCGAGGGCACGCGATTAGTGGCGGCCTTCGGAACTCTCCCAGGCCCGGAGTTTAGGCCCACGATCCTAGGAACTGTCTCTGGCCGAGCAATCCTTACCCGAGAAACAGTACATATTCACGATCTTCAGGAAGCCGTTAAAACGGAATTTCCCGAGAGCGTGGGCCTGCGCGAGGGAGTTCGGACATTTCTTAGCGCGCCAATGCTCAGAGAGGGAATTCCGATTGGTGTGATCAACATCAGGCGAACGGAGGTTCGTCCCTTCTCAGATAGACAAATCAAGCTTCTCAAAACCTTCGCCGACCAGGCGGTGATCGCCATCGAGAACGTTCGGCTGTTCCAGGAGCTAACGGAAGCTTTGGAGCGGCAGACTGCTACGAGTCAAATCTTGGGCGTCATTGCCAGCTCGCCGACGGATATACAGCCGGTGCTGGACACGGTGGCAGAGAGTGCTGCGCGGCTTTGTGACGCAAAGGACGCTGTGATCAACCGCATCGATGGCGACGTCCTTCAACACGCGGCGATATTTGGGTCAATACCCCTCCCCGAGCCTGCCGGAATCACTCCCGGCACCCCCGTGGGCCGAGCTATCATCGAAAGAAAAACGACTCATGTCCATGACCTGGCAGCAGAGGTCGAGAGCGAGTTTCCAGAGTCGAAGGAGCGGCAAGCAATCTCCGGCACTCGCACCATGCTTGTCACACCGCTGCTTCGAGAGGGCGTTCCGATCGGGACGATTGCGATCCGCCGCACAGAGGTCCGTCCTTTCACTGACAGCCAAATCAAACTTCTTGAGACCTTTGCCGATCAGGCAGTGATCGCTATCGAGAACGTGCGACTCTTCCAGGAACTGCAAGTCCGCAATCGCGATCTCACCGAAGCCCTGGAGCAGCAGACGGCTACGAGCGAGATTTTGCGCGTGATAGCCAGCTCGCCGACGGATATCCAGCCGGTGTTGGACACTATCGTCAAGAACGCTGCCCGATTGTGTGAGGGCTCAGGATGCAGCGTGGTCCGCTTCAACAGCGAGCTGGTCCACCTAGTTGCTCAGCACAACGTTTCGGCCGAGGCGCGCGACGCCATGGCGCGGAGGTACCCGAGGCATCCAACCAGAGAATCCGCAATGGAACGTGCGGTTCTGGATTCCACGGTGATCCACATTCCCGACGTACGCCAAGATCCTGATTTCCGACTGCACGTAGAGCTTGCCGGAGAGGTCAAAGCTCTCTTGGCCGCGCCGCTGCTCCGCGACGGACGGCCCATCGGGGCCATCGGGGTCAACCGATCGTACCCTGGTCCCTTTACCGACAATCAAATCGCTCTCCTCAAGACCTTTGCCGATCAGGCCGTGATCGCCATCGAGAACGTCCGGCTGTTCCAAGAGCTCACCGAATCACTGGAGCAACAAACGGCCACGAGCGAGATCCTGCGCGTGATCGCCAGCTCCCCGACGGATATCCAACCCGTGCTCGATGCGATTGTGGAGAGCACCGCGCGTGTCTGTAGCGCGGAGGATGCTTCAGTGCGCCTGATTGATGGCGATGTGCTCCGCCTGATGGCCCATGTCGGTCCGATCCCGAGTACGATTGTCGCGCTCCCGATCGCTGATGAACCACTGATTCAGCGCGTTCTCACGTCCGGCGAGACCATGCACATCCACGACATTCTGGCCGAAGAGGATCCGATGTTTGCGCCAACCCGCGCCCGCTTCCAGCCAATCGGGCTGCACACCCTCGCGTACCAGCCTTTGGTGCGGGGCGGGCAAACGATCGGGATCATAGGCCTGCGGCGCCTCGAAGTTAAGCCGTTCACGGACAGCCAAATTCGACTTCTCAAGACCTTTGCAGATCAGGCGGTGATCGCCATCGAGAACGTCCGCCTGTTCCAAGAGCTGCAAGTCCGTAACCGCGACCTCACCGAGGCATTAGAACAACAAACCGCCACCGGCGAAGTGCTGCGCGTCATCGCTTCCTCTCCAACGCAGTTACAACCGGTGCTCGATACGCTGATCGCGAATGCTGTGCGACTTTCCGGAGCGACCCGGGGGCACGTCCGGCAATACGATGGTGAGTTCCATCGTGTGGTAGCCCACTACGGCGAGACTCCGGAAATGATCGCTACCCTCCGCGCTAACCCTCTGCCGCCAAGTCCAGAACTCCCTGCCGCGCGAGCGCATCTTGAGCGCAAACCAGTCCATATCCTCGACGTTCAATCGGAGACCGGCGTACATCTCGGTTTAGCGCGGCAGACCGGGTCACGAACGCTTCTATCGGTGCCGCTGCTGAGAGAGGGGACGCCAATCGGAACCATCACGATTTTGCGCGACTTTGTCGAGCCATTCACGGAGCGGCAGATAGAGCTAGTAAAGACGTTTGCCGACCAGGCCGTCATCGCTATCGAGAACGTCCGCTTGTTCCAGGAACTCGAAGCCCGCAATCGCGATCTCACCGAAGCTTTGGAACAGCAGACGGCGACGAGCGAAATTCTGCGAGTGATCGCCAGCTCGCCGACGGATATCCAGCCCGTGCTCGACGCTGTGGCGGAAAGTGCCGCCCGACTCTGTGATGCAGCCGACGCACAGATTTGTCGCATTGAAGGCAATGGGTATCGGCACGTGGCCTCGCATGGTTCAATCCCTGCGCCCAAACGCGATGAATTTATACTCACCATCCGCGGTCGGATTCCGGGTCGAGCAATTATTGACCGACAAACCATTCACATTGATGACCTTGCAGCAGAGCCGGAAGACGATCTCCCAGCGCCCTTCGCCAGAAGTGTCGGAATTCGGACGACACTTGCCACGCCGTTGCTGCGTGAGGGTGTTCCGATCGGGGCTATTTTGATCCGTAGACTTGAGGTTCGTCCTTTCTCAGACAGACAAATCAAACTGCTCGAAACCTTCGCCTCCCAGGCGGTGATCGCCATCGAGAACGTGCGGCTGTTTCAAGAACTGCAAGTTCGTAACCGCGATCTCACAGAGGCCCTGGAGCAGCAGACCGCCACGAGCGAGATTTTGCGCGTCATCAGCAGCTCGCCCACAGACCTACAGCCCGTCTTTCAAACGATCGTCGCAAATGCCGTGCGGCTCTGCGAGGCTCAGATCGGCGCCATGTTTAGATTTGACGGGGAGGCCTTTCGCGGTGTCGCATCGCACAACGTCTCACCTGCGTTGCAAGCTTACATCGATAGTACGCCTATCCGTCCAGGCAGAGAGAGCGCATTGCGCCGAGTAGGACTTGAAAAACGGCCCGTCCATATTCCTGATATGCTTGCCGATCCCGAATGCATTGTACCGGAGGCTTACAGAGAGGAAGGAATGCGGTCGAACCTCGCTGTGCCGCTGCTCAAAGAGAATAATCTGATCGGTGCAATCGCGATCCACCGCCGAGAGGTCCGTCCTTTCACGGACACGCACATAAAGCTGGTTTCGACCTTCGCCGATCAGGCGGTCATCGCGATCGAGAACGTCCGCTTGTTCCAAGAACTCACCGAATCACTGGAGCAACAAACGGCGACGAGTGAAATCTTGGGCGTGATTGCCCGCTCGCCGACGGACCTCAAACCTGTGTTGAATGTGGTCGCAGAAAATGCTGCGCGGCTGTGCGGTGCAAACGACGCCCTCATCTATCGGGTCGACGGTGACACTCATCAGCCGGTGGCGGTATATGGGCCGATGCCGGTCGTATATACGACGTGGCGTCCCACCACTCGCGGCACGCCCACCGGCCGGGCGATCATTACCCGTCAAGCGATTCACGTGCATGATCTCGCGGCAGAGCTGGAAACGGAGTTTCCGGATTCCAAGACCCGTGCGCAACTCACCGGCATCCGCACCATTCTCAGTGCGCCGTTGCTGCGCGAGGGAATTGCGATTGGAGCTATCGCGGTCCGCCGCACTGTGGTCGATCCCTTCACCGACAAGCAGATCGCACTTCTCAAAACCTTCGCCGATCAGGCCGTAATCGCCATCGAGAACGTCCGCCTGTTCCAAGAACTCACCGAATCACTGGAGCAACAAACAGCGACGAGTGAAATTTTGGGCGTGATTGCCCGCTCGCCGACGGACATTCAGCCGGTGTTGGATGCCGTGGCCGAGAGTGCGGCGCGTTTGTGCGATGCTCCGAGCGCCGTCATTCACCGCGTTGAGGGTAACTTCATGCGGCGAGTTGCGGTGTCCGGGCAAATGCCATCCGGACTCATGGGAGAGGTGTTAGAAATCGACCGTAACAGGCCAGCCGGCCGGGCCATCGTTGATCGGCAAACCATCCACGTTCACGATATGGCTGTCGATGCCGAAACCGAATTCCCCAACAGCATCCAACAAGTGACCGGCACTCGAACCGCGTTGGCGACGCCGTTGCTCCGCGAGGGCGTTCCCATCGGAGCGATTTATATTCGCAGACAAGAGGTTCGACCCTTTACCGACAAGCAGATCGCTCTTCTCAAGACCTTCGCCGACCAGGCCGTGATCGCCATTGAGAACGTCCGCCTGTTTCAGGAACTCCAGGTCCGCAACCGCGACCTCACCGAGGCCCTGGAGCAGCAGACGGCGACGAGCGAGATCCTGCGTGTGATCGCTAGCTCGCCGACCGACCTACAACCGGTGCTGGACGTGGTGGCAGAAAACGCTGCGCGGCTGTGCGGAGCGAACGATGCCAATATTATTCGTCACGATGGCGACTTCCTCGATTCCGTGGCCTCATATGGGACACTCGATGCAATTAAACCGGTACCCCTGAATCGCGGGTCGCCCGTTGGTCGCTCCTTCGTCGACCGGGAAACCATCCATATACATGACGTTGCTTCGGAGGTCGAAACCGAGTTCCCCGAGATCAAGACTCACCGGCAACGCGGCGGCTTTCGGACCGTTCTTGCCACGCCGTTGCTGCGAGAAGGCGTTCCCATTGGAGCGATTTTGATCCGTCGGGCGGAGGTGCGTCCGTTCTCGGAAAAGCAAATCGCGCTTCTCAAAACTTTCGCTGATCAGGCGGTGATCGCCATCGAAAACGTCCGCCTGTTCCAAGAACTGGAGGCGCGGACACACGAACTGGCTCGCTCGGTGCAGCAACTGACGGCACTGGGAGAGGTCGGCCAAGCGGTCAGCTCTACTCTGGAACTGGAAACAGTTTTGACAACTGTTGTCGCGCACGCGGTTCAGCTATCGGGAACCTCCGCAGGTATCATCTATGAGTACGACGAATCGAGGGAAGTGTTTGACCTGCGCGCCAGCTACCGGATGGAAGAAGAGCTGGTCGAGATCTATCGGACGACTCCGATCCGGCTCGGTCAAGGGGCGACCGGGCGAGCGGCCGCTACGAGAGCACCGGTACAAGTGGTCGATCTCCTCAATGAGCGGGAGCTTGCGGCCACGCGGATGCGCCCCATGTTGGCGCGGCTCGGATATCAATCTCTCCTAGCTGTCCCGCTTCTTTTCGAAGAGCGAATCATGGGCGCCTTGACGGTTTACCGGCGTGAGTCGGGCAGCTTTGCGCCGGAGGCCGTCAACCTTCTCCAGACGTTTGCCACGCAATCGGCCCTGGCGATCCAGAACGCGCGGCTCTTCCGTGAGATCGAGGAGAAGGGCCGGCAGATCGAGGCCGCCAACCGCCACAAGTCGGAATTTCTCGCCAACGTGTCGCACGAGCTGCGCACGCCGCTCAACGCGATTATCGGTTTCTCTGAAGTTTTGGGGGAGCGAATGTTCGGCGAGCTAAACGAGAAACAAGCCGAGTACACCGAAGACATTCTTTCCTCCGGACGCCATCTCCTCTCGCTTATCAACGACATCCTGGACCTTGCCAAGATCGAGGCGGGCCGGATGGAATTGGAGCTGACGACGTTCGATCTGCCGTCGGCGGTGGAGAACGCGCTGATACTCGTGCGCGAGCGCACGACGCGGCACGGCATTAAGCTAGAGCGTGTGATCGACGAGAAACTTGGCGACTTCGTCGGCGACGAGCGCAAGGTGAAGCAGATTCTGCTCAACCTTCTCTCCAACGCCGTGAAATTCACACCGGAAGGCGGGCAGATTAAGGTCGAGGCGAGTTTGGGCGACAGCGCGGCGATCGTTTCGGTCACCGACACCGGCATCGGCATCGCAAAGGAAGACCAAGAAGCGATCTTTGAAGAATTCCGGCAGGTGGGTTCGAATTACGCGCAGAAGCGCGAAGGGACGGGACTCGGATTAAGCTTGACCAAGAAATTTGTCGAAATGCACGGCGGCAAAATCTGGGTCGAAAGCGAACCGGGCAAGGGGGCCACCTTTACCTTCACGCTGCCGATGCGCTAAGAAATTTCGAAGCACGAAATCCGAAATTCGAAACAATTTCAAATGAGCGAACACAAAACAATGGAAAGTTCCAAACAAGCGTTCGGATTCTGCGTTTGGGAATTTCGATTTTCCGGAATTTTAAGTTTATTCTGACTGTTAGTTTGTTTCGGGTTTCGAGCTTCGAATTTCGAGATTGCGATTCTGGGTGACCAAGAATGCAAAACACAAAGGTCGAGACCAAGAACAAAGGCGGAACAAAACGGTATGATCTGGAAGATCGAACCTTTATTTTTGCGCAAGAGGTTAGAGCGTTTGTCAAGCAGATCCCTAGGACAGTGGCAAACATTGAAGATACAAAACAAGTGGTGAGAGCGTCCGGATCCGTCGGGGCAAACTACATCGAAGCGAATGAAGCCCTGAGCAAGAAGGATTTCGTAATGAGAATTAAAATATGCCGTAAGGAGGCTAAGGAAAGCCGTTACTGGCTACGGTTAATCGATACTGGTGATGATTCGACAGTTGAGCGGTATCGGGGGGATCTCGCTCAGGAAGCAACTGAGTTGACCAGTATATTTGGAGCCATTCTGCGGAAGAGCGAATAATATTAGCTTGGAAATTCGAAGCCCGAAATCCGAAATTCGAAACAAATCCAAATGTCTAAAACACACGAAATTCCAAACATGTTTTCGGTCCGAATCGGCGTTTTGGAATTTTTCATATTTTAGATTTATTTTGGTCCCAGGTTTGTTTCGGATTTCGGTATTCGAATTTCGGATTTGGCCTTTTTAGCTTTGTTTCGAATTTCGAGCTTCGGATTTCGGATTTTGATCAGGGTGTAATTGGTATTTTGGCGCGAAAAAAAGGAGAGTAAGGTGGCTGGCGAACTGATTCTTATCATCGAAGACAACGAGAAAAACCGGAAGCTCGTGCGGGACGTGCTTCAGTTCAAGGGGTACAAAACCATCGAGTCTGAGACGGCCGAGGAGGGACTCAAGCTCGCCCTGGAAAAATCTCCTGCTCTTATTCTCATGGACATCCAGCTCCCAGGGATAGACGGGATTACGGCGCTGAAGCAGCTTCGCGCCGATCCAAGGACAAAGCAGATCCCGGTTATCGCTGTCACGGCTTCGGCCATGATGCATAACAGGCAGACGATGTCGGCTGAGGGGTTTGACGGCTACCAGACCAAGCCGATCAGTTTGAAGGATTTTCTCGAGGAAGTGAGGCGAGTACTCGACAGAAAATAAATTCCAAGCACGAAATCCGAAATTCGAAACAATTTCAAATGATCAAAAAACAGAATGTTCCAAACAAATCAATTTGGATTCCGAGTTTTAGTGATTTCGGATTTTCGAATTGTTTGGGTGCTAGTTTGTTTCGGATTTCGAAATTCGAGTTTTGGGTTTAATATTTTTAGGATTGTTTCGAGTTTCGATATTCGGATTTCGAAATTACTGATGTGACTGAACCGGCAAAAATCCTCGTAGTTGACGACACTCCCAAGAACGTCAAGCTCCTCACCGACGTACTGACGGTCAAGGGCTACGCGGTTGTGACCGCAGCGTCGGGTGCCGAGGCGCTGAGACAAGTTGAGGCCGAGAAGCCGGATTTGGTGTTATTGGACGTCGTGATGCCGGAGATGAGCGGCTACGAGGTCTGCCGCAAAATCCGCGAAAATCCCGCCACGCAAATTCTTCCCGTTGTGATGGTAACGGCGCTCGATCCGTCCGAGGAGCGCATCAAAGGCCTCGATGCTGGCGCCGATGATTTTCTGACGAAGCCGATCAATCAAGCCGAACTGCTCGCCCGCGTTCGTTCGCTGCTCAGAATCAAAGAGCTTTACGATACGGTGCAGTCTCAAGCTGCGCAGCTTTCCGAATCGAACACGACTCTCGAACACCGCGTTCAGGAACAGGTTGGCCAGCTCGAACGTTTGGGACGGCTGAAGCGTTTCTTTTCGCCCCAACTCGCAGAACTCATTGTGGCGGGTGGAGCTGAGGATCCTCTCAAGACTCACCGGCAGGAAATCACGGTGGTCTTCTTAGACCTGCGGGGATTTACCGCCTTCGCCGAGACCGCTGAGCCGGAAGAAGTTATGGGAGTTCTCCGCGAATATCACACGGAGATGGGCAAACTCATCCTTGGGCACGAGGGGACACTCGAACGCTTTACCGGCGACGGCATGATGATTTTTTTCAACGACCCCGTGCCGGTGCCGAATCCGGCGGAGCGGGCGATTCGAATGGCTCTGGCGATGCGGGAGAGCGTGGCGGAGCTGAAGATAAAGTGGCGCAAGCTGGGCTACGAGCTCGACTTCGGCGTCGGCGTCGCGCAGGGCTACGCCACGATCGGCGCCATCGGCTTCGAGGGACGCTTGGATTACGGCGCCATCGGCACAGTGACCAACCTTGCGTCGCGCCTCTGCGGCGAAGCCAAACCCGGCCAGATCCTGATCTCCAAGCGCTTGTTGGCAACGGTGGAAGATCTTGCCGAAGCAGAGTTAGTGGGGGAGTTGGCTCTGAAAGGCTTTCACCGTCCCGTGACCGCCTATAACATCGTCGGTCTGAAAAGCTGACAAGGTGAGAAGAGTTAATCTTTTGGGCGACGCTTTGCGCGACACGCTCGACCCCCGCCTCAGGCGGGCGCAGAATTCCTGACTTTAACCGAGAAAGGAACTCGAGCGAGGGGCGGACGTTGAGACCGTCATCATCGACGGACGGGTGGTGATGGAGAAGCGAAAGATCAAGACGGTGAACGTGAAAACGATCTTGCGCCGCGCGTAGCGCGCGACCGAGAAGCTGGTGAAAAAGCTCCCTTACAAGCTTAAGCCGAAATGGCCGTTCGAGTAGGGTTGTTCTGATCCTATCGCAAAGATGAATCGACTTACGCTAGGCTGACTGGCGGCGGTGTTACGCCTATCTGTTCTGTCGGACTTGTGGGTTGGCTCTCAGCGTCGTGTTCGCTTTCAAAATAGGTTATCTGATTATCTTCCCGAAGATCACGTTGTAGTTTGAAAAATTTCTGACGAAAGAGGAGGATCGGGTCTGACTTCTCTTCTTCGGGTTCCGCATCGTATTGCCGCTGAGCATGATACTGAGCTACTATCATTAGGACATAGTTTGCAACCATCTCTAGAAAGACAGGGTCATTCTCGTCCTTAGTTCTCCTCTCAACGATCGTTGGATGATTCGCGTTGATCCAGATAATACCTTTGGTCACCATATCCCGATCGTCGACCGGGTCATCAAACTCGCCGAATACTCTACGGTCTTGTTCGGAGATATTAGGATCATCTGACATAAGGACCCGCATTCCTTCGCGAGCCTTCCGTGGCTCGGAGACCGTGACCCGCCGTGGGCCAACTGCTACGGCAAATTCAAGCCCATCCTCACTAGGAATAAACTTTGGAATTCCGGGGCTAGGACCTGGACCGGGGCCATCACCATCACCATTCCCGGTTATCCAACTTCCTCGCACCAGTAACTCTGTTGGATCGTCCTCCGTCGGTTTTCGGTAGATCGGAGTATGGCTATCACTGTCCGTCTCGTCCTCGGTTTCGCCGACTGGCGTTGAGACCGCACGTTTCTTAAGCTCTTTTAGCTCTTCTTTGAAGTTCAGCTCACATTTTTTGAGAAACTTACTTAGTTCCCGCATTTTTTCGTTAGAAGCAGTCAAGCGGCGCTCTCGTTCCTTTCGCCGTTGTTCTTCTTCTACTTCCGATACAACTTTAAATACGGACTCCTTAAGAAATCCCTCGATAGCATCGGTAAGGTCATCGCCTTCCTCCAAGCCCTTCCGGTTTTCCTTTACTGCTGTTGAATCTTTGAGTTTCTTCAGAGTCAGATATCCGTTGAAGTACCTGGAGAAAGGTCTGCCGTCGAAACTTTCGACTTTTAGGTCGGCTACGCTTGATATGCCGTCACTCAAATCGATGAAGCTGTTTTCAGCAAGTGGTTTCTGAAAGTATTGAAGGGTCAAAGTTGGCTTTTCTCCCTTTGATTCCCAGAGCTCTGTAGGAGCCTCGAACTCCCACTTTTTAAGCGGATTCTTGGGTTCAACGTACTTTAAATCGATCGTGTCATCCTCATGTTTCTTGCAAAGCCTTACGTTAACCCTTTGGCCCTTGATTACATGCCTTATGCGAGCAAGTTTTTCGAGGTTGCCGACAACCTCCAGCAGCTCCTGCGTGACCTTTAGACTATCTTGCAATTCAACAACCGTCTGATTCGGTTTTTTGACCGGCCTATCTTTATAGCCCCTGTTATTATAATTTCTCACGATCCGCTTTCTCACCGGGTCCCACTTGAACCAAGCCTTGTTTTCCAATTCATCCTTAACCGACGTAATCCAGCAATGTCTAAAATTCATGATGGCATAAGCTTTGCCACCGGTGCCGAAGCGTCCAGAGACGAGTTCTCCTCTCTCCCTTCCACTCGCGCTTTCAAAATATTGAAAGAATTTCCCTTGGAGATCCGAGTAGGACATGCCTTCAGCAAAATCCTTTATAATCAGCTTATCAATATGTCGTCCGCGCCTAGAATGAATTTCAACCTCGATGACCTGATTACTAAACCGCTTTAGACGGCGATATGAGTCGTCGCTATTGCTAATGTACTCAGCAATACCTTTTGCATGGGTGCGACCACCGCGCCAACCTTCAAGTTTGTTTTCGAGAAGTTTGCCCCAATTTACAGGAACTTCATCAGAATTGTTCTTAGCCATAAATTACTTCTCCTCTAATAGTTGTTTTCGAACGTGGGGAAATTTTTCGTTCAAGAGCGTGTGAACCTTTCCGAGCACCGGGTCCCTATCTATGAATTTGGCGACGACAGCGTCTACGTTTTTGATCCGGTTGTGAATCACGCTCCGCCTCGTATGCCAGCTGATTCCGTAAAAATATAAAAAGTCCGTTTCGACAATCTGCTCTGCGTGACCAGACCGAAACTTCTCGTATGCTGGGGTTTTCTTGAGCCGTTTGTATGGCGCTTCAGCCATAGAGCTTATATCTCGGTTGGCTGCGCCATTGCTGACTCGTTCGTCGACCTTTCTACGTGCAACTAGCTCAACCAAATCAGCGTACTGCACACGGGCGATATCGGTCAGGCCGTAACCTGACATCTCCGACCCGGTGAGAAGGGCCTTCTTCCCTTTCATTTCACCAACGCGCTTAAGGACTGTCCGGGAACAAGGAAATTGTGAGTAGCCTCGAAGAGAATGTTTCTCAGGATTGATTAGCCAGCACTCGAGGACAATGTCCTCTGGAGTCAGCTTCAGCCCTAACTTTTTACTTCTCCCCACGATCCAGATAACGAGCTTTTCGGTAGAGAGTTTCCGCAATTGCAAAACTTCATCATCCGTTGCAACTTTTGGTTTCAATTGATTCGTGTGATCAGCCATTGTGTTATCGAACTTTCTTGCTGGGATTTAGCGCCTCAAATTTTCACTCGAGCGCTATCAACGGGACAAGTTATAGCCATAAAAGTTTCACCTCTCCGTCCACCTGCTTAAATTCTTTATCCCCGGTTACAAGCTCGGCCTTTTTTTGTTTGGCAAGCGCCGCGGCGAAGCAGTCGGCGTAGGACATCTTGTGTTCTGCCTTGAACTCGGCGGCTTGTTTCGTCAGCTCCAGGTCCGCAGGGACGATGTGGATCGGAAGGGTGGAAATGATATGCGCCACGTGATCGGCTTGCTCACGGCCCGCTTCTCTCAGCGTGATGTAATAGACTTCGCCCCAATTCACCACCGAGAGAAGCAGGGCCTTGCCCGAGTCTCTAGCCGAACGGAAAACTTCGATCATCGTATCTTTGCCAGCTTCGCCCTCGAAGTAGGCTATGAGGCTATAGCTGTCTAAAACTCGGACGGCAGCTCTCACAACTCGCGCTCCTTGGTCTTCTCTTGCATCAAGGCCTTAAGGAGTTTGCCTTTTGTGCCCATGACTCCGGCCATCTTCTGTATATATTCGTCGGTTATGGGCTTGATCACGATTACGCCCTCGCTTTCGTACATGTAAACCTGCGTTCCTTTTTTGATGCCGAATCTGCGGCGCAACTTGGACGGGATCACGACCTGACCTTTAACGGTTACGACAGCCTTGTCCATAAATCCTCCTTGGGTCCCATTCGCTATAGTCGTATACACGAATTAAAAATGTAAGTCAAGTAATATTTAGGCTTACTTTTGGTTAGTCCGGGCACCTCCCGGCCGAGCGGACGATTCGGGAGTCGTTATGTTTGGTGAGGCTTTACACGAAAACCGCCCGATGGTAGCGTTCACACTGCATTCAGTCGACCGAAAAAAAAGGAGGCACGACTATGGAGAAACTCCGTCATGTTGCGATACTCACTCACCAGCCGGAGAAGCTGGCGGATTTCTACAAGAAGGTGTTTGAGCTTAAAGAGATGTACCGCACGAAAAACGGCTCCGTCCATCTGTCAGATGGAGACGTCAACCTGGCTATACTCAACGCTAATGATCCCAAAGAACCAGGGCATCGGCCTGGACTCTATCACTTCGGTTTTCATGTAAAAGATCCAGAGGCCATCTCGAAGCGGATCCAGGAAGTCTATCCCGAAGGGGCCCCGAAGGCGCGAAAAGCGACCTACGCGGAAGGCCGGGGATCGGATCCTGACGGAAACCTTTTCGACATCTCGTCGGTCGGCTGGGGCGAGAAGCGGAGAATGGATTACTAGTTAGACCAAGTTTTCCATGGGCAAAGTTACTCTCGGCTTGCTCTTGGCCTTGATCGCATGGTTTCCATCGGCTTCCGGTCTCGCGGCCACGGCAGAGGAAACCGTAAGAAAGATCGCGAGCCTCTCCCTGGCCGAGAGGAAGGCCGTTTTGGAAGAAGGGGCTCGGAAAGAGGGAGAGCTGGTCTTTTATACCTCCCTCAGCCTGACCGATTATCCCAAGATCATGGCAGCCTTTGAAAGCAGCTACCCCTTCATCAAAACGAATACCTATCGCGCGACGCCCTCCGGCGTTTTCACTAGAGTCGACACGGAGGCGAGGGCCGGCCGCTATGCCGCCGACGTGGTGGGCTCGGCTCCAGTGGAAATGTGGGAGCTAAAAAAAAGGCGACTTTCTACCGCCTACCTCTCTCCGGAGCGCAAGGCGCTGCCTGCCGGCTCCTACGACCCCGAAGGCTACTGGCTGGCCTTTGAAGTGACTCCTCTTGTGCTTGCGCTCAACACGCGGATGGTTCCGGCCGGTGAGAGACCGCAGAGCTACCAGGACCTCCTGAATCCCAAATGGAAGAGTAAGCTGAGTCTCGGAACCGAGGAGTATACCTGGTTCAACATCATGCTCGATCACATGGGAAAGAAGAAAGGAACGGAATATATGCAGGCGCTGGCCCGGCAGGAACTTCAGATGCCGGGCTCCAGCAGCGTGATGCGGGTCCAACTCATGCTGGCAGGCGAGTCGGCGATCGCCATCGCGGCTCGAGGCCGGCGCGTGGCGGAATACAAGGAGAAAAGCGCGCCGATAGATTTCCGCATTTTGGATCCCTATGGCGCCGAACCGAATTTCACGGCGTTGATGCAGCGCGCGCCCCACCCTTGCGCCGCTATCCTCTTCGTCGATTGGATGCTATCCGAGGAGGGACAGACAAGAATTTCCGACACCGCCGGCCGGATCTCGATAAGAAAAGGCATCAAACACAAGCCGTGGGTTCAGGAACTTTTCCAGAAGGACTTTGTTTTTTTGAGCCCCTCCTCCATCGGTCCGAATCTGAATGAGATCATCGACCAGTACAACCAGATCTTCGGAATTCAGCGGAGAAGATAAGTTGGAGACGTCAGATTTCGGAAAGCTTCTTCACTTTACCCCCAGCTCCCGATTGACTTCCCGCTGGAGAGAAAAGTCGAAAATCTTTTCCGCCGGAATCGGCGCGGGAAGGCCGAGGATCTCGGCGTCCATCTTGAGATACTCGCGGATCTCGTCGTCGGTGGGAATGCCGTCGGTCGTAAAAGCGCCGCGCGATATGCGGTACGTCTCCAGCGCGGTCGGCATGTCCACGCTAAGAACCTTCGACAAAACTTCCGCCGTGCCGCGCTCGTTCTGCTGAAAATAGCGCCCTCCCTTGGCGCGCGCGCGGAGAATCCGCTTGACGAAGTCTCTTCGCTCCTTCAACGTCTTGTCCTGAACTGCCAGGCCGTTTTGCAGGCTCGTGAATTCCTCCATCGCGTTGGCGAGCACGTTCATCTTGTACTTGTCGCGCGCGAGGATCACGGTCGGCGGCGAGAGAATGCCGATCTGGATCGAGCCGGCGACCAGCGCCTGAAGTTGCGTGGGAACGTCGCCCGCCAGAACCACGGTCACGTCTTTGTCCGGATCGAGGCCGGCGCGGCGCAGCATGCGAATGCCGGCGGTGTGCTGGCTGCCTCCGAGCGTCGTCGTGCCGATGACTTTTCCCTTGAGATCGCGAAAAGATTTCAACTCCGGGCGGGTGACGATCCAGAAGAGCGGGCGCCTGAGACTCACGGCGAGCGTCTTGACGGGCGCGCCGCGCTGGATCGCCCGTATCGCGCTGCCGACCGAGCCCAGCGCGTCGACGTCGCCGGAGACTATGGCGGCGATGGCAGCTGTCGCTCTCACCTGCACGAGCTGCGGCTCGAGGCCTTCCTCGCGGAAGAAGCCGCGCTCCTGCGCGATGAACAGATCGACCGACGCGATGCTGCGGCTCGAATAGGTGATTACCGCCTTCTGCGGCGTCTGGGCGCGAGATTCGGATGGAAATGTTAAGGCTGCAATGAAAGCCAAAATAATCAGCGCCACGTTTCGTTCTCCTCGATTCCGTTATGTAGGGGCGGTTCGCGAACCGCCCCTACGCCCAGTCACCATAGGGCAAATTCAGAGTCAGCGTCAACCGGCCGGGTAAACGTTGACCCGCTGGTCTCGATTGCATATGGTAAAAACCGATGGTTGGAGAGCGCAATACCGAGGCCGCGGTTTTCGGCGGCGGCTGCTTCTGGTGCACCGAGGCGGTGTTCGACGAATTGCGCGGGGTGCGCTCCGTCATGCCGGGATACGCGGGAGGGAACACGAAAAATCCCACCTACGAGCAGATTTGCATGGGACGGACGGGACATGCGGAGGTGATTAAAATCGAGTTAGACCCGAGCCAAATCGCTTTCAAGGATCTTCTCACGGTGTTTTTCGCCACGCACGATCCCACGACGCTTAATCGCCAGGGCAACGATGTCGGCACGCAGTACCGCTCGGTTGTGCTTTACGCCGACGAGGCGCAGCGGAAAGAAGCGGAAAGTTTCATCAAAGAGCTGAACGACGCGAAGGCCTATTCGAAGCCCGTCGTCACCACGCTGGAGCCGCTCGGCGAATTTTACGAAGCCGAGGACTATCATCAGAAATACTTCGCGAAAAATCCCTACCAGCCTTACTGTCAGGTGATGATCCCGCCGAAGCTGAAGAAGCTCCACAAGCAGTTCGCCGAGCTGCTCAAGTCTCACGCGAAAGCGAGATAGGGATTAGGAATTGGGAATTGGCTGATTCCTAACTCCTAATTCACTCGCACGTCTTGATACTTGAAATTTTTTCCCTGATAATTATCCGTATCGCGCAAGGTCCTCTGAGGGCAAAAGCGCCATGTACAATAGTTTTTTTGGTTTCCGGGAATCGCCTTTCAACGTCACTCCAGATCCCGACTTCCTCTGGATGAATGCCACCTACATGGAGGCCTTTGCCGCGCTGCAATACGGCATCGAGGAGAAAAAAGGCTTCATCGTCATCACCGGCGAGGTCGGGACGGGAAAAACGACGCTGCTGCGTAAATTCATGCGCACCATCGGCTCTTCCATTCACTCGGTTTTTATTTTCAATACCTACCTCACGTTCACCGAGCTGCTGCGGCTCACGCTCCGCGACCTGGGTTTGCCGATACCGAGCGAGGACCGGCTGACGATGATCGGGACGCTCAACGGCTACTTGATCGAGCAGCTCAAAAACCGCCACGTCGTCTGCCTGCTGATCGACGAGGCGCAAAACCTGAGCGACGACGCGCTCGAAGGCGTGAGGCTCCTGTCGAATTTGGAGACCGACAAGGAAAAATTGATCCAGATCGTTCTCATGGGCCAACCCGAGCTGAAAGATAGACTCGATCGGCCGCAGCTCCGCCAGTTGAAGCAGCGCGTGGTGCTCGAATGCCGGCTGGTTCCGCTCGTGAAGGACGACGTGCGTTCCTATATCGATTTCAGGCTTAAAGTGGCCGGCTACGAAGGGCCGGGACTGTTTCAAGCCGGCGCCGTCGACCGGATCGCTTTTTATTCGAAAGGCATTCCGCGGCTCATCAACGTGATCTGCGACAACGCCCTGCTCGGCGCTTACACCGGCGCAGAAAAAACAGTTACGCCGCAAATGATCGAAGATGCGGCTAACGATCTGCGGCTGGGCAAGCGCGCCTATGCCGGAAGAGCGGCGGCTGCCGCGGATTTTGTCATGGCCGAAAGAGAAGCGGCGTTCCAGATTGGGCAAGGCGGCGCGGCGGCGGACAGGACGTGGGAAACCGGCGCGACGGAGAGCTATCCGCCGCACGAGCGGCGGCTTGCCCGGCGTGCCGGCAAGGGTTTGGCCCGGGCCGGGACCGGCCTATTGCTGGCGCTGATCGTGCTCGGGCTCGCCGGCGCGTTTTTCTATCCTAAAGATGCGGAAGATTTTCTCTCGTATTTGACCGGGACCGTGGAAGACCTCCTCGGCGTCGGCGGTGAGAACAGCGCGCCGGCCCGGCATGGCGTCACAGAACGTAACGAAAAGGTCCCGCCCCTTGCGGAGCCGAACGAATCCGAGAAATCAGAAGCTTCGATGACCGACGCGGAGAATCGCCCTCGCGCGGGAAAATTTGCGGACGACAACGCCAAGAGCGCGGGGCGCCAGGCTCCAAGCCGGGCTTCCAATGACGCTGAGAGCCGAAGAAAAAAAATCGAATTGCAGATTGCCAAGGCGATTCAAAATCGGGCGATCCAGGGCGTTCAGGTTTCCGTAATCGACGGCACGGCCTTTCTTGACGGCCGTGTCGAGACCGAGAGACAAAAATCCGCCGCCGAGCAAGCCACGCGCAGCGTCCCCGACGTCAAGGACATCCGCAATCGGATCGTGGTCAATTCTCCTGAGCCGCAAAGATAGGACAGAACCCGCCGGGTAGAAATCAGTAGCCGCTCTGGTGAATTCGCTTGATCATCGCATCGTCGATGATCTCTTCGGGCTTGATCTTCTGGAGATTGGGATTGGCCTTCGAGAGAATTTTATAAATCTTGCCGACCCCCTCGGCGTTCGGCCGGAGATCGGCGACATACGTCGTTACCAGCGAATGGTAACCTGATTCCGCCTCTTCGATCCGCCTGAGGCGCAGGCGGCGCATCAACGTCTTGACCACGACCGCCCGGTTCTCCGGATTGAGCACAAATCGCACCGCGTCCAGAGTTCCCTTGATGACGCCTTCGACCGCTTTCGGATCCTGACGCACATTGAGCCTGCGAGTCACGAGCGAGGTGCCCAGGTAGGAAATCGGCGCTCTGCCCAGGTCCACCAGCACGACGAAACCTTTCTTTTTGAGCACGTCGCTGAACGTATACCCGAGCCAGGCCGCCTGGACTCTGCCCATCTCCAGCGCCTGGACGCGCGAAGCCTGATCGGGAAAGATCAAAAACTGAATTCGGTCCCGCTCCGGATCGAGATTGAGATAATCCAGCGCGAGCATGTTGTTGGCCCAGCCGCCGCCGCCGACGCTCTGGATCGCGACGTATTTTCCCTTGAGGTCTTCCGGCCTCTGAATCTCCGGCCGCGCGACGAATGCGCCCTCGGCTTTAGGGATCACCGTCGCCACGACCGCGACGTCCAGACCCGCCGCCGCTCCGTTGAGCACGTTGTTTGCGCTGGTGAAGACCATCTGCACGTCGCCCGAGGCCAGCGCCGACATCGCCAGAGGGCCGCTGCGCATGTAGAGCACATCGACGTTGAGGCCGTGCTTGCGGTAAAAGCCTTGCTCGACGCCGATCCACAAAGCGGTGGGGTTCTCTCCCGTGGTGCCGTAGGCGATGCGATAGAGGGGAAGGTTTTGCGCGTGAGCGGCCGGCACGGCGAGCACGGCGCAGAGAATCAAAAATAGCAGGCGCATTGTCCCGCCTACCATTCGAGCTTGACGCAGATCTCTTCGCCGCGCACTTCGACCGGCAGCGTGGTGAGCGGTGGACCGTTCGGCGGCACGACGCACGCGCCGGTGGTTAAATCGAAGCAGTAACCGTGATTCATGCAGCGCACTTGAGAGTTTTCCAATGCGCCGGTTTGCAAATCCGCCGCTTCGTGCGGGCACTCGCGGGCGAAGACGAAATAGCCGCCGTCGAGGTGCGCCAATAAGAGCGGCCGCCCGCCGAGCTCGATCGGCTTCATCTTGCCCGGAAGAATCTCGCCCACGCGCGCGACCGGAACGTAGCTCAAGCCCATCGCGCTTCAGGCCGCGGCGGCCTGGCGGCCGTGATAAGACGAACCGCGCAAAAGCTGTCCGGGAAGCGCGCCCGTCAAACGGCCATTCTCATAGATGGCGTGGCCGTTCACGATCGTGTAATGAATTCCCTCGGACCGCTGGATCAGACGCTTCGTTTTACCGGGATAGTCTTCAGCCCACTCGGGCTCGTGCGAATCGACCGTTTTCGGATCGAAGATAACGAGATCCGCGGCGTATCCGGGCCTGAGCAGTCCTCTGCCTTCGAAACCGAAAATCGAAGCGATGTGAAACGTCAGCTTGTGGATCGCGTGCTCGAGCGTCAGCAATTGCCGCTCGCGCACCCACAGGCCGAGCAGCGTCGTGCCGTAGCCGAAGTCCGCGCCGAACTGAACGTGGGCGCCGGCGTCCGAGGTGCCCATCAACACGTACGGGCTGCGCAGGATCTCGCCCATCGCCGCGGCGTCGCCGCCGTTGTTGGCGTTGCAGAAGACGGTGTCGAGATTTTCTTCCAGAGCGAGATCGAGAAACGCGTCGAGCGGGTCCTGCCCGCGCATCGAAGCCGTCTCTGCCACGCTTTTGCCGGCAAATTTCTGATTTTCCGGCTTGAGGCATTTTTCCACCTGCACCACGTCCCAGCGCCGGTGAAAGTTTGTCCGTCTCGGGTCGGCGAAGTCGGCGCGCATCTTTTTCCGCGTCGCCGGATCTTTGAACGCCTCTCTGCGCGTCTCAACCGGCAAAAACATCAGCGCCTTCCAGGTCGGAAACTCGTCGAAGACCTGGCAGTTCTTGAGCGTGAAGTGGCGCACCAGCGGCACCGTGTGCGAGAGGCCGTACGCCTGATAGCCGTTCTCGAAGATCGGCGCGACGGCATCCAACTGCTCGCGCCAGAGATTGGGCTCGGCCCAGCGGTGCTGCAGGCTCTGCCAGAGGACGGGCCGTCCCGTGACGCGCGCCAACCGGTCGTAGAACTTGAAGTGCTCGATCTTGTTAAGCCCGAGGATCGTCTCGATGACTCCGGAATTCAGCTCGCTCAGCGCTTGGCACAGGGCGAAAAGCTCCTCGTCGGTCGCGAGCCTGCTGCCGACCGGTTTGCCGTCTTCGCGCATATGGCGCTCGTTACGGTTAGTGGAAAATCCCAGCGCGCCGCTCTCCATCGCTTCGAAGACGAGCCGCTTCATCTGCTCGATTTCCTTCGGCACGGCGGCCCGCTCCACCGACTCTTCGCCCATGACGTACTGGCGCACCGCGATGTGGCCGACCAGACCGCCGACGTTGACGCCGATTTTTCGTTCCAATGCGTCCAGATATTCGCCGAAGCTCTCCCAGCCCCAGGGAACTCCCATTTCGAGAACGCTGCGCGGCATCGCCTCGACGCGGACGAAACTTTTCACCAGCGCGTCGTGGTCGCTGGGCTTTGCCGGCGCGAGCGTGAGGCCGCAGTTGCCCATTACAATGGAGGTCACGCCGTGCTGCGGCTCGGAAGTGGCGTAGGGGTCCCAGAAGATCTGCGCGTCCATGTGGGTGTGGTGGTCGATGAAGCCGGGCGCGACGGCCAGGCCGCCGGCGTCGATCGTGCGCTCGGCGCCGTTCCGTATCCTGCCGATCTCGACGATGCGCCCGTTCTTGACTGCGATGTCGCCGATGTAAGACGGCATGCCGCTGCCGTCGTAGATTCGCCCGCCTTTGATCAACAGATCGTACGCCATGATCTTTGCCTCCTATGATTTATCGCGCCTCGGCTTTCAGCTCTTCGATCAGCGACAGGTCGAAATACTTGTACGGCGGAATCGAGAGAAACGCGGGGTCTTCATAGCTCATCGTCTTCAAGACGTTGACGATCGATCCCTCGGTCGGAAAGAGGTCGGGGCGGGCTTCCGATTTGAAAGCCTGGTAGGAATATTCCAGGCTCTCGCGATCGTCGATTCTCAAGACCCGCGACATCACCGCGATGGTTCCCGGCTTGTCGGCGATCATCGCCCGCACCGATTCGGCGAGCCCGCGGAGATAAGATTTCACCAGCTCTCGGTTCTTTGCCAGCAGAGACTTGCGGGTCAAATTGATTCCCCACATATATTCGAGGGGAATCGTGATCACCGTGAGCCCGAGCTTCTCCGCAGCCCGCCCTTGGAGCGTCGAGATCATCGTCGCGTCGATGTTTCCCGAAACGACCGCCGCGAGCCGGATGCCCGAGCCTCCCGACATCGGCACGATCTGGGCGTCTTTCCTGGCGTCGAGGCCGACCTGCGCCAGCGTAAAGCGGATAAAAGCCTCCGCGCGGCCGCCGGCGCCGCTGGAGGCGATCTTTCTGCCTTTCAGTTCTTTCACGTCTTTGATCTTGATCCGGCTCGCCAGGCTATAGGGAGACGAATTGTTCCACGAGCACAGGCCGACGACGTCGCCGCCTTGCTTGCCCAGATAAAAAAGTCCCGTCGAGCTGGAAGTTAAAAATTCGACGCTCTCGGAAGCGAGCGCGCGCATGTTCATCTGCTCGCTGTTGGTGGCGATGACCTCGACCCTCAGGCCGTACTTGGCGAAGATTCCCTTTTTTTCCCCGAGATAAAGCGGAATCGCGCCGGTCAGCGCGCCGGGCGTCGCCACGCGGATCAACGTTTCGGCGCAGACAAAAGCTGCGGATGCCATCGACAGGATGGCCAGGACGGCAATGATCAGGCTGCGCTTCATGTGCGACTCTTCCGTCTATGTAGACAAAGCCGGGAAGGGCGTCAAGGCTTTCACGCGCCCAATCTCACGGAGGTGATGCACGGAAGCCCGCGGGCGATCACGCGCGCGCCCGAGTCATCGACGGATAGCAGCTCGCCGTCGGAGGTGCCGGCGACGACGCCGCGACCCGTGGAATCGCGACACATCGACATAACGCCGCCACTCAAGCCCGCGACCACGGTCTCCCAGCCGGAGCCGGCGTTTCTGCTGCGGAAGATGGCGGCGTCGGCGCAGGACTCTCTGAGCCAGGTATTCGGCCGTCCCCGGGCGCTCCCGAGATAAACGGCTCCGTCGCCGTCCTCGGCCAGCGACATGCCGTAGTCGCGGCCCGGCGGCGTGATCTCTTCCCAGTGCACGGCGCGATCGAAACTGCGAAAGGCTTTGTCGCCGCAGGCGGCGAAGACCAGTCCCGCGGTTTTTTCCGCAGGAAGAATTTCGTGCACGTCGGGATCGGTCAGTCCTTCGTTCGCGGTTTGCCAACTTTTTCCGCTGTCGTCGGAAAGAAGCAGCCCGCCGACCTCGATGCCGGCGTAGAGCCGGGCCGGGTTTGCCGGGTCCGCGGCGAGATAGCGTGTCCGCGATTGCAGCTCCGGACTCGGCGGGAAATTCGCTCCCTGGCTGCCGGCGCGCACGCCTTCCAGCTCTTCCCAGCTTTGTCCATTCTTTTTGTAAACCGCCGACGGAATGGTCCCGACTATGACCGTGCCGGGGAGCGCGAGGACGGAGAAGAGCATCATTTTCGGAACGTTGGGGTTCGCGCGCAGCCAATGAGATCCCCCGTCGGTGGTAAAGAAGAGTCCCGAATGCTCGCTTCCGGCATAGACGAGCCGCGGGTTTTCTGGATCTACGGATAAGCAGGTGAGCGACCAGTACATCAGCGATTGTTTCGTCTGCTTCCATTCTCCGGCCGTTTTCTCGAAGCGGCGCCAGCCCGACAGCGTCGCGACGTGGAGCGCGTTTTTTTCGCAGTTCGATTTCGCCATAGACTTCTCCTCTCAGCGCCGCCAGATTCGGATCAACTCTGTCGATTCGACCACGTCGGCAAAGCGCTCCATGCGCTTGAGCGCCGCATTGTGACCCTCTTCGGTGTACGTGCCGACGCAATCTCGCGCGACGACCATGAAGTAGCCGCGGTAGTAGCCGTCGCGCACGGTCGCCTCGACGCCGCCGTCGGTCGTGCAGCCGATGATGACGACCGCGCTCGCTCTCAGATTCGCGAGCACGGTCTCGAACTCGTTGCCGATAAACATCGTCGGTCGCCGCTTGTCGATGACGAGGTCGCCTTCCGCCGGCGCAAACGGCGCCATCAACTGCCAGCCGAAACTGCCGTGAAGCCGCCGCGGCTTCAACTTCCCCGGATGATCGACTTTTTGTTCTTTGAGCGCGCGGTGAATCCACGCGGGCGATTCGTCCTTCCACAAGTACGGTGTCTGGCGGGTGTAAACGGTTTTGATCCTGGCGTCGCGCGCCGCGGCGATCAGCGGCGGCGCGTTTTCGATCAGCGCTGGTTTATTGAACGAGCCGCCGGCCTGATCGTTCTGCATGTCCCACACTAACAGAACCGTGCGCCCCGGCTCGACGATCTCGCTCAGCTCCGTCGGTATTTTTCTTCCTGCGAAATCGATCATGGCTGCTGCCGCTAAAGTTTGCCCGACGGGGCGTATAGCCGGAGCGCGTTTCCGCCTAAAACCGCCTCCTTGTCTTCCTTTGACAGGTCCTCGCGCCCCAGCAGCTCGTCGATCTCGTGACGGCATTTTTCGGCGTCGAAGACTTCGTGCGGAAAATCGCTGCCGAAAAGAAAAGAGCCCCGGCCCGCTTTTTGTATCGCGGTGTCGAGACCGTCATCGTCGCAATCGAATCCCACGAAGATCCGTCCGTCGCGAAGCTGCCGCTTGCAATAGTCGCTCGCTTTTTCGCCTTTCTTGGGGCCGCCGAGAAGCTCCCCTGCGAGATCGGTCTGAATATGTCCTTCGTGATAGGAGCGATCGAGCCGGTCCAGGAAGAACGGAACCCAGGTCGCTCCGCCTTCGAGAAAAGCTACGCGCAGCTTCGGAAAGCGGTCGAAGACGCCGTGCGCAAGCATCGCCGCCGCCTGGATCATAAGCCCGAACGGATGGCCCAAGGCGTGGACGGCATAATAAATGCTGAAGGCATCGAGACCCAGACGGTGGAGGCAGCCGACATGCACCGCCAGCGCGCAGCCGAGCTTTTCCGCTTCTTCATAAATCGGCCAATAAACCTTCGACCCCAGGTGGCCGTTGATGCCCTCTCCGTTCGACGGCAGCATGCCGCCCAACAGGCCCAGCTCTTTCACGGCCCGGCGCAGCTCTGCGACGGCGGCGTCGACGTCCTGGATCGGGATGAGCGCCATGCCTTTAAGACGCGGACCGGATTTCAGGAACCGCTCGTAGAGCCACGTGTTGTACGCTTTACACGCGGCGACCGCCCACTCCGGCGAAATGATCCGTCCGACTGCGAGGCCGAAGGTCGGATAAAGCACGGTCGAGTGAATTTCCGTCTTATCCAAGAACTCGATCCAATCCTGCGCTCCGGGATTGCCCGTCGGGCGGCGGTTCAGCTTGAGAAAGCGGAAGTGAAAATGGTCGAGTTCGGGGAAAACTTGCGACATCCGGTTCCCCGAGGGCATATACCTGGCGATCTCATCGCCACAGGCGCCGTCGTTCACGTGGCCGTCGGCATCGATAATCTGCATGAGCCTCCTCAGTCGGCAAATCCGTACAGCGCCGCGGGGTTGTCGACGAGAATCTTTTTCCTGATTTTCTCATCCGGCGCGAATTGAAGCAGCAGGTCCGTGAGATCGCCGTCGTTGGGCGTCTTGCCCGGAGCGAAGTTGTTCGAGTGGGGCCAATCGGTTCCCCATATGACCCGGTCGGGTGCGGCGGCGATCGCCGCGCGGGCGAAGGGAACCACATCGACGTAGGGGAGCCCTAAGTAGGAGTGAACTCCGGCTTTACAAAGCTTGTCCGCGCCGCTCACCTTCACCCAGCATCGGTCGTTTTTCAATAGGTCCAGAAGTAATTGAAACGTGGGTTGCCCCAGTCCATCGGCCGGATTGACTCGGGCCAGATGATCGATCACGACAGGTGCGGGCAGAGCCCGGATGCGCTTCTCCTGCTCCAGCAGGTTCTTCGGGTCGATGTGCAGATCGACGGACCAGCCGAATTCGGCGATCTGTTCCACGGCCCGGTCGAAGACGTCGAGCGCGACGTTGCCGCGCGGCCGGTCCAACAAATTGAAGCGGACTCCGCGTATGCCGCCTTCATGTAATATTTTAATTTCGCTCGCCGCTGTCTTGTCGTCGATGCGCGCGACGCCGCGAAAACGGCCGCCGGATTTCTTTATCGCGTTCAACGTGACCGAGTTGTCGAGTCCGTGGACGCTCGGTTGAACGACGACCCCGCGCTCGATGCCGATCACCGCCGCCATGTTGAGATAGTGTTCCAGCGGAGCCGCAGGCGGCGTGTACTGGCGCGTCGGCGCAAACGGAAACTCTTCCGGCGGTCCGAAAATATGGAAATGGGTATCGCAGGATCGGGGCGGAAGAGCGAAGCTGGGCTTTCTCGTGTTGGGATCCGGCGGCATGCAGTAGTGCATCGGAATATCTCTCCCGGCGTTTATTAATATTCCAGTCTCGAGGCCGTGTCTACTCAGTACGAAGAGCTTTCGTTCGCAGGCAGGCTTCACTCTATGCCGGAGGCGTATGGATTGACAAGACGCCGCGCGCGGATGTAGCTTCGTGTCAAATGTCCCACAAAGCCTATCTCAAAACCGCCGCTTTCATATTCCTCGTGATCGCGGCGCTGCATCTTCTGAGACTTGTCCTCGGGTGGCAGGCCGTCTTTGAAGGATGGAGCGTGCCTCAATGGCTGAGCGGGGTTGCCCTCATCGTTACCGGCTATCTTGCCTACGAAGGATTCAGGTTGAGTAAAAGGTAACGGCATGCTCAAGCCGGCCGCCTTTGCAAATTCCCTCGCCGTACTCACCGGAGCAATGTTTCTCGTCTTCATCACGGTTGCGCCCGCAAGCGCGGCCGACCGGGTGACTACCGCATACCAATCCCTGACGATCGGGAGCTCCACCCCCGTGTGGGTGGCGAAGTCTGCCGGCTTCTTTGAGCGTCAGGGGCTCGACGTGAACATTGTGTTCGTCGAGGGGAGCCCGCGAACCGTACAGACTTTGATTGCGGGGGAGTCCGAGATCGCGGAATCCACCGGGCCCTCGGTCCTTAATGCCCGGGCGGCCGGCTCGCCCGCGGTCATAATCGCCGGCTTTATCAATGTCATGCCCTACTATCTCATCGTCAACAGTTCCATCAACTCCCCGGCCGATCTGAAAGGCAAGGTAGGCGCCAATCACATCCCGGGGACCGCAGCCGACACGGTGATTCGCATCGGACTCAAGGCCCTCGGGATCGACCCGGACCGGGACGTCTCGCTGCGCGCGATCGGCAACACGCCCATGCGGTTGCAGGCAATGGCGGCTGGATTCGCCGAGTTCATGGTCGGCCAGGATCTGGAGCTGCAGCAGGCAAAGAAGCTCGGCTTCAAAGTTCTTGTGGATTACGTGGCGACCAAGACGCCCTTCCAGATGGGCGCGGCAGTGACGACCGAACGGTACGCGCGCGAGAAGCGCGATGTGGTGCTCCGCTACGTGAAGGCCTTGTCCCAGGCTCTTCATTACCTGAAGACGAACCGGGAAGGCTCCATCGCAATCATCATGCGATACGCCCGATTCATGAGCCCCGGCGTCGTCGGGCCGGCCTACGATTCGGCCCGCCGTCTGTACAACGACACGCCCATGCCCACGATCGAAGGGCTTGATTTCACCGCCAAGGAGCTTGCCCAGCGCAATCCGAAGCTCCGCGAGCTCGACGTCGGTTCGGTCGTGGACTTGCAGTTCGTAAGAGAGCTGGAGCAGAGCGGTTTTTTAAAGAGCCTCAAGGGGAGCTAGTCCAGGCCGCTGAAAAAGGCCCACCCTTTGTCAAACGATGAAAGATGAAAACGGAAAGCTGAAATAGGACGGAATAGGAAAAAGAAAGCGGTTCTCAACAGTGACCTCTGAAATTTTCGCTTTCATCGTTTCCGTTTTCATCCTTGTACCTTTATCCGCCGTAAAATATTTTATCGCCGAGGTCTCTCAGTGTCAGGGTGAGATCGTCCGGACGTCCCGAAGGCTGCTCGGCCACGCCCGCGTCTTTGACCTCCCCCACGAAGATCGAGTGATCGCCTCTCTCGACCGTCTCGACCAAAGCGCACTCAACGAAGGCCGGAACGTTTTCAAAAATCGGCGCGCCCAAACTCCCGGAGCGAAACGGCTGGCCGCCGATGGTATTGCCCTCTCGTTCGAGCGGTTTGAAGAACGTGAATGCAACGTCTTTCTGACTTTTGCCCAAAATATTCAATGCAAACGACTTGGACTCTTTGATGACGGCGTGCGCCTGGGAATCGACCTTCACGCCGACCACGACGAGCGGCGGCTCGAAAGCGGTCTGCGTGGCCCAGTTCACGGTCGCCGCCGCAACGCGGCCGTCCTTGGCCTCCGCGGTCAGAACGTATAAGCCGTACGGAATCATCCGCAGCGCGGTCTTTTTCGCGTTTGCATCCATGATTGTCTCCTTTACCTTTTCGTCTGCGCCACGAGGTCGCGATAGAAGGCGCTCTTTTCGAGACGCTGCACCGGCGCTTCGTCGATCACGTCTTCGGACTTGACGCTTTTCATCTTGGGATTTGTCAACGCGAGCAGCCGGTGCATATTTTGCACTCCCTTCAAGTTCGGATTGATGTCGAGATTGTAAAGCCATTGCAGCGCCTGGTATCCGGTCTCCGCGTCCTGCGCGTTTTTCAGCCTCAAGTTCTTCACGAGAGATTTGACGGCGGTTTCTTTCTGCGACGGTCTTTGGATGAAGGCGACCGATTCCACGACGCCGCGCATTATGGAGTCTATGAGATGGGAGTTCTGCCTCAGATAAGAGCGCGGCGCGGCCAGCGCGAGACCTTGATAGGCGATCGGCGCCTGCCCCATGTCGACCAGCACGTTGTAGCCTTTTTCTTTGAGCGAGGCGCTGTAGGTGTAACTCAGGTAGGTCGCGTCGATCCCGCCGCTCGCCAGCGCCTGCGTGAGAACCGACTGGTCGCCGAGGACCATCAATAGGATTTTGTCCCGCGTCGGCTCCAGGCCCAAATGCTCCAGCGCCAGCATGGTCATCGACCAGACGCCGCCGCCGATGCTTTGCACGCCGACCCGTTTTCCCTTGAGCTGCTCCGCGCCGCGCAGGCCCGGCGCCGCGACGAAATCGCCGTCGGGGCGGTTGACGATGCCGGCGAAAAAGGCGAGGTCCATGCCGCCGGCCGCGGCGCTCAATACCGTTCCCGGAATCGTGTAGGCGATCTGGATCTCGCCGGAGGCGAGCGCGGCGATCGTTTGTGGGCCGCTGCGAATGTTGATCACCTCGACGTTGACGCCCTGTTTGCGGAAAAGACCCTGCTCCACTCCGATCCACAACGCGGCGATCTTTTCGTTAAACGCCCCGTGGGCGATGCGCACGAGAGGCAACTCCGCCGCTTCTAATCTCGACGCAATCATCGAGACGAGAAGCCCCAGGCTGCAAACGAGAAATATTTGTTTGCTTCGCGGCATGATCAACCTTGTGACGATAAGCCCATTTGTTTGAATATCGCGCGCGTGAGAGGTGATTGAAAGTCCGCGAGCTGCAATCCAATGGAGTAATGTTGCGCGCCGGGAATCTCGATCGACTCGCACGAAACGCCGCGCGCTTTGCAGAGCACGAAGAGATTCTCCGATTGTTCTTGCCAGCCTCTCGGCTCGGCTCCGCCGCAAGCGATGATCAAAGGCGCGTAGGGGAGGGGAGGATGAAGGAACGGACTGTTTTCCCGTACGCCTTCGGGAGTAAGCCGGATTTCCTGGTTCACGTCGATGTGCAGAACGGCGTCGAGGTCGTAGACGCCGGAGATCGCGGTCGCGCCTTTGATCAAATCGCGCGGTAGTCCTTCTTTCTCCCAATCGTGCGCGAGCGCCATGGCGACGAGATGCCCTCCGGCGGACAAGCCGGAGAGGTAAATTTTCGACGGATCGCCGGAGTAATGAGAAATATTTTTATACGCCCAGGCGACCGACGCGCGCGCTTGCCTGACGATCTCCGTAACCGTCACCTGTGGACACAGATCGTATTCAACGACCGCGACGGCGGCGCCGGTCTTCACGAACAGCTCGGCGAAATGGCAGTTTTGCTCCTTGCCGCCGCTCCGCCAGTAGCCGCCGTGAAAGTACAGCAGCACGGGCGCGTTCGGCCTTTCCGCCGGAAAAATATCCATCCTCTCGCGCGGCGAATCGCCGTACGCGACGTTGAGAAACGATTTTAATTTTTTGCGCGCTTGTCGACTCGCGCTGTTCCGCTCCTCCGTCCAGCGAGCGTGGTCCGGCACGGATTTCTGCGGGTCGAAGTGCAGCTCCAGCTCCGCTTTCGTATAGTGTTTGTAGACGGTAGCGCTCACGTTACCGGGAACTTAGCACTACCCGAATGCCAGTCAAGAGATATTCTCGCGGCCTTGGCCGGGTTTGCGGCTCTCAATCCGACCGTCTACAATGGCCGCGTGGACTTCGAGCGAGTGTTGAAAGCGTTGTTGGCGGAATTCGATCGCTGCGAAATCAGGTACGCCGTTATCGGCGGTTTCGCTTTGGGAGTTCTGGGACACGCCAGAGCGACGATGGATTTAGACTTTCTCGTCCACCGAGACGATCTCGAGAAGGTGGATCAAGGAATGACCGCTTTAGGGTACGAGCGTATTATGCAGACGGAAAATGTCTCGCATTATCGCCACCGCGACAAAGCATGGGGAGCCGTTGATTTTATCCATGCGTTTCGGAAATCTTCGCTGGCCATGCTCGCGCGGGCGAAAGGTTATCCGGCATTTGGCGGAAAACAAACCGTCAAGGCGGCTGACCCGGAAGATGTGATCGGCTTAAAAGTGCAAGCGATGACCAACGACTCGGCTCGAATGCCGCAAGAAGTCGCGGACATCGAAACGCTGATGAGACTTTACGGTTCCAAACTGGATTGGGCGCGCATACAAGAGTACTATGATATCTTCGGAGTGGGAGAAGAGGTGAGACGATTGAGAGAGAGGTTTGGCCGTGCTGAGTGAAGAAGAAAAGCAAGAGATGAAAGAAATGGCCGCTTCCACTGCGGTTCGCGACGAATTTCGGATGCTCAAGAGGCTTTCCGCCGCTCGGCCCGTGGACATCGACCGTTATATTCAGTTCTTGACCGCGATGTCGCGCTTAAGGCCGGAACTATCCACGCCGAGAATTTTCGTCGAGTATACGAACGTCAAGCTTTAAGCATCCTAGCCGGAATCCCAATCACGACGCCGCAATCCGCGGTTTCCCTTCCGGGCCGCGGGCGATGCCGCACGCGGCGGCGACTTCGTCGCGGTAGCGCAGCCAATGTGTCAATGCTCGTTGCATGCCCGCGACGACGGCGTTTCGTTTTCCGCTCGGAACGTGATCGAGGATCGCGCTCCACGCCGAGGCGCGATGGTCGCCTTCGACTTCGCGATGGGCCTTGGTGAGAGCGAGATGCTCCAGGCTAAGGCCGTAATGTTTCACCAGCGGATGATCGCGCAGCGGCGCCGCAGCGATTTTCGGCGCGGCTGTGTCGACGGCGGCACGATCGTCTTTGGTGCCTTCGATGAAGATGGTGACGAGCGCGGCGGCGATTTCCCAGCCGCGGCGCTGGATGGCCGCGTCGAGAAACTCGCGGTACGCTTTGGCCGCCGGCAAGAGCTTTACTTTTTCAAATCGAGAGAGGTCCATGCCTAAGCCCCTCGGGTATTCGAGAAAAAGTTCCGGGTGCGGCAGCCCCGCCGTCAAACCTCCCGTTTCCTCTTCGTAAAGATTCTCGGCCAGCGCGCGCCGGACTTCCGCAATCGGACATTGAACGTAAGCCCAACCGACCATCACCGGAAAGTCCCGCACGTAGGTCGCGTACTCCTGCTCGAAATGGATGTGCAAGCGCCGTTCGGAAACCATGCCGGAGGTAAATGCCGGCCAGGCCCAATGGTCCTTGCGCTCCATCACCGCGAGCATGCGCCGGCGAAAGAGGTCGCGGCTCGGCGGTTTCATTGTTCCAATATTTTCTTCATCCGCTCGATCACTTCGCGCGGTTGGGCCACCGCTTCCCTGGCGAGCGCTTCGATTTCTTCTCCAGAACTTGGATCCGCCTCGAGCTTCTTCTTTTTTACGTCGTCGAGGAAGACCGGATCCTGCACCGTTTTCATGAAGGCCTCGCGCAGGAGCTTGACCCGGTCGGGAGGAAGGGCGGGCGGCGCCACGATGGGACGGCCGAGATCGCCCGAGGCGAGGATGCCGACGACCAGCTTGCGCGTCGCTTCCGGCGTCTTGTATTGATTCATGAGCTCAAAGATCGTCGGCACGTCGCTGGCGCGCGGATCGCGGCTGCGGGCGGTTTGCAAGAGCACGCGGACCAAATTGTTTTTGCGCCAGGTGCCGAACGGCTCCCGCGAAAAAAAAGTCGGCACGCTCAGCGCGCGGCACTGGACTTCGCCCCTCTCCAGCGCCAGATCCTGCTCCGATCCTCCCTTGTATCCCATGACGAGCTTGAGTTTGACGCCGAACGCTTCCTCGATCAGTTTGGGGATGAAGTGCCCGCTCGTGCCGGTTCCCGTCGCCGAGCACTTGGGCGGCTCGGACGCTTTGCGGATGTCGTCGAGCGTTTTGTAAGGCGTGTCCGCGCGCATGTAAAACAGCCACGGCGTTTTTTCCGTCGAGCCGATCCAGGTAAACTTGGCCCAATCGAACTGGACCTCTTTTTTGCCCATGAGCTGGTCGAGGTAAATCGACGGCCCGATCGCGCCCAAGGTCAAACCGTCGGGCCTGGCGACGTTATAAATGGAGTTCGCCGCGATCAAGGAGCCCGCGCCGGGCTGGTTCTGGACGATGATGTTCGGCTCGCCGGGAATATGGCGCGGCAGATGCGCCGCGAGCAGTCGCGCCCAGACATCATAGCCGTCGCCGGCCAAGTAGCCGACGACGATCGTGATCGTCTTGCGCTGGTAGAACGGCGCCTGGGCCTGCAGGTCAACGCCGAGCAGGAGAACGGAGACGGCCAAGAGGATTGTTCTCAGGACAATTTCCTTTCGGATTATTGTTTTATGGCGGCGCGCAGGAAACTGTAATCGACGACGTCCGCCCGGCTGACGGGCTTGGTCGCGCCGACCATGGCTTTCGCTTCGTCGATCGAGCTTTGCAGCACGCTATCGTCCACAAATCCGTCTTGCCCGAGCGCGTCCACAAGAACCCGATAGGCCTCTTCGCTGACGTCTTTGGGATAGCCGAACTTCTTCTGGGTGAATGCGATGAAACCTTCCCGTTCGCTCTTGAGCGAGCGCGTCGCTCGCAGGAAGGCCCGCACCATCCGCTGCACCTGATGGGGATTTTTACGAATCTTCTCCGTCGTCGTCGCCAGACCGGTCAACGGCCGTTGCAGGATCTTTCCCGCGTAAACCAGCTCGTTAAAACCTTCTTTCCTCATCTGGATATTCATCGGGATCGGCATGTGAGTCGCCTGAACCACGCCCGATTGCAGCGCGGCGTAGCGGATCGTATCCGCCCCAAGCGTCACGATGACCACGTCCCGGTTCGGATCCAATCCCAGGGACTGGAGCGCGACCCTGGCCGCCAGATCGCCGGTGGCGCCGAACGAGCTGACGCCCACCTTCTTGCCTTTCAGATCCGCGGCCGTCTTGATCTCCGGGCGCGACATTAGAAAATGCGTCACTTTGGCGAAGTCGAAGCTGAGAGTCTTGACCGGGACGCCGACGACCGCGCCGCGAATGATCGTTCCCACGCTGTAAATGTAGTCCACGTCGCCGCTGAGCAGCGCCTTGATTCCCAGGTCGGCGCGAATCGTAACGTACAAAAGGTCGATCCCTTCGTCGCGATAAAAGCCTCGCTCAATGCCGTAGAGCAGCGGTCCGATGGAAAGCGATGCGCGCGTAGTGTGACTTACAATGACCTTCTCCTGCGCGGCGACCGTGGAGATCAACGCGAAGAGGAGGACTCCAACGGCCACCGCTGAGATCTCCCTCGGCATGGCGCAGAACTTAACATCAACTGAACGCGAGTCAAGAGCAGCTCCGGCTCAAGCGGCGATCATCGAGTTTTCCGGGCATGGTTTGATACCGCCTATGGCTTGACGATCACTGCTTCTCCAGCCGCGCGAAGAATCCCTCGCTCTCAAGCTCTTTCAGGATCGTGACATCGATGAATTCCTGCGCCTTCGCCCCTTTCAACTTGGGCGCGACCGAGCTGGCCAGATCTTCGATCTGCATTTGCACGGCCTCTTCGTTCGGATAAGGCTTTGCAGGGATCGTGTCGAGAAACTGCGTCTTGTAGGTGCCATCGAGCATCCTCGGATCGTCGATCCGCATATACTTCCGGTACGCCTGATAAACGAGCTCTTTATTTTTTCGTCCCATCCAGATCGCCTCGCAATACGCCATGAAGAAATTTTTGAACCTGGCGCGATAGTCCTTGAGAAGAGGTCTGGTTGTCGCCAGGTCGGCGGCGGCGCGAGGCACGCCGAAGTCGCGGCTGTCTCCCAAGACGGTGAGTTTTTGTCCTTTGATCTCCACGAACCGGAAGACCGCATCCGCTTCCCCAAGCGTCGCATCTATCTTCCCTTGCGTTATAAGGAGAAGTCTTTTCTCCGATTCGCTGAAGCCCGTGGGGATCAAGGAAAAATCCTTATTCGGCACGAGTCCGGCATTGGCGAGCATCCGCCGCAGCATGAAGTCGCTGCCGGATCCGAATCTGCTCGTGCCCACGACCTTTCCTTTAAGCTCCTGGACGGACTTGATGGAAGGATGGGCTACCAGTTGGTAGGGAGCGCCGCCGTTCGTGCCGACGATGACCGCGGGCACGCCCTGAGCCGCCGCCGAAGCTACCGTGGCCGCTGCGACGGGGGCCATGTGAGCCTCGCCGGCGACGAGCGCGCTCATGATGACGCTGCCGGCGCCGATCTGGACAAGCTTCAGATCCAGACCATATTTTTCGAAGAGCCGTGCATCCTTTGCGACCCAGAGAGGGGCCCGGTTCCCGGTTACAGCCGTATAGGCGACAACGAAAGGCTCGAGCTTCTTTTCTTGCGCATCGGACAATCCTGAAGCCAATAGCAGGAACGTCGAGACCACCTGGATCATTTTCCATTTCATGGCGCTCTCCTCCGGACCACGAGAGACTTATTCCGCCGAATAGCGCAAACTGAGGACGGGCGTCAAGGGAGAGAAGAAGGCCGGAGGCAACAGGCTGGAGCAAGACGAGGAAAAGGGAAACGCAAAAAACGAAAACGGGCCCTCTTCCTGGGAAGAGAGCCCGCTCGCGGCGTAATCGCGCCGAATAACTTTTTAAATTTTTTCCGTCTGCCCGTCAGCCCGGTATCCGACGCTTTTTGCAACGACGGCTATTGACTCCGTCGGAGTCGTATCGTAGCTCTTCCTTTTTGTGGTCGTCTTAGCGACCTTGTGCCTTCACGGCACTGGAGTTGAGTGCTACTTCGAGCCAGCCGCTGCCGAGGGTGCGTCCTCCTCAGGCCGCGGGCGTTGCTCGCCCGGTGGCGTTCCTTCGCTCATAACAGCCCTCCTTTTTTTTCTGGGCTTCGGTTCAACTGTATCGCGCGAAGCAGATTTGTCAAGAGTAAATTTCGGCAGCTAGTCGGCAACCGATTTCTGCTACGATTCCGAAATGAATTTTCCTACGGGAGGAAACTCATGTCTATGAGTTGCTGGGGCGTGACGTTTTTGGCTTTTGGGTTTTCTTTCGCCAGCTCGTCGATGGCTAATTGCAAACCTTTCAGTGTCGGCTTACCGTCGTCAGGCAGAGCGCGCGAACGGGTGTTGTAGTCCGTTTCAGCCAGTTGCCGATCGTCCGTCTTGAGAGCTTCCATGGCCTTTTTGATCGCTTCATCACGATGGGTTTTGTAGTAGCGAATCCCCTCGAGATAGGCCCGCATAAAACGCCTGACGGGGTCACTCCGGCTCTTGAGGAAGTCGCTGCGCGCCACGATCGCCGTCATCTGATATTCAATCTCTCTTTCGGCGAGATCCATCAATACGTTGAGGCCGAGCTTGCGCCCGACATCGCTATAGCCCGAGACCAGAGCCGAGGCGTCGATGCTGCCCGACTGAAGCGCAGCCAGCCGGCTGGCCGAGCCTCCGACTTGGATGATTTTCACGTCGGTTTTTGGATTCAGTCCAAACTGCGACAGCGCCATTCTTGTCGCGAGCTCGTCGATGCTGCCGAAGCGCGTGATGCCGACGACTTTGCCCTTGAGCTGCGCTGGAGTCGAAATGTTGCTGCGCGCCATAAAGGTGTAAGGAAAGCGATTGTTCACTCCACCGATGATCTTGATGTCGGCTCCCTCGATGTAGCCGTGAAGGAAAGGCGTAGCGCCGGTCGCCAAAAGATCTAGGCTCTGGCCCACCAAGGCCTGCGTGGCCAGAGTTCCACCGCTCGTAATCAGGACCACTTCGACGGCCAATTCGTGTTTCTTGAGGATGCCGGCGTCTTTGGCGAGGGCGAGAATCACTTTCTCCGTGCTGATGGCCGCCGTCGTGCCGTGACGGATCGTGACGACTTCGGCAGAGGCGCCGGGGGGAGAAAACAGCAACGAAGAAACCGCTAACAGAAGAGCAACCATGCTTCTGCAAGCCATTAAGTTGTCTCCTTGCGCGTCGCTGCGCAACAGGGCGCGGGCGACAAATGCGTCACCGGTTGCGCACCAGTTTGCTTAAACGCTCCTGGATGATTTTCTCCGCTTGCGCGACCATCGTCTCGATGATCTCACTCGCGGGCGCAATCGAATCGATCAGCCCGGCGTCCTGCCCGATGAGAAGCGAGGCGTTGTCGGCGTCGCCGCTTCGCCGCGCTTCGAGTACCGCCTTGGCCGCTTCTCGCTGGTCCCGCCGGAGCGCCCACTCGCGCCCGGCCCAGCGCTCGATGAAAGCGTTGCGCAGCGCGCGCGACATCGCTCCCGGCCATACGCGGCCCGAAGCGATGTCCGGTATTTCCGTCAGCAATGTGTCATGGCCGTTGCTGCGCACGATCGCTTGCTTGAAGTTCGGGTGAATGGGCGACTCGTCGGTCGCCATCATGCGCGTGCCGAGAAGAACGCCGTCGGCTCCCAGAGCGAGAGCGGCGGCGAGCCCATGTCCATCGGCGATGCCGCCCGCGGCAAGCACCGGCAACGGTGCGACGGCTTTGACGACCATCGGCACCAGCGGCATCGCCGCCATCCAGGCGACGTGGCCGCCGGCCTCGGTTCCTTGCGCGACGATCACGTCGGCGCCTGCCTCCGCCGCGCGCACCGTCTCAGGCACCTCGCCGGCCATGAACATGACTTTGCATCCGACGTCATGCGCGCGCTGAAAATAGAGACGCAGATCCTGATCGGCCCGGGCCCAAGCGAAGGCGGCCACCGCCGGCCGCGTCTCGATCGTGACGGAAAAGCGCTCCTCGTCGATCTCGAAGAGCAGGTGATTGATGCCGAAGGGCTTCGTCGTCGCGCGGCGGATCGCCTCGACCTCCGCTCCGATCTGCGCGGCATTGATACCGGAGGTTCCGAGCGTGCCGAAGGCGCCGGCGTTCGAGACCGCCGCGACGAGCGGCGCGGAAGTCGCGCCGCCCAAGCCGCCGAGGACGATCGGATGAACGACGCCGAGAAGATCGCAGACACGCGTGTGGATCATACGAACCCTTTGTGGAATGAAACGACTACTTCTCCGCCGCAACGCGAAGCTCCATCGAGCCGATCTTTTCGATGCTGCCCTTGAGCCGGTCGCCGTCGGCGAGCTTCTTCACGCCCGCGGGCGTGCCGGTCGTGATGAGATCGCCCGGGCGTAACGTGAGGCAACTGCTCAAGAACCGGATGTGCTCGCGTATGCCGCAGATCATGTCGCTCGTGTGCGCGGTCATGGCGAGCTTGCCGTTTTGCTCGACGTTGATGGATAAATTTTGCGGCTCTTCGATCTCGTCCTTGGTCACGATCCACGGGCCGAGAGCGGTGAAGGTGTCGAACCCCTTGCGGATGTTGCGCGTATTCTGCCGGCCGCGGCCCCACGGATCGCGCTGGCTCAAGTCCCAGCAGATCGTGTAGCCGAAAACGTAATCGAGCGCCTGCTCTTCGCTCACGTGCCGCGCTTTCTTCCCGATGACGGCGCAGAGCTCGCACTCGAAGTCCACGTCCTTGGAAACTTTCGGCAGGACGACGGTGTCTCCCGGACCGATGATCGACGAAGTCGGCTTCAAGAAAAACTCGGCCATGAGATCGTCTTTGCTCAGCTCGGTGCGGTCGGCGCTGCCCATTTTGATCTTCATCTCCGCCTGGTGCGCCTTGTAATTCGCCGCCGCGGCCCACAGCGATCCCGGATTCAAAATCGGCGCCAGCAGCTTGACAGAGGCGAGCGGCACGGGCGCAGCCGTTTTCATAGCGTCGCGCGCGCACTGCATGGCGGCGGGCTCGTTTGCCAGCGCGTTGATCACCCCCAGCATCGTGTAGCGGTCCCGCACGTGTCCGCCCTTCACCAGCGCATCGCCGATAGGATAGACTTTGTCGCCGGAGATAACGCCGGCTTGATTCGAGTTGTAATGGCAAATTTTCATTTCTTTCCTCCCGGTGACGGCATTTATGGACTCAAGCGGCCCTCGCGCCTCAGCTCCTCCTGCGCCTGTTTCAAGATGCGGTCGTTGATCACGCGCTCGAGGGTCATTTTTTTGTCCACGAGGCCGGCGCGGATGTCCTCGTCGAGCATGAGCTGGATGCCGTCCACGGCGATCGAGAGATCCGGCGTCAGGCCGGGAGCGTAGAGGTCGTAGGCCCGGTTGACGATGTCCGGCTCGCCTTTGAGACCGGCGTCGTAGCCCGCCTTGATCGCTTCCTTTTTATTTTTCTTGGCGAACTGGAGTCCCAGAATGATCGCCTTCAAAAATCTTTTGGTGGTCTCGGGATATTTCTCCATGAGCCCGTCGCGCGCGATGAGA
Source organism: uncultured Syntrophobacteraceae bacterium (assembly GCA_964572145.1). Taxonomy (GTDB): domain Bacteria; phylum Desulfobacterota; class Binatia; order UBA9968; family UBA9968; genus JAJPJQ01. Next base: position 84,286 of record CAZNES010000001.1, read on the forward strand.
ATGCTTTGCGGAATGCGCAGCGACTCGCTCAAGTTGACGATCAGCGGGTACCCTTTAGCCGTCAGCCTCACTGCGTCCTCGGGGGAAAAAGGCGCGGCGGCGACGAGGCCGGCTTCCAGCGCCGCCGCCCGCATCGTGGTGTTTCCGACGGCGCGGAGCATCACGTCTTTATCGGGTTCGAAACCGCTCTTTTTCAAGTAAGTCCGGACGGCAAAATCCGAGAACGCGCCGGCGCCGGTTACGCCGACGATCTTGCCCTTGAGGTCGTTGACGGTTTTGATTCCCTTAGCGCCGACGACGGCGTAGTTGGTGGTATTGGAGATCGAGCCGATGATCGACACATCCAGGCCGCGCGAGCGCGCCCGGATCACGGCCTGCGCGCCGCCGATGCTCCCGAAGTCCGCGTCGCCCGAGATCATGGCCGCGAGCGCGGCCGGCCCGCCGCGGATGAAGATCGGCTCGAAGGAAAGGCCCTGTTCTTTGAAGTAGCCCTTGGCGATCGCGACGCGGAGCGGAAGCTCGCTGTTCCATGACAGGCTGACGAGAACAAGACGAATGTTCTTTTTCTCTTGCGCGTAGGCCGAAGTGGTTATTGCGCCAACGAGCAAAATCGCCGCCGCCAGAAGAATTTTGCACTTTGAGTTCTGGCTTTTAAAATTCATAACCCACATACGAAATGGCTATACCATGAAGAGCGGCGCGATGGGTATCTCACGCGGCAGCTCGCCGGTCTCGACCAGCATCTTCATCTCCGCCTCGGCGATCTTCCTCTCCGTCTCGGTAAAAGTGAATTCGATTTTCGGGTAGCGCGCGGAGGCGAGGATCGCGTCGCGGTCGCCGCCGTAGCGTTCCATGAATTTGTCCGCGATCGCCGGCAGATGCGCTTCGCTGTAGGCGAAAGAGGCCTTGAACGCGCTGAGAAGTTTTTCTCTGATTCCCGGATGCTCTTTCAAAAACGGCTCGCGCAGGGCGACCATGTGCTTGATGAACTCGGAAAAGCCGTGGAGCTTTTTCCAGCCTTCGCCGTCGGTGTAAAGACAGCGCGCTTCCGGGTCTACCTCGCCTTTGAAGAAAAACTGATCGATCAGCACCACGGCGTCCGCCTTGCGTTTCTTCAAGATGTCCAGCAGCTCTTCCTGAGGATGGGAGACCCAGCGCAGCGTATTCTCGTCGACGCCGTAGCAGTTTTTCAACAGGTAGCGGTGGGTGGCGTGTGGCGTCTTGTGATGCGAGGCGATCAGCCGGCCGGCCAGGTCCTTGGGCTCTCGGATCGGGCCGTTTTTGAGGACAAAAAGTCCGTTTCCTTTAGCGGTCGATTTCCACTCGGTCGCGATCCCAACGATCGGCGCCCCATCGAGCTTGCAGCGCAGGAAATTAGGCAGGTAGAGGTTAGCGGCCTGCACCTCGCCGGCGATCAACGCCTCTTCCTGCGCGCGGCTGGGAGGGTCCGGCACCTCGATAACCGACATTGTGAAGCCGTCCGGCTTGATGATGCCCTTGGCCAGGGCGTAGTAGGTCCGGTACATGCAGAAGCGATTGCGATAATGGGCGAAAGTTAGATTCATAGTCGAAGTCTTTCTGCTTAGAGTCTCGGGTCGCAGGTTTCCCGGCCTGCTCGAATTTAAAACCCGAAATTGGTTTAATGCGTCATTTGAGGCCGATTTCCTGCCGCGTCTTGCCGCACACATCGAGCGCCGCGAGCGCGTAGACTTTCGTGCAGTTGATCATGTTCTGGATGCCGACCCCGCGCCGGACGCCCGACGGATTGTCCCACTCGGTGATCTCGGGCTCGGTGGGATCGATCAGGTGCGTGCCGAATCCCGCGCCGTAGGTGATGACCGGCACTCCATAGGACGCGATGCGCGAGCCGTCGCTCGTGATGCCGTAGCGCTTGGCCATCGGGTATTGCACCGCCTTGCCGAAGACCTGCTGGTGCGCTTTCTCCATTACTTTCACGACCTGCTCGTCTTTGGAAATTTCGTAGCCGGTCGTGGAGAGATAGAGCTCGACTTTTGTCTTGATGTCCTTTTCCCGCTCTTCTACTTTGGCGCAGACTTCTTCCAGCGCGCGCTGAATCGCCATCGTCGGCGTGCCCGGCAGCGTCTTCACGATGACGTAGAGGTTCGTCGCCGGCTGGGTGCCGGGCTTGAACGGGTTGCCGCCTTCGATCGCGCCGATCTGCACCGTCGGCAGCATGAACGGGTGCTTGAATTTTTGCTGATACTCTTTTTCCCAGTCTTGAATCCCCTGCGCGACCTTGCCCGCCTGGAGCACGAAGTTCTCGGCTCTGCCTTCCACGGTCACTTGCGCCCACACGAGTCCCGCGTTGCCGATCTGCAACTGCAAGCCGGTCGGCTCGCCGATGATGCACATGTCGGCGCTGACGCCGTGGTCCATCATATAGCGCGCGCCGACGCCCGCGCCGCGATAGGTCTTGCCGGAAAACCGGCCGACCTGGGCTTTTTCGATTTCCCCGACGACGCCGGAGATGACGATGTCGCCCTTCAATTGGACGCCGGCCTTCTTCAGCATCTCCACGGCGACGATGTAACAGGGAAAGGCGCACTTCATGTTGACCAGGCCGCGTCCGTAAATCCTGTCGCCTTCGACTTTGGTTTCCTGAGGGGTATCGAAATGATCCATGTGGGCGCAGAACATCAACGTCGCTCCGCCGCCGGCGCCTTTCAATGTTCCGATGACGTTGGGGCGTCCTTCTTCCACCTCCTGATATTTGGCTTCCATTCCCAAGCGCTCGAACTCGCCGCCGAGATACTCGGCGATCGCTTTTTCTTCGCCGGTGATGCTGACGATTCCCGCCACGTTCTTGGCGATGTCGATGAGGCGCTCTCTATCAAGCTGCTCCAGGACCTTCTCCTTCACGTTGTCATCCATTCGGTTTCTCCTCCTTCAACACCATTGAAAAAAAATTTATACGTCAAACACAAAAATCTTATCTAGCATGGCCCCATTAGCCCTCGCAAGCTTACCGTTGGCAGCGGCGGAGCACTGTAAACGGTTCAACGATCGGAATCCCTCGGAATAGGCGAGCCGTTACGGATTCTGTAAAACGTCTGATTTCGCTCTGGCGATCCTTGACTTCATTGAAGAAAACTTTGCAAGAATAGCTTCCTCATCAATCAGAGTCATCCTCTTGCCCAGCATAACGGCCTTTCCATCCACAAAGACACTCTCCACGGAACTGCCGTTCTCACAAAGAGCCAGCTCGTTCATCAAATCGTTCAGGGGCTGAAGAGAGATCGAAGGATTCAAAATCACCAGATCCGCCTTTTTTCCTTCCTCGATCGATCCGATCGTTCCGTCCAGAAGCACGGCTTTGGCTCCTCCCAGAGTCCCCATCTCTAAAGCTTCGGCCGGGAGAAGCCAGTCGCCGGGACCCCAATGAGTTCTCGGCAAAAGCACAGAGAGCTTCATTTGTTCAAAGATGGAATAGACAGTCGCGGCATTGACACTATCTGCGCCCAAGCCAACCGCCAGGCCTTGTGTGAGCATCTTTTTCACGCGCGCCACGCCGCTGCCGAGTTTCATGTTGCTCGACGGGTTATGGACGATTTTAACATCGTGTCGCTTGAGAATGTCGATCTCCTGATCTTCCAACCATATGGCATGGGCCATGGAGAGACTGGGACCGAGAAAGCCGATCTCTTCCAGATGGTTCACTATCGGCTCACCATAGAGTTCCCTTCCCGTCTCCGCATGTCTCCTTGTCTCCGCGAGATGGGTATGGATGCCGACCTGCAGTTCCGCCGCCATCTCTTTGCAGCGTACCAACAGAGGATCACTGCATCTTTGCGGCGCCGACGGCGCCAACATCAAAGAGAGCCGGGATCCTGAGCTGCTGGACTGCCGTGCAACCTCCCTTGCAAGATCGATCCAGGAGTCTGCAACCGAAGCGTCGGGAACGACATCCGGATTGTCAGGAGACTGGTCCTTGAACGAGAGGGCCAAAATTCCCCTGATGCCTGTATCAAAAAGAGCCCGGCAGGCCGAGTCCACGCACTCCTGCGGGCTGCGAGACGGGATCGTGAACATGTTGAGGACCGTCGTTACGCCATGACGGATCAGCTCAATGCAAGCCGCGCTATGAATCAGATAAACATCCTCAGCCGACGCACCGAAGGCCTTTTCGGTCTCGGCGGATCTTCGGGACCACGACTCGAAAGAGCTTTCATCCCACAGTCCTCTCTGAAACATTCCGGTGAGATGGGTATGTGCGCTCACAAGCCCTGGAATGATGATCTTGCCCTCACAATCAAGGACTCGGTCGGCATCTTTTTCGTGGGATGCTTCTCCACGGAAGATCCGCTCGATCCGGTCACCTTCTATGAGGAGATCCGCGTCATCCAAGATCTCCTTGCTAGAGTTCATGCTTATAATGGTGCCGTCTTTTAATAAGGTCCGCACAGAGGTCTATAAGAATCTGTCAAACCAACGACAAACGCAGGTTTTCTTTTTTAACGCTCATCTCGCCTTTTTGGCAATCTTCTCAACAAACCCCTCGTTCACCAATTCCTGGATCACGGAATTGTCGTAGAATTCCTCGGGCTTTCGGCTGGCGATCTTATCCGGCGGTAGGGCGTTTTTGATGGCAACCGGGTCTGTCAGCGGAACCAGCGTGGTGTTTTTGACAAAATAATCGTGAGACTTAGATAGGGTCTCCGGATCGCTGATTCTTGTATATTTCTGCATGACTCCGATCGAGAAATTCCTGTCATTCAAGTAGAGGTCTAACCCTTCAATGAGCGCCATAGTAAATTTCTTCACTGTATTCCTATTCTGAGCCACGTAGGAGTGCGATGTGATCATGACTCCCATAGGGTACCGCACACCCAGTGCACCCAGGTCTGCAATTACTTTAAGACCTAGCGATGTCGCTAAGAAAAGACCTGGAGGGGCGAGAATCGTGGCTGCCACGGCGCCCGACTGAACTGCTGCAATCCTCTGTGCGTCTGGGCCCGATTGAACCAGTGTCATGTCCTTGAAATCCAGCCCCAATTTCTCGAAGGCGAGTCGGGCGGCAAATTCAGTGATGCCACCCAGTCGAGTGATGGCCATTCTCTTTCCCTTGAGATCCGAGACGGAACGAACGCTCTTGCCAACCACAAAACTGTAAGGCATCAGATTATAGTAAGACGCTATAATGACGACGGGGGCACCCTGAAGGACCGCTTGAATTGCCGGGGTCGCTCCCGCATTGACAAACTGAAGCTCATTGGCCAGCAGAGCCTGTACGCTCGTCGACCCTCCACTGATCAGCAAAAGCTCGGAGGGAAGCCCATACTTGGTAAACAAGCCGGCCTCTTGGGTAACCCAGAACGGTACGTTGTAACCCGACGTCCCAGCGTAGCTCATATGGAGCTTCTCCGCATGCGCCATCCCGGGACCCAGGAACCATAAGGAAATGATAAACACCATCAGTCTCGTTAGCATACGAGCCTCCATAGACGCCTGGTGCAGGCAGCTTTTCCTCGGGAGAGTCCCAAGGGTTTTTCTTGTTCAAGTCGGGATATCTTGCAGAAACAGGCTGCGATCGACGCACGTCCCTAGTCCCCGCGACGCGGCTCGTTCATACGCCCTGCCGGCCACAGATGCGAACTGAACCCCTTGAATACTGCTGCTTGCCAAACCGCTCGGGAAGGTGCTCGCCAACTCGGCGAGCAAGGTAATATCCTCGTCAGATGCTCTACCTATTGGTGTTTCCGTCCTCCAGTCAACGCACGGCACCCATCGAGCATTGGGCATCTGGAATTCACCTTCCCTTCCCTTCGGGATGATCTTCCGTTCCTGCGGCTGGCCAGCAACATACGCCATGACACCAGCGCGAATCTCAAAGTTGTCATCCGCAAATCCCGAAAGAACCAGAGGTTCATCTTTAAATGTCAGATAACCGGCAACTGTGATCCGCCTGAGAGCCTCTGCGTCAATTTCCCGATTAGAAACATGGGCCACATACATCCCCGGTTCGAGCCATCGACCCTCGAAGACCGGCTCCAGAGAGTTAGTGCAGGATGCAACTATGTCCGAACCTTGAATCACTTCCCTGGGATTTTTCCTCGGGACGACCTCAATCCCCATTCGCTCGCTCATCTCCTGACAGAAAACCAACAGATGTTGCTCGTTAGGACTGTAAACCTTTATGGTCTGAATCTTTCTTACCGCAGCAAATCCCATAGCGAATGAGCGAGCCATCCCCCCAGAGCCAAGCATCCCAACAATGTTTGCATCGGATCGAGCGAGGTACTTTGCCCCCAGAGCGGCTGTGGCACCCACCCTCATATGCTGTAAAAAACCGTCATTCATGATGGCGACTAACTCGGCGTTCTCTGTGCAGAAAAGAAGAATGATGCCGCCATAAAAACCAGGCTGATAACAGTAGGTAACACGGCGCCTAAGCCCGTCCACCACAGGCCAAGACACGATGTCAGGCTTAATGCGAATAGCGTAATAGCCACTCCTGACGAGTCCATCCATAGATGAAAAACACGCAAACTCTTCTGGACGCAAAGTAGGCACGAAAAGATCAATGCGGGGTCGACGCGCGGCGTTCCCGAGGCCATAAGCCTTCAGCCCCTGGTAGAGAGCATCCACACAAGAGGGCATATCGAGCACGGACTCAAGCTCCTGATTATTTAGAATCAATACCATCAGATAAAATGGGGGCAACTATCCATTACATGGACCCATGGTTGTACCTACGATTGCACCTTATCCCCAGGGACAGTTAGATCGCAAATCCCTCTAGCGGCCGAGAGATCTAGGCAGGTAGCGGCCGAAAGGCTTGGAGACGATCTCAGGTCGTTTTCCGCCGTCAGCCCACTCCGCGATCACCTTTCCGCGAAGCATAGTCATGACTGGCCAGCCCTTCATTTCCTTTCCCTCCCATAGGGTCCAGCCTGCCGAACTGTGAATCATCTCATTCGATACAGTGACTTTCCGGTTCAGATCTACCGCCACGAGATCGGCATCCGATCCCGGAGCGATAACGCCCTTTTTGGGATAAATGCCGAATATTCGCGCGGGATTCTCGCAGCAGACTTCCACGAGGCGCTGCAGGGTGATTCGACCCCTGTTAACCCCATCATTGAGCATCACGGGCAGGGCCGCCTCTCCCCGCGAAGGGAAGCCGGTTTTGGTTGCCCAGATGTCTCCCGCAACTTCCATCTCCTTTCGCGACTTGTTTGCATTGGTATGGTCGCTTCCGACCGCGTCGATCCGGCCGTCGGCCAGGGCCTGCCAGAGAACCTCGATGGCTTCAGCGCTCCGAAGCGGCACGTTGATACGCCAGGCATCCTCAGTGAGACTGAGATAGTGGGGTCCAGTTTGCGCATAAACCGTCCCTCCCTCGGCCCGGGCGCGTGTTATTTCCTCGATTGTCTCCGGAGTCGTGGTGTGTTGAATATAGAGCGGACACTTCGCTACGCGCGCATAGTAGGCATAGGTTCGAACATGGCCCGCCTCGCAGAAATGCGGCGAGCGCTCATTCCATACGCGGTACTCTTTCCGCCCTGCTTTAAGGAGACGCTCTTCGAAAAGGCGGGCGATTTCCCAGTTCTCGCAGTGCATACAGACAATAGCCGGGGGACCTAGTTTGGCCACCGCCTCCAGCCCAAGATAAATAGTTCCGTCATCATATCCGAAATAACCCTGGCTCTTTCGATTCGGCCAGAAGGTCGTTGTCCTTTCAGGGCTCATCAGGTGAAGCTGGTATTTGAAAGATGTAATGCCGAAGTCCCTCGCCAGGCGCGGTATCTCCAGAGCGTGCTCGTCCTTGAGAATTTTAGGGGTGAGAAAGAAATCGACCATCGAACGCGATTCCCCCAGGCTCCTAAACAGATCGAAGACCTCGGCATAGGGAGGGACTTCTTCCTCGCTTTTCTCCGCCTTGTAGGGCTGCCCCATGTTTGGGCTGGGCTGCATGAACCCCCAGGTCGTGATCCCGTAAGCAGCCGCGCCGCGTGTCTCCGAGTCGAACTCGTCTCCGACCCAGCGATGGCTTCCAAAATGGACTTCCGGGTCAACCATTCCCGGAATGAGCGTGTGCCCTTTCAGATCGATGATTTTCAGTGCCTCGGGCGCGGTCTCTCTTTCACCGACCGCAACGATCTTTTCTTTATCAACGGCCACAAAACCATGGATGATCTTCCCCGCGGTCACAATCTTTCCATTATTCAAAAGCAACTCTACCTGAGCCATAATTGCCTCCTGGACTTCGTCTTATACGAATCGCTTCAGTGCTGCACTACCTGTAGGCTTTTGAAACTTTCTCCACGAACCCCTCGCCTATTAACTCCTGGACGATCGAGTTGTCATAGAAATCCTCCAACTTTCTCCCAGCGGCCTTGTCTGCCAGAGCGTTCTTGATGGCGACGGCATCCGTCAGGGGCACCAAGGCCGTGTTCTTGACAAAATAATCGTGTGACTTTGCCATAGCGTCTCGGTCTTTCAACCGTGCATATTTCTGCATGACGCCAAGTGTAAAGTCCTTGCTTCGCGCGTAGACATGGAGCCCCTCGACAAATGCCATGACAAACTTTTTCACGGTCAGCCTGTTCTGAGCTAAGGAAGAACGTCTGGCCACCATGACCGCTGCCGGGTACTTTACGCCCAGATCACCGAGATCGGCCATCACCTTTAATCCCAGCGAGGTTGCAGCGTAGAGTCCTGGAGGCGCAAGGACCGTAGCGGCCACAGACCCTGACTGCAACGCGGCAATTCTCTGCGCATCTGGCCCTGCCTGAATCAGCGTCATATCCTTAGGCCCCAAGCCTAATTTCTCAAAGGTTAGCTTTGCTGCAAACTCGGTAATGCCACCTAAGCGAGAGACGGCCATCCGCTTGCCTTTTAAGTCTCCGGCAGAACGAATGTCTTGATGAACCACGAAACTGTACGGCATAAGGTTGTAAGACGAGGCTATGATCACGAAGTCAGCGCCTTGAAGCGTTGCCTGGATCGGAGTGGTCCCCGCCGCGTTGGCAAAATCGAGTTCGTTGGCCAGCATCGCTTGGAGACTCGCTGCATCTCCGCTGATGAGGATAAGCTCCGAAGTCAGCCCATACTTTTTAAATAGACCCGCCTCCTGGGTTACCCAGAGAGGGACGTTGTATCCGGAGGTTCCTCCGTAACTGATCCTAACTGTCTGGGCATAGCCAAACCAAGGGGTCATCAAAAACACCAAAAAGAGAATGATCATTTTGCATCGAGGTAACATGAGAAGCCTCCTCTGCGCGTTCGGGAAAACCTATCTCATGGCCACCTTAGGCCTTGTCCGTTCCCAAACTCTTAACATACGCCAGCGCTTCATTGAGAGAGAGTACGGTTCCATATGTGCTGCCGAAACTCTGGCGCTTACCATAACCTGCCTTTTCGTAGACTCTTCGATCAAGATCGGGCACGATTTTTTCCCATTCCTTCATAAGACCTCCCGAGTTAGAAGTCGCGTTAAGATCTCCGCAAGCCAGACTAAATCGGATAGAGCTGATGGCCCGGTTTGCGCGGGATGTAGCGGCCTAGAGGCTTTTCTACCATGATTTTCGCCCGAGGCGTTCCCTCAGGCCATTCCATGATGACCTGACCTCGAAGGATCGTCATCACGGGCCAGCCTTTAAGTTCCTGGCCTTCCCATATGGACCATCCGGCCGAGCTGTAAATCATATCTCGGTGGACCTTCATAGCCCGCTGAAGATCGACCAGCACAAGGTCGGCGTCCGATCCCACGCTGATCGTTCCTTTCTTGGGATAAATGCCGAAAATCCGGGCCGGATTTTCGCAACAAACCTCGACCAGCTTTTCCAGAGAGATCCGGCCTTTGTGAACCCCTTCGGTCAACATGACCGGCAGGTACGCCTCGACCCGGGAAGGGAAGCCGCTGCTGGTCTCCCACACATTGCCCTTGTCCATCTGTTCCCGCGACATTCCCCAATCCACATGGTCCGTGCCAATGCAATCCAGGTTCCCTGCCCTGAGAGCTTCCCAGAGGTAAGCCATGGTTTCTTCATCACGCAGCGGAACGTTGATCTTCCACACGTCATGAGAGAGAGTGAGATAGTGATGCCCGGTTTGGGCATATATCTTGATCCCTTCCGCCTTGGCCTTTAGAATTTCCTGGATCGCTTCCCTGGTAGTGGTGTGGACGATGTAGAGCGGGCAGCCCGTGACGCCTGCGTAATAGGCGTAGTTCCTAACGTGCCCGGCCTCGCAGAAATGGGGAGAGCGCTCATCCCAGGCGGCCATATCGGTGCGCCCAGCCTTCTTCAAACGTTCCTCGAAGACGCGCACGATCTCGTAATTTTCCGGGTGGATACAGATCAAGCCGGGAGGCCCGATCTCCGCGGCCTTCTCCATCCCAAGGTAGATGGTTCCGTCATCAAAGCCGAGCCACCCTCCTTTCTGCCTTCCGGACCAGACGCTGTGAGTCCTCGGTCCCTGCATCATATGGAGATAGTATTTGAAAGAGGTCACACCGAATTCCCTGGCCACCCTGGGAATGTCAAGAGCTTGCTCGTCCGTGGTAATAAAGCCCGTGAGGAAAATGTCGACACAAGAATTGGTTTCAACGAGCTCGATGAACTCCGGCATCACCTGCGAAAAGGGGACCACGTCCTCAGGCCGGGGCTCGTCGATGTAGTTCTTGCGCAATTTCGGGCTCGCCTGCATCATCCCCCAAGTGGTAACGCCGCTGGCCGCCGCCGCCTTTGTTTCGCTACTGAGGCTATCTTTTAAGGGCCGTTGTGTGCCGAGATGGTTTTCCGGGTCAACCAGTCCGGGAAGAACATATTTGCCCGTGGCGTCAATGACTTGTCGAGCCGAATTGAGCGCTCCGTCGGAGCCGAGGACAGCAATTTTACCGTCTTTAACCCCGATGGACAGTTTCTGCACCCCTTCCTTGGTAACGACTTGTCCCCCTTTGATAATCATATCCATTGTGATGTTGACCATGAGTCTTTCCTCCTTAGAAGATTCAGAGCACCGATCACGTTCGGCCGGCCTTCTTCGACTTCCTGATAGTGGACTTCCATGCCGAGCCGCTCGAACTCGCCGCCGAGATACTCGGCGATCGCTTTTTCTTCGCCGGTGATGCTGACGATTCCCGCCACGTTTTTGGCGATCTCGATGAGACGGTCGCGGTCTAATTGTTCCAGAACTTTTTCCATTCCGTCTGTCCTTTCTGAAATTTACTTGATCTCTTTCGCTATCTTCTTCGTAAATCCTTCCTGCTCCAGCTCTTGCAGCAGGCTGTTGTCGAAAAAATCCTTGGCGCTGCGGCCGGCGGGCCGCTCCGGCGGCAGGGCCGCTTCGATGACGGCCGCGTCGGAGAGCGGCACGAGCGGCGTGTTCTTGGCGAAGTAGTCGTAGGTCTGGGAGAGAATCTGCGGGTCGCTCTGCTTGGTGTATTTCTCCAGAACCTTGACGGCGTAATCTTTTTTCTGCCGGTAGATATGCAGTCCCTCGATCATGGCCATGAGAAACTTTTTGGCCGACGGGCGGTCCTGCGCGACGTAAGCGCGCCGCGCGACGATGACCGAGGTGGGATATTGGACTCCCAACGCGCCGAGGTCGGCGAGAATCGTCAGCCCCCTCCCGGTGGCGGCAAAAAGCGCCGGCGGCGCGAGCGCTGCGGCCACGGCCGCGCCCGATTGAAGCGCGGCGATGCGGAGCGCGTCCGGCCCGGCCTGAACGAACGTGAGATCTTTCGCACCCAGGCCCAATTTTTCCATCGCGGCGCGGATGGCGGCCTCTTCGATGCCGCCGACGCGCGAGACCGCGGCGCGCTTGCCTTTAAGATCCGCCGCCGAACGAATTGCGCTGGTCGTGACCAGGCCGTAGGGCATCAGGCTGTACGCCGTGGCGAGTACGACGAGATCGGCGCCCTGAAGCGCCGCCTGGATCGGCGATGCGCCGCCGAGATAAGAGAAGCGAATCTCGTTGGCGAGAACCGCTTGAATATTGGTGAGACCGCCAGAGACGAGAATCAACTCCGCGGGCACGCCGTATTTTTTGAACAGGCCCGCGTCATAGGTGACCCAGAAGGGGAGATTCTGACCCGAGGTGCCGGAATAACTGATGCGGATCGTCTCCGCGCGGGTGGAGACGGCGCTCAGCGATAAGGCGATAATGCACACGGCGGTCACAAGCCGCTTCGACATAAGATCTCCTTCGACATTCCGATCTCTTTAGGAACTGAGCTACCTTTAGACCAGCGGCGCGCGAGCGTCAACCGAAAGGAGGCAGGGAAACTTCCAAAAATGTTTGACCTGGGTTTTCTTTTACCTTACATTGAGACGATGCTCGTGGGAATGGACGTGGACGGCGTCGTAGCGGACTTCTTGCCCGCTTTCATCCGCTTACTGGAGAAAAAAACCGGCAACTCCATCATGGCGGAGACAATTACGGATCTCACCTTCAAAGGGCACGACTTTGTGACGGACCAGATCATCGAAGATTGCATGGCGGCGGTCTCCCAAGACCCCGAGTTTTGGAGCATTCTCCCGTCGTTGTTGGCGCCGTCGGAGTGGGAGGCACTGGACGATCTCAGCCGCCGCGACGAGCTCGTATTCATCACACATCGCTACCAGCGCGAGACCTACGACATCCACCAGGTCACGTGCGACTGGCTGCGCAAGCACGGCGTCAGCAAGCCGGTGGTCCATTTCACCCAGCAGTACAAATCCGAAGTCGTGGAAAGGCTTGGGGTCAAACTTTTCGTCGACGACCGTCACGAGAACTGCCTGGACGTGGCGGAAAAAACCCAGGCCATGGTCATCATGCCGCATCGCCACTACAATCAGTCCTTCATTCATCCGCGGGTCAAGCGAATCAGGAACTTCAACGAGCTACTGGGCTATCTGCGGTAAAGATTAGGTAGTGTAGTATCTTTACTTTGCGGTCTTGGCTCAGCCGCAAGGCTGATCAGCCTTAGGCTGAGTCTTTGCTGGCGCGATGAATGGGTAAGGGCGCAATTAATTGCGCCCCTACGTGTGCTTCGTGCTCTTTCCGCCAGAGGACGGATCAGCCGAAGTTTGGTGGCTGACGTGGTGAGAGGGTTTTAAACACGAAGGCCACGAAGGTCTCGAAGGAAGAGAGGTATCTCGCGCAAATCCGCCAGAGGACGGATCAGCCTCGGGCTGAGCCGCAAAGGGCGCCAAGGGGAAAAATGGAACTAACGATTAACGGTAAATATTTCTGGTAAGGAGGCGGAAATATGTACGGCTGGCGCGCGCGCATCGGACACGTGGCCCCGTCGCGCGGGGACGTGCTGGTTTATGAATTTTACCGGATGCTGCCCGAGGGCTTCATGCTGCTCAACACAACCGGCACGATCCGCCAGCTCGTTGATACCGACTTCGATAAGCAGTTGAAGCGCATCGAGGAAGCCGCGGTCGATCTCGCGGAGAACAACTGCGACGTCATCATCATCGGCGGCTCACCGCTGTTCACCAAGCTGGGTTACGGCAGCGACATCGAGGTCGGACGAAGGCTGTCGGAGAAAACCGGCATTCCGATCTTTGCGGGGATCACCGGCGAGATCGAGGCGCTGCGCCGGCTCGGCATCAAAAAAGTCGTCGTCGCGACGCCGCACGAGGACGAGTTGAATCAGCGAATGAAAAAGTTTCTCGAAGCCTCGGGCTTCGAGGTGCTGAAGATCGAAGGCTACGGGATCCGCAAAAACTCCGAGATCGCCGCCCTGTCGGAGCACGCCGCCTATCGGATCGCCAAAAAGCTCCACGAGAAAGCGCCCGAAGCCGACGGCGTTTTCGTTCCCTGCCCGCGCTGGCCCACGATCGGCGACGTCGCGCTGCTTGAAAGCGAGATCGGCAAACCCGTCGTCACGAGCTGCCAGGCGTATATATGGTACGCCCTCGAACTCGCGCACGTGAAAGAGAAGATTAGCGGATATGGGAAGTTGATGGGGACGCTGGCTTGAATCGGCTTGTCGATATATCGTCACTCCTCAATTTTTTCCGACTTTAGCCCAGGTGGACTTCACGCCACGGTTGCCTTAAAATGAGCAATCGGAGGTAAACAATATGGGCCTCTCATTCGAGTCTGAGTCGATTCCCCTCGAAGTGGACGCGGACAATGTAATTCGAGTGGGAAAAACTCGGGTGACCCTGGATACAGTGATCGGAGCTTTTGCCAGCGGAGCGACGGCCGAGGAGATCGTCCAGCGGTATCCCTCCTTGAGCTTGGCGGATGTCTATCAGGTTATCGCTTACTACTTGCGTCAACCGTCCGCAGTCGAAGCTTATTTACAGCAAAGAAAACTCGAGGGGGGAAAAGTCAAGAAGCGGAACGAAGATCGTTTTGACCCGGAAGGAATACGCGCTCGTCTTTTGGCTCGTCGAGCCGGCCAGAAGCCAAAGTAATGCTCCGAATGGCTGCCGACGAGAACTTTAACAATAATATTGTGCGCGCGTTGTTGCGCCGCAAACCCGATTTAGACATCGTGAGGGTTCAAGACATCGGGCTTGCAGGGATGGATGACGCGAAAATTTTAGAGTGGGCGGCTAAAGAAGGCCGAGTTCTGCTAACGCACGACATTTCCACCATCACTCATTATGCCTATGAGCGCGTGCGAGCCGGAAAAGCAATGCCGGGTGTTTTTGAAGTGAGTCGCGACCTTCCGATCGGGGCGGTTATCGAGGATTTGATGTTGCTGGCGGAATATAGTCTTGAAGGCGAATGGGAGGGCCAGGTGCGGTACCTGCCCTTGCGCTAATATAAGCTGCTTATGTCAGCTCCGAAAGGAAATCCTATGCGAAAAAGTAGCAAGAAGCGCGATCCGATCCCCCGGCACTTCAAGGACATTGAAGAAGCGGCGCAGTTTTAGGACAGCCACGATTTGGCTGACTACTGGGACTTGACCAAAGAAGCGCACTTTGAAGTAGACATCCAGCGACGGTTGTTCCTAACGCCACTGGAACAGGAATTGGCAAAGAAGCTGGTTGTCTGCGCTCGTAAGCAGGGTGTATCGACTGAAACGTTAATCAACGTCTGGCTGACTGAGAAGTTAACGGCGGCCAGGCAGGGCAGGTGATCGGATGGCTCGCGGTCTTCGCGAACTCCGAGAAGGTAAGACGCTGTCGCACTGGGAAGTGAAGCGGAGTCTGGCCAAGTGGCTTCAATCCGCAGCGCATAACTTTCAGTGTTCAGGCAGTAGCATCATGAACCCGCTGGAAATTGAATGGCGGCATCTCGACAAAGAAGGCAACACCTGCGTCCGTTGTTCGGAGACGGGAGCGGCGCTCAAGTAAGTCGTTTCCAGCCTCGCCGAGGAATGCCGCCCGTGCGGCTGGGACATATTCTTAAAAGAAACGAAATTGACCGAAAAAGAGCTTGCCGAGTCGAACATGATTCTCATCAACGGCGTGCCGATGGAAAACATTCTCGGCGCAGACGTGTCGCGAAGCCCCTGCGCCTCGTGCTGCGAGGTTGTCGGGGAAGAATCCGTTTGCTGCCGGACCGTCGAGCACGAAGGCCACTCCTACGAAGCCATCCCCGCCCGGCTCATCCGTGAAGCGGATTGCACGGTCGCCCAGTGTTGCTGATTTCGTTTACACCTACCGATTAGTCAGGCTTCGCCAATGATGCGAGATCATGAGGCCACTGCACCATCCTGGATCTCAGCCCTCCGGCCAGTGGATCGACCCCACCTGCTGCCACTAATGCATGGCAGCGACGTTCTGGTATGGCATGCGATTGTTGAGTTCACGCGCTGGATCCCTTCTCCGGGCACGCCGCCAGTCCCGTGGAATGTCACCTACGGTAAGACACAGATCGCTCGCGAGGACGGAACGTGGACGGTCGCCGAGATCGAGCTTGTCCGGCGATTGCGTGACGCTGGCTGGCCCGCGGGATGGGTGGACACTTTCGGCTCGGCCCCGCCGGTCTGGACTGAGTGGCTTGTAAAGCCGAACTCGCTGCCGTTACCGTTGCGTGCGTCATATGAGGCCATCACCAGAGCGGCTGGCAGTACTGGTGCTGGTAAGCCAGACATCATCGCTTGGCAGGGTGAGTCACTAGCTGACGCCGTTTTCGTCGAGTACAAAGGACCGAGCGACAGGTTACGCGCGGGACAGGACGCGTGGTTCCGCGCCGCACTAAGCAATGGGGTGTTACGTGACCAGTTCGCCGTTGTGAAGTGGCCAAAGGCGGTGGGGCGACATATATAGAGATCTGACGGCTTGGAGATTCCGATGGCGAAACGTCCGCGTACCATTATCGCCGCTATTCCGGGTTACGAGCGAGACCGGTACCGATGGCGGCGGAAAATTCTCGATAACGTATTAGCTGCCCAACGGAAAGCCGGCGTCCGCTACGACCCCGATAGTCGATTTGAAGTCGTCGTTCTACTCTACCTGAGGAAGGGTAAACACCACGACATTCATGACGTCGACAACCGCCTCAAGGACGTTCTCGATGCTCTACAGGGTCGGTTTGGCGGTCCT
This sequence comes from uncultured Syntrophobacteraceae bacterium, assembly GCA_964572145.1. Lineage (GTDB taxonomy): Bacteria > Desulfobacterota > Binatia > UBA9968 > UBA9968 > JAJPJQ01. Next base: position 100,749 of record CAZNES010000001.1, read on the forward strand.
AAATCGGTTCATGGAAAGTCGAGACTCATTGAGAACGATCGGCAGGTGTCGCGAGTGGTCATTGAGAAGCAGCCGATCCCAAAGAGCTTGAATGATGATGCCGGCGGGCGGGTGCTGATTCGAGTCTACAAGCCGAGGCGTTGGCCTCTGCAGAGAACCAAGGGCGATCAATTTCGAAAGCGTCGAAGGCGGCGCGCGAAGTAGGAGGAGCATTCCGGGTCAGGCTTGCATAAATGAATATAGAGTTGATTCGTCCTTGAGAGACTCAACGATGACGCTTCGATTGACTTATGCAAGCCTGACCTTTGTCTCTCTACGGGGGGACTCCTATAGATGATCGAGCGTAGGCCCGCGTTGTCAGCCATAATTGTATTATGCTGACCAGCGTTTGCAGGCTCGACAGGATCTGACACAACCTCGACAGCCGCTCGGATAAGCAAGAGAACCCCGGTTGTCGTGTAAAACTCAACAGCCGTGATATGCTGACCAACATATTACGTTAGCGCCCTGTCCATGGCCGACTCGTCCACATATCGCAAAGCTCTCGCGGAGCGTTCTTCATATGTCGAGAACGTTCTTATTCATCGCCTGGTATCCAGCCTTGCCGGTGAATTGTGGCGCCGCGATCCGAACGTGCCACTTCACATTTTTAACGCTGAAGTTGATGACGCTGGCTTCGATCTTGTTCTCGCCTATGCCGACAAGCGTCGGTACATCCAAGTGAAGCAAGTTCATACGAAGGGCAGCGCGAGTAAATTCTCTGTGAGACTTGAGTTCACCCGTCTGCCCGGTAGCTGTGTTGTGGTGGTTGTGCACTCAGAGTCCGAGTTGGCGGTTGAACACTTTCTCTTCTTCGGCGGCTCGGCTAGCGAGCCGATGCCGAGCGTTGAAAGCGAGAAGGCATCAGTTTCGCCAATCAAGCGCGGAGAGGATGGAAAGAAAAAGGTACGGCTTCAATACCGTGACATTCCAAGAAAGAAATTCAGTGGCCCATTGAGAACCGGAGAATTGCTCGATGCGTTGTTTTCATAGGGCGCTAACCCGTCAATCCACCGGACTTGCGCGAAAAGCCGTGCAGGCCGGTGATTTCAAACGTTACCGCCACGAGGTCGTGGAGTAACTAACCAAACTCTTCATGCCTCCTCAATCAAACATCGCAGCTTCTGAGTCCATTCAGTGGCGCTGCTCCGTCTGTTCACGAGAGTTTGCTACGGCCGACGGCGGTCTCTGTTTCCGCTGTAACAAGCCGGCTTGCTCTCGTGACTTACGCGTCTTGAACATCAAAGCGGCAGATCGCGCTTCCACGATCCATGAAAACGTCTGTACAAATTGCCTTCGGCCCGATGACCCAAAACCGTCGCTTTTTAGAAGTCACTGGTGGAGGGTCTTTAGGTAGTTCGGATAAGGAGGTGTTGTGGCCTACATCGAATCGAACCTGCTGCCGGATGAGCAGATCTCATATCTGGCTCACCTCCACTGGATAATTTTCTTCAAGTCGTTTTTTGTTGCGTTCTTCGTCATCGTGATCGGAGCGTATTTGCTCACGGTGGAACCGATCTCGGGAGGGATCGCGATTCTTTTAGGCATGCTGATCCTTGTCCCGCCGTTCGTTCGCTACAAGACTTCGGAGTTCGGCGTGACGACCAAGCGCGTCGTCTTCAAAGTAGGTTTGGTGCGCCGCCGGACTTTGGAATTATTGCTGCGGCACGTCGAGGCGATCCTGGTCGATCAGAGCGTGGCGGGACGGATTTTCGGCTACGGCTCGGTGACGCTCACGGGGACGGGCGGAGTGCGGGAAGTCTTTCACAACGTCTCGTCGCCGCTCGAATTGCGCCGGCGCATCCAAGGCCAGGCGGCGTAGGAATGGCAGACAGTGAAAAGATTTTATTGATACGGAGGGAGGCTACACGGTCTTAATCGGCGCCACGAACTGTTCGGTCGAGACGCCTGGGGCGACGCGCATGACTTTTTCTAGAATCTTTTCTTTTTCCGCGCTGGTCTTGGCCTTGGCGTAGCGCGCGCGCAGTTTTTTCAAGTGCAGGCGGCGGCCGCGGCGGGCGTGAATCTCATTACGGCGAATCCCCATATCGACCTCCGGCAACTTTCAGAGAATTTTCGCTACCTCCGACTCATTGAAGCCGAGAATTTTTTTCTTTCCTTTGACGATCACCGGCCTTCTCAGCAGATTCGGCTCCTTGAGCATCAGCTTGATCGCTTCTTCTTTCGAAGGCGGCTTTTGCTTCATGTTGCGCGCGCGGTACAGTTCGTTCCGCGAATTCAAAATATTGGCAACCGGCTCGTCGCCGATCAAGTCTCTTAACTCTTTCGCGGTGAAAGGGTTCTTCCCGTATTCCCGCTCTTCGAACGCTACTTTCTTTGCTTGCAAGAAACTTCTTGCCTTGCGACAAGTCGTTCAGGCGGCTTTGTAGTAGAACTTGACCGCTTCCGCCATCTCCGCCTCCGTTTACTTCTCGAACGCGCTCTTCAACATCGGCTCCAGCTCGCCGCGCTCGTGCAGCTCGCTGACAATGTCGCAGCCACCGACAAATTTCCCGTCGATATAGACCTGCGGGATCGTCGGCCAGTTGGAGTAGCGCTTGATGCCATCTCGGATCACCGGGTCCGCTAGCACGTCGGCGGTCTCGAAAGGAATCCCATAGGACCGCAAGATCTCCACGGTATGCGCCGAGAAACCGCACTGGGGCGCATTCGGATTTCCCTTCATATAGAGCATGACCTTGTTGTTCTTCACCTGCTGTTCGATTTTGGACAGGACATCTTCACTCATAAATCTCTCTCCTCTCTATTTTTGCGCAGCCCGCTCCCATTGCTCCGGGGTGTAAGTTTTCAGAGCCAGGGCGTGGATGCGCTCGCTTCCCAGGGCGTCTTTCAGGAATCCATAGACCATTTGGTGTTGATCCACAAGGCTTTTTCCTTCGAAGGCCGTGGAGACGATCCAAACTTGAAAGTGATCTCCGCCCCCGGTCAGGTCGTCGACCCGAACCATGGAATTCGGCAGCGCCGTTTCCAGACTTGATTTGATTTCATCGGGGCTCACAGTGGAAAAAGTCTAACTGCTTAGGTGCAATCTTGCAAGCGCGTTCGGAGGACCGCGCGCCGGCATCCGCTCGGTGTTACAGCCTACGGCGTGCGGATCGGCGCGCTGCCGGTGCGCCGGCGCCTATTTTTTTGTCCCGGCTATGTGAAGAGGCAGGATCTTTCCTCGGGCGCTGGCATAAGGAATTTCCCGCTTCACCCTGAGGGTTCCCGCATTCACCCAGACCCCGGTTGTAAAACGTTTGCCCCGCGATCCATCCGAGAAGGCCGACCGCAGTCGAGCAAGCAATCTTTCTTCATCCAACTCTTCCACCGCCGGGTGAACCACGAGGGTCAGCCGGGTTTGACCGTTCTCGTCCTCTTCCTCGACCAGCTGATAGTCTCCAGGATCTCCGCCGAACTCGGAAGGAATTTTCTTTTCGAGGAATTCAAAAAGATCTCCGTAGAAGTAATTCATCCCCTCGCTGGTGAATTTTTCGTAGCTCCGGATATGGTGGACGTGGAGCGTGAGGCCGGCCTTCTCTAAGGCGCATCCACAGTGCCGCCGTTCCAGCGTCGCGTAGTCCCCATTGTCCACGTTGAGAAGCAACCTCGAAGCTGAAGCATGCAAGGTGGTGCAGAGCAGCGGGTGGATCGGCGCGCCATCGTCGGCGAGCGGTCTTGGGTGGTGGATAAGCGCCAGCATGTGTTGATTGGCGTGGATCTCGCCGGTATGGGCGGGATTCCCACAGCCGTGCCCGATGTTCATGCTGCCGCCGTAAGAAAAGCGAGAGGTGACGGTTGCACCGACCGCTTCCAACACGTGGCGTTTAGCGTCCGTCAGCGGTTCACCGGAAACGTTGAATTTGACCCCCGCTAGAGACTCTCCCATCTCGCGCGCCGACCGCGCTATCCTGACCGCGTTGCTCGCCGTCGTGGTGACGCTACAGGGTTTGCCTTCACGTCTCTTTTCCGACGCCCAGTTGACGATTCGGTAAACTTGGCTGATGTCGGTAAATTCGGGCTTGGGAAAACCGGGGCCGAACCGCTTTCCCATCAATACGATAAGCCGTGTCATCAGGTAATGGTACTCCGCTTCCAGCCGGGTGTTCACGGGGATTTTTCGGGCAAACCAACGGTCCGTAGATATTCCCAGCTTGGCATAGATCAGCAGATTGTTAATGCCGCCGGAGCCGGGGAGAATCGCGTCATACATCGCGTGAGAATGGGAGAATAGATCGTGCGCGGAGAAAAAAAGGCACGTCGCCCACGCCTTCATCGCGAGCCAATCCAATACCAGGCGAGAACGGACGGGGCCGTTTTTTGTCCCGCTGCTCTGCGTAACGAATCCCGCCGACAGGTGTAAAGACGCGAAGTCTTCCGGAGTGACACGGAACGATTCTCTCCCGCGAACCACCGGTTTTTTCCCCTTGAACTCGTCTGCCGTGAGATAGACGCCGTTTTCAGCCAACCGCTCCAGAGTCTTTTCTATGCCATGCTTGCGGACGTCCGCCCTGAGATCGGAAAAATCACAACCGGCAAGTTCGAGCAGCCTCAGATAGGGACCGTTCGGCCGCTCGTAGATATGCGTGCGCGCCAGCTCGAGAAAGGTCTCTTCCCGGCGCTCCAGGGCGCTTTTGATTTTTTCCCGGGCCTGCTCCACGGTGATCCGGTCGCGAAGAAAGCGGCGCAGCGAAGCGATCAGAGCAAACCGCCCCGGAATCTTCCCGAGCCGGGAGTAATGCTTTTTTAGGGTCTCAAAATAGGGCATCGATTTGGCGCCTGAGAAAAGCGGCGAGAGCGTCGAGGCGGCGGTCTTTACCCGGCGGCGCGCCTTCACCCCTGCGGATCGATATCCTTCCGGCACTTTTTCATCATCGCGCGCAGGTCCTGGCGCAATTCCTCGATTGTCGCGCGGCCGACGAACCAGTAGCCGCAGTAAATGTTGTGCACGGTGAGGTCCGGCATCAGAGAAAAAGTATACGGGATCGCCGTCTCGCCGCGCGATTTCGACTTCTCGATCATGTCCAACTGGTGGATCGCGGCGCGCTCCTGGTCGCTCAAGAAGGGAAACGCCGCGCCGAGGCCGGCCTTGAACGCGGCGTTGACTTCCGGCGGATCCACGCTCGCGACCGCGAGCTTGCAATAGTTGATCGCCAGCTCTTTCTGAAATTCCGTCAAAAGGCGCAACTGCACCTGGCACTTGCCTCACCAGTAACCGCGGTAAAAAACTAAAATCAGCGGAAAGCTCGCGGCGATCTCCGACAGCTTGATTTTCTTGCCGTCGTCCGCCGCCATCTCCAGGTCGGGAAAACGTTTGCCGATGGTTTGGTTCATAGGTGTTCCTCCAGCTACGTTCTCTCACACCACCTTGGCCAGAATCTTGTTCATCTCATCGGCCGAGTAGGCGCGCATCGTCTGAGTGCGGACATTGCCGAGCGAGCTTACGCTCAACGCCAGCGCCGTCATCGCCTCGTCGTTCGGCGCATCGGCGATCAAGACGGCGTCGCAGGCGCCCAATGTCCAGTAGGTCTCTTTGACCTTGACGCCGAGCTTAGTTCCCGCGGCGCTTATCGCCTTGGCCCTTTCGGTGGTCTGCTTCACGTTGCGGATTCCCTGGTCCGTGAAATTGACTAGAACGATATAAGTGGCCATCGTTATGCCCTCCTTTTAAGCCTGGACTCACGTATTCAGCGTGCTCGGATGGAACATCTCCTCTGGCGCGTGCCTTCTCGCGGTCATGCCGTGACGGTATGAGTATTCGAGCATCTTGTCCACCTCGGCCCGCGTCTTTTTAAATCCCCAAAGGTAAAAATCGCGGCCCGCGGCGGCACGCTCCTCTTCCCACAGCGCGCGGAACCAGAGCGAAGTTTGGTGGACCCGCTGCCATTCGAGCCACTCGTAGCAGCGCTCCTTCGACGCCTGCCAGGCGTTGAACATGCTCATCGCGACCCAGGGATCCTTTTTCAAAATTTCCGTCTTGACCAAGAGCGTGTGCATGATGGGGAAAAATCCGGTGCGCTTGAAATAATCACGCTCCAGCTCGGCGTGATTCGGAAACAGAAAATCGATATCGGGATCGTCCGGCGCCCACGTGGCCGTCGTGATGCCGGCGGCCACTTGACCGCTCGCAAGCAGCTCGTGCTGCTTCACGCCTTGCGGCGCGATTTCCAATTTGAGCCACGACGGCGGCTGCCAATCGCCGATGCCTTCCCGCCGTTCGGCGACCCAGGTGATCGAGGCAAGATCGACGCCGAATTCGTCTTCAAGAATTCCCCGCGCCCAGAGCGCCGTCGTCGTGAACCAGGTCTGGATGCCGATGCGCCGGCCGTTCAGGTCCGAAGGGGATCGAATTCTCGTGCGCTTGTTGACGTAGATATACGAGTGGCGAAACATGCGCTTGACGAAAATCGGAATGGCCGTGTAGCCGAAAGTAGTGTGCGCCAGGTCAGCGATGTAGAGGCCGCTGTAGAATTCGGCGACGTCGAAGTTGCCCTCTCGCACCGCCCTCGGGCGTCCCGGATCGTTGGCGACGCGCACATCGAGGTTGATGCCTTCCGGCTTCACCTCGCCCTTGATCAGCGCCTGCGCGCGGTCGTACGGGCCGCAGGTCATGGTAAGCTTCAGTGCCATGGTCGATCCTTATTTGTAAACTGTGGCGAGAAATCCTTCCCGCTCCAGTTCCTCCATAATGCTCGAATCGACGAACTCTTTCCAGTCGCGTTGTTCTTTTATTTCCATCATATCCAAAAAAACCGTGGCGTCTTCCGGCCCGGCGAAAGGAACTCTGGGGAAAACCTTTAGCCAGAAGTCGTAGGTTTCGTCGAGAACCTTGGCGTCGGTCTCGCGGAGATTTTTGCTCAGGACTTTGATAGCGAAGCTTCGATCGGCGCGAAAACGCGCGAGGCCCACCACCATCGCCCGCATGAACGCCTTGACCGTCTCGCGCTGGCTTTTTATGAACGACTGTCTCGTGGCGATCTGGTTGATCGGATACTGAACGCCGCTGCCGACGAGATCGTAGAGCGGTCGCAAGCCCAGCTCTCTCGCCTTGATCGTAAACGGCGGCTGCAACAGCGCGCCCTGAACCGCGCCGCTCGCCAGGGCGCCGAGGCGCGTGGCGAAGTCGCCCATCTGAAGCATGGTCACGTCTTTCGCCGCGTCCAGCCCCATGTGCTTCAATGCATAGAGCGTCGCGACGTAACCCGAGCCGCCGATCGCGCTCACGCCGAGCTTCTTGCCTTTCAAATCCGCCGCTTCGCGAATATCTTTGGAGACGTAGAGCGTGTAGGGAAAAACGCCGACGGTGCGCGCGATCACCATCACGTCCGCGCCTTTGAGGCGCGCGTTGATCACCGCGGCGCCGCCCGTGGTGCTGAGCTGGAGATCGCCGGCGATCAGAGAGCGCGTCACCGGCTGCCCGCCGGAAAAGCGGATGACCTCGATATTTTTCAGGCCGTACTTTTCGAAGAGCTTCGCTTCGACGGCGGTCCAGAGCGGCGCCTGCGTGACGCTGAAGATCGTGCCGACCCGAAGCGGCGCGTCGGCGGCAATGGCGGGAGCGGCGAGAACGCAGAAAAAAAGCGCGAACCCGAATGTCGCCAAGCTGCGTGCGGGCGATCTAACCATAGATGTCGTCTTTCCACTTCTCCCGCACTTTGTTTTTCAGCTCTTCGCTCGACTCGGCGACCGGCGGGAATTCGTGCCTGCGCTCGTACGGCATGCAGGCGTCGATCAGGGCGCGCGAGCTGTGGCCCTTGGCGTCGCGCGGAATGCAGACGTCGAGCGCGCCGCTGGCCGAGCGCCGGATGATCTCGATCGCGTGCTCGGGGTCGCAGCGCGTCGCCATCGCCCACAGCACGTCGAATTGACTCGTCGGATCGATATCGTCGTCGACGACGACGGTGAAGCGTCCGTTGTATGCGCCGCCCATCGACTGCGCCGCGAGTACGAGCGCCTGGCGCGAATGGCCGGGATACGCCTGCTTGATCGAGATGACGGTGAAGAGACTGCCGATCCCCGGCTCGAGCGACCAGACTCCCTTGACGTTCGGGAGCCCGGCTTTTTCGACGCGGTCCCAAAGCTGGGCGGCGCGGGTCATGCCCTTGGCGAGCGAGTAGTCGGTCGGCGGCCGTCCCGGCCGGGCCACGCACAAAATCGGATCGTTCCGGTAATAGACGCGCTCGACGCGCAGCACCGGTGTGTCGTCCGCTCGCGCGCCGTAATAGCCGAGCCACTCGCCGAACGGGCCGTCCGGCTTGACGTCGCCGGGATGGAGAAATCCCTCGATCGCGATCTCGGCGTGCGCGGGAAACGGCAGGCCCGTCGCTTCGCCTTCGACGAGATCGAACGGCCGGCCGCGCAAGCCGCCGCAGTAATCGTATTCGGAAGATCCCAGCTCGATGGGATTTCCCGCGGCCAGAAGCAGCAGCGGGTCCTGGCCGACGCAGAGGACGACCGGGCACGGTTTTCCCTGCTTGAAATATTTTTCCATGTGCATCCGCCCGTGCTTGCCGGCCGACGACATGAAAAGCCCGACGGACTTCCGGTCGTGAACCATCGCGCGATAAGTCCCGAGATTGAGCCAGCCGTCTTCGGGATCGCGCGTGACGGCGATCGAGGCCGTGCCGATGAATCTGCCGCCGTCCAGCTCGTGAATTTTGGGCGCGGGAAATTTCAACAGATCGATCGCGTCGCTTGCCATCATGTTTTCGAACACCGGGCCGCTCTTTACGATGCGCGGCGGAATCGGGCGGAGCGCGCTGAGCTTTTCTTTGAATCGGCGGACGAGTTGCAGGCCGGTGCTGTCGACCGGCAATCCGACCGCGAGGGCGAGCCGGCTGAATGAGGTGTGCTGTCCGAAGAGGATGCGAAAGCCTTCGGGATAGCTTTCGATGCGGTCGAACAAGAGCGCCGGGATCGTCCCCGCGCGCTCGCGGTAGATCAGCTCCGCCATCGTGCCGATCTCCAGATTCCAGTCGGCGCCGTTCACGCGCTTGAGCTCTCCCATGCCCTCGACGATTTTCAGCCAGTCCCGCAAATCTTCGTAAGTCTCGGGCGGCGGCGCTTCTGTTTTTACTCTCTCCGGCAGCGACATTCTTTCTCCCTTCGTTGGCGCACAGCCCTCAAGCGCGAGCCGCTCCAGGCGAGGTCAATAGATTTCTGCCTAGAGGGCCGCCCGCGCCTGCCCCAAAATTAGGATGACACACCATCCAGGCTACGGCCTCCGGTATTTTTTATAAGCCGCGTCGATGAAGCCCTCGCGGTCCAGCTCGCGCACGATGCCGTTGTCGATAAAATCTTCCGCCTTGGCCGATCCGCGATCTTTGACGGTCAGCAGGTACGTGTTGATCTCTTCCGGATCGACGTAAGGCTTGGCCGCGTAAATGTTGACCCAAAAGTCGTAAGTCCCGGCGAGAATTTCCGGGTCGGGAATATTCAGGAATTTTTTCAGCACCGCCATCGTGAACTCGCGGTCGCCCTTCAGGCGCGCCAGGCCGGCGATGTAGCCCATCATGAATCTCTTCAACGGGTCGCGGTGGCTCTTGATGTACTCGCCGCTCGTCGTCATCTGGCTCGTCGGAAACTTGATCCCGGTCTGCGCGAGATTGACGACCGGCCTGAAGCCCAGCTCGTTGGCTTTTTTCGTCTCGGGAAACTGGAACAGCGCGCCGTCGACCGCGCCGCTCGCCATCGCGGCGATGTGGTTGGAGAAGGGAATGGCGATCTGCACCATCGTCACGTCGGTCTCCGGGTTAAGCCCGAACTTTTGCAGCGCGACGCGGGTCGCGTTGTGGAGCACGCCGCCGAAGCCGGCGATTGCAACGCGCTTGCCTTTGAGGTCTTCCGGCTTGCGGATTTTGTCCGAAACATAAAAGACGTAGGGGAATACGCCCACGGTAGTTGCGATGAGCGTGACGCTGGCGCCTTTGAGACGGGCGTTGACCGCGGCCGGCCCGCCGGTGGTCGTCAACTGCACGTCGCCGGACATCAGCGCCATAATCGTCTGCGTGCCGCCGTTGAATTGTACGGGAACGATATCCAGCCCGTGCTCCTTGAACGCGCCCGCGTCCAACGCGACCCTGAACGGCGCGTTGGTGGGACTAGGAAGCATCGCGACCGTGATCTTGTCGTCCGCGCGCGCAACTGTAGCGAGTGCGAGGAAAAAATACGTGGCGGAGAACAAGCGCAGTCGCCGCATGTGTTTAGATTTAAATTTTTGCGTGCGCATATTTTTTTGCTCCGTCCATGATGGATTGGACAATTTTATGATAGCCGGTGCAGCGGCAGAGATTGCCGTCGATGGCGTGGCGAACTTCCTCCTCCGTGGGATCGGCGTTTTCCAGCAGCAGCGCCTTGGCCGCGAGGATCATGCCGGGCGTGCAGTAGCCGCATTGAAAGCCGTTCTTCTCGATGAAAGATTCCTGCAATGGATCGAGCCGGCCGTTCTGCGCCAGTCCTTCGACGGTGGTGATCTTTCTCTCGCCGACGAGAGCGGCGAGCATCGTGCAGGAATGCGCCGCCCGGCCGTCCACCAGCACGGTGCAGGCGCCGCAATAACTCGACTCGCAGCCGCGCCGCGCGCCGGTGAGGCCGAGCGAATCTCTGAGAACGTCGAGCAGCAACGCGGAGGGTTCGATGGCCACCTCGACGTTATCACCATTCACGTTTAGATTGACGACGCGCTTCATGGCTTCCCGCTCATCGCCTGCATGATCGCGCGACGCACGAAAACCCGCGCCATTTTCCTGCGGTACTCCGCCGACGCGTGGGCGTCGCCGATCGGATCGCACAGCGCCGCCGCGGCTTCCGCGGCTTCGTCGATCAGCTTCTCGCTGATTCGTTGACCTCGAAGAAGCTTTTCCGCCTCCAAGGCCCGGAACGCCACGGGGCCGACGCCGCCCAACGCAATCTTCGCCCCCTGACAAAGGCCGTCTTTCATTTCGAGCAAGGCCGCGACGCCGACGATGGCCAGGTCTCCCGGCCGCATGGTCTGCTTCAGATAAACCGCGCGGCTTGAGGGCGGTTGAGAGGGAATTTCGATTCCAAGCAAAATCTCGTCGGGCGCGAGGGAGGTCGCGAAGTAGTCGGTGAAAAAATCCGCCAGCGGAATTTTTCTCTTGCTGCGCGCGCTTACGCATTCCGCTTTGGCGTCGAGCGCCAGAAGCGCCGGCGGCGGATCTCCGCCCATCTCGTTGTGGCAGAGATTGCCGCCGATCGTGCCGAAATTCCTCACCGGGGTCGAGCCGATTTTTTTCACCGCCTGCGCCAGGAGAGGCGCGTTCGCGCGCACCAGCGGCGAGCCGAGTATCTCCCGGTGCGTGGCTAGCGCGCCTATATAAAGGTTACCGTCCGGCGTGATTCCGATCCCGCCGAGGCCCGAAACATTATTCAACGACAGCAAGCTGCCCGGCCGCAGCAGTCCGGAGCGCAGCATGAGCAACAGCGACTGCCCTCCGGCGAGGACGCGAGTCTCCTCGCCGCGCGCGCGTACGAGCGACAGCGCTTCCTCCAAAGACTCCGGCTGCAGTAACTCGAATTTCAATCCGCCCTCTCCGTCTCCAGCGCCTTGAGCACGTTCTCCGGGCTCAGAGGCAATTCCATCAGCCGTTTTCCAATCGCATTCTCCAGCGCGTTCGCAACCGCGGGCGCGATGCCGAACAACGCCAGCTCGCCGATTCCTTTCGCGCCGAACGGGCCCACAGGAGACGGCGATTCAACTAAAATAGTCTCGATCGGCGGCGTCTGCTCCGCGAATGGGATGGCGTAATCAGCGAAGCTCGGATTGACGATCCGCCCTTCATCCATGCGCAGCTCTTCGCGCAGCGCGTAGCCGAGGCCCATCACCACGCCGCCCTCGACTTGGCCTACAGCCAAAGGCGGATTGATCGCCTTGCCGAGGTCGTGCGCGGAGACGACCTTCAGCACGCGGACCTCGCCGGTTTCGCGATCGACTTCGATTTCCACCGCTTGCGCGCCGAAGCTCCAGCCGCCTTTTTTTCCGTCTTCCGCGGCTGTTCCACTTGCCGTGAAGTTTTTTTGCCGGCAGCGCGGGTCGCGAAAGATTTCGTCAATTGGAATACTTTCCCCTCCCCCGCGGCGAAAAATTTTCTTTTCTCTGAGCATCAGCGCGGACGGCGCTTCGCCCAGAACGATTCCGGCGGTTTCGAGAAACTGCCGGCGCGCTTCGGCAGCGGCTTGCAGAACGGCGAGGCCGCTCGACACCGAGACGCGGCTCGAGTAGGTGCCGTAGTCGAATGGAACAACCGACGTGTCGGCGCTCAGCACGGTGACGTCGTCCATGTCCACGGCGAACTCTTCGGCGGCAAGCTGCGCGAGCACGGTCTCCATGCCGCCGCCGACGTCCGTGGAGCCTATACTAAGGTGCAAGCTGCCGTCGCGGTTGAGCGTCACGACCGCGCTGGAGCCGCCGCCCGCGCCGGTGGGGGATTTATAGATCATGCTGATGCCGATGGCGCGGCCGTCTTGTTTGTTCTTCCGCCGTTCGTAGCCCGAGGCGGCGACGACGCGGCGCAAACATTCCCTGGCTGAAACTTCTTCCTGGATCTCGCCGGTCGGCGCCGGGTCGCCGTCTTCGATCAAATTCTTCATGCGGAAATCGACCGGATCGATGCCGAGGCGGCGCGCGATCATGTCGATCTGCGACTCGCCGGCCCAGATCGCCTCCGGCACGCCGAGGCCGCGAAACGGGCAGCCGCGCATCGTGTTCGTGTAGACGAGAGCCGAAGTCACTTTGAGGTGCGGGAGCTTGTAAGGCCCGGCGCCGTCTTTGATCGCGCGGTTGCTGGCGGGAAGGCCGTCGCTGTAGGCGCCGCAGTCCCAGAGAAATTTGACCTCGCGCGCGGTCATCCGGCCGTCGCGCTTGACACCGGTTTTCATCACGATAACGGCGGGAACCGAGCCGGCGCTCGCGGTAAACTCCTCATCGCGGCGCATGACCATCTTCACCGGCCGGCCGCTTTTCATCGCCAGCGCGACGGCGTAATGCTCCAGGCGGACGCCGTTCTTGCCGCCGAAGCCGCCGCCGACTTTGGCGCAGATCACGCGCACGCTTGCCTCGGGCACGGCGAAAATTTCCGCCAGCATAGCGCGCACGATGAAGACGCGCTGCGTCGAAGTCCAGACCGTGATCTTTCCGGATTCGACTTTAGCGACGCAGCCGTGCGGCTCCAGATAACAATGGTGCACGCGGCGCGTTCGGAACGTGTCTTCGAAGACGTGATCGGCTTCGCGAAAGCCGGCCTCCACGTCGCCGCGGCTCATTTCGATTCGGTGGAGAACGTTCGTGCCGGGAGAGGGATTCCACTCGCGCGTCACGAGCCGGTTCGGCTCGTAATCGCCGAGCTCTTCGTGAACGAGCGGCGCGCTTTCTTTGGCGGCCTCCAGGACATCGAAGACGCCCGCCGTCTCCTCGTACTCCACATGGACGAGGCCGGCGGCTTCTTCGGCGGTCTCTTCGTCCACCGCCGCGACGGCGGCGATCGGCTCGCCGACATACCGGATTTTTTCGCCGGCGAAGATCTGCTCGTCTTTGATGCCGTAGCCGAAGCGCGTCGCGGGCACGTCGTCGGCGGTAATCACGGCCTTGACGCCGGAAAGCGCCCGCGCCACGGCGGCATCGATCCGTACCGCTTTTCCGCTCGCCACGGCGCTGCGGACAACTCTACCGTGCAGTATGCCCGGAAGACTCATGTCCACGCCGTAGAGGACGTTCCCCGTGACGATGTCCCTGCCGTCTTTGCGGGCAACGGGTTGTCCGACGACGCGCAGCGCCTCTACTTTGGTGTCCATCAACTTAGGTTTGGGCTAAGGAATCAGCTTTCAGCTCAGGCAGATTCCCTCACCCTCGCCCTCTCCCTGAGGGAGAGGGAAGGGGTGAGGGTTCTTACGGCATCACCGGCGCCGACTGGCCTTTCGGCGGCGCGTAGAGCTGAAGCAGATTGCCGTCCGGGTCGAAAAAATAAAGGCCGCTTCCCGTCGGGCGATCGACCGTGGGAGTGCTGTGCGTCTTGACGCCCCATTCCTTCATTTTTTTTACCGCGATTTCAAAGTCTTCCCGGTCCACGACAAACGCGTGGTGCGTGGCGCCGTCTTCCGCGATAGCGTCTTTTTCGAGGGGCTTCGGGCGCTGGAAGAGGACGACCATGTCGTCGCCCGATCTGAGATCGGCGCGGTTCAGACGATCGCCCATGTCGTCGCGGTTGAGCTTGGCGATCTTCATGCCGAGTACCTCGGTGTAAAACTTGACCGCCCGCTCGACGTCGTCGACCGCGATGCCGATGTGGTAAACCCCTTTCGTCGTGACCATAAAAAACCCTCCTTCTTTTGGAATTAACTATTGGTATAGACTGTCTATATAGCCACTCTCGTCCAGCTCCTTCACAAAGGAATTATCCAAAAATTGTTCCGCCTGCGCTGTTTTCGCGACCGGGTTTCTTTCTCCAATCTGCTCCAGCGCCAAGCGTATCCCTTTTATCGTTGGGTACGGCTTTGTGAGATAGATTTTCGCGTTATGTTGGTAACCGTATTCGATTTTTTCGAGATCGGCGCTCTTGGAGTATTTCGAAATGACCTCGGTGCTGAACTTTTTGTTGCCCCGATAAAAATGCAGTCCTTCGACCATGCTCTTGACGAACCTTTTCACGGTGTCCCTGGACTCGGCCATATAACGTTTGGTCGTGACGATATCGCTGTTCAGGGATTCGATGCCGAGGTTCGTGACATCCAGGAGGACATGAAACCCCAACTTTTTTGCAGCGATCATCTCCTCGATTTCGAGTACGGTACCGTCGATGCTCCCGTTGGCCAACGCAGCCACTCTCAGGGGCGAACTGCCGACTTGAACGATCAGCACGTCTTTTTCAGGCGTCAGACCCATCCTTTTCAATAAATATCTGAGAAAATAATCGGATGAAGCCCCGATCCTGCTTACGCCTAGCCGTTTTCCGTTCAACTGAGCGGTTTGAGTAATGTGCTTGGACGTCACAAGGTAGGCGAGCACGGGCTCGTTTTTAGTGCTCCCCACAATAACGAGGTCTAAACCTGCCAGGGCGGCGCTGATAGCACCCACTCCCGACATAACGACAATCGGAACATTACGCGCGATTAAGGCCTGTGTGGCTATGGTCGAACTGCCGATAAATATGAGCTCCACGTCCAGGCCGTTCTTTCTAAAAATTCCCGCTTCCCGCGTCACCCAAACAAGAGATTGCCCCACGGCTATGGTGGAATATCCAACTTTCATCTGCGTCACTTGCGCGGAGACAGACGAGCAAGAGAGACCGTGGAAAATAACGCCGAGAAAAAGGGACGTCAGCGGTTTCATGATTCTTCTAGGATTGGAGCGGTCGCGCATCAGGCCAGACCCTTCTCTTTGAGTCGTCGTTCATACCAATGCCACCGGGCGCGAGACGAGCCGCTCCACATCCGTCCGCCCGAGGTTCGGTAGTAGCTCTCGATCTCCTCTCTCGTGTACGGCTTTACCGCCCCAAGCATAGAGGCATAAGCTTGCTGTTTTGCCTGCTGCTCCATTGCGACCGTGGTCACGACGGCTTCGTAGACGCTTTTTTCCGCCACGATGATGCCATGCCCCTTGTGGACTAAAGTATTCCCGCCGCCCAACGCGTTGGCGAGCTGCTCCCCGTGTTCATCTGTAACCAGCCAGCCGAATCCCGTGTCCAGCATCGGGACGCCGTCGGGGAAGTAGTGCCCCTGGCTGGTTCCGACCGGGAGTATCTGCTTCCCCGCGATGCTAAGCGTGGTGGCCCAGAAAGGGTGGACGTGGATCACGCTATTGACGTCCGCTCTGGCCCTGTAAATGGAAGAGTGAATGATCACTTCCCCGACGGGTTTCATGCCGGGTTCAAGTGCGTTGCCGTTCAGGTCCACGCGGATGATGTCTTCGGGGGTGATATCGTTCAGGAAGGTTCTTCCGTCTCCCCTGATGTAAGCCGCGACAAGAAATTGGTCGCCCTCGGGGAGCCGGATACTGACGTGGCCGCCCTGTGAAAACTCAATCGGCACTTCGGTAATCTCGTTGGGAGCGTAAAGCATTTTTGATGATGAAATGATTAACTCCTTGAGATTCTCAATTTCATCCTGTGAACTCATACATTCCCTTGTTCTATGTCAGCATTTCGTATCTCGGTCTATTAACGCTGCAAATTACAAATCTGGATTGCGGTTAACGCGTAGAGTTTAGCCAGGTTTGCGAGGTCCTGCGCTCTTAGAGAAAGTCGCTCCTTGCCTCTTACCTCCGGCCCCGGCTGGACACCGCATTTAACTGCCGGAATTGCCCGCTCGCTATAAAGATTGAGATCGTTCCAAGTGCTATTGGCTGTGGGGATAGCTTTGCCCATGCGGGTGCCATCGAAGAGGAACGCATGGGATTCCTGCAAGGCATCAACTAGCCGAGAGACCCGCTCGTACGGAACGTGGTAACCACGTTGCGAGCGATATACCTCCAGATGGTAACCATATTCAAGGCCTAACCGATCTAGGAATTCCTTGACCTCGTGCACGACATCCACGGGATCCCGTTGTGGTGGAATCCGGATGTCTACATAGAGATTGCAAACTCCAGGGGAATAGTTTGGTTTGTACGGCAAACCGCCACGGATAGCTCCCAGATTAACCTTGGGAACGATGATCCCGTTTTCGAATTCGTAGCGGTTTTGAGCTTCAAAGGCTGCTCCCCAAGTCTCGATGGCATCAATTACTCGCGCCGCAGTTGCTACTGCGTTCTGCCCGGCCTCACGCTTGGTATACGGCGCATAGAGAGGACGGCCAAAGCAACTGATCTTAAGGTAGATGCCACCTGGCAGCCCCCAGGTGACACCGAATTGTGAGTTCTCGCTCTGGCATGGCTCAGCGACTATGGCCATATCTGTTAAGACACCGTAGCTAAGGAGGTGCGAAGTGCCAAAACCAAAACCCAAATACTCGATCCCCCGGTACTCGTCCACTGGGGCTCTTTCGATTTCACCGCAGACTGCGGCCAATACCAGATCGCCCTTAAGAGTGATACTACTATTCGCAATCGCCTTTGCCGCCGTCATAAATGCCGCGACCGAACCTTTGTCGTTAGTCACCCCCTGGCCGTAAATACGTCTATCTTTTACAAATGATCTTGGTTGGTACTCGGGCTGACCAGCCTCTGGCCCAAGAACGAGCCCATCGTCGTCCTCACCACCAAAGGCAGTATCCATATGCCCATTCAGTGTAAGGCTTTTCCCGCCACCACTTCCGCTAATCACCCCGATGGCATTCAATCGGTCGTCGGCGATCTCCTGACGCCTGGCTTCGATCCCATGTTGTTGGAACCAGTTCAGAATGTACTCGGCTACGCCCCGCTCACGCCCTGGGGGGCTGGGAATATTAACCAAATCCATGACCAGAGCGCCCACCTCTTCTTCACGGATAGAGCTTAGGAGTGCTTCGGCTTTTTCCGCGTCGGTCATTTTTGCGCCAACTCCTTCATCGCGGCCCGTACAAAGGTAAAATTGAAAACCTCTTCGAAAGGGACCCCTCGCGCCACCTTTCCCGACTGGCGGTAACTCTCAATCATGGTCCGCATCAGCTCCTCGCTGACGGTCCCATCGGCGGTCAATGTCGCTCGATGATAATCATAAATTTGCCCTGCAAGCCCAGGCTCCTCAATTCTAAGGAAGCGCCTCATGACAGAAAGAGCAGCCTCTTTTTGATCTCGATATGCGACAAGTCCGCGGAGCGTCGCCTTAACGAAGCGGCCGACCTCTTCAGGCTCAGCCTTGATTTTATTTGCCGATACAGTCAAGGCTCCCTGAAGAGTTTGGTAGTAGTCACCGCTGTAGTCGAGTTTTCGGAAACCTTCCTTGATTGCGAGAAAATTGTACGGGGGCTCAAGTATTGTGGCTTGAATGGCATTCGTCCTGAGAGCTGTCAGCCGCGTCTCAGTCGGGCCAACGAGAATCATAGTTACATCTCGCTTAGGATTAAGGCGATTTTTGCTTAGCATGACCTGCGGGATCTCAAAAGAGAACCCGCTTAGAGAGCCGACACCAAATACCTTTCCCTTAAGTTCGCTATACGAGGAGACCTCAGGTCGAACAATAAGGTCGTAGAGCGGTTTATCGGCGTAGGCCATAAGCACGAGGAGCTTCACACCCTGTACTGCTGCTGCAACGGTCGAGCCCGGAGTGCCAGTATAATCCACACTCCCAGCTACCAATGCCTGGATAGAGACACCGGCCCTCATTAAAACGATCTCCACATCAAAGCCCTCTTTCCGGTAAAAGCCCAACTCCTTGGCTATGACCGCCGGCATGTTGCTAACCGAGATCGATGGAACAGCAAGCCTAATTTTTTTGAGTTCGCCGCTCGAAGTTTGCGCCTCGAGCCATTCTCCCCGAACGAGCAGAATGAGGCTAACCAGCAAGAAAAACTTTATCCAAAAGACAGCTCTGGATTCCGTGTGTCGGTCTTGGCAGATCATGTTTTCTTCATACTCTCTAATGGCCGATTACAAATTTCCAATGCAGCGATTGCATAGAGGCGGGCACCTATCAGTAAATCGTCCGGGTCCATAGACATCCGTTCGTCCCCTTTGACTTGGAGGCCTGGTGACGCCCCGCACTTCACCGCAGGGATTCCTGCTTCCAAGAAAGAGTTGAGATCATTCCAGGTATTAGTCCAGTGAGGATGAATACGGTCAGGTGGAGAGCCGAGCAAGTAGGTTCGCGCCTCGCTGATAGCCTCTACGAGGGGCTCGATCCTATCACGATCAGCTTCAAAGCCACGATGCGAGCGATACATGATGATGGCCACTTCAAAGCCTTGCTGGCGCAACATGGATTCAAGCTCGCTCTTGATTTGGTGAGGCTCAGTTCCCGGAGGTATTCGAACATCGACATAAATGCTGCAAATCGCGGGCGAATAATTCGGTTTGTATGGAAGGCCGCCATCGATCGCGCCGATGTTGACCTTGGGAATGATCACGCCTCCAGCGAACTCATACCGGCGGGTTTTCTCGTAGTCGCGGGCCCAGCTTCGGATGGACTCGATGATGGGCGCCATGTTCTCAATGGCGTTATGCGGGAGGCTGCGGTCGATTCGAGGCGTGTATTTGGCTTCGCCGAAAGTGGAAATTTTCAAATAGACGGCGCCGGGAAGGGCCCAGGTCAAAGAAAACTGGCCGGTCTCTCCCTGCGACGATTCAGCCACGATGGCGTAGTTTGCGGTGACGCCGTGGCCGAGCATATAACGCGTCCCGTGGCCGCCGCCCTCGTAGAGCGGACCTTGATACTGACCGATAGGAGCCCTCTCGATCTCGCCCACGACTGCTGTAAGTATGACATCTCCCCGCAATGAGACGCCGCTTGCTTTGATCGCCGCGCCGGCGATCATGAATGCAGCCACATTTCCCTTGTCGTTGTAAACTCCCTCACCGTATAGCCGGTCGCCTTTGAAATAGGCGCGTGGTTGAGACTCTGGCTTCATCACCTCACGCCCCAACACAGGCGCGTCCTCTTCTGAGCCAGCGTAAACTGTGTCGGTGTGTCCGTTAAAAATAAGACTCGGACCGCCTCCGCTTCCGGGAACGATACCGATCGCATTGATCCGGTCCTCAGCGACGACTTGACGAATGGTCTCAAGTCTATGACGTTTGAACCAGTCAAGAATGAATTCTCCGACCGCACCCTCTCGACCACCAGGGCTTGGAATATTGACGAGGTCCATAACCAACTGCACCAGCTTCTCTTTTTCAATGCAGGCTAAAACGCGCTCAATAGTCTCACGATCAGTACGCATGTTAACCCTGATCCGAAAAAATAATCAGACCTGATGTTATCTTGAACCGCATGTTGCAACAGTTGTCGATATATTTATTGTGGCTCGGTAACGCTACTATGCGTGTGTTGCTGATTCATAACACAAACAGGGTCTCGCCGCGATCCGATGCCCATCAGGGGTGATTTCTTGGTCTCATTAATATCGGATCGGGGTTAACTAAAGATCACCTCTCTCCACTTCTCCCTCACCTTGGCCTTGAGCTCTTCGCTCGATTCCGCAACCGGCGGAAACTCGTCTCGTCTCTCATAAGGCTTGCACGCGTCGATGAGCGCGCGTGAGTTGAGGCCGCGCTCGGCCGGCGGGATCGCCACGTCGAGCGCGCCGCTCCAGCATCGGCTGATAATCTCGATCGACTTGTCCGGATCGCAGCGCGTCGCCATCGCCCAGAGAACGTCGAAGATGCTGGTCGGGTCGATGTCCTCATCCACGACGACGACAAAACGTCCGATATAGGCGCCGCCCAGAACTTGCGAGGCGAGAAAAAGCGCCTGCCGGGAATGACCTGGATAAGCCTGCTTGATCGAGATGACGTTGAAGAGCCTGCCCACGCCCGGCTCCAGGCACCAAACGCCTTTGACGCCGGGGAGTCCCGCCTTCTCGACGTGGTTCCAGATGTGCGACGCGATGATGACGCAGGTGGAGAGCGAGTAGTCCGTCGGCGGCCGGCCCGGCCGCGCGCAGCAGAGAATCGGATTATCGCGATAGTAAATTCGCTCGACGCGGACGACGGGAGTGTCGTTCATCTCGCTGCCGTAGTAGCCGAGCCATTCGCCGAACGGCCCCTCGCGCTTGATATCGCCGGGATGCATGAAGCCTTCGATCGCAATCTCGGCGTGCGCGGGGAAGGGGAGGCCGGTGACTTCTCCCTCGACGACGTCGAACGCTTTGCCTCTGAGGCCGCCGCAATAGTCGAACTCCGAGCTGCCGAATTCGAGCGGGCTCCCCGCGCCCAGAAGGAGCAGCGGGTCCTGCCCGACGGTGACGAGCACGGGACAGGGCTTTCCCTGCTTGAAATATTTTTCCATGTGCACGCGCGCGTGCTTCGAGACCGACGATGTGAAGAGCCCCATCGACTTGCGGTCGTGGACCATCGCGCGGTAGGTGCCGAGATTGGTCCAGTTCTCGTCCGGGTCGCGCGTGATCGCCGCGCAGGCGGTGCCGATAAATCTGCCGCCGTCGAGCTCGTGGATGAACGGCACGGGAAATTTGTAGAGGTCGATGTCGTCGCCGGCCAGACGGTTCTCCAGCACCGGTCCGGTTTTCACCACCCGCGGCGGAATCGGCTTCAGAGAGCTGAGCTTCTTCCTGAATCGATCGACGAGATCGAGGCCGGTGGATTCCAACGGAAGACCGAGGGTGAGAGCGAGGCGCCGGAAAGAACAGTACTGGCCGAAGAGGATGCGCGCGCCCGCCGGATAGTCCGGAATCTCGTCGAACAACAGCGCGGGAGGCGTGCCCTGGCGCTCGCGCGCGATCAGCTCCGCCAGAGTGCCGATCTCGAGGTTCCAGTGCGCGCCGCGGAGCTTCTTGAGCTCTCCGACGGAATCGACGATCTCCAGCCACTCGCGCAGGTCTTCATAAGATCGCGGCTCGGTTGCCGTACCCGTCGTTGTCGTGTGTTGGCGCGTGCTCATGGTTTCCATCCTTCCGCCTCCAGCTCGCGATTCGCTTCTCTGGCCAGACGGAAATCGAAAATCGCTTCGGGGTTTACCGCCTCACTCCGTCCCATCGCTTGCGCGGCGATCGCGACGATCGCCTGCTGCGCTTCCTGGCTGAGCAAGCCGTCTTTGGTGAAAGAAGGAACGCTCGAGTCGTAGATCGCTTCGACCATTTCCCGGTTGTCGCTCTTCATGTGGCGCATCATGATCTCGACCGTTTCGGCCTTGCGGGCGTGGATGAATTTAAGGCCCTTGAGGCTCGCCTTGACGAAGCCCTTGACCAGCGCCGGCCGGCTCTTCAGCGAGTCGAGATGGATTCCGACTCCGCCCATATAAGAAGGAAACGCGTCGCCGAAATAGCCCAGGACTTTGAGGCCGGACTTTTTTGCCACATAGTCGTGCGGCGGCGAGAGAGGCGAGGCGGCCACCGTGCCGCTCGACACTGCCGCCATCCGCACGCTGCTCGAACCCAAGACGATGAAAGTCACTTCCCTGGGATCGATTCCTTTGGCGGCGAGAAATCTCCTGGCGCCGACGTCGGCAAGCCCGCCGATGCCGCCGGTGCCGATTTTTTTGCCTTTGAGTTCTTCCAGCGACCGGATCTCCTTGGCGCCGATGAGATACATGTCGGTGCGGCTGCCATTGGCCATGACCGAGCGAATGGGCATGCCGACGACCGCCGCGTTGATCGTCGGCGAGCCGAGAGTGTTGAAATCGATCGCCTGAGTCACCAGAGCTTTGGAGGCGACCGCGCTGTTCAATAAAATGAAGCGGGGCTCGATTCCCTCCTGCCGGAAGTAGCCTTTATCTCTGGCGGCGACGTAAGGCGCCTGGACAAAGCTGAGCGAGCTGATTGAGACGTTGACCGGCAGAAGTTTTTCCTGAGCGTAGGGCGGGTTCGGGGCCGGGAAAAAACAGAGGACGGCTAAGGCAATAAGCGCGGCGACATGCATGGGGGTCTCGTTTCAGGGGGTCTTTATCGTAAAAATCTCGCGTTACCCTTTGCCGGTCATACCATGTGATGATATTTATCATCAAATGGATAGTTGGCAAACATCGAACCCGAGCGGAGGTTGCATATGGCAAAGATGGTAGACCCGTTGGGCCATCACGATTGGGAATCTTCGGATTATGTTTCGGGCTGGGCGAAGCGGCAGGAAGACCGGGAGGCGGGTCGGCAAGAGGCGTTCCGCGCGCTGGCGGAAACGATTCCGTACGACAAAAAGGCCGCGATCAAGATTTTGGATTTGGGCGCGGGCTACGGCGGATTGACGCAGTTTTTGCTGCGCCATTTTCCCAACGCGACGGCCGTGTGCCAGGATGGGTCGAAAGAAATGGCCAAGCTGGGCCGCGAGCACATGAAGGACTTCGCAGGGCGCTTCAGCTACGTCGTTTGCGATTTCAGCCAGCCGGGTTGGAGCTTAAAGTTGAAAGGGCAGTTCGAGGCGGTGGTCTCTTCGATAGCGATCCACAACGTCCGCGACGGAAAAATCATCGGCGAAATTTATCGCGAAGCTTTTTCGCTGGTGAAGCCGGGAGGATACTTCTTGAATTTCGACCGGCAGCGGCCTTCGCTGGAGGAGCAACTGGAAGCGCTGAAAGCCGCCGGCTTCAGCGACGTGAATTGCTTCTGGAAAGACGAAAAGAGGGCGGTCTTCGGCGGCTTCCGCCGCTAAGACTTGAGTACTGGAGTGATGGAATAGTGGAGTAATGGATTTAAGACCAACACTCCAGTACTCCTGTACTCCAATACTCCATTCTTAGGGATAGCGCTTCGCCATTTCCGTAAAGAAGCCTTCCTTCTCCAAATCCTGAAGCAGGCTCAGATCCACGAACTGCTCCGGCTTGGCGTTTTTCGCCTGGGGAGTTTGCGGCGCGAATTCGTCGAGCAGGAACTGAATTCCCTTGAGCGTGGGGTAAGGTTTCTTCGGAACTCTTTTGACGAACCAGCCGACCGCCGCGTCGGGGATTTCCGGATCGTTCGTGCGCATGTATTTGGCGATGATTTTTTTGCTCTCGTCTCTTTTAGTTTGGATGTAGTTGATCGCCTCGATGTATCCTTTGAGCGCGGACTTGACGGCGTCACGGTCTTTCTTGATAAACGAGCGCGTCGTGGCGAAGCCGTTCCCTTGTATCTCGAGCCCCAGGTCCATCATGTCGAAGACTTCGACGAGGCCCTGTTTTTTTGCGCGCGGGATTTCCGACGGCGTGAGCAGTGTCGCGTCGATCCTGCCGGCGTCCAGGGCTGCCAATCGCTCGATCGTAGCGCCGGCCACGAGTATCGCCACGTCTTTGTTCGGTTCCAAATTCAATCTGCGGAGTAAGATAAGCGCCGCATTGTGCGACGCCGAGCCGAAGCCGCTGACGCCCAACTTCTTTCCTTTGAGCTGCTCGACTTTGCCGAGGCTCGGACGGGCGACAACCGAATAAGCGTAAGCGTTCTCGGACGAGGCAATCAGCACAAGGTCGTGTCCCTGGAGACCCGCCTGGACGACGGTGCCGATGTTGACGATCGGCGGATCGCCGGCGACGAGCGCCTGGGTCGCCAATTGCCCGCCTCTGAAGAAGATCAGCTCCGCGTCGAGGCCGTATCGCTTGAACAGGCCGGCGTCCTTCGCGACCCAGATGTGGATCTGATTGGAGGCGATCGCCGGATAGCCGATCTGGATCTTCTTGATCTCCTGGCTCCGGGCGGAAGAAAGCGGCAAGAGCAGCCCTATTGCTAAAACGCCCAAGATGTAGCGAGCGGTTTTCATTTCTCTCACCACCTTTAGGGTTGAATCTAGCGGCGCTTGGTCTTGGACGATTTCTCGATCATGTCTTTCATGTCCGCCATGTCTTTTTCCATGCTGAGCTTCTCGTTGGTAACTTTTCCCAAGTTGGCCTCGGTAGCGGTCACCTTTTTTCTGAGCTCGACGGCCTGCGCCTGCGCCGCGGCCAGCTCCTTCTCCGTCTCCGCAAGCCGCCCCGCGCGCGGTCCCCAAACGGCGTAACCGAAAAGGATGCCGACGACGAAAACCCCGGCCGCGATCGCAATCCAGAAGTTATTTTTCATCACAACCCTCCCCTAGCGTAGATGATTCGAGCTACGGCACTATTACAAAAACCGGTCTTTCCGTCAATTGGATTCATTAAAGGTAGGGGCGGTTCGCGAACCGCCCCTACTATTTTTTTAGCCAGTCCCGCGCGTCGAAAGACTTGCCGGTGACGCCTGCGGAGTCGGAAGACGCCAGATAGACGAATACGCCTGTAATCTTTTCCGGCGCCGGCAGCGTCAGCGGATCTTCCTCCGGGTAGGCCGCCGCGCGCATCTCGGTTCGGGTGCCGCCGGGATTGACCGCGTTCGCGCGGATGTTCAAGTCCTTCAGCTCGTCGGCGAGAACTTGGGTAAAGCCTTCGACGCCGAACTTCGACGCGGCATACGCGCCCCAGCGACCTTTGCCGACCCGGCCCACGCCGGACGAGACGTTGACGATCGAGCCTTCTCGCTGCGGAATCATGAGCCGCAGTGTTTCCTTTGTCAGGAGAAAAAGCGCCGTGAGGTTTACTTTGATGACTTCTTCCCACGCGGCAAGAGGATAAGTGGCGATCGGCTCGCGCGGGCCGAGAACGCTGGCGTTGTTGACGAGTATATGGATGGCGCCGTAGCGACGTTTCACTTCTTTGACGATGCGCCTGACCTCGCTCGTCTTAGAGATGTCCGCGGCGAGCCAGCTCACTTCGCCGCCGGCCGCGCGAATCTCGCGCGCCGCGCGCGCGAGCGCCGCCCGCCGGCGCGCGCAGATAAAGACCTTCGCGCCTTCTCGCGCGTAGGCCAGCGCGACCGCCTTGCCGATGCCCCGGCTGGCGCCGGTTATGAGCGCCACTTTGCCGTCAAGTTTTTCTACGACAATTTTTTCCCGCCGATCGGTTTCTTTTAGCATCCGACTTGGCGGAGTGTCGACGCGGTGTCTAATTTCCAATTGCAGGGCTTGCCTGCTACGCGTAGCGGTCTTTCGGGGTAAGTTCTTCTGAGATGCGCGCAGGTCTATGACTTAGAGCTAAATAAATTGAAGTGTCCAGCAGATCGTAGACCCGCGCCCCTTTCTGGGAGCGGCGGATCAAAAATGTTTTGCCTGTCTGTCGTGGCCCCAACAAAAAATGGGACTTCTTCTTGAGCAGCGCGGGCAGGTCCGGAATACGCTCTATTTGGGGCGTGCTGCCGTTCGTCGTCGTCATCGTCAGATATCATGCCAAATGACGACAGAGTCGTCAATGTCGGAGTTTTTCGGATAAGTTGTCTTGATATTTTTCGCCGGCGAGATGGTTGGAGGTTCTTGTTTCCGCAGAAGAACTCGCACGAAACAAAACGTAGCAAGCTAACAACGACCGGAGCTTGCAGCGAACCGCTGGCTTTTGTTTACCTCGTGAATCTCTTCATACGGAATGGAACATGGCGGCGGATGGATTCAAAATGGGCGTCCGCAGTGACTAATAAAGCTCCCGTGTGGCGGGAGGTCAAAGCCAGGAGAAGATCGTTTTGCAGTCGGGCGAGGCCGACTTCTTCGTGGTGAGGAAAGATCCGCGGCAGGAGCCTGCCCGTCTCGTGCCAGCATTGTCGCCAAGATGGTGGCTCCAGCGGGAGGAGCTGGTTGATCAGCTTCTCAACACTACGTTGCGCTTGACCAGACACACCTCTCAGAAGCTCGCTCGCCACGACCGGAGACAGACGGACGGGCATGCTTCCAATTTCTTCAACTATGGTTTCGAGCGACAAGGCTCCAGGAAGCAGACCGATGTGGATGTTCGAATCAAAGAAGGCGATCATGAATCTCAGAAGGTCTGGCGGTACCCGCCGTTTCTCTGATCACCCGATAAGATTTGATACGCTCCTCTTCCTCTGCAAGCAGGGTATTAACCAAGTCGGATTGCGACTTAAACTTGCGCGCGCGCATTAACCGCCGAAGACGCGGCTCGGGAATACGCACCGTGACTGCTCTACGTGCCGCCATGATAGACCCCCCTGATGACAATCAAGTCTTTGGTCATACATAGCGCCGCAGTCGGTCGATTGCAACTCTCTCCAACTTAAGCCGTAGGGCAGGTGGAGGCCCTTCGACCTTGCTCAGGCCCATTGCGCCGATACCCATCTCCGGGGCTGTGGGGAATTAGACCCGCTGAGATTCAGACCTTGCTTGCCGGTCATGAGAAACTGCTGGGTCAGGGGAAGACCGCCGAGGCCAAGAGCGTTGAACAGGGACTTGAGCGTCTGCGGACCGACGACCCGCATGATGAAAATAAATCGCCTGTCGTGATAAATCCCCGTTGACGTAACATCGCCTCATCGGCTACTCTCTCCGTCCAATGCAGTAGAAGCCATGCCACGGGGCGGTTGATAGCTGCCGCAAACACCGCATACCGCTGGCTCACGGACGCGGAACGTGAGTTCACCATGGTAACTCCCAAAAGCCGGTTCCTATCGTTACTGACTGTCATTGCCATAGTCGGAAGCTCCGGCGCATTCTCGGTTGATTCTCCGGCACTCGCTCAGGTTTCACGGTCCTCCGACGCTGCTCGATACCTCGATGAAGCTCGCGCCGGTGACGAGCGCCACTTTGCCGGCGAGCTTTGCCGACGGTTTGTTTGCCATTTCACCCAAGCTATAACATAGTCGTTCGTAGGATTCCGCCTCGTGAAAAACTACCGGAAGCTTTTACTTTTCGTTTTTATCGCGCTCGCCGCCGCGACAGTTTTCAGCCCGTGGGCCGCTGCGCTGTGGAATTCTTTTTTCGCTTCACGCCCCCAGTTTGCGCAAATCTTCGGCGGCGTGTTCATCGCTGCGGCGTCCGTGCTTGTGCTGTCCAGCCCTTCTTTGTGTCGACTGCAATTTCTTCGGGACGCGGGACTGGTGCCACTCGGTGATCGCCGGACCGATCTACTTCGCGGCTTCGTAATTGCCGCGGCGTCGATAGCGGTGCTCGGTCTTCTGATGTCGATCGCCGGGGTTTTCATGCCGGGATTCTTTCACACGCTGCCGGCCGTACTCCAATGGTCCGTCAAGTCGCTGCTGTCCGCGCTCATGGTGGGATTTTTCGAGGAGATTTTTTTTCGCGGCGTGATCTTCAAAGGACTGCTCGAAGACGCACGCCCGGCGACCGCCTTTGCGGCGGCGAATTTATTCTACGCCGCGGTTCATTTTTTCAAGCCGCCGGAGAAATTTGTAGTGACCGGCCTCGATCCGCTCGCGGGGGTGCGCTTTATCGTCCAATCGTTGCATCCGTTTCTCGATCCGCCGGAGATTTTGCCGGGCCTCATCGGTCTCTTCATCATCGGCCTCGTCCTGAGTTACGCCTTTTTTCGCACGCGAACGCTTTACCTTTCGATCGGTCTCCACGCCGGATGGGTGTTCGCACTAAAAATCATGCGCGTCTTCGGCGAGTTCGAGCGCGGCGATCTTGGCTGGGCCTTCGGCTCAACCGATCCGAAGATCGTGAGCGGCGTTGTCACGTGGATGGGGATATTGGCGGTGGGCGTGGTCGTTCATTTCATGACGCGCCCTCACCCTAACCCTCTCCCTCGCAGGGAGAGGCAAGGGAGAGGGCCGCAGGAGAAAGGGCGCGATTAATCGCGCCCCTACAAAACCTATTCTTCCCCTACGATCACGCAGTGGTCGGGGTGCGCTAAGGCGAAGATTTTCTGCCCCGGCTCGTAGCGGCAAGACGGAGGCGCGACGACGCGAAGATGCAGCCGTTGGGCTGAAAGAGCGATCGTATAATCGATCGCGTCGCCGAAGTAAATGCGGCGCTGAACGACGCCGGAAAATAAATTGTAACCCTTCTGTCGTTCCTTTTCAGCCTCCTCGGCGCTCGCCACGAGCGCGATACTGTGCGGGCGGATGCAGACGCAAATATCCATTCCACGGGTGAAATTATTCGCCGACGCGACTTGAAGGTTGTGGCCGTCGTTTAAAATGACACGGTGTCCGTCTTCCAGCTTTCCCTGGAGAATATTGGTCTTGCCGATAAACTCGGCGACGAAGCGGCTCTTGGGCCGCTCGAAGATCTCGTCCGGATTTCCCACCTGCATGATCCGTCCCTGGTGCATGACGGCGATGCGATCGGAAGTCACCATCGCCTCGGCCTGGTCGTGCGTGACGTAAATGGTCGTGATGCGAAATTCCTCATGCAGCCGGCGGATCTCGAAGCGCATCTCCTCCCGCAGGTTGGCGTCGAGATTGGATAGCGGCTCGTCCAGCAGCAAAATCTGCGGCTCGACGACGAGCGCGCGCGCGAGCGCGACCCGCTGCTGCTGCCCGCCGGAAAGCTCGGCGGGATAACGCTCCGCCAGCGTTTCCAGATGCACCAGGCGCAGGATGCGATCCACTTTCTTGGCGATCTCGGCGCTCGCGAGCTTTTTCAGTTTCAACCCATAGGCCACGTTCTGGAAAACCGTCATGTGCGGCCAAATCGCGTAGGTCTGAAAGATCATCGACATGTGGCGGCGCTCGGGCGGAACCAGAACCGAACGCGACGAGATCACTTTCTGATCCACGCGAATCTCGCCGGCGTCGGGCGAGAGAAATCCGGCGATGAGCCGGAGCGTGGTGGTCTTGCCGCATCCCGACGGACCCAGAAGCGAGACCAGCTCGCCGTCGTGGACCTCCAGCGTGAGATCGTCCACCGCCGCCGCGGCTTCGGTGAATTTCTTGGTCAATCCTCGCAGAGTTACTGTAGCCAAGATCAATTCCTCGCGGCGAAGAGGTCTTTACCGACGACCCGTTGAACGGTGAGAATGATGACAAACGAGACGACGAGCAACAGGATGCCGAGGACGGCGATCGCGCCGATCTGGCCTTCTTCTTTGAGATCGAAGATGACGACCGAGACGACTTTGGATTGCGGCGTGAACAGCAGAATCGAAGCGCTGAGCTCGCGGATGACGCCGATGAAGATAAACGACCACGCGGCGATCAGGCCCGAGCGCGCCAGCGGCACGGTCACGTCCTTCAGCGCGCGCAATCGATTGGCGCCGATGATCCGCGTCGCGTCTTCCAGCTCCGGATGGATGCTCTTGAAAGTGCTCTCGGTCTGGGAGAAGCCGATCGGCATTTCCTTGGTCAAGTACGCCACGAACAAAATCCATACGGTTCCGTATAGAACGATCGGCGGGCGCGTGTAGGCGATGAAAAGGCCCACGGCCAGGACGATGCCGGGAATCACCAACGGCGCCAGGATGAAGTAGCTGAGATAGCGCGAGCCGCGCAGGAGCTGGCGATTGGTGATGTAGGCGAGCAGCGTCGCGACCAGAGTCCCGACGGTGGCGGTCAGGATGCCCAGCTTGAAGGTGTTCAGGATGGCGGATCGAGTATCGCTGTATTCGAAGAAAGTGAAGGCGAAATTTCCCAATGTAAAATTTTCCCGCGTGAGCGGCATCGCCCAGGCTTTCGACAGCGCGGCTTTGAGAAGAATCCCGTAAGGGAGGAATACAGACATCGAAATAATACCCAGCACGATAAGCAGCGCCGGGTAGCGCAACCACCCGAGCCGGAGCAGCCGCTTCTGCCCGCCTTTGCCGCCGACGGTGCTGTAGCCCTTGCGGCCGAGCATCTTTTTTTGCAGCGCGATCAGGCCGACGGTCGCGAGCAGAAGCGGAACGGAAAATGCCGCGGCCAGATCCAGCCGCGGCGGATACTGGAAGAAGGCCCAAATTTGCGTCGTGATCGTATGGATGCCCGCCGGGAGCCCGAGGATGGCCGGCGCGCCGAAGAGCGACAGCGAATGGAGAAACGCGACGATGAAGCCGCCGAGCATAGCCGGCGCCGTGAGGGGCAGCGTGATGGTGAGCGCGATTTTCCATTTATTCGCGCCCAAAATATTTGCCGCGTCTTCCAGGTCGGAGGAGATCAAGTCGCAGACGTTGGCGATCATCGAAAAAACATAAGGGAAGCTGTAGATGGCCATGACGAAGATCAGGCCTTCCATGGTGAAGATGTTGAAGAGCGCGTCTTCGGCGCCGGTGAGAGAACGATAAAGATTGTTGAGGAGACCGGCGTTCGGCCCGGCGAGCAGCGTCCACGCGAACGCGCCGAGAAAAGGCGGCGTCACGAACGAGGCCATGACCATGGCCCGAATCGTTTTTTTCCAGGGAATATCCGTGCGCGTGACGAGCCAGCCCAAAAGCGCGCCGATCAGGACCGCGATGAGGCCGACCCAAAAAGAGATGATCAGCGTGTTCCAGATCGCTTTGATGTAGGCCCGCTCGGTAAAGACTTCGAGATAATTTCTGAGCGTCAGGCCGGCTTCGTTGTATAGGCTGGTGACGAAGATCGAGCCCAGCGGCAGCAGCACGAGAAACAGGACGAACAGCGCCGCCCCGAGCCAAACCGGGAGCGTCGGGTCGAACCGTTTCAGACCGAAGCCGCGGGCTTCGCGAATTCTCTCGGCGACCGTTGTTCCAGGAACCGACATATTATCGTGTTCGTGCTCGTGGCTCGCGCTCGTGAGAAAAACGAATCACGAACGCGGTTTCGACGTATGGCGGAATTAGGCGCCGAAGAACTCGGTGAATTTCTTTTTGATCTCCGCGTTTCTTTTCTCCAGCTCGTCCGCGTCCACGGTGAGAAGCTTGAGGTCCTTCAGCATCGGCTTGTCTTTGGGATAGGTAACCTCGGGATGCCCCGTGTAAAGCCCTTCCTTGTCGGCCAGCATCTGCTGGCTCTCCTTGGTCAAGATGAATTCCGTAAATAGCCTGGCCGCGTTCGGGTGTGGCGCGTCCTTGGCAATGGCAGTAGGGGAGACCACCAGAGGAACGCCTTCTTTCGGATAAACGAGCTTTATCGGGTTACCCTGCTTTAGCGTCTTGTAATAAAAATATTCCGCGCCGTTGACGCCCACGGGCCGTTCTCCCGAGGCGACCAGGCCGGCGGGGTCGTTCGCCGACTGGACGATATGCAGTTTGTTTTTGGCCAGCTCTTGAAAGTAGTCCCAGTTCATTTGTTTCACCAGCGCGAGGACGTGCGTCATGATGATGCCGCTGTAGCCCGGATGGGCGGTCACTTCCTTGCCGCGCCACTTGGCGTTCAGGAGATCTTTCCACGTCTTCGGGGCCTCTTTGTCGGTGACGATTTTGGGATTGTAGGCGATCACCGAGAGGGTGGCCCGCATGCCGTAGAAGAATCCGCCGCTATCCTTGAACCCCGCAGGGAAGATCTCCGCTCCCTTCGGAACAAATTTCATCAGCAGCCCTTTGTCTTTGAGCAGAACGAAATGGCCCGCGTCGGACGTATGGATGACATCGACGTTCTTGATGCCCGCCGTTGCCTCCTGCATCACCCGCTGGAGCACGCGCTGCGAGCCCGTGCGATGCACCTCGACCTCGATGCCTTTGTACTTGTTCATAAAGAAGTGGGCGAGCGCCGTCGAGGAAGGAATCGCGAGCGACGTGTACCAAATCACTTTTCCTTCTTTCTTGGCCGCGTCGATCATGGCCGCGTCCTGACCGAAAGAGAGGGAAGCCCAGATCAAAACCAGAGCGCAGAGCAGGGGACCGACGCACTTCTTCATTTTTCTTTCCTCCATTTTGGAGTCGGGCGGCAGACTAGCACAGCCCCGCCGCGCGTCTCAACAACAATCTACACGTAAGCAAGGCCGGACTCCAGTGTCGAGGGGGTGTGATTTCCGGGCCTCGTTCAGGTGTAACTGGACATGGCGGAGGCCGTTCGCTACGATGTCTTTTTTAACTAACCGATTCCACCTACACAATGCGTCAGAGAAAAGTAACCGTCAGAGAAAGTCTGCGCGTCTCTTTCAAGGACGGTGTCTTCGCCTCGGTCATGAGCGGCGTGACGGACCAGTATTTCATTCCTTTCGCCCTGGCGTTGGGCGCGACCGCGCAGCAGGTGGGCTGGGTCAGCGGCTTGCCGCAATTTTTCGGCTCCCTCTGCCAACTCTTCGCCGTCCAGGCGGTCCGACGCATCGGCGGCCGTTTGAAACTTATCGTCGGGGTCGTTTCACTCCAAGCGGCGCTTTTGTTTTTCATCGCCTTGCTCGCATGGGCCGATTTCCCGCACCGCATCGCCCTGTTTTTGGTTCTGCTGGTGGTATTTGTGATCAACGGCGCTTTGGCCGGCACGGCGTGGGGAAGCCTCATGACCGATTACATCCCCTACCGGAAACGGGGGCGCTATTTCGGCTGGCGCAATCGGATACTCGGCTTCGTTCACGTCGGCAGCATGGTTGCGGCCGGTCTGCTGCTCTACTCGGCGGAGGCTTTCTCATCCGTAGCGGGCTTCCTGATTATCTTTGCGGTCGGCGCGCTGGCGCGATTCGTTTCCGCGGCCTACATCGCCCGGATGCGAGACGTGCCGCAGAAGCGCGATCCCGCCAGCGACTTTACGTTTTTCATGTTCCTCGCGCGCTTTCGCGAGAGCAACTTTGTCAAATTCGTCGCGTTTGCAGCCCTGCTGACTTTCTCTTCCTATCTGGCGGCGCCGTTTTTCGCCGCATTCATGTTGCGCGATCTTCAGTTCAGCTATTTGAGTTACATGGTCCTACAAGTGATTTCGGCGGTCGCCGGACTTGTCGCTTTGCCGTTATGGGGGAGGCATGCCGATGCGGTGGGAAACGTCCGCGTGCTGAGATTGAGCGGATTTTTTGCCTGTCTCATTCCGCTCTTCTGGCTCATCTCGCGGAACGTGTTTTATCTCGCGTTGGTGCAGATGTTGGCCGGCTTTGCCTGGAGCGGCTTCACGCTTTGCGCGACGAATTTCATTTACGATGCGGTGACGCCGCAAAAGCGCGTGCGCTGCATCAGCTATTTTCAGGTGATGAACGGCGCGGCGATTTTTATGGGCGCGTCGGCAGGCGGGTTTCTCGCCACCAAGCTGCCGCCGCTGCAAGGCTACTCGTTGCTGAGCCTTTTTCTCTTGTCCGGCCTATGCCGGCTGTTTTTCTATTTCATCCTGTTTAACCGTTTCCGGGAAGTGCGCCCGTCGAGGGAAGTTTCGATTCAGGAATTATTTTTCAGCGTTGTCGGCATCCGGCCGTTGATCGGCATATCGCGGGAGTGACGGAGGCCCGCGCCCCTTGAAGCGAGGCAATAGGGCCATGGGCGAAGGAGTGATGATAGGAGAGCGGCGCTCCTCGAAATGGTACGCGCCGTGAAAACCGCGCGGGGTTCTCGTCTCGGCTCCCAGTAAAAAAATCCCCCCTTTTCTTTCCCGCATTTCCCGCTTGCCAGATTGCCCGCGGATCTATAAGATCGCGAGAATTTTATGGCGGGCCAAAGACCGATGATTCCTCCCGAGCGCGTCGAGCAGTCGATTCTTCTAATCCGGGGCCACAAAGTCATGCTGGACGCCGACCTGGCAAAGCTTTACGGCGTCGAGACGCGGGTGCTCGTGCAAGCAGTGAACCGTAATCTTCAACGTTTTCCCGATGATTTTATGTTCCAACTTTCCCAAGAAGAAGCTAGGTTTTTGACATCACAAATTGTGATCTCAAAGAGAGGACGCGGCGGGAGGCGGCATCTACCCTATGTTTTTACTGAACAAGGTGTGGCAATGCTTTCCTCGGTCCTGAACAGTTCTAAGGCCATTCAGGTAAACATAGAAATCATAAGGGCGTTCGTGCGGTTGAGGCAATTGATAGCCACTCATAAAGACCTGGCAAGGAAGCTCGATGCTTTGGAGAAGAAGTACGACTCACAGTTCAGAGCCGTCTTCGACGCCATTCGGCAGCTCATGGCGCAGCCCGAACCCAAGAAGCGCAAGATGGGATTCCTGGTCGAGGAAAGAGCAGCGCGCTACGGCAGACGGTAGTTGATCGTCGTTTCGACGTTTCGGGAATTCCCGAAACGTGGAAGTGTGCGGCTGAGTGCGAGAGCCAACGGTTATCTTCGATCGAGCCCGCACGAGCACGAGACACGATATTTATCCTTCCGCTTTCATCCTTCACCCTTGGCTTTCTGTTTCCGCTTTCCGCGTTTCAGCCTTGTTTGTTGCCTATCGCCATTAGATAGGTGTTGCCAGATTCCCCGCAAATCGAATAAAATCCTCACGGATGAATAGGCGACGTCTGCTCAGACGCCTCTCCCAGGGGGCCTTGCGTAATGTCGCTTTCAACGACATGATAAGTTTAGTCGAGGGTTTCGGCTTCAAGCTGCTGCGCGTGACCGGCTGCCATCATATTTTCGGACACCCGACCGTCGGTGAACTGGTGAATTTTCAGGAGGTCAAAGGGGAGACCAAGCATATCAAATCCGACAGTTCCTCAAAATAATCGAGCGCTACAACTTAAAACTGGAGGATGAACAGTGAGCGACTACCATATCAACATCTTTTATAGCGAGGAGGACGGTGGCTATATTGCCGACATTCCCGACCTGGAATCTTGCTCTGCGTTCGGTGAAACGCCGGAGCAAGCCTTGAAGGAGTTGGAAATCGCCAAAAAGGCGTGGCTCGAAACAGCCCGCGAAGCAGGCAAGCCCATCCCGCCACCACGCTACCGGCCGGTGATCTATCAGGCTGCACGCTGATTCGTTTACGGCCAAAGCTAAAACCGATCGCGATCTTGTAGACACCGGGATCAGAGCTTTGGCAGATGCTCCGGGATACAGTAAAGCTAAAGAGCACCACGAGAGCGGAAAAGGGTAGCGGCGAAGTCGCATCATTTATACCTTTCGACGTTTCGGGAATTCTTAAAAGCTGAAGATCGCCTGGGTAAAGGGAGAGCGCGTCATTTCGACGTTTCGGGAGTTGTCGAAACGTGCAAGTGTCCACGGGAAGCTCAT
>CAZNES010000002.1:0-2877 GCA_964572145.1 uncultured Syntrophobacteraceae bacterium
GCCCTGAGCGGAAAAGAGAGATGCTTCGCTTCGTTCAGCATGACAGAAAGCGAAGGGCTCAGAACGACAGATGCTGCGTGTATGTCATCCTGAACCCTTCGACTGTCACTCTGAGCAAAGCGAAGAGTCTCAGCACAAGCTCCGTGAAGGATCTCTCCGAAATGACCGCTGCCGGATATCCGGCGCGCTTGACCCCGAAGGAATTTGTCACTACTCCTAGAAGGAATCCTTTGTAGAAGTTGCAAATCCGGGAGGTAAGAAAAAATGGCGCGCGTCAGAGTTTTCGATTGTGACGGACATATCATCGAGTCGATTCCGGAGATGGCCGGCTATATGGACCCGGCGATCCGCGACGTGGCGCTGCGGCCGTCGCGAAACCGCCAGGGAGTTTTCGCCGGACTCGACGCGATTCACTACCCGCGGAATCTGGGCGAATCGAGCGAGATCGTGCCGCCGGCGCGCCCGCGCGTCAACGCGAGCGATCAGCGCATGGGCTCGGCCGAGGATTGGGTGGCGTTTCTCGATAAGGCGGATTTCGAGGAAACCGTGCTGTTTCCCTCGGAAGGGCTTTCCGTCGGTTTCATCCAACAGGCGGACTACGCCGTGCTCGTCTGCCGCGCGTTCAACAACTACGTTGCGGATCGGTATCGCAGAGTGGACCGGCGCCTTCATCCGGTGGGATTGATTGCGATGCAGGACGTGAAAGCGGCGGTCTTGGAGCTCCGCCGGCTCGTGCTCGATCTCGGGCTTCCGGGCGCGATGCTGCCGTCGCGCGGTCTGCCGCTTCATCTCGGCCACGAATACTACTGGCCGGTTTACGAAGAGGCTGCGAAGCTCGGTTGCGTGCTCGGGATTCACGGCGGCTCGAGTCTCGGCCTTGGCGCCGATACTTTCACCGACGCGTGGTCCGCGCGCACGCTGCGCCACCCGATTCCGCTCGCGCTCGAAATGGTCTCGCTGATCTATCACGGCGTCTTCGACCGCTACCGCGATTTGCGCGTCGGGTTTTTCGAAGGCGGCTGCGCGTGGGTGATCCTGCTGCTCGATCGCATGGAGCGCGACGAGAGCGTCTACACGACGCCGGCGGGAAAGCGCCGCTCGCTGCAAGAGTATCTCGCCAGTGGCCAGGTGTTGGTCGGTTGCGAGGGCAACGAGGAGATTCTTTCGTACATCTCGAAGCGTATCGGTCTCGATGCGTTCGCCTACGCCTCGGACTATCCGCACGAGGTCGATCTCGTCGCGGCGAAGCAGATGATCGACGAGACGCTTGCGCGAACCGACATTTCCCAGGCGGAGAAAGAGGCCGTGCTGGGCGGGAATGCGCGGAAATTTTTCCGCATGTAAATCCATCGTCCTTGCGACGCGGGCGCGGTTTTCCGTTCGCGGGCTCCCGCCGCGATCTTTTTCATTCTTGACAATCCAGATGAAGCACCCGCTGAAGCAGGCGATCTTCGGCCCCAATCACCGCTGGTGGGCGCTCTCCGTCGCCGCGCTCGCGACGTTCATGGTGACCACCGACGCCGGACTGCTCAGCATCAGCCTGCCGGTTATTGTCGCGGAGTTCCACGTCGATCTCGCCGTCGGAGGCTGGCTGCCTTTCATCTACGCGCTGGTCACGGGCTCGCTTTATCTTCCCTGCGGCCGGCTCTCCGATCTGTTGGGCCGCAAGCAGACACTCAGCGCGGGTTTTCTTATCTATACCCTGACCGCGCTCATGGCCGGCTTCTCTCAAAGCATCGGCCAGGTGATTTTCTTTCGCGGCCTGCAGGCGGCCGGCAGCGCGCTCATGATGGCGAATACCTTTGCCATCGTGACCGTGCTGTTTTCGCCGGCCGAGCGCGGCCGCGCGATGGGAATATCCGGCGGGATGATCTCGGCGCTCGGATTCGTCATCGGCCCGGCGCTGGGCGGACTCATCACCTACACGATGGGCTGGCGCTCCGTGTTCTACGTGAGCTTTGGTCTCGGCGTCGTGGGATTTCTTGGGACGCGCATCATCCTGCTCGACGAGAAAGCGCGGGCGGCGGGCGCGCGCGGCAGGGAGCCGTTCGATCTTGTCGGCACCGGCACGTTCGCGCTGAGCCTCACGACACTGTTATTGGCGCTCACCGCCGGGCAGAAAGGATTGTGGAATACTTTCGTCGTTCGCTCCGAGCTGGCGCTGGCGGTATTCTCGCTCGCCGCTTTTATCTGGTGGGAAGGGCGCGCGCGCCATCCTTTGCTCGATCTCGGGCTTTTTCGCATTCGCTTGTTTGCCGCCGGCAACATCGCGCGACTCGCAAGCTTCGTAACCGTCAGCATGAATCAGTTGATCATGCCGTTTTTTCTCCAGCTCGGCCTGGGGCTCGATACGCTGCGCGCGGGACTTTTTATGGCGACCGCATCAGTCGGCCTCGGCGTGCTCTCGCCGTTTTCCGGCTGGCTCTCGGACCGCATCGGCGCGCGGCTTCTCATGTCGTCCGGGCTCGGGCTCATGGGAATCTCTTTTTTAAGTTTGCGCTCTTTGGATCTCGGCGCATCCACGGCTGATATCGTTCTCAGGCTCGGCCTTCTTGGAAGCGGCCTCGGCCTCTTTCAGACGCCGAACAATAATTCGCTGATGAGCTCGATCCCGCCGGAGCGGTTGGGCGTGGGCTCTTCGTTTCTGTCGATCGTCCGCAGCCTGGGGATTTCCATCGGCGTGGCGACCGCCAGCGCCATCGTGAGTTCGAGGCTGGTGGCGGTTACCGGGCAGACCTCGCTTGATGCCCTCGGAAGCGCGGCCGCTTCGGAGAGCACAGGGAATTTACTGTCCGCCTTCATGCAAGGCTATCGCACCACCTGTCTCATTGCGGCCGTCCTATGCTTCATCGGCGCGTTGGCCTCGACCGTGCCGGG
>CAZNES010000002.1:2977-36625 GCA_964572145.1 uncultured Syntrophobacteraceae bacterium
GCGCGGCCTCGGAATAGATCTCCGCCTGGTGATGGTAGCGGGACGCGGCTTGCGCCAGATCTTTTTTTTCTACTCTGTCGGTCTTGTAGTCGGCAAGAAAAAGCCCGCCGTCCTTTTCGTAGAGAAGGTCGATGACTCCCTCCATGATCGCGCCGTCCCACGGGATCAATAGCGGCATCTCACGCCCGAGAATCTGCGCGGCGCTCAGCTCGCGATAAGCGTCGGAAGCAAAGAAGGAAGCCAGGATTTCTTCGAGCTCGCGTGCGAGCCGTTCGCGATGCGCCTGTTGATCGGGCGCGATCCACCGATTCAGGAACGGTTCCAAGCTCGCCCGGAACTCCGCCGGATCGTCGCCGAAGTCCCAATTCTCCAAATAACGATGTGCCAGCTCGCCAATCAGAAGCGGCAGCTCCGAGGACATTAAAACCTTTTTCCTTTCACTTACTGACTCGGACAACTCCGCCTCGCGGCGCTTGAGCAGCGTCGGCGTAAGAAAGACCTCTGTCTTTAAGGCGGCTTCGCACTCTCGAGCGCGGCGCTGCCAGAGTTGCGCGTAGGATAGCCAATCGATTTGCAGCGGTATTTCTTGCGCTACCCGCTGCGCTCTTCCCGGGGGGCTCAAGCTTTCTTCCACGACTTGCAACTCGATGGTTCCTTTGCCGGCAGCAAGAACACGCGCCGTCTCTCCGGCGGCAATCTCCTCGCCCAACGTCTCTTCGAGCATCGACAGATAGCTGCCGGGAGATTTTCTCTCCGTCGGCGCGCAAGAGATCATCAGGTGCTCGCGCGCCCGGGTCATGGCGACGTAGAGCACGCGCTTTTGTTCTTCGTGCTCGCGCCGGCGCTCTTTTTCTTCGATGTAGAGTCCGGCGAGGCTCAGGTAAGATTCCGTGCGCAACCCCGCGAGTCCCGTAGACCAGTCCTGCAAGACCGCCGGCTCTTTCGCTCCCGCCTGCTGCGGCGCCGCGTGGCATCCCGCCAGGACGACCACGGGAAATTCGAGACCTTTGGATTTGTGAATGCTTAAAATTCTGATCGCGTCCAGATTTTCTTCCGCGAGCGCGCTCTCCGCTTCTTCTTTGATCTCCAGGACCCTCGATCCGAGCCGCGTGATGACCTCTTTGAACGTGCTCAAGCCTTCTCTTCCCATGACCTCGGCCTGGTAGCGGAGTTTCTCCAGGTTGGCCACCGCCTGCTCGCCGTGAAACGATCCGGCGGCCAACAGGCGAACCGGCAAGGCGTCGAAAACGCGCGCGATCGCTTCTCCGACGGGCAAACTTCGAATCTCACGGTGTAGCTTGCCGAGTATTTCGTAAAGTTCTTTTACATTGGAGAGCGGCTTTTGGTTTTTACCCGTGAAACGCTCCGCGACGCGAAAATCCAGCAGGCGCAGGCGGTGAAGCTCATAAATCTCGCTGTCGGTGAGTCCGCCCAGCGGCGAGCGCAGCACGCCCACGAGTGCGAGCCGGTCGTGCGGGTTGTCGATCGCGCGCAGCAGGTTCACTGCATCGATGACTTCCTGGACGGCATAGAAATGCCGTTCGCCCTCGACCACGTAGGCGATGCCGCGTCTGCGCAGCGGCTCGAGGTAGTGGTGGACATCGGTCAATTTTCTCAACAGTATCGCGACATCCCTGGCTTGAACGGTGCGCGTTTTTCCTTCTCCATCCGCAATCACCGCCTTGCCCAGCGCTTCTTCCTCGAGCCAGCGGGCCAAACTCTCGGCCTCGAGCCGGCGCGCCCGCTCGCTGTCGAGCTTGTCGTTGCCGCCGCGAATTTTTCGCATGGTTACCTTGCGGAAGGGGAGAGCATTTCGTTCCTCGTCGCCGTTGCCCGCGGGCGCGGGGCCGATCGCGATATACTCGGGCTGCAAGCCTGCTCTCGGCCGGATCAGCCGGTCGAAAACTCCGTTGACGACGTCGAGAATTTTTCCATGGCTGCGGAAGTTGGTCGTAAGCCGGCATTCGATGCCGTTTTGCGCTATGATGATTTTCTCCACGACTTCCAGATAGGCTTCGATGTCGGCGCGGCGAAACGCGTAGATCGATTGCTTCGGATCGCCGACCACGAAGATTTTTCCCTGGGTGAGCTTAACGTTTTTCCAGTTGGTCGCCTGCACTCCGATCTCCTCGGCAAGGTAGATGAGGATTTCATACTGGATGGGATCGGTGTCCTGGAATTCATCGATCAGGATCGCCTGGAAGCGGCGCTTCAGTTGCTCGCGCACCGGCCGATGATCGCGCACGAGAGTTCGCGCGCGCGCGAGCAGGCCGTCGAAGGAGATCAGTCCAGCGCGGGTAAACGCCTCGCGAAAATGCTCCGCGAACGGGATGAGCAGCCCGCACAACTCTCGCGTCAAAGCATCCTCCACCCGGCAGAGCGCTCTGGCGACGCGGACGATCTCCTGCGCCTCGCGGTAATCTTCCTCCGGCCATCCCTTGAGCGTTTTGTTGAGACTGCCCGAGAGCGAATCGCGCCCGGATTTAAAAATCCCGGCGCCGCCGGAAGCGCCCGCGCCGAGGAATTTTTGTACGATCGCATGAGCGGCGCGGACGAGCTTTTCGTTGCTCCTCGTTTCCGGGTGCCGCTGTAAGAGCGCGGCGGCTCTTTCCTCCAGTCCGCCGAGCCAGTCGGCGATCGGCTGAGAAATTCTAAAGTCGCGCGAAAGCGCGCCGAGTCTCTGAAGATCGACCGTTTCGGAACATAGAGAAGAGGCCAGCGCGCGGATCTCGTTCAAATCGATTTTGCGCAGGACTCGCTTCCAGTCTTCTTGCCGGGCGCTTCCGTGAGAGAGTTCTTGATCCAGCCAGGTTCCCCACAACTCGTCGAAGAGGCGGTCGAAACGCGCGCCGTCGTCTTCGATAAACTGCGGATCGACGCCGCTTTCCATGGGGTACAATCGGAGCAGCGTCGCGGCGAAGCTGTGGATGGTTCCGATCTCGCTGCGCTCGATTTGCCGGAGCGCATCCAACGCGCGGCGATCCAATCTTTCCTTCGTGAGATGATATCGAGCCATCAAGGCGCGGACTTCCGCGCCGGTATCCGCGTCTTTTGCCGCCGCCGGAGAGGCGTCCAACCGGACCGCGACGTAAGATTCCAACCGCTCGCGCAGGCGCATTTTTATCTCGTGGGCGGCTTTGTTGGTGAAAGTGAGCGCGACGATCTGAGTGAGCTTCGATTCCGGATCGCGCATCAAGAGGTGCGCCAGCCGGTCGATCAACAGGCGCGTCTTTCCCGTGCCCGCGCCCGCCGTGACCGCGACGTTGCGGTCGAAGGTGGTTGCGGCGCGCTCGCGCTCCAAGGCATCCGGCAACGGGGACGCCGTCGTCATATCGGTTCGACCTTTTTGTCCCTTAAGTCCGCATGGGCTTTGCGCCGGAGATCTCTTTCGACTCTCCACATCGTCGGGCGGTGGTTTTTTCGACAGGCCTCCGAGACCTCGCAATACCGGCAGTAATCGGCCGGCTGAATGAAAAACAAACCCCGCCGGATCGATTCTGCCAGGAACGCTACCGTTTCTTTCAACGCCGCGCCGCTCCGGCCGTCCCAGGCGTCGCCCGGCAGACTCTCCACGACCAGCGGACCTTCGGGCCACTGCGGCGCGAGAAAATAAAATGCCGCGCCGATGGAAGCGCCCGCGTCTTTCGAAGCACCGGCCGGTTGCTTTCCCAGGAGCAGATAAAACGGCAGCTGGAGTCTCAGGCCGCGGAGCGCGGAGCGCAAAAGATCTTTGTCCGCGGCATGGCGCGACTTGGCGGATTTGAGCTTGTAATCGACGACGCGATAGCGGTTCTCCGCCGGCTGATAATCGATCCGGTCCATGCGTCCGCGGATGGTGAGCCCGCTTAAAGGCTTTGGCCAGCTCTCCGGCAGCCGCACCGCGGCGTCGCATTCCAACGCCCACGGCACATATCCGGACGCGCGCAGCTCTTCGAGATCGCGCAGAACCGCCTGTTCGAGCAGGGCCGCGATGCCTTCACGCTGGATTTCCCAGGCGAGCGGATAACCGACGGGATTATTTCGTTCGAAGTCGACAAAGACTTTTTGCGTCACGGCTTCGAGAATGGCTGCGGCCTGCCCTGAGCCTGTCGAAGGGGCATCCATCGATTTGTTATGCGGGAAAAATTCACGATCGATGAGCTCCCGATAAAATAATCGCAGAATCGAATGGACGATCTGTCCCTCGTCGGCGGCGCCGGGCCCGGCAATCTGTTCCGGCTGTTCGAGCCGCTCCAATCCGAGCAGATTTCGGGCGAAGAATTGAAACGGACAACGGGCGTACGCTTCCAGCGAAGTCGGCGACAGGCCTTCTTCGGCAACCCGGTTCCAGTAATCGAGGACCGGACCCACGACCCCGTCGTGTTCGGCAAGGACGTCGGTGATCGTTTCCAGCCGCCGGGTGACTTCACTGCCGCGTCGGTAGAGAGACGGCGACGGCAGGCAGAGATTCAGCAGCGGCATCGGGTCTCTCGAGGTGAGAATCAACCGGGTCGCCAGCTCCTCGGGCGGCAAGAGTTCTATGCGGTCGAACGGCTCAAGAACCGACTTCTCTATGGCGCCGCGCGGGGCGACGACTTTTTTGATGCTCTCTGCGCCGACTGCGCGGCCGAGCTCGTCGAGATACCAGGACGGCGCGAGCGGCCTGCCGCCCTCGTCGTTTCTCTGGTGCAGACAGTAGAGCCGCTCTTTCGCGGCGCCGACCAGCAAGGTAAAAAGCAGTCTCTCCTCATCGAAGCCGCCGAGCTTGGTCGCGACTTTATATCCCAGCACGGTTTCCAACAGCTCGCGCTCGCGGTCGCGCAGAAAGGCGTCCTCGCGGATGGTCCGGGGAAAGAGGCCTTCGTTGAGGCCGACGATAAAAAGCGCGCGGAAAGAAATACCCCTGGCCGCCATCGCGTCCAGGACCGCGACTCCTCTCGCGCTGGGCTCGCTCACGGGAACCGAGGCGCGTTCGAGCCAATGCTGATAGGTTTCGAGGAAATGGCCCAGCGAAACTTTTTCGCCGACGGCATCGAGCATGGAAAGCCGGTCGAGAGTCGCGCCGATCAGCTCCGCCGTTCCGGCGCCAGGGGAGTTTTCGTTGGGATCGACTCGCAACCATTTCTTTTGCAGGTCGCGCCACAATTCCACATGGCGGCTCCAGGCCGCTTCTTTGGGCAGCGCCGTCATATCTCCGTAAAGCTCGGTGAAAAGATGCCACAAAGTCTGAATCTGCTCCGCCGGAACCTTTATATTCTTGGGCTCGCCGTCTTCCTCCG
This sequence comes from uncultured Syntrophobacteraceae bacterium, assembly GCA_964572145.1. Lineage (GTDB taxonomy): Bacteria > Desulfobacterota > Binatia > UBA9968 > UBA9968 > JAJPJQ01. Next base: position 8,236 of record CAZNES010000002.1, read on the forward strand.
TGTTCTCCGCCAGCACGACATCGCGGGCAAGATACATTTCCAAGCGCCGCCATTCGTCGATTCCCTTGCCGATGCCCAACCGCCGGGTCGCCAGATCCCAAAGGTCCGGCCGGGGCGCGACTGCGTCCCGAGCCGAAGGGCGTCCGTTGATAAATACGGAATCGAGCAAATCGACGACGTGAGAGCGAAGATAGCCTTTCAAAGGCAGATTGATGAGCAGCAGGACTGCCTTGGCGAGCGGATGTTGAACGAGCGGCTCCTCGGCGGAGGCGGCCATGGGGATACCATGATGCGAGAAGATGTCTTTGATCCACGGCAGGTAAGGCTCGAGCGTGCGGCCCACGACGCCGATCTCATCGAAGGCGAATTTCTCCTCCGATACGAGCCGCAGAATTTCCTTGGCCGCGATCTCGATCTCTTCGCGCCCGCTGGAGCAGCTGAAAACCGTGATGGGAAAATCGTCGAGTTGAGATTTTCGCGCCGGGTCCGCTGCGCCGGCGAAAAGCGGGAGGAGCGAGGGGTGGGAGGCGATCCGCTCGGGTGCGACCAGGTTGCGGATCTGCGATTCGCCGTCGACGAGACCATGCACGTATCTCTCATAGAAGCGCTCGGCGAACGTCCATGCGGGATGTTTCGGCTGGTCATGAACGAGCGGAAAGAAGAGCGTGGCGGGATAATGGCGCGCCACGGACTGGAAAAGATCGAGCTGCACCTGCGTCAGGTCGTAAAACCCATAGTAGAAAACGCGATGAAACCGCTTCAGGTACGACGATGCGGGCGCCTGATCGAGCGCCATGACATCCAGATCGGCGTAGTCCCGCAAGTTCCAGGTCTCGCAGCCGGCGAGAAAAGTCTGAAAGAGCAGGAGAAGATTCTCGACGCCTTGCGTGCCTTCTTCGAAGAGATCGCCCTGGACCGCTTCGAGGGCGGTCGTGGGATCGACGGCGCCGTCTTTCAAGTCTCGTAAAGTTTGCCAGAGCGCGGCGGCGCCCCCGGCTTTTTCGTCCAGACCGGCGAACGGCCCGGCGCCGGGAAGCCCGATTCTGATAATCTGGCGTAATATTTCTTCGAGCAGCGCGTTGTCGCGCAGCAACGGGGCCTCTGCGCCGTGGCGTTCCTCCCAAAGACGGAGCGAGAGCTGGTAGAAAGTCAGAATGTGCACGTTGAGGAGATTCAAGCCGCGCTCGCGAGCCAATAAAACCTTGAGCCGCCGCCTGAGCGAGTCGGAGGGAACCAGAATCAGAATGGGCGCGAGAGCCGCTTCGTTTTTGTAACGGAGAATCTCTTCGACCAAAGCGTCTTCGAGGTGAGGATGAAAGGGACCGAGGAATACTTCCATAAAATCGTATGGCTAGAGACTAACAACAATGTCGGTCAGGGTCAAAGAATTTAAGCAGGCCCGTGAATGAGCCTCATCTACCCACCGTGCGCCCGGAAATCATAAGTTGGTTGCAAATCTCCGGGCAAAGTTTTAAACCAAAAGGCAAGAACTTCCTCTATGTCGTTCCAACAAAAAATCTCGCGCCGAATATTTCTTCTCTTTTTCGCTCTCCTCGTTGCGTTCCCGTCTTTCTCCCTCGCGCAGCAGGGGAGCGTCGTTTCGGACAACGAGCTGGCGACCAAAGCCGGTATGGATATTCTCAAGGCGGGCGGCAACGCGGTCGATGCCGCCGTTGCGACGGCCTTCGCTCTGGGGGTCGTCGATCAGTCGGCGTCCGGCTTGGGCGGCGGCGGCTTCATGGTGATTTATCAGGCGAAAGAAAAGAAAGCCCATGCGTTGGATTTTCGCGAGACGGCGCCGTCCGGATCGCGCAGAGAACAATACCTTAAAGACGGCAAGCCCGCGCCGAGCTTGAGTCTCACTGGCGCGCTCGCCGTCGCTGTTCCCGGCCAAGCGGCGGGACTTGCGGATGCGCTCAAGCGCTTCGGCACCTTGCCGCTGGCGAAGGTGATGGCGCCCGCGATCCGCTACGCGACCGAAGGTTTTTCTCCTCAGGTTCGCCTGCGTTACGCGCTGGAGCGCCAGCTCCCGAACATCCGGAAAAATCCCGATCTCGCGCGCGTCCTGCTGGTCAAGGACGAGCTTCCCGGCGAGAGCGAACCGCTCCGCCAGCGCGAGCTGGGCGAGAGCTTGAAGGCGATCGCGGAGCATGGGCCGCAGGTCTTCTACGAGGGCTGGATCGGCCAGGCGATCGCGGAGCGGATCAAAAAAGAGGGCGGCGTGTTGACGCTCGAAGATCTCAAGAGCTACAAGCCCGTCTGGCGCGAACCGATCGTCGGCCATTACCGCAAGCGGACGGTCATCACGATGCCGCCGCCGAGCTCCGGCGGCATCGCGCTGGTCGAGATGCTCAATATTCTCGAGGGCTATAAGATCGGCTCGCTGCCGCACAACTCCGCGACTTATATTCACCTGCTCGCCGAAACGCTGAAGCACGCCTTCGCCGATCGCGCCCAGTATCTCGGCGATCCCGATTTCGTGCAGATTCCGGCCGACAAGCTCCTCTCCAGGGAGTACGCCTCCTGGACGCGCGGCAGGATTTCTTCGGCAAAAACCTTTCCGCCGAAATATTACGGCCTCGCCTCGTACCAGGCGGAAAAAGGCGGCACGACCCATTTAGGCGTGGTCGATAAATCCGGCAATGCGGTCGCGTGCAGCTTGACGATCAATACCCAATTCGGCTCGAAAATTCTGGTTGCCGAGACGGGAATCATTTTAAATAACGAGATGGACGATTTCGCCATCCATCCGGGAACGGCCAATGTCTTCGGCCTGATCGGCAACGACGCCAACTCGCTGCAACCGAAAAAGCGTCCTCTCAGCAGCATGACTCCGGCGATCGTCCTCGAAGGCGAGAAGCCCGTCCTGGTGGTCGGCGCGTCGGGCGGGCCGCGGATCATCAGCGCCACGTTGCAGACGGTACTGAACGTTCTCGATTTTCGTATGCCGCTTAAAAAGGCGCTGGAGTCGCCGCGCATCCATCATCAGTGGATGCCCGATGAAATCGCGGTCGAAAGCAAAATCCCGGTAGCGACCCGGAAGTCGCTCGAGCGGCTCGGTCACAAAGTGCAGGAAAAAAATTCGTTGGGATTGGTGGAGGCGATCGCGGTCAAAGGATCGAAGATCACCGCGCAGCCCGATCCGAGAAAAGAGGAGACGGCGACCGCGGGAGAACGAAAGTAGTTCCGGGTGTATGGGTTACTAGCCCGAATAGTTCACCATTAAACATCCTCTACGCAGGGTACGCCTTCTTCCTTCGTGTGCTTCGTGTCAGCCTGAGGCTGATCAGCCTCTCTTTTTGGCCGATCCTTCGTGGTCAAAAAGTTTATCACCACGAAGAGCACGAAGGTCACGAAGTTTTAAGTCCTCGCGCCAAGACGCAAAGAACCTTTTCCTCATGTCACGATCTTTCCTCGGTCGATGAATAACCCAGGTTAGTCCAGCGGCATGTAACGAATAGCTGAAACTGGGAGTCAACGGTGGCGCCGCGCGCGGCGCGCCCGAAACGCCTGGAAAAGCGTCCAGCCGAGCGAGAGCCAGGTGCTCACCCGGAGAAATTTGATCCGGCGGCCCCCCAAAAACGCAGTGACGCCCATGAGGGCGCCGGGATTGTCCTTGATCTTTCGAATCAAACCCTTGGCAATGTGGGCCCATTGGATCGATCGCGCGAGCCGCTCGCAGCTATCGGCCAGCCGCTCTCGCTGCCCTCCAGATCGGAGGATCAAACCTTCGCGCCGCCGCGCGAGATCGGCTAATTTATCGCTCACGGCTAGGACCTCAGGCGCTCGCGGTCTTTGACAAATTCAGAAATCGTTGCAGAGAGGAATTTTGGCAGGGCGGCGGCTTTGCTTCGGATGACGAGAGCCACGATCAAGCCTGCCAGCAGGTACAATGCGGCCAACCCGCCCAGGGCAAGCAACCGGTGCGTGTCCCAGAACAGGACCACCACGAAGATCGTCAGCAGGATCACGCCGACGCTGAAGCAGAAGAGCGAGATCGCGGCAAGCAGAAGCATCCGCTTGAGCCGTTCCATCTCCTCTTCGAATTCCGTCGAGGCGAGTTCCAGCCGCGTGTGGAGCAGCGCGGCGAAATCGGTCATCACCGCCTTGAGCGAGGCAAAAAAGCCCGGCTCGCGGTCGGCGCCTGTCTCGCTGAGTTCGTCGGCCATGATCGGAAAATTTAATCGCGGCGAATGAGAAGCCCGAGCACCAGACCGATCCCGGCCGCGATGCCGACGGCGCTCCAGGGATTTTTTTGCACGTAATCGCACGCCGCTACGACCGCGTCTTTGGTCCTCTCGATCAAGATATCTTCGGCGTCCGCCAGCGTCTCTTTTCCCTCTTTGAGGCTCTCCTCGATGCGCCGTCTTACCGCGGCGACCTGCTCGCCGGCCTGGCTGGCGGTCGCCTTGAGCAAGGCCTCGGTGTCGCCGATCAGAGCTTTCAGGTCGGAAACCAATTTGTCCGCTGTCCCTTCCATATTTGCACCTCCATTCCTAACCCCTTATGTTAGTGACCGCAACCCGGACAATCAAGGAGCGGCCCGATAAAAGATCCCGCGCCTGGCTCCGACAGTTGACTTCATTTCCCCGGTAACTTACCATCAGTCAGCCTGCTTTCCAGCTTTTTCACCTATTCAAGGAGGAGAGAGATGAAGTCATCCAAGCCGATTCTCGGCCTGTGCGCCCTGCTTGCCGCCTTGTATCTGCCGCCTGTCGTTGCGCGGGCCGCCCAAGCCGATCCGCAAGCGAAGGTGATCGAAGGAGCGAAAAAAGAAGGTGAGATGGTGTGGTATACGACGACGACGCTCGATCAGAGCCAGCAAGTCGTCAACGCTTTTCAGAAGAAATATCCGTTCATCAAACCCACGCTGTTCCGCACGGGCGGAGGGCCGCTGCTCAATAAGATTATGACCGAGACCCGCGGCGGGTTGGACGGCTGGGACGTCGTCGTGGGCAGGGGAGAAATGGTCCTCCCTCTCGTCGAGAGAAAGCTCCTCGCGGCCTACCTCTCGCCCGAAAGAAACATGATTTACGAAGATCTGATGGACAAACGGGGCTATTGGACCGCCTGGTACGTCAATGCTTATGTGCTCGGCTGGAACACCAAGCTGGTGAAAAAGGACGATGTGCCGAAAACCTACGAGGAGCTTCTCAATCCCAAATGGAGGGGCGGGAACATTTCCGTAGACACCGAGGCCTACGGCATGCTTCAGGGACTGATCAGCTTGTGGGGAAAAGAAAAAGCGGTCGCTTATTTCAAGCGGCTCGCGGCGCTGGACCCGGTTCCCAAGCGCGGGAATACGGAGCGAGTGCAACTCGCAGTCGCCGGCGAATACCCGCTGATCCTCGCCTACAATCAGACGATCGAGCGGATGGTGCAGAGAAAAGCGCCGGTCGATTGGGTGCCGCTTGAGCCGGCGGTCGTCCAGGTCAATCCGGCGATGCTTGCGGCCAAGGCGCCCCATCCCAACTCCGCCCGCCTCTTCATGGACTTCATTCTCTCCAAAGACGGCGGCGATCTGCTGAGAAGTTTTCAGCGCATCCCGGTGCGCAAAGACGTAGAGCCCGATCCGCCGCGGCTGTTCAGGGGCTTCAAGCGGATCATCGAAAACCCGGATGGCTACAAAAATTTCGACGAGACGGTGAAATTGTATCTGGAGATTTTTAAGCTGCGATAGGCAATCCCGATTGAAATTCTCTCGTAGGGTCGTGATTTATCACGCCCGGATTTACCGAGGGCGCAATGAATTGCGCCCCTACAAAGACAACGCACAATTCAAAATCTAAGAAACGGGTTCTTGATCATAATCGTCTCTTCGCGGCCCGGACCGACGGAGACGAGGATCATCATCGTCCCGAGAATCTCTTCGAGCCGGTGCACGTAGCGCCGGGCGTTGGACGGGAGATCGGCGAGCTTCTTAGCGCCGGAGAGTTGCTCGTCCCAGCCTGCCATTTCTTCCCAAACCGGCTCGGCGTTTTTTAACACCTTCACGCTTGCAGGAAAGTCGCGATAAGTCTCGCCGCCGCTTCGGTATTCGGTGCAGATCTTGATTTTTTTAAAGCCGGTCAGGACATCGAGCTTGGTGAGCGCGATACCGGTCATGCCGTTGATTCTCACCGCGTGGCGCACGCCGACCGCGTCGAACCAGCCACAGCGGCGCGGTCTCCCGGTGGTGGCGCCGAACTCGTCGCCTTCCTGCTTCAGCCGCTTTCCCTCGGGGCCCTTCAGCTCCGTCGGGAAAGGGCCGCTGCCGACGCGCGTTGTGTAGGCTTTCGAGAGGCCGATGACTTCATGGATGCTCCGCGGGCCGATTCCGGCGCCGCTCAAGACGCCGCCGATAACGGTGTTCGACGACGTGACGTAAGGATAGGTCCCATGATCCACGTCGAGGAGCGTTCCCTGGGCGCCTTCGAAGAGGACTTTCTTGCCGGCCTTGATCTCGCGGTCGAGCAGCACTCCCGTGTTGGTCACGTATTTTTCCAGCTCGTCGCGAAAGCCGCGATAGGAATCGTATATCTTTTCGAAGGCGAGGGTTTTTTCTTTCAGGATGGCCTTCAAATAAAAATTCTTCTCCTCGATGTTGCGGCGCAGCTTGTCGCGGAACGTCGTCCCGTCGAGCAGATCGACGAAGCGGATGCCGGTGCGCGCCACCTTGTCTTCGTAGGCCGGTCCGATGCCGCGCCCGGTCGTGCCGATTTTTCCCTTGCCTCTCAGCCGCTCGCGCGCCTGATCGATCGACTTGTGATACGGCATGATCAGGTGCGCTTGTTCGCTGATCTTGAGCAGCGAGTCGTCGAGGAAATGGCCTTTTCCTCGCAGCCCCTGGATTTCTTCCAGAAGCACTTCCGGATCGACCACCACCCCGTTGCCGATTACGCAGAGTTTATTTCGATGAAGCGCGCCGGAAGGAATGAGATGGAGAACCGTCTTGTCGCCGTTGACGACCAGCGTGTGGCCGGCGTTGTTGCCGCCCTGAAATCGGACGACGATGTCGGCGTCCAGAGCGAAGAGATCGACGATCTTGCCTTTGCCCTCGTCTCCCCACTGCGCGCCGATGACTGCGACGTTGGACATTGTTTTTAGGCGGTAGGCGGTAGGCGGTAGGCGGTAGGATCGCAAAAGTCTTTCTCTCGCCTCACGCCTCTCGCCTCTCGGCTTCTCATAGTTTCACCAGCTGCGCGGTGACGATGTTCGGCAGGCCGCGCAGCGCGTCCATGGCGTCTTTCGGCACGGCGCCGTCGACGTGAACGCAGGAGATCGCCATGCCGCCGACCTTCTCGCGGCCCAATTCCATCCCCGCGATGTTGATCCCTTTCTCGCCGAGCAGCGTGCCGACTGCGCCGACGACTCCCGGGACGTCGCGGTTGTGAAGAATGAGAAGATATCCTTCCGGCACGGCTTCGAGGTAAAAGCTGTCGATCTTGACGATGCGGGGATGCTTGGCTCCGAAAACGGCGCCCTCGACCTCGAACACTTTGTTTTTGTGCTTGACCTTTACGCTGATCGAGCTGGCGAAGTCGCTGGCGCGGCTGCTCTTGGACTCCACGACCTTGATGCCGCGCTCGCGCGCCACCAGCGGCGCATTCACATAATTGACACTCGATTCCATCACTGGCGTGAGAATTCCTTTGAGCACCGCGAGCGTCAACGGCGCCACGTCGTACTGCGTGACCTCCCCGGCGTATTCGATCTGCACTTCTTGGGGCAGCGTCCCGAGCAGCTGCACCTGAAGGCTGCCGAGCTTTTCTCCCAGCGTGAGGTAAGGCCGGAGCGAATTCATCAACTCGGTGCTTACGGACGGCATGTTCACGGCGTAGCGGATGACTCCGCGCACGAGAAAATCGACCATCTGCTCGGCGACGGCGACGGCGACATTGAGCTGGGCTTCGTCCGTGGAGGCGCCCAGGTGCGGGGTCGTTATGACCTGGTCCATTTTTATCAGCGGGTGATCGGGCGGCGGAGGCTCCTCGACGTAAACGTCGAGCGCGGCGCCGGCGACTTTTCCCTGGCGGATTGCCTCGGCGAGATCGGTCTCGTCCACGATGCCGCCGCGGGCGCAGTTGATGATGCGCACGCCGTTTTTCATCTTGGCGAAAGTTTTCTTGTTGATGAGGCCGCGGGTCTCCGCGTTGAGCGGCACGTGGACGGTGATGAAATCCGAGCGCGAATAAATTTCGTCCAGCGTCACCATCTCAACGCCCATGCGGGCGGCGCTATCCGGCTGAACATAGGGATCGTACGCGATCACCTTCATCCGAAAACCCAGTGCCCTTTCGGCGACGATGCGGCCGACGTTGCCTATGCCGATGAGGCCGAGAGTTTTATTGCAAAGCTCGACTCCGACGAATTTCTCGCGGCTCCACTTTCCCGCTTTGAGCGAGGCGACCGCCTGCGGGATATGGCGCGCGAGCGCGAGCATGAGCGACATCGTGTGCTCGCCGGTGGTGACGTTGTTGCCGCCCGGCGTGTTCATCACCACGATGCCTTTTTTGCTGGCGGCGGTAACGTCGATGTTCTCCACGCCGATGCCGGCGCGGCCGATGACTTTGAGATTCTCCGCGGTCTCGAGAATATCCTCGGTCACTTTGGTGCCGCTGCGCAGCACCCAGCCGTGATAGTCCTTGATGATCTTCTTGATTTCCGCCGGCTTGATCCCGACCTTGAGATCGACCGTGAATCCCGGCGTGCGCGCGAAGACCTCCATGCCCTGGGGAGCGAGCGGATCGGTGACCAATATTTTCGTCGTGTCCATGTGGTATCTTAAACGTGGAGTAATGGAGTACTGGAGTAATGGAGTAATGTGCCACTCCCACCCCCAATACTCCAATACTCCAACACTCCATCACTCCAATTCGCCATCTTATTCCAACGTTTCCATGAGAACTTCTTCGGCGGCGGCGACTCCCTGTCCGAACTTTACCGGCACGCCGAATTTCTTGAGCCCCATCTCTAACGCGCCGATCGCCACCAGCACGTCGAAAGCGCCCATGTAGCCCACGTGCGCGATGCGAATGACTTTTCCTCGCAGTTGATCCTGCCCCTCGGCGAAGGTGATCTGCATCCGGTCGCGAAAAAAATCCAAAAGCTTGTCGGCGTTGATTCCCTCCGGCATCCAGATGCCGGTCGCCGCCGGGCTGGGGCTTTCCGGCGCGAGGAGCTTGAGCCCCAGCGCGGTGGCCGCGGCGCGAGTGGCACGCCCCATGCGATCGTGCCGGGCGTATACGCGCTCCAGACCTTCTTTTCGCATCAGCTCGAGCGACGCGCGGAGCCCGAAGATAAGCGAGACCGCCGGCGTAAACGCCGCCGCGCCTTTCTGCTGATTTTTGCGCTCCAGGTTCAGATCGAAATAGAAGCGGGGGAGCTTTGCTTGCGCGGTTCTCGCCCACGCGCGCTCGCTGAGCGCGACAAAGCCGAGTCCCGGAGGAAGCATCAACGCTTTCTGCGATCCGGTGATGAACACATCGACGCCCCATTCGTCCATCGCCACGCGCTTCACGCCGACGGACGTGACGCCGTCGACGATCAAGAGCGGGCCGTTCTTGGTGAGCTTCGCGATCTCTTCTACCGGATGCCAGGTTGTAGTCGAAGTCTCGCTCGCCTGGACCAGGATCGCCTGGATGTCGGGATGCGCCTTGAGGCTCTGCGCGATCGCTTCCAGCTTGACCGGCTTACCCCATTCGACTTTGAGGTCGATCGGCTGGAGGCCGAACGCTTTGCTGATTTCGAGCCAGCGCTCGCCGAACTTTCCGCCGTTTACCACCAAAACTTTTTCACCGGGCGAAAATAGATTGGATATCGCCGCTTCCATCGCGCCGGTTCCGGATGATGCCAGGATGAGGACATCGTTTTTAGTTCCGAAAAGCTCCTTGAGGCCTTCTCTCACTTCGGAAAAAATCTTGGCGAACTGCGGCGTCCGGTGGTGGATCATGGTCTCCGCCATCGCCAACGCGACTTCGTTGGGAATCGGCGTGGGACCGGGGGCGAGGAGGTATTGTTTAATCATGAGCTATCTCTTGCGGTTGTTTCCAGTTCGATGTGCAGACGCAAAAAAGCCTGAGCTCTTACATGTATCCATATAAGAGACCCAGGCGTTCGGCCGTCTTAGGTTTTGCACTCCCTCGTGGTTAATTCCACGTACGCCAGTCGCGCAAACCAATGGTCCTTAATTAGCCTAGAAGAATTCGTTTGTCAATGGAGTTGTGCATGGGGCAGGCGGCTCTCAATTGTGAATTGCCGCCTAGGAGAATTCGTGGTAGCGTATTACATGTGCATGATCGATAAGGAGGTCGTATGGAAACCGTCACCGTTTCCCCCAAGTTCCAGGTTGTCATTCCTCAAAAAGTCCGTGAAGCCCTGGGGCTTAAGCCGGGACAAAAAGTTCAGGTGATTCCGTACAAAGGCCGGATTGAGTTGATCCCGGTCGTGTCTGTCCGGCGCACTCGAGGATTTCTTAAGGGAATGAACACCGATGTCGAGCGTGACCCGGATCGGGTATGAACGTTGTCGATTCGTCCGGCTGGTTGGAATACTTTGCCGACGCCCCCAACGCAAACAAATTTGCGCCGGCAATTCAGAACACAGCAGATCTTATCGTACCCACCTTGATCTCTTTGAAGTCTTCAAGCGAGTATTACAGCAGCGCAGCGAGGCAGAAGCCTTGCAAGCTATTGCCGTGATGCATCAAGGACGCGTGGTTGAACTCAACATGACGCTTGCGCTGAAAGCAGCGCACTTGTCCCTTGAACTATCGCTTCCGATGGCAGACAGCATCATGCTGGCAACGGCACGGGAGTACCAGGCGACGCTGTGGACGCAGGATGCCGACTTCAAAAGCGTAGAAGGCGTCAAATATTTTCCGAAGCGTACGAAATAAATCCTGACGAAAACGCGAAGTTGACCCGAGAATGACAAACCGGGGAATCGTCTGTGCGTAGAGGTTTCGGCCTGCGCAACAAATCTCGGCCGCGAGGAATCGCCATCCTTTACGAAGACCGGGATATTCTCGTGGTGGATAAACCGGCGGGACTCTTGACCATGGGGACCGACACGGACAAGACGCGGACGGCTTACTTTGTCCTTACAGATTACGTCCGCAAGGGTTACAGCAAGTCGCGCAACCGCATCTTCATCGTGCACCGGCTGGACCGGGAGACTTCGGGGATACTCGTCTTTGCGAAGAACGTGGAGGCAAAGCTCCGCTTGCAGGAACAGTGGAAAGAAACCGAGAAGAAGTATCTCGCCGTCGTTCATGGCCGGTTTGAGAGGAAGTCGGAGACTATCACGACATACCTGGCGGAGAACAAAGCTCACTTCGTGTACTCGACCCCGGACACCACAAAGGGAAAATTATCCCGTACGGCTTATACCGTGCTTAAAGAGACCAAAGACTTTGCGTTGCTGGAGGTCGATCTATTGACGGGAAGGAAGCACCAGATACGCGTGCATCTCGCCGGCATCGGGCATGCCGTCGTGGGCGACGAGAAGTATGGCAAGGGAGACCGTGGGCACGCGCGATTGGCGCTTCATGCCCGATCGATTTCCTTCAAGCATCCCTTCAGCGGCAAGCAGGTTTCTTTCGCATCGAACGTGCCGCCATATTTCAATCGGCTGGTGGGCAGCGTGAATCTCAAGGACGGCCCGACAGAAAACTAAATATTGAAGTAGAAACGGAGTTGTCATTGCAATACCGGACCTTGGGAAAAACCGGCATAAAGATTTCCGAAATCGGCTTCGGCTGCGGCAACAACGCCGTGCTGATGGTGCGCGCGAGCTACGAGGAGCAAGTGAGCGCGGTCAGGCGCGCACTGGATCTCGGGATCAACTACTTCGACACGGCGTTTGCCTATGGCATGGGAAAATCCGAGGAAAATCTGGGAAAGATCCTGAGCGATCTCGGCGCCTCGCCCGTCGTCTCAACCAAAATCCGGCTCGAGCCCGCGACCGATCTGAAAGCCGCGACGATTCAGGCCGTCGAGGCGGGGCTCAAACGCTTGCAAAGAAAATCCCTCGATCTCATCCAGCTCCACAATCGCGTTACCGTGAAAAGAAGTCCGGGCACGCGCTTCAGCCCGACGCCGACGGACATTCTTGGGCGTGGCGGAATTCTCGACGGCTTCAAGGAAATGAGAGAGCAGGGGAAGGTGGGATTTTTCGGCTTCAGCGGCCTGGGCGATCCGAAGGCGCTGCATGAACTCATCGACAGCGGCGAGTTCCATTCGGTGCAGGCGTATTACAATCTGCTCAACCCAAGCGCCGGTCAGCCGGTGCCGGCGGGCTTCAGCGCGCTTGATTACGGACGGCTCATCGATCGCGCGGCGGAGAAAAGGATGGGCGTCGCGGTGATTCGCGTCCTCGCCGCGGGCGCGCTCACGTCCAATCCCGATGCCGGCGGAGGCAGCAGCCCGGAGCCGCTCTCGCCCGGCTCCGACTATGCCATCGATCTGACGCGCGCCGAGAAAATAAAATTTCTCGTCGGCGGCGATGTCAAAAGTCTCACCCAGGCCGCTATCCGCTTCGCGCTGATGAAACCCGAAGTCTCCACGGTGCTTGTCGGCTTTTCCAGCACGGATCATATCGACGAGGCGGTTGTCTGCTCCGGCGCCGCGGGATTGTCCGAAGAAGCGATGGCCCGACTAAAAATACTGTGGGCCGCAGACTTTGGACGGATAAGTGCCTAAGCGAAATTCTCTTGCTCGTTGGACGTTCGGGAGTTTTAGAATGAGCAATCTGTCAGCACTCACATTTTGTTGCGCCGTCGTTGCCGCCTTTGTTTCAATAGCCGGTTGTGCCACGACGGCGTCGGTCAGCACGCTTCAACCCATCGAAGAGAATTTAGGCCAATACAAAAAGGCCATTGTCGTCGTCGGCGCGGCTCCGGAAGTACAAGGGCGCGACGGAGTTTCCAATATACAGAGCAGGCTCAAGTTCAGCATGATCGACAAGCTTCGCGCGTCGAAAAAATTCCTGGACGTGACGGACCAGCTTCCGTCCGAGCCGGCGGATTCGGATTTGAAAATCGTCGTGACGGTCACCGGCGTGGGGTCGCGTTCGAGCGGCTACGTCGGTCCGAGCATCGGCATAGGAGTCGGCGGCGGTTACGGAGGCGGATTCTTCGGCATGGGCGTGGGTACGCCTTTGCCCGCACCCGGGTCGACCGGCGACCTCAGCGCGCAGGTCGAACTGCTTGACGCGAAGACCGGAAAGCGATTGGGCGTCATCGACGCAAGCGCGACCTCGGGCGATGTTGCCGCGCAGGCGGAAGCGATAGCGGAAAAAGTCGTCGCGGAGATCGCGCGCAGGTAGTCGGCCTGGATGGGAGTTCTTTGCGGGCGCTGTTAGGACGCTTTGCGTGGAAGACCCAAGAATTCCGAAGCGCCGAGCAAGCCTAAGTCTCGGACGGCGTGACATTCACTGCTGAAGTTTGCGGTTATCCACGAAGCGAGAGCAGGAGATAATTGGGCGTCGATCCAGATAGTCAAGCTGCTACCACAGGATGATCAAGGCGACGACTTGCAAAACGAAGGCATGCGCTGATGTCTTCCATCTCCAGATCCGGCAATTCGTCACGAACCTGCTGCGGCGTAAGCCCGTTGGCGAGAAGATCCAGCACGTCACTGACGCGGATTCGCATTCCGCGAACGCACGGACGCCCGCCACATTGCTCCGGGTCTACCGTGATTCGTTCATCAATGTCAGGCATCGGCGTACCCCCTGACTATGGAGTTTAACATCACGGACGCGGACTGTCTAACCACTGCATGTCAAGGCTTGATATCTTGCAAAAACCAGTCGGTGGGAATTTCTTTCCCCAGCCCTTTTTCCTTGCACCCGCGGTAGGCACAGTAACCCATGGCGGCGAACTGGACGCCGGTGCCGACGTTGTTCAAGAAAAAAGTAATCTGTTTGTCGTTTGCGCGGCCGGGAGCCTTGCCGACGAGAAGATCTTGAAGCTCGGGGTAGCGGCTCCAATCCCGCGCCTTTTCCCGGCGCACCGCGGGTAAGTCCTTATCGATTCCCGGCGGCTGGAAGTGTTGGATGCCGCCGAAGCGGGTGTGGATCGCAACGACGTCGCTTTTCTCAAGCGCCGCCTCGTCCATCTCGAATTCGCGGATCGCATTATAGTGCATACCGGGCGCCAGCAGCGCAGCGCTGAATACCGGGCGCGATGAGTTGGTGGCGGTGCAGACGATGTCCGATTCCGCGATCGCCGTCTCGGCGCTCTGCACGGCCTCGGTGGGAATCTCGGTCGCTCTTTCCATCTGTGCGGCGAATGCTTTCCGGTGTTCGGCGTTTGGGCTATAGATCTTCACGCGCTTGATCGGTCGCACCGCGGTCATAAAGCGGAAATGCGAGCGGGCCTGGCCGCCGGAGCCGATCAGCGCGAGGACTTGTGAATCCTCTCGCGCAAGCGCCTTTGCACCGAGCGCGCTGGTGACGCCTACGCGAGTCTGCTGGATGAATCCGTCCGGCATGATGGCCAGAAGCTCTCCGGTCTCGACGCTGAAAAGCTGAACCAGGCCGAGAAAATGTCCGCCTCCGGCGAGGGGAAGCTTCTCCAAGCGGACGGAGTTGTTCTCGCTCTTCTCGCGCACGACGTCGGAGGTGATGCGTAGCGCGTGGACGCCGAATTTTTTCACCCCGCCGTCCACGGACTTGAAGCTGTAAGTGGTCTGAGCCATAGAGTGGGGCAGATATGAGTGACTCGTCGGCCGGTTCACCGCCTGGCTATTGGCCAATTCGCGGTAGGTCTCTTCCATTACGGCCAGGCAATCGGAGACCGTCAAGGCTTTTTGGATCTCGTCGTTGTTCAGAATCAGTGTCATAGCAACCATCTTGTTACCTGAAGCACTTCAAAATGTCCACTCGGTTTTTGTTTAGCGTCGTTTCAGGCTCGACAGCCGGAGGGATTCTTCGCTCCGCTCAGAATGACATCAGGGAGAGTTTGTCATCCTGAACGAAGTGAAGGATCTCTCTTCGTAGTACTTACGACCCTTTAGTTGACGGGCGATGCCCAATTCGATACGCTCGAAAAAAATCCTCCCGGAGGCTAGATGATCACTGTCGAAGGAGAACGGATCGAAGTAATAGACGCGCACTCGCACATGGGCGAAAGAAAGAAGCTCGCGATTCACCAAATTCCGCCGATCATGAAGTTCATGGCGGAAGATATGCTGAGTTCGATGGACGAGGCCGGCGTGGATGGCGTCGTCACGTTTGCCATCGGCATAGGAGAGCCGTCGGATTATCGAGAGACCAATCAGTACATTGCCGAACAGATGAAGAAGCACGCGGGGCGCATTCACGGCTTTATGCGCTTGAGCCCGGGATTGGGTGCGAAGGACACGCTTAAGGTGTTGGAGGAGGGAGTCAAGCTCGGCCTCAAGGGGATCAAGATTCATCCTCTGATCGAAAATTGTCCCGCCAACGACAGAGAAAAAGTCTATCCGTTGATGGAAGCGGCGCAGCATCACGGCCTCACGGTCCTTTTTCACTGCGGCCTGGGGGAGAATGCGAGCCCGAAGCGTATCGGGGAAGTGGCAAAAGATTTTCCCAAGCTGCCGATCATCATGGGCCATTCGGGGCTCGTGGAAGGCGTGAGACAAGTCGTCGAGATCGCAAAGAAGTGCGAAAACGTCCACATGGACAGCTCGGGCGTTGGTTGGCTGCCGTTTTTTTGCGAGTCCATCGTCTGGGCCGGGCCCGACCGCGTCATGTACGGCTCGGATCATCCGTTCAATCCGATGGACTGGGAGATCGAGAAGATCGTCAAGCACGCGCAGCGCCACCTGAAGCTCAAGATCGAAGATCTCCGGCTCATCATGTCGGGAAACATCAAGCGGCTGCTCAAGCTGAGCTGACGCGCTCACATGAATGTTATCAGCTCGCAGCCATCAAGTTTCGGCTCAGGATTCCCTCACCCTCCCAGAGGGAGAGAGCCTGTCCTGAGCGAAGTCGAAGGAGAAGGGGTGAGGGTTTTCATGGTCAAGGGCGAAGCATAATGATTCATGACAATTGGGGGAAAAGAGCATGAACAAAAGACATTGGCTGCGATGGCTGGTTTTTTCTTCCGACAATCCAAAATCTAAAACCTGTCCTGAGCTTTGCCGAAGGATCGAAAATCCAAAATGGCGTGGGCTTGTCGCCATCGCTGTCGCATTCGCGCTGTGTGGGGCTGTGGTCGACGCGCAGCAAGCGGCGAAAATCCCTTGGATCGGCTATCTGGCCGGTGCCGGCTCTGGTCCTTCACCGGAATTTATCCAAGGACTACGCGACCTCGGCTACGTCGAGGGCAAGAACATTGCTTTTGTGTTTCGGACGGCGGAGGGTAAAACCGAGCGCTTCGCCGATCTCGCCGCTGAGCTAGTCCGTCTGAAAGTGGACATCATTGTGACAGATGCTACGGTCGCGGCCCTGGCTCTCAAGAAAGCCACCAGCACGATCCCTATCGTCATGACGGACAGTACCGATCCTGTGGGGATGGGGCTCATCGCCAGCTTTGCCCGGCCAGGCGGGAATGTAACAGGGCTAACAAACATTGGCGCAGAGTTAGGGGGAAAAGTATTGGAGCTACTGAAGGAGATCGTCCCGAAACTCACTCGCGTGGCCATCCTGACGACGAAGTCTGCATCGACTGACGCCTATCTAAAGGAGTCGGAGGTTCCCGCACGCGCGTTGGGAGTGCAGCTTATCCCCGTGATGGTTTCGGGCCCGGAAGATTTCGAGGATGCATTTCGAGCGATGACCAAAGAAAAAGTCAATGGTCTTGTCAACCGTCTCCAGCCGTCTCTCTATTCTGCTCACTACAAGCGGGTAGCGGAGTTAACAATCAAAAATCGTCTACCGTCGATCTCCGGCGTGCCAAGCTGGGTTGACGTCGGGGGACTCATATCATACGGCTCAGACCGCAACGCTCAGTACCGCCGCGCTGCCGTATTCGTGGACAAGATCCTCAAGGGCACGAAGCCGGCGGACTTGCCGGTTGAAGCACCGATGAAGTTCGACCTGGTAATCAATTTAAAGA
This sequence comes from uncultured Syntrophobacteraceae bacterium, assembly GCA_964572145.1. Taxonomy (GTDB): domain Bacteria; phylum Desulfobacterota; class Binatia; order UBA9968; family UBA9968; genus JAJPJQ01. Next base: position 25,259 of record CAZNES010000002.1, read on the forward strand.
CGGCGAAGCAGATCGGCCTGACAGTTCCGCCCAACGTGCTGGCGAGGGCGCAGAAGGTGATCAAGTGAATTTATCGTTTTGACTGGGTGTATCGAAAATAGTACAGTTGTCCATGAATTCCGGCCTCAAACGCTTGCCCGCTCACTTCTATTGATCCGAAGGCGGTCGAGAGCCCGTGCGGGAATGGCTGAAGGGGCTTGATCGCGAGGACCGAAAGGTTGTCGGGGAAGACATAAAGGACGTTGAGTTTTCTTGGCCTATCGGCATGCCGCTCGTCAGATCGACTGGCCGCGAATTGTGGGAAGTCAGGAGCCGCTTGTCACGAGGGCGGATCGCCCGGGTTCTATTCTGTGTAGAGCGGGAACGGATGGTGTTGCTCCACGGTTTTATCAAGAAAACCCAAAAAACCCCGAGACATGATATTGACTTGGCGCTTAAACGTAAAAGGGAAGGTGGCACATGAAAAAGAAGCACATGAAAAAGAAGCACATCGGGTCGTCCTTTGATAGCTGGCTGCGAGAGGAAGGCATTTATGAAGAGGTCGCCGCATCTGCTATCAAGCGCGTTCTCGCCCGGCAAGTCGCAGTGGCAATGAAAGAGAGGAAATTTTCTAAGTCGGAGATGGCCCGGCGGATGCACACCAGCCGTGCTGCGCTCGATCGCCTGCTTGATCCCGAGTATGATGCTATTACCTTGAACACGCTAAAAAAAGCAGCCACGGCGGTGGGCCGTCAACTCCGGCTAGAACTTATTTAGTATTCCTCTGAAAATGGACCATCAGCTCAGGAAGATCCCCTCACCCTCGCCCTCTCCAAGTGGGAATGGGTGAGGGATTTCATGATCTCGGGCGAAGCATAATGATTCACCGATGACAATTGGGGGAGAAAACGCATGAAAGTATTTCCTTCGAAGCGAGTTTCCGATTCTCGTTCTGGCAATCTAAATCCAAAACCTGAGCTGTCCAGAGCCTAGTCGAAGGATCGAAAATCCAAAATTGTTAGGGGAGACTATGAAAAACATTCTTAGGCTCATCGCAATTTCACTGACACTGGTGTGCGGAAGCGCCATTGCCGACGCGCAGCAGACAGGGAAAATCTTCCGCCTAGGTTTCCTCGATCCAAGCACTGCTTCTAGTATAGCAGGGCTGTTGGAGGCGTTCCGGCAGGAGCTGAGCAAGCTTGGATGGATTGAAGGGAAAAACATCATCATCGAGTACCGATTTGCAGAGCAAAAGCTTGAGCGCCTGCCTGAGCTTGCGGCGGACCTGGTTCGTCTTAAGGTTGATCTGATCGTGACCTCAGGGGGACCGACGTCGTTAGTGGCGAAGAATGCAACCGCTACCATCCCCATCGTGATGACGACCTCTGTGGACCCCGTGGGTCAAGGTTTGGTTGCCAGTCTGGCGCGGCCGGGAGGCAACGTGACCGGGAACTCGGGTTTACAGCCCGAGCTAAATACCAAAAGGCTAGAGATACTCAAGGACGCGGTCCCCAAGCTCACTCGAGTTGGGCTTCTGCGGGGGCCGGGAGACAGCATTTCATCAGACCTCCAACTGAAAGAGCTCAGGGCTGCGGCTCTGGCACTGAAGCTAAAATTGGAAGAGATCAGGACTCAACCCGACGCCGAAGGTTTAGAGAGCGCCTTTAAAACCGCAAAGCAGAAGCAGGTGGGCGCGATCATGACGACCCCCGGTCGGCGCATTGCCGTCGAAAGAAAGCGGATCGTCGAGCTTGCCGTCAAATACCGGTTGCCGGCTATTTATCCAGACAAGGAGTTTGTCGATGAGGGCGGCCTCATGTCCTACGGGACGGACTTGACTGACTTGTTCCGCAACGCCGCCCGCTACGTAGACAAGATCCTCAAGGGAACGAAACCTGCCGATCTGCCGGTACAGCAGGCGATGAGGTTTGAATTCGTCATTAACCTTAAGGCGGCGAAACAGATTGGGATCACGCTTCCATACGACCTGCTCGCGCGGGCGAATCAAGTGATCAAATAATCGTGAGGCGTAAAGCGTGAGGGGTGAGGCGAAAAGCAACACCACAGGTTTTAGATTCCTCCGAAAATGGACCATCAACTCAGGAAGACTCCCTCGCCCTCCCAGGGGGAGAGAGCCTGTCCTGAGCGAAGTCGAAGGAGAAGGGGTGAGGGTGCGCGTAATGGTTTTCTTTGGTTTAGTCATGGAGGGATTCTACGATGAGCACGAGCATACCGAGTTCCACGATTTTGGCGCGGACGATGTCCGACACGGTGGAGACCGACATCCGCCGCGTCCACGTTATTGCCAACGAAGTCTTGCCGCGCTACAACAAGCGGCCGCTCTCCTTCGAGGAATTGCGCAAAGTCGCCGACGGACCGTTCGATCTGTTTTTGATCCCGCTCGTCTTCGAGAGCGACTATCGAAACGATCCGTCGATCGTCTTCAACGAGGAGAAAAGGCAGGAAATCAGAAACCACGCATTGGAGATCGCGAAGAAGAACGGCTTCGACACAACGCCGCCCGATCTGGTTCCAGGCGTCGAAGAGTCCCTCCGCGCGAGCCGGGATGCTGGCCTGATCAATGTCCTGCTCACGACCGGCGGCCGGCGCTTCAAGCACCAGGCGATGGAAGAGCGCGGCCTGGGAAAATATTTTGACGACATTATCGACCGCGAGGAAACCTATTTCAAAAAAGAGCAGGGCATTTACCATCTCTTCCGCCAGCGCACTGATAAATTTCTCCGCGTAATTCTCGTCTCCGGGACGGCGACTTACATTCGGGCGGGAAACAATCTCGAGCGGCTCGCGGTTGCGGGAAAGCAACTGGAGGTGTTCACCGTTGCGCTCGCGGCGGAGCATTCGTACAACGACGAGGAGACGCTCGCCGCGGCAAAGCCCAAAATGATCGTACATAGCTTGCAAGAGTTGGCGCCATCGCTAAGAGACCGCGGCTTGATCCCTGCCTCGACGGCTTGAGATATCGCTTGCCAAAAGTTGAGCGTTACTTTCGAAACTATGGAACAGACGCAAACACAAACACACACTCTTACGGTCGAGGCGCCCTCGTGGAACCGTCTCGCCGTAACTGCCGCCGCCCACATGACCGAGCATCTCTATATCGGTGTGACCACGGTCGTCCTGCCGGTCATCGCGGCGACGATGGGGCTCAGCATGGCCGAGACCGGCTCGCTCGTCTCGACGCGCTATCTCGTGGCGGGCATGGCCAACATTCCCGCCGGATTTTTAGCCGACACGCTGAAGCGGCGCAGCGTTCTGCTCGGTCTCTGCCTCGTTTTCCTCGGGCTTGGCAGCATGCTCATGAGCTTCGCGCCGAGCTTCTGGCCGCTCTTGATCTTTATGGGAGTGAGCGGCCTCGGCACCGGGAGCTTCCACTCGCAGTCGATCGCAATTTTATCTTCCGCCTACCGGGAGCGTCGCGCGTTTGCTTTGGGCATCCACGACAGCGCGGCCAATCTCGGCGAAGTGATCGCGCCGCTTACGATCGGAGCGCTGCTGACATTTACCGACTGGCGCACGACGCTGCAGGTTTGGGCGCTGCCGGGAATTGTCGTCGGACTTTGCTACGCGCTATTTTGTCGGGAGGCGGAGCGGACGATAGATCGCGGCGAACGGCTCAAAGCTATCGTATGGCGGGACGTGGTGAAAAATCGCGACGTGCTGGTGATGTTCTTCGTATCGGTCTTCCGCACGCTGGGGCAAAGCGGGCTCACGGTCTTTTTGCCGCTCTACCTGACGCTCCACTTGAAACTTTCGGTCGGGGTGATGGGATTTTATATCTCGACGCTTTTTTTATTCGCCGGCATCTCGCCGACGTTTTCGGGCTGGGTCGCGGACCGGATCGGCCGCGTGCGGTTGATCGTAATCGGCTCGGCCCTGGCGGCCTTCGCCGTCATGGCGCTGCCGCATCTCGATCCCGGAATCCCTCTGGGGATCGGCTGCGCTCTGGTCGGTGGGCTGCTTTGGGCTTTGCGCCCCGTCATCTTCGCCGCCGCGATGGAATTGGCGCCGCCGGACTTGGCGGGCACGACCGTAGGATTTCTCTACAGCGGCAACATGGGGCTTTCGTTCGTGGCGCCGCTTTCGGCGGGATTGATCGCCGACGCCTACGGCCTGCCGGCCGCCGTCACGTACATCGGAATATTTCCGCTGCTCGCGAGCATTGTCCCAGTGGCTTTTTTGAGAAAGAGAGCGGCTTAGGCAAGAGCTAAATCCGGATCATTCGCACGCGAACGTTCCCGGCCCGAGGCGGAAAGCCGCTTCCGGCGAGGTCAATAGATTTCTGCCTCGAGGGCCACCCGCGCCAACCCCCAACTGTGATTACTCCCTCGCATGGGCCTGCCGTTGCCGGCACGTCCCTGTGCCCTCGCCTCTCGGGCTCGCCCCCTCGGGCCTCAGCATCATTTCATGTAAGCCGGTTCTCGACGGGAGAAGACTGCAGTCGCAACGTAGAAAAGGCGGTTTAGGATTGAGAGCTGTTTACGGGAGGCTCAAAAAGTTCTCAGAGGCAAGGCGCGCGAAGGTCCGCGAGCGGAGGCGTACTGTTCTGGTACGTTGACGCGAAGCGGACCGAGCGCAACGAAGCATATGAGACTTTGTGAGCCTCCCGCTTAAAGCATTCCCCGGTCGCTAAAGCTGTAGTAGCGGTCATGGCCGATAACCACGTGATCCAAAACCCGGACGCCCATCACTTCTCCCACCTGCTTTAACCGGCGCGTGATCTCGATGTCCTCGGGGCTCGGCGCCGGGTCGCCGCTCGGATGGTTGTGGACAAAGATCACCGCGGCGGCGGACTCGCGGATGACCGGATTGTAAACTTCCCGCGGATGGACGAGCGCGGCGGTGAGCGAGCCTTCGGAGATTTTCACTTCGCGAATCTTGCGGTTCTTGTTGTCCAGCAAGACGACGTAGAAAATCTCCCGTTTTTCTTTTTCCAGCTCGGCGAAGTGGCGAAACACATCTTCGGAAGAGCGGAGCGCCCGTCCCACTTCCCACTTCTCCCGCCCGAGCCGGCGGCCGATCTCCAGACCCGCTTTCAACTGAGCGCATTTCGCCGGGCCGATTCCCTTGATCGAGCCTAGATCTTTCGCCGGCGCGCCGTCGATGCCTTTGATGCCGCCGAATTGGCTGAGCAGAAGCCGCGCGTGATCCAGCGCGCTCACGCCGGCGTTGCCGGTGCGAAGAAGGATCGCCAGCAGCTCCGCGTCGGTTAGAGCTTCCGCTCCCCGGCCGAGAAGTTTTTCTCGCGGGCGATCCTCTTCGGGCCATTCCTTGATCGACTGGTATTTGCCGGTCATGATCGACGGCATTTATCACGCTTGGCCGATTTACTCCAGCACTTTTAATAGCAAACCTTTAAGGTACTCGCCTTCGGGATGGTGCAGGCTTACCGGGTGGTCCGGCGCGTGGCCCAGCTGCTTCACGATTTGGACGCGGCGGCCGGCGTCTACGGCGGCGCCGAAAACGATTTTCTGAAAAAGATCGGAGGAAATATGCGACGAGCAGGAAAAGGTAAGGAGCAGCCCGCCCGGTTGGAGCAGTCTCAGCGCGTGGAGGTTTAAGAATTTGTAACCGCCCGCCGCCGCCTCGACGTCGCCGCGCCTGCGGGCGAGAGCGGGCGGATCGATGACGACGATATCGAATTCTTCCGCGCAATTTTTCAGATACGAAAATACATCCGCGCGGACGAGATCGCGCTCGCCGACGGCAAGGCCGTTGAGATCGAAACTCTGCTTTGCCAACTCCAACGCTGGCCTGGAGGTCTCCACGGAAACCACCCGCTTCGCGCCGCCCTTGAGCGCGTACGCCGCGAAGCCGCCGGTGTAGGCGAAGCAGTTGAGGACCGCCGTGTCGCGCGCGAGGGTGGAGAGCAGCGCGCGGTTGTCCCTCTGGTCGAGAAAGAAGCCCGTTTTCTGCCCCTTTCGAATATCGACGAGAAATCGGATTCCGTTCTCTTCGATACGAATCAACTCCGGCGGCTCCTCGCCGGCGAGCACGCCGATCGAAGGCGGCAGCTCCTCCTCGTCCCTGACGCCGCCCTCGCTTCGATCGTAGATACCCCTCGGGTTGAATAGGTTCGAGAGAGCATCGACGACCACGCTTTTGAGGCCGTCGATTCCCGCGGTGTAGAACTGGCAAACCAAAAACTCTCCATAGCGATCGACGACCAGTCCGGGAAGAAGGTCGCCTTCGCCGTTGACGACGCGATAGCTGTCGGTGGCGGGGGAGGTGAGTCGCTCTCTTAGCGCCGCAGCGAGGGAAAGACGCCGGGAGAAGAAGGACGAATCGATCTCTTCCTTCGCCCACGTGAGAACCCGCACCCGGATCTGCGATTTCGGATTGTACAGGCCGCGCGCGAGCCAGTTGCGTTGATGATCGAAAACGTCGGCGATGCCGGCGCTCGCTGATTCCCCTTCGATTTTTTCAACGGCGCCGGAAAAAATCCATGGATGGCCGTGGAGCACAGGCCTCTCGCGGCCTTTCTTGAGAAATACTCGCTGCATAAAGGAGACGGGGAATGGTTCGATGAAAGCGGATTGTTCTTTGACTCAAGCCTCGCGGCTCACGCCTCTCGCCTACTCGTTCCTGATAAAGGCGCCGCTCTTGCCGCCGCTTTTTTTCACTAGGCGGACATCGCTCACGGTCATCTCGCGATCGACCGCTTTGCACATGTCGTAGATTGTCAAGCCGGCAACCGCGGCAGCGGTCATCGCCTCCATCTCCACGCCCGTCTTTCCGGTCACTTTCACGACGGCTTCGATCTCCACGCGGGGAGGATCTTGCTGCGGCGTCAGCTCGATTTCGACCGAGGTGAGATTCAGCGGATGACACATCGGGATCAGCTCGGAAGTTTTTTTCGCCGCCATGATTCCGGCCACGCGCGCCACGGAAAAAACGTCGCCCTTTTTCACCTTCTTTTCCATGATGAGAGATAGGGTTTCGGCGCGCATGAAGATGGTTCCGCGGGCGACGGCGATCCTCTCGGTCACTTCCTTACCGCTCACGTCTACCATGCGGGCTTTTCCTTCCGCGTCGAGGTGTGAAAGCTTGGCCATAGTCTGGTTCGATGTCTCCTTCCGCCTCAGATCGTTTTATGCTACATAAAATCCGTGGAGAAAAAAAGCCATCACAAGGTCATCATCCTGGGCTCCGGCGCCGCGGGCCTCACGGCCGCGATCTACGCCGCGCGCGCCAATCTCGAGCCGCTCGTGATCGAAGGCTCGCAGCCGGGCGGACAATTGACGATTACGACCGACGTGGAAAACTATCCCGGCTTCCCCAAAGGGATCATGGGGCCAGAACTCATGGAGGAGTTCAAAAAACAGGCTGAACGTTTCGGCACGAAGATGGTCTTCGGGGACGTCACCGCGGTCGACCTCAAGCAGCGGCCGTTCCGTGTTACGGTAGGCAAAGATTCTTACGCCTCGGATGCTTTGATCGTCGCGACCGGGGCGACGGCCAAGCTCCTCGGCCTGGCATCGGAAAAGAAGTTGATGGGCTATGGGGTCTCGGCGTGCGCCACTTGCGACGGCTTTTTTTTCAAGGACAAGGAAGTCGTGGTCGTGGGCGGCGGCGATACGGCGATGGAAGAGGCGCTCTTTCTGACCAAGTACGCCACCAAAATCAGCGTGGTGCACCGGCGCGACGCGCTTCGGGCCTCGAAGATTATGCAAGACCGCGCGAAGAAAAATTCCAAGATTGGGTTTATTTGGGACTCGGCCGTGGATGAAATTATCGGCGATCCCAAAAACGGCGGCGTCACGGGCGTGAAGCTCACAAACTTGAAAACCGGCGCCGCTCATGACTTCAAGATCGACGGGGTTTTCATCGCCATCGGTCACGAGCCCAACACCAAGCTCTTCGTCGGCCAGTTGGAGATGGACGAGGTCGGCTATTTGATCACGCGCAAGGGAACTTCCACCAACATCCCCGGAGTTTTTGCCTGCGGCGACGTTCAGGACCGCATCTATCGCCAGGCGGTGACCGCCGCCGGCACGGGCTGCATGGCCGCCATCGACGCGGAAAAATTCTTGGAAAACCAGGAATCGTAGTTTCCAGCCGCAACTCGCCGACAGCCCAAGACTCTTTGCCCTTACCCCTTTTTCTTTTCGCATGGGCGACGTTGTGCTATGTAGATGCCTGTGCTTACCGTCAGATGTGCCCGCTCGCCGACTCAGGTGGATGAGATCTCCGTGGAGGAGGCGGCCGGTCTTTTAGCCGAGCCGGAGGTTGCCCTGTGGTTCGACCTGGATACGCCCACGCAAGCGGACCTGGACTTTTTAGAGAAGCATCTGAAGATTCACCATTTGACGGTGGAGGACATCGTCAACCAAAATCAGCGAGCGAAAATCGAATCTTTCGAAGGCTACGTCTACCTGGCGATTCATCCTCTCGTTCGCAAGAACGATCTCGAGATTGAACCCGTCGAGGTCGATCTGCTCCTCGGGCACAACTGGATTGTCACCGCTCGATATGGGCCGGTGCCCGGGCTGGTGGAGAACTCCAGCTTCCACGAGCGGCTTAATTACGCTCTTACTCGCGGCGCCGACTTTCTTCTCTATACCGTCGTGGACCTGATCGTGGACAGCTATTTTCCCCTTTTGGACCAAATAGACGACGAGATTGATTCTTTGGAAGATAAACTCATCCAGCAGGCTGATGTCGAGGACATGAACCGCTTGCTTACAATGAAGCGCTCGCTGGTTCACATTCGGCGGGCCGTGGCTCCCCAGAGAGAAGCGTTCAACCAGCTCACGCGCCACGATTTTCCATTCGTTCGCCCCGAGCACACGGTGTACTTCCGTGACGTCTACGACCATCTCATCCGCATCACCGACGAGCTCGACAGCTTGCGCGATATCCTGTCCGGCGCGCTCGAAGTCCACCTTTCCTCCATCTCGAATCAACTGAACGTGACGATGAAGCGCTTGACGGCATGGGGAACCATCTTTGTCGTTATTACGGCCATCGCCGGTGTCTACGGCATGAACTTCGAGTTCATGCCCGAATTGAAGTGGCGCTATGGATACCCGGCCGCCATAGCTTTCATGGCAGTGATCTCCGGCGGGCTCTACTTTTATTTTAAGAAAAAGGATTATTTCTGAGCCTTGCTTACGGGAGATTCTCCAAGTTGTCGAGGTCCTTGTGTCTCCCGGCAGCTCTCTTGTTGATCTTGAGATGGTCCAAGTCGATCACAGCGACTTCGACTCCGTCCAGCACGTCAACCACACGGGACGCGTAGCACTCGGGAAACTCTACTCCTGAAATCCCGGTTGCAATCTCGATTCGCACCGGCGGCACGCCCATGCGAATGATCTGATCTGGTTGCTGGAAGAGTTCGGGGTTGAGACCGGACTGATCAAAGCCGAACTCCTTAAGTACCGCTACGATTTTTTGAGTGTTTTGAAAATGAGTGGCGATCCAGATATCCATGTCGCCGGTCGCGCGCGGATAGCCGTGGTACGCGACGGCGTAGCCACCGATGAGGAGATACTCAACCTGATGCGCGTTGAGTAATTTCAAGAACTCTTTGAAGTCGGGCGGTAGATTGACTTTCGCCATAGTTGAGTCGTCGCAACACTTCGACAGCCTGTAAGCGTTCGTAAGGCGATCTCGCGAACCAGTGAGTTTTATCGTCTGACGCCGCGCGTAGCGGCGCTACGACGACAGCAGTTTTATCCAATTTAAGAGCGTCGGAGGAATTCACCGTAACCATACTACCACAGACGCCGGGCACATTCTATTTCATTCCTTTCCAGTCCTTCAGTATTTCCAGCGCGGCCAATCGTCCCGAAGCGCCCATGACGCCGCCGCCGGGATGAGTGCCCGCGCCGCACAGGTAAAGATTTTTAACCGGCGTGCGGTACTGCGCCCAGCCGTGAAGAGGACGCATGAAGAAGAGCTGGTCGAGGCTAAGCTCGCCGTGAAAGATGTTTCCTTCGGTGAGTCCGAATTCCTGCTCCAGGTCCCACGGCGTCAGCACCTGGCGGTGGAGAATGATGTTCTGCAAATTCGGCGCGTACTCGCTAAGGGTCTCGATGACGGTATCGCCGAACTCCTCGCGCCGCTCCGGCCAGCTTCCGTCTTTTAGATGATAGGGCGCGTACTGGACGAAGATCGACATGACGTGTTTTCCCGGCGGCGCGATGGTGGGATCGATCGTCGACGGGATGACGATGTCCATGTAGGGCCGGCGGGAAAAATTTCCGTACTTGGCGTCGTCGTAGGCGCGCTCCAGATAATCGATCGACGGGCTGATCGAGACGGCGCCGCGAAGATGCGGGCCATCGCCGGGAAGAGCGGTGAAATTCGGCAGCGCGTCAAGCGCGAGATTCACTTTTCCCGAAGAGCCGCGCATTCTGATTTGGCCGACGCGCCGGACAAATTCCGGATCGAGATGAATCGGGTCGACAAACTTTAAAAACGTGCGCTTGGGATCGACGGCCGACGTCACGACCTGGCTCTGAATCTCCTCGCCGCTCTCGAGCGCGACTCCGCGCACGCGCTCATCCCCGACGAGCACGCGCGCGACCGCCGCCTTCGTGCGAATCTCCGCTCCGCGGCTCTCCGCCGAGCGGGCAAGCGCGGCGCTGACGCTCCCCATACCGCCTCGCGCCCATCCCCAGGAGCGAAAGACGGCGTCGATCTCGCCCATGTAATGATGCAGCAGAACGTAAGCGGTCCCCGGCGACCTCGGGCCGAGAAACGTGCCGATGATGCCGCTGGCGGCCATTGTGGCCTTGAGCGCCTCGCCTTCGAACCATTCGTCGAGATAATCGGCCGAGCTCATGGTCATGAGCTTCGCGAGCTCGTAGGGCAGCTCGGGACCAAGCTTGCGAAAGTGGCGGCCGAGACTCAGAAGCTTCAGCAAGTCGCGCGGTTTGAGCGATGTAGGGTCCGGCGGCGCCATCGCCAGCAGAGGCTTCACGGCCATCGCCATCCGGTGCATGAGCTTTCCGAACCGATCGTAGGCTTCCGCATCCGTGGCCGAGTGGCGCGTGATCTCGCGGCGGGTCTTGTCGTGATCGCCCCAACGGGCAAGATAGTTGCCGTCGGGAAGCGGCGTGAAGGTGGAGTCGAGAGGAATAACTTCCAGGCCGAATCTCGCGAGATCCAGTTCCCGGATCACTTCCGGCCGGAGCAGGCTCACGACATAAGCGCAGACGGAATATTTGAATCCGGGGTAAATTTCTTCCGTGACGGCGGCGCCGCCGATCACGTGACGTCGCTCGAGCACCAGGACTTTCTTACCACCTCGGGCGAGATAAGCCGCATGCGTGAGGCCGTTGTGGCCCGCGCCGATGATGATGACATCGTAACTCTTAGACATCTTCGCCATCCTTGCTTAGACGATCATAATTTGTAATTTTG
>CAZNES010000002.1:36725-119254 GCA_964572145.1 uncultured Syntrophobacteraceae bacterium
TAACTCTTAGACATCTTCGCCATCCTTGCTTAGACGATCATAATTTGTAATTTTGGTGGACAAGTCAACCGGATTTTAGATTTCCCGATTCAATCCAAAATCTAAAATCCAAAATCGAAAATCGAAGATGCCCATCGGGACGCCCTTTCACTCGCGGACCTCCGCCCTGTGCCTCAGCCACAATTGGCGTGTCTGGTCCGGTTATCTGGCGGCGAGCTCCTATGAGGTCCCGCACGATCACGAATATCACGCCATTCGAAATGCCGCCGCGCTGATCGATATCTCGCCGCTCTACAAATACGAAATCAGCGGAGACGATGCGCTCAAGCTCGTCAATCGTGTAATGACGCGTGAGGCGCGGAAGTGCGCGCTTCATCAGGCGATGTACACATGCCTTTGCGACGAAGAAGGAAAAGTTATCCAGGACGGGACTCTATTCCGGTTGGGAGAGAGCCGCTTTCGCTTTCACCTGGCTGAGCCGGGTCTCCGCTGGTTTCAGATGAATGCGACCGGCATGGACGTAGATATCCAAGACATCTCCGAACAAGTCGCGGCGGTGGCTCTCCAGGGTCCGACTTCGCGCGCTATCTTGAGACGCGCATCGAACGGCGATATCGACGGTCTCGGGTTTTTTCGCTTCGCATCGGCCGAGGTCGGAAGAATCCCGGCCATGATCTCGCGCACGGGTTACACCGGCGATCTGGGCTACGAGGTCTGGGTTCCGGCGAATCGCGCGGAGGAGCTTTGGGATATTCTGATGGAACTTGGGAAGGCGTACGGCCTCACGCCCGCGGGCATGCTCGCGCTGGACATGGCGCGTCTGGAAGCCGGATTCATTCTGTTGGAGGTCGATTATACCAGCGCGGAAAAGGCGCTCATTCCTTCGCAGAAGTATTCTCCCTTCGAGATCGGATTGGGCTGGACGGTAAGTCTCGACAAGGAAAACTACGTCGGCCGGAAGGCGCTGCTCGAAGAGAAGCGGCGCGGCCCGGCGAGGCAGCTCATTGGGCTGGAAATCGATTGGGACGACTACGAGCGGCTCTATCGGGAGGCCGGTCTCGCCCCTTATCTCCCGACATCGGTGTGGCGCGGCGGCGTCCCGCTGTATCGTCACGACAGGCAGATCGGCCAGGCGACCACCGGCGGCTGGTCGCCGACGATCAAGAAATACATCGCGCTCGGCACCGTTCAAAGCAAATTCGCCGAGCCCGGAACCGACCTGCTCATGGAAACGACGGTGGAGTACGCCAGGAAAAGAGTGAAATGTTATGTCGTGAAGCTGCCATTCTTTGATCCGCCTAGGAAACGCGGTTGAAAACTGGGAGTAATGGAGTTCTGGAGTAGTGGAGTCTTGAGTTCCATCCAGTACTCCAATACTCCATCACTCCAGCTTCAGAGGCTGAGCACGGCAGTCACGACTCCTTCACAGACCTTCGCCATAAAATCCAAATTCAGCGTGTCGATCGTGTCGGTCGGTCCGTGATAATGCGGGTTGCGCATGAAGGCGGTGTCCGTTAGGAGCAGCGCCGGATAACCCAGGTCCCAGAAAGGCGCGTGATCGCCGAGACGCACCTGGGGCAGGAGGAAGCCGTTGCCCAGAACCGTCAAGGTCTCGACCGGAAGGCCGACGATCTGCCGCATCGCGCCCGCGAACCTGCGCAGCAGCAAGTCGGAGCGCCGGTTCCCGATGACACCGACGAAGTCTCCGCGGTCGGGATAGAGCCAGCTGAGACCAAGAGGATATTTTTGACTGCCGGGGCGCGAGTCGGTGTATCCCAACATTTCGAGCGACACCATGGCCGCCACGCCGGCGCCCTCGGACTTGAGCTTCTTGGCGAAATGGGCGCTGCCGATCATGTTCAGCTCTTCGAGATTGAAAGCGCAGAACATCATCGGATAGCGGAGCCTAAGTTTGGAGAGAACGCGCGCCGCTTCCAACAAGACCGCCACGCCGCTCGCGTTATCGTCCGCTCCCGGCGAGCCCGGGACGGAATCGAAATGGGCTCCAAGGATAATGAGCGGCGCGCGCCGCTCGTCTCCAGCGCGCGCGATGATGTTGCGGTAGCTCTTTCCGTAGTAAACGAAGCGGTCGCTCTCCACGCTGAGGCCCAGGCTCTTAAATTCCTTTTCGATATAATCTTCGACGAGGCTCAGGCGCCCCGGGCTGCTCGATGGGCTCGACTCGCCGACGATCTGTTCAAGGCGTTTTTTCAGGTCCGACGCGGCGACTCTGGGAATCGCCGCGGTCATGCATCGGCCAGCCGCACGGGAATTCCTCTTTCATGGAGGAAGAGCTTGCATTCGGCGATCGTGTATTCGCGGAAATGAAAAATAGAAGCGGCCAGGGCCGCGCTGGCTTTGCCGGTGGTCAGGCCGTCGCGGATGTGATCGAGATTGCCCGCTCCGCCGGAAGCGATCACCGGTATCGGCACGCGCTCGGAGATCGCGCGGGTGAGTTCGATATCGTAACCGTCTCTGGTCCCGTCCCGGTCCATGCTGGTGAGAAGAATCTCTCCCGCGCCGTAGCCGGCCACTCTTTCGGCCCACTCGCAAGCATCGATTCCGGCGGGATTCCTACCGCCATGGGTGAAAACCTCCCAGCTTTTGCCTGCGCGCTTGGCGTCGATCGCCACGACGACGCACTGGCTGCCGAAAGTTTCCGCCGCCTCGCGGACGAATTCGGGGCGCGCGACGGCGCCGGTGTTGATCGAGACCTTGTCCGCTCCGGCGCGCAAAAGCTTGCGGATGTCTTCCAGCGTGTTGATACCGCCTCCCACCGTGAGCGGCATGAAGACCTGGTCGGCGGTGCGCGCGACTACGTCGAGAATAATTTGCCGGTTCTCGTGCGACGCCGTGATATCCAAAAAACACAGCTCGTCCGCGCCTTCGCGATCGTAGATGCGGGCGATCTCTACCGGATCGCCCGCGTCGCGCAGCCCGAGAAATTTAACTCCTTTGACCACGCGTCCGGCCTTCACGTCGAGACAAGGGATAATCCGCTTGGCAAGCATCAGACAGACAGTCTAGCCGAGACTTTACGCCGCCTCAAGGTGGAGAACGCGCAAGTTTGACCCGGGACCGGGGCGGTCTTGACAATTGACTGGCTGTCGAAATAGTCTGCGGTAGTGGAGACGTTAAATCGGCTTCGAACGGGTCGGATCCGCGGTTTACGGACCGAGGCATTTCTATCTTGACAAGCGGGTGAGCGTTGCAGTATACGACTTAAGTCATAGGCGGAAGATCGGGAACTATTTGGATTCCAAAAAAAAACGATCGGAGGAGTTGAAATGAAAGGTATCTACTCTATAGCGGGTTTGATTTTGATCTATACGATTTTTGCGCTTTCTTCTTGCGCGACGCAACAAGAAGAGGCCAAAGCTCCTCCGGCGAAGCCGGCTGCGACGGCCGTGGCCAAACCGGCGCCGGCCCCGGCAAAAGCGGAAACAAAGGCCGAGGCCAAGGCGGAGACAAAGGGCGAGGCCAAAGCCGAGACCAAGGGCGACGCTAAAGCTAAGGCTGAAAAGGCCAAAGGGGACGTAGGCCTACTCGACACGGAGAAGAACTATCTGATCCTCGTCACCAAGGAAGGCAAGCTGATCACCTTGGACTTCGACCAGAAGACCAAGGCGACCATGATCGAAGAGAAGCCCGCCAAGATGAGCGACGTAGGTCTCGGTTCTGCCGCCGACGTCGAATACGTCACACGGGGTGAAAATAAAATAGTCACCAAGATGGAATACAAGGCCGCCAAGGGCGGCGATTAATTCAGATTGATAAAGGAGGATCGTCGGTCCATGAGAAACAATTGGCTGTTTTTGATGGTTTCACTCATTTCAGCGTCTCTCGTTCTTGGCTCGCCTTTGATATCGGCCCAGGAGAAAAAGGAAGAAAAGAAAGAAGAAAAGGCCAAGGCTGAAAAAGCGAAGGGCGATGTTGGGCTGCTCGACACCGAGAAGAACTATATGATTCTCGTCACCAAGGAAGGCAAGTTAATCACCTTGGACTTCGATCAAAAAACCAAGGTGACGGTGGTGGAGGAAAACCCCGTCAAGATGAGCGAGGTCGGACTCGGATCAGCGGCGGACGTCGAGTATCTTCCTCAGGGAGAGAAGAAAGTCCTCACCAAGATGGAATTCAGGCCGGCCAAAGGCGAATAACTCACCGGTCATTTCGTACCTTATTCCATAGTTGGGCAGGCTCCAATTTCAGTTGGGGCCTGCCCACATTCAACCGTAAAATCCCTGCCTTGTCTTGCCTGACTTACGTGTCGGGACGGAAGCTTTTTCATGTCCATCGGTCCTGAAAAAGTCTCCGGTGTCGCCTCAGTACAGCAGCGCGATAATGAAATCGAGAACGTTCGTTCCGGTCGGCCCGGGGCGGAAGAGATCTTCCAAGTGTTGGAAAAAGTGGTAGGAGTCGTTTTCACGCAGGGCCTGTCGAGGATCGAGCCCCAGCCTGCCCGCCCGGATGACAGTGTCTCCATCGACAAAGGCGCCCGCGGCATCCGTTGGACCGTCACTGCCGTCACTGGCGGCGCTTAGCAGATAAATTCTGGGACAACCCCGCAGGGCCAGCGCGCTTGCGAGAGCAAATTCCTGATTTCTTCCTCCCAGGCCTTTGCCTTTTACCCTGACGGTCGTCTCCCCACCTATGAGAAAACAATGGGGCCGGTCCCCCGATTTTTTCCCGCTGAGACTTAGTTTTAACTTCGAGGAGATTTCTCGCGCTCTGGTTTGCGCGTCCCCGCTCAGTTCGGCCGTGAGCACCTGGGCGGCAAAACCCAGAGATTCCGCTTTGCGCTTGGCAGCCGTAAGGGCATCGCGGTTGTTCGCGATCACCACGAACGGGCTCCGTCGGGAAAGCGCGCTGCCGGGTTTTAGCGTCTCAGGAATTTCTCCGCGCGCGCCGTGTAACAAGCGACGCTTCACGGATTCGGGAATTTTGTTCAGGAGGATGTATCTTTGTAAAATCTTCCACGCTTCCTTGAACGTCGTCGGATCGTGCAAGCTGGGCGCTGAACCAATGACGCCGGGATCGTCGCCGACCACGTCGGAGATCGCCAGCGTAAGCACCCTGGCCGGGTAGGCGGCGCGGAGGAGCCCGCCACCCTTGATCGCCGAGAGGTGTTTCCGCACGCAGTTGATCTCCCGGATGGTCATGCCGCTTTTTAATAGCACCGCCGTCGCAGCTTGCTTGTCGGCCAACGTGATGCCGCTTGCGGGCTCGACGAGAAGCGACGATGCTCCTCCCATGAGAAAGACGACGACGCTATCATCCGGCCCCGCGCGGCTGAGCATCTCGAGACATCGACGCGTGGCGCTGAGCCCTCTTTTATCCGGCAGCGGATGCCCCGCGGCCGTGATCGTGATGCGCTTCAGGCGCCCGCGGACAAGCCGGTCTCTGACGATGAAAAGTCCTTGTTCGAGTCTTTTCCCCAGCAGCCGTTGCCAAACCGGAGCGGCCAGGTCGGCGCCTTTTCCCACGCCCACTAAATAAATTTTACCGCTTAGCGGAAAGCGGCAGCGACGCCGCGCGGTCTTGACGATAAGCGCGTTGCCGGAAATCCTGAGCTGTTTTTTCAGCAGAAGCGAGGGCTTGGCTGCCCTTACGGCCGCGTAGTAGATTTGTTGGAGAGCCTTCCGGGCACGCGATGCTTTGGCGTTGCGCGGACCTTGCTTCGCGGGGTGCGTTTCAACTATATTGGCCATGCCCGAGCGGGAAAATTTCTCGGAGGTTTATGAGCGACAACGAGTTCCTTCCTCAAGAAGGGCCGAAGGGATTCCTGAACGTCTGGAAAAGGATCATCACCGACCCTCAGGGATTCTATCGCGAGATGCCGACAACCGGCGGGTTCGACAAGCCGATTATTTTTCTCGGCATTTGCGCGGCGATCTATCTCCTTTTGAGAGTCCTGGTGGCCGAGACCATTCTCGTGGCAATGGTATCTTTTTTTCTCGTCGTTCTCGCCTACGTTCTCGGGCCGGGTATTTTGATGCTCGTCGCTCAGACGCTCTTCCAGGGAGAGGGCGATTACGAAGGCACGGTCAGGGTTTGCGCGTATGCCGGCGCCTGTCTGCTGCTCGCCTGGATACCGTACCTGGGAGTTCTCGCCTTCGTGTACGCTTGCTATCTTATTTTTCTCGGCACGGGAAGGGTTCACAATTTGGACTCGACCCAATCGACCTTGACGGTGTTGGTCGCGGTGCCTGTAACGTGGCTCGTGCTGATGTTCGTTCTGGGGAAAAGGGTGCTGCAGTATATCTTTTAAACCGGGCTAGAAAACGTCCTCTTCGGTGTCCGTGATCGCGAGCTTGCGATAGGTTCTCTCGTCTTCGAATTTCCTCTGCATCTTGCTCTCTCGCTCCGTCTCTTCCTGGCAGCGCACGCATAGCCGCGTGAAAGGCAGGATCTGGAGCCGTCCGAGACGAATCTCGCCCTCGCAGTTCTCGCACGCGCACTCGCAAATCCCGTAGGACTTATCCTTGATTCGCTGGAGCGCCTCGTCGATGGCCATCGTTTTTTCTCTTTCACGATCGGTTAAGATGAAATTGATCTCGCGGTCTCTTTCGTCGCTCGCGAGATCGTAGGTGTCGCGCCCCTCGTCCTTGCTCCCTTCGGTCTCCGTTTTGACGCGATCCTGAATCTCCCTAAGAAGCTGCTTCTTCACATCGAGCAGCGTCTCCTCGGCCTTTTTCAGGAACTCTCTTCTGAGTTTCTTGTCCTGGGCCGGATTGGGTTTCGTTTTAACCGTTTTAGCCATGGGTGATCTCGCCGATCAGGTCGTAGTCCTGGGCCTGGGTTATTTTTACGTTCACAAAATCGCCGGGCCGAATATCTCCTTTGCCCGTCACGTAAACCGCACCGTCCACTTCGGGTGCATGGGCCTGGGTGCGGCCCAAATGCATCCCGGTGCCGGCGTCAAGGCTCTCAATTATAACGCGCGAAACGGTGCCTATCAAGGCCTCATTTTTTTTTCTTGAGATTTCGGCTTGAAGCTCCATCAACTCCTGCCAGCGCCGTTCCTTCACGTCTTCCGAGACCTGCCGCTCCATCAGGGCCGCCGCGGTTCCCTCTTCGATGGAATACTTGAAGACGCCGAGCCGCTCGAACTCCGCCTCCTCGACGAAATCGAGCAGCTCGCGAAAATCTTCTTCCGTCTCTCCCGGAAAGCCGACGATCATCGAGGTGCGCAGCGTGATTCCCGGAATCGCGCCGCGGAGCTTGGCGATCGCCTCGCGCACGGCGCTGCCGCTTTTCCCGCGGCGCATGCGCGTGAGGACCCGGCGGCTCGCGTGCTGGAAAGGAATGTCGATGTACTTGCAAATTTTCCGGCTCTCGCGGATGAGGTCGAGCAGGGCATCGTCGAGAAAATTCGGATAGGCGTAGAGAAGGCGTATCCACTCGACACCGGGGACCGTGTCGAGCTCCCGGAGCAGGCCGTAAAGCGTTGTGCCGTCGCGGCGGTCGCGGCCGTAGGCGGACAGGTCCTGCGCGATAAGATTGATTTCCTTGACGCCGTCCCGCGCCAGCGCCGTCGCTTCATCGACGACCGAAGCGATGGCCCGGCTCCGGTGCGGCCCGCGAAGTTGCGGGATAATGCAGAAGGCGCACTTATGGTCGCAGCCTTCGGAGACTTTGACGAAGGCGGTATGCGATGCGGTCGCGCGGAGTCTCGGCGTGGCATGGTCGTAGAGATAACTCGGCAGCCCGACGTAGAGCCGCTTCTTGTTCGGTCGATGGGCTTTAAGAATCTCGGCGATTCGCGGCACCTCGCCGGTGCCGATAAAGAGATCGACCTCCGGCAACTCGTGCGCCAGATCGTCGGCGTATCGTTGCGGCAGGCAACCGGCCACCACCAGAGTCCGAAGCCTGCCTTCTTCTTTCAGCTTGGCGACTTCCAAAATGGCGTCAATCGATTCCTCTTTGGCCGCGTCGATGAAGCTGCACGTGTTGACCAGAACGATGTCGGCCTCGGCCGCCTCGGAGACGACTTCGTATTCGGCCCGGCGCAGCACGCCGGCCATGACCTCGCTGTCCACTAGGTTGCGGGCGCACCCCAGGCTCACGATGTTGATTTTTTCCGCCATTATTTTCCCATCTCTACGACATCGACGCCGCTGGGGATCTGAGGTTTGAACAGCGTATCGTTGAGCCCGACGCCCCGGCGCATGTTGGTAAAGCGGACCGTGGTCAAATTTCCCCCCGGATCGCGGATGCGCGCCCAACTGATCGCGAACGTCTGCGGATCGACTCCGAGCATCACCTCGTCCACACCCTTCGAGCCGTCTTTGGGGCCGAGCTGCAAGACGTGCTGCCCATCCTCGACGCCTTTCGGGGTGACTTTGAAATCCCGCTTGAGATTGCCGATGCCGAGCAAAAATGTGAGCGGGACATCCGAGCGGAAAGCGTTCTTCAGCGGACTCTTAAGAACCTGCCCCTGCTCCGGCTGATAAAAGTAAAGGTTCTGGCCGTCCGCCAAAACCCATTGACCCTTCGGCTCCTCGTAGCGCCAGAGCATTTTCCCCGGCCGTTTGAAGGAAACCTTTCCCCACGCCTTCAGCGTGCGGTTGATCGTTTTGAGCTCTGTCTCTTGCCGGAAATCGGCCGTGAAGTCAACCGCGGAGTCGTAGCTTTTTTGCAGGTTGTCGACGACCTGATCGTCGTTTTTGGGTTCTTCCGCGGCCTGAAGATAACCGCCAAAAAAGACGAGCGCCGCACACGCAACAACTAGCGCTAGACGAATTCTAGGTTTCGATTTTCCTGGCATAGACTTCGCGCGGTTTCGCGCCGTCGGCGGGACTGATGACGCCGTCGCGTTCCATTTGTTCTATCATACGGGCGGCGCGATTATAACCCACTCTCAGCCTTCTCTGGATCATCGAGATCGAGGCCTGCTGCGTATCGGTCACCAGCTCGACGGCCTGATCGTACATCTCGTCGTACTCGTCGTCGCCGTTGCCCCCGTCGATCTCCTTTTTCGCCTCGAACACGTCGAGCCGGTAGTGCGGCTTCGCCTGCTGGTTGATGAATTCCATCACCTTGCGGATTTCCTGGTCCGAGACGTAGGCGCCGTGGACCCGCCTCAGGCGGGCGGTGGCGGGCGGTAAAAAAAGCATGTCGCCGTCGCCGAGAAGCCGCTCGGAGCCGATGGAATCCAAAATCGTGCGCGAGTCCACACGGGAAGTCACCTGAAAAGATATGCGCGCGGGGAAGTTCGCTTTTATGAGTCCGGTGATCACGTCCACCGACGGCCGCTGGGTTGCGAGAATCATATGGATGCCGGCGGCCCTGGCCTTTTGCGCCAGCCGGGTGATGTACTCCTCGATGTCCCTCCCCACGGTCATCATGAGATCGGCAAGCTCGTCCACCACGATCACGATGCGCGGCAGCCGCTCGTGCACGAGCGGCGCCTTTTCGGCCAGATCGCCGCCGATCTCCTCCGGAGGCGCTTCCGCCTCGTTCAAATCGACCACCTTGTGCTTGTCGGGAGCGTCTTTCTCCACGAGACGGTTGTAGTGATCGATGCTCCGCGCGCCTTTGTCGCGCATCAGCCGGTAGCGCCGGTCCATCTCATCCATCGCCCAGAACAGAGCGGCGGCGGCCTTCTTCGCGTCGGTCACTACGGGAACGATCATGTGCGGCAGATTTTCGTAGATGGACAGCTCGAGCATCTTCGGGTCGATCATGATGAACTGCAAATCCTGCGGCGAGGCCTTGTAGAGCATGCTCAAGATCATGGCGTTGATCGAGACCGACTTGCCGGTTCCGGTCGCGCCCGCGACCAATAGATGGGGCATGCGCGCGAGGTCGGCGATAAACGGCGAGCCCGAGATGTCTCTCCCCAGCGCGAGCGTCAGTTTCGAATCGGCGCCTTGATACACGTCGCTCTCGATCACTTGCCGGAGAAAAACTTTTTCCCGGCGCGGGTTCGGTATCTCGATGCCGACGACCGACTCGCCGGGGATCGGCGCCAGGATGCGGATGCTCATCGCGCGGAGCGCCATCGAGAGATCGTCGGCCAGTGTGACGATGCGCCTGACTTTGACGCCCGCGGCCGGCTTGAACTCGTACATCGTGATGACCGGTCCCGGCTTGACGGCGACGACTTCTCCCTCGACGCCGAAATCCGCCAGCTTGTTTCGCAGGATGAGAGAGTTTGCCTCCAGCGTTTCCTTGTCCGGCCTGACGTGCTCGCCGTCGGGAGCGTCGAGGAGCTCGAGCGGCGGCAGCCGGTAGCCTCCCTGGCTGATTTCCGGAAAGTCGAGCTGCGCCTCACGTGGCGGAGTTTTCTTCTTGGCGCGCTTGGCCGGCTCCTCTTTCGTCTCTTCCTTGAGCACGATCGGCGGCGGGATGTACTCGCGCTCCGCTTTTTTCTTGTTCTCGTCCCGTTCTTTTCTTTCGCGCCAGCTTTTTTTTATGCGGTCGAGGCGCGCCGCGATCCATTGATTGAGCTTTCCGATCAGCGCGTGCCCGCCCTCGAAGAGATGGATGAGAGACTTCTGGCTGACCGCGGCGATCGAAAGAAGCAGTGTGGGCAGCACGATCACGTAGGCGCCGACGCGACTAAAGAGGGCGACCAGGCGACCGGCGGTAAAATCCCCGATCACGCCGCCGGCTTGCCATCCGGCGTCGACCATGCGCACGAGACTAAAAAACGTTGCCGCGCTCCAGACGAGCAGCAGTCCCCCGGTGAGTTTGGTCCGGCGGAGCCCTTCGTAAGAGTCGCGGAAAAGTCCGTAAGAAACCGTGAAGAGAAACAGCGGTAGGAGATAGGCGGCCAGTCCCAAGGTCTGCAACAGGATATCCGCGAGATACGCGCCGGCCGGTCCGCCCCAGTTATGCGTTGCCAGGCTTCCCGACGGCGTGCTGAGCGAGCGGTCGCGCGGATCGAAAGAAAGCAGGCTCAGCGCAGCCAGGAGCGCAGCCACCAGAACGACGACCGCAATAATTTCCCGATTGAGCTTGGATTTTTTTTCCTGCGCCATGACCTCGCTCAGGTCTCCATGATGAATGCGAGCACGACCGGCCGCCGCTCCAGCGCTTTATAAAAATAGCGGCGCAGCGCCTTGCGCACTTCCTCCTGCACTTCGCCCGGGTCGGTGCGCGTCTCGCGATTGATCTCTTTCATGGTTTGCAAGACGATCTGCCGCGCCCGCTCCAAAACCTCCTCGCCGCCGTCGGCGCGCACGAAGCCGCGCGTGATCAGGTCCGGGCCGGACACGATCTCGCCGCTCTGCTGGTGGATCGCCATGACGGCGAGGACCATGCCGTCTTCCGAGAGATGCCGCCGGTCGCGGATGACGACGTCCTCCACGTCGCCGACGCCTTTGCCGTCGACGAAGACGCGTCCGACCGTGACCGGAGCCGCTTTTTTCGCGCTGTCCCGCGTCAGCTCCAGCACCTCGCCGTCCTCGAGCAGAAAACAATTCTCGTCGGGTATGCCCACGGCGCGCGCGAGCTGGACGTGGCGCACGAGGTGGCGGTATTCGCCGTGCACGGGAACGAAGTAGCGCGGGCGCGTCAGGCGGAGCATGGTCTTCAACTCCTCCTGGCTCGCGTGGCCGGAGACGTGAATCTCGGAGACGCTCTCGTAATGGACCTCGGCGCCGCGCCGGTAGAGGTGATTGATGAGGTTCGTGATCGTTCGTTCGTTGCCGGGAATGAATTTCGAAGAGAGCATTACCGTATCGCCCGGCTCGATGCGGATCGATTTATGGTCGTCCAGCGCGATTCGATGGAGCGCGGAGAGCGGCTCGCCCTGGCTGCCGGTGGTGAGGAAGGTGATCTTGTCTCGGGCCAGGTTCTGCCAGGGCTCGGTTTCGGTCATCGTTCCTTTGGGAAGACGCATATAACCCAACTCGGACGCAATCTGGGAATTGTTGATCATGCTGCGGCCGCTGAGAACCAGCCGTCGCCCCGCCTGCTCCGAGATGTCGGCCACTTGCTGGAGGCGCGGGATGTTAGATGAGAAGGTGGAAACAAAAACTTTGCCCCGGCTTTTCGCAATGATCTCTTCGATGTTCTTTCCCACTTCGCGCTCCGAGGGGGTGTAGCCCGGGCGCTCGACGTTGGTCGAGTCGGAAAGGAGCAGCAGCACTCCGCTTTCCCCGTAGGCGGCGAATTTTTGGAAATCGAAGAATTCGTCGTTCATGGGCGTGTTGTCGATCTTAAAATCGCCCGTGTGGATGACGACTCCGGCCGGAGTATCGACCGCGACCGCGAGACAGTCCATGAGACTGTGCGTGACCCGGATTCCTTCCAGCTTGAACGACCCGAGCCGCCAGGGCTTGCCCGCCGCGATCTCTCTGAGATCTGCGGATTTGTCGAGGCCGTGCTCCTTGAGCTTGTTTCTGAGCAAGCCGAGAGTCAGGCGCGTGGCGAAGACCGGCGCCTCGATTTGCTTGAGAACATAGGGCAGGGCGCCGATGTGGTCTTCGTGCGCGTGGGTGAGCACGATGCCCTGAAGGGCGATCTTGTTCTCCAAAAGATAGCTGATGTCGGGGATCACCAGGTCGATTCCGAACAGATCGGCGCCGGGAAACATCAGGCCGCAGTCGATGGCGATCGCCTGCTCCCCGCTTTGCAGGAGCATCATGTTCAAGCCGAATTCTCCCAGACCGCCGAGCGGTATGATTTTGAGCGGTTCCATTTGTCTCAATCCATTCCCCGGGAATCGGCCGCCTGAGCCTCGGCGCGCGCGGAGTTCTTAGCCTGCGGCCGTACGGGGGCGCCGCAATGCGACTCGATCATATCGTGCACCCGCTTGACGAGAACGTCGATCTCTTTGCCGTCATATTTTTCGATGGGTATCGGCTCATCGACGACGACTTCTATTTCGCCCGACTTGATCCGCCAGTCTTCCCTCGGCAGAACGGCCCAACTGCCGTTGATCGTGACCGGAACGATAGGGGTTTTTGTCTGCGCGGCCAGCAGAAAACCCCCGCGCTTGAAGGGCATCGTGTGCCCGCCCGAGCTGCGGGTGCCTTCGGGAAAAATGACCACCGAGACTCCCTTGGCGATTCTTTCTTTCGCTTTTCTAAAGCTGGCCATCGCGCTCGCGCGGTCGGAACGATCGACGAGGATATGCCCCACTGCCCAGAGCGCCCAGCCGAAGACGGGAATGTAGCCGAGCTCTTTTTTTGCGATCCATCGGAGCTGGAACCGCGGCAGGCTTTTTACCAGCACGGGTATGTCGAGGTAGCTCTGGTGGTTCGCTATGAAAATATAATGCCGGCCGGGCTCCAGCCGGTCCAGGCCCCGAACTTTCAGACGAATGCCGCCGATTCTGAGAATCGTCCAGGCCCAAAGCCGGGCGAGGGCGTCGGCCGGCTTTCCCAAGCGACTAAACGGAGACGCCAACACGATCAGGAAAGACAACGGAAGGGTAAAAAAGCCGACAAGAAACAACTTGAGGAAGTATATCATTCAGGTCGATAGAAGCGACTAATGGTTCAAATAATAAGCGGAAAGTTGATTCATTTTAGTTCACGCAGGGTCAAAATGCAATGAAATCTGCGGGTGACGCGGGCCGGGATTTTTTTATTGACTAAAAAATTTTCGGGCGATAAGCTCATTCCACGAGTAATGATGAGTTTTGAATGTTGAATTTTGAATTTGGGGAGGGGTCCGGAATTCAAAACTCATAATTTAAAATTCAAAATTGGAGAAAATTATGTCGGTCAACAAAGTCATTCTTATCGGCAATCTCGGCAAAGACCCGGAGGTGCGCTACACTGCCAACGGCAAGGCCGTCGCCCGGTTTTCTCTCGCTACGAGCGAGGTCTGGAACGACGCCGAGGGAAATCGTCAGGAAAGAACCGAGTGGCACAACATCATCGTCTGGGGAAAACAGGGTGAAACCTGCGGGCAGTACCTTGCCAAAGGCCGGCAATGTTATATCGAAGGCAGCATCCGCAGCCGCTCTTACGACGACAAAAGCGGGCAGAAGCGCTACATCACGGAAATCATCGCCCAGCGAGTCAGATTCTTAGGCGGTGGCGGCGGCACGCGCGTCGCGCCGGAAGCGGAAGCCGAAGCGCCCGGAGAAACGCCTGCCGGGCAGGGCCCGCCGTTGGATGACGATATTCCGTTCTGATCGTGGCTGGCGCCTGGCTTGCGTTATTGCATTTTGGCCTAACCGACTGAACACGCCGCACAAGTTCCCACGTTAGACACTCCGGTGTTGTGAGGTGTAGGCCATTTAAATTTGTCGGGAGGGGGATACGATGGCAGTTAAACTCACAGGCAAGACGGTTCAAGTCGAGGTCTGGACCGACCGATTACGAATCACCGGCAACCTGTTTATTCCTGTCTCGAACCAAGCAGCCTATAATGGGCGGCTGTCGGATTTTCTCAACGACGTCGAGAAAACCTTTATTCCCCTGACGAATGTGACGGTGGGGCACATCGGCGGAAGCGATGTTTTGTGGAATGGGGAGTTCCTGGCCATTAATAAAAGCTCGATCAGTCTAGTGAGGGCGCTCAAGGAATAAGTGGAATAGCTCTCGCCTGGTGATAAAAGGCCGCAGGCCGCTCACCGGGGCATTGGACAATCGTGCAAACCTCAGCCGTCCAAACCCTCAAGCTGGCCATCGTCGAGCTTACCGGCCTTTCGAAGGACACGCTCCACGTTTACGTCGGGCTTAGTGTGTTTCTCGCCGTCGCTATCGCCGGAGAGGTTGTCGATATGCGTAGGGTAAGATGGGACTCAGATTTTTAGTACGAGCAACGCCGTGAAAAACCGCGAGATCGAAGCCGCCTGGGCTTATCATAACGGAACCAAACATTCCTACCAAAGTATCCGCACGAACCCGCACTATCTGGATTGGGAGAACCAGCCGATCCCGTTTAAAATTTATTCGAAGCTGGCGCCTATTCCTCTACCCGAACACCTATCCTCTTCGGGAATGCCGGCGCTTGCGGCTGTTTCAACCATCGGCGCACCGGCGGAAATAGAAGTCGTTCCCTCGATGCAAACCCTGGCGGAGATCCTCTATCTTTCCGCCGGCATCACCAGGCGCAGGACTCATCCGGGAGGAGATATCCTCTTTCGCGCCGCGGCCTGCACCGGCGCGCTTTATCACATCGACTTGTATCTCGTCTGCGGCGACCTGCCGGGTTTGGAAGCCGGCGTCTATCATTTCGGTCCGCATGACTTTTCCCTGCGGAAATTGCGCCCCGGAGATTTCCGCGGCGCGCTCAGCCGCGCGAGCGGCGACGAATCTTCGATACAAAACGCGCCTGCCGTTGTCATCTGCGCTTCGACGTTTTGGCGCAATGCCTGGAAATATCAGGCGCGAGCCTATCGGCACTGCTACTGGGACAACGGCACCATTATCGCCAATCTGTCGGCGGCTGCCGCCTCGCGTCAGGTGCCGGCGCGAGTGGTCACGGGCTTCGTGGATTCGGAGGTTTGCCGGCTTCTCGCCCTCGACACACAGCGCGAGGCTCCGCTTTCGCTCGTGACTCTGGGCCACGCGCCATCCAGAGTCGCCGGGCCGTCTCCAGCGATCGAGCTTTTGACGCTAGAGACTGCGCCGCTATCGAAGACGGAAATCGATTATCCGGCCATGAGAGAGATGCATGAAGCTTCGTTTTTGGAGAGCGAAGAGGAAGTCATCGCGTGGCGTGAAGAGACAAAACCGGAGGGCGGAAAGAAAAATAATGAAGAAGAAAAAGAGGAGCGCATTTTCCCACTCCAGCCATTGAGCGACGAGGAGATTCCGTGGGGTACGATTGAAGAAGTCATCTCGCGGCGCGGATCGACCCGTGAGTTTTCTCGTGAATCGATCACGCTTGCGCATCTCTCCACCATGCTCGACCGGGCGACGCGCGGGATACCGGCCGATTTCCTCGATCAGAGAGAGGCGCCGCTCAACGACCTCTATCTCATCGTCCACGCCGTGGAAGGTCTCCCGCCCGGCGCTTATTACTTTCACCGCAGCGAGCGCGCTCTGGAGCTGCTCAAGGAAGGCAACTTTCGCCGCGAGGCTGGACATCTCGGTTTGGGCCAGGACATCCCGGCGGATTGCAGCGTCGATGTTTTTTTCCTCGTCGATCTCAATCGCGCGCTGGAACGTTTCGGCAACCGGGGTTATCGCGCCGCACAGATGGACGCGGCCATCATGGGAGGAAAACTCTATCTCTTGGCCTATGCCCAGCGCCTGGGCGCGTCGGGCCTCACGTTCTTCGACGATGACGTTACGGAATTTTTTTTGCCCCATGCCGCGGGCAAGAGCGTCATGTTTTTGGTTGCCTTGGGTAGGTCCGTAAAAAAGAAATCGGGAAACGAGGTATCTTAATCCTACTGTCTGTTATAGTAATTGATGAAATGACCTGCGGCCCAACGTCTAAATAGCAAACACTCGGTCACAATTTTTCCGAGTATCGCGGAGGCGGTCCCATAGGGTGCCCGCCTCTTTGCGTTTTATGCATCGGGAAATAGCTGAAACGGAAGTAATCGTCGCCGGGAAGGAAAGGTTTGTCATGGAACACAGTTCAACGATTTCCACGATCAACCGCATCGGCTTCATCGGCAACTACGAGCCGCGCCAGTGCGGCATCGCCACGTTCACGACCGACTTATGCGAGTCGATCGCCGCCGAGTACGCTGGAACGACGTGCATTGCGCTGCCCGTCAACGACATCGAAGACGGCTACGCCTATCCGGCGCGCGTTCGCTTCGAGTTGGCGGAGAAAGATATCGCGTCTTACCGCCGCGCCGCCGACTTCCTCAATACCAACAACGTGGATATTGTGTCCCTGCAACACGAATATGGCATTTTCGGCGGGCGCGCGGGCAGTCACATCCTGGCGCTACTGAACGAGTTGCGCATGCCCGTCGTCACGACCTTGCATACTATTTTGCGCGAGCCCGACGCGGATCAGCGACGGGTGCTGGAAGAAGTCGCGGCTCTGTCGGACCGGCTGGTGGTTATGAGCAAGCGCGGCGCGGAATTTTTGCAAGAGGTTTATCGTGTGCGGCCGGAGAAGATCGATCTGATCCCGCACGGCATCCCCGATCTGCCGTTTGTCGATCCGAGTTTCCACAAAGACCTGTTCGGCGTCGAGGGTAAAATCGTCTTGCTGAGCTTCGGACTCCTCTCGGCGAACAAAGGAATCGAGAACGTTATCGCGGCCCTGCCCGCCATTTTGGCCCGATATCCGAACGTGGTGTACATGATCGTCGGCGCGACCCATCCTCACGTCAAGCGGACCGACGGCGAAACGTACCGTCTATCGCTGGAATGGTTGGCTCGGGAGAAAGGCGTGGAAGGTCAGGTGATCTTCTACAACCGATTCGTCAGTCTGGAAGAGCTCGTCAAATTCATCGGCGCGGCGGACATCTACATCACGCCCTATCTCAACCCGTCGCAGATCGTCTCCGGCACGCTGGCCTACACCTTGGGAGCGGGCAAGGCGGTGATCTCCACGCCGTATTGGTACGCCGAAGAGATGCTGGCCGAAGAACGCGGAGCGCTGGTGGCTTTCCGCGACCCGGCGGCGTTGACTGCGCAGGTGATCGACTTGCTCGACAACGAGGCCAAGCGCCACGCCATGCGCAAGCGCGCCTATCTCTACGGGCGGCAGATGATCTGGCCCCAGGTCGCGCGGCGCTACATGGAGAATTTCGAGCGCGCCCGAGCCGAACGGCGGCATTTTACTCCTCCGGGATTCACCGTTAAGGCGCTCGACAAACGTCCGGCCGAGCTACCGCCGCTCAAGCTCGATCACTTGCGCCACATGGCGGACGAGACCGGCATGCTGCAACACGCTATTTTCACGGTGCCCAACTATCACGAGGGCTACAGCACCGACGACAACGCCCGCGCTCTGATGGTGAGCACGCTGCTGGAGGAGCTCGGCAACGGAGACGCATTAGAACTCGCCTCGCGATATCTCGCGTTCGTCTGGTATTCTTTCAACGCCGAGACCGGACGCTTTCGTAACTTCATGGATTACCAGCGCCGCTGGCTCGAAGACAGCGGCTCCGAGGATTGCCACGGCCGCACGCTGTGCGCGTTGGGCACCGTGTTGGGCCGCTCCAACACGCCCGCCCTCCATAGTATGGCCGGCTGGTTGTTCGAGAAGGCTCTGCCCGCGATTCTCGGCACGACCAGCCCGCGCGCCTGGGCCTTTGCGCTCATCGGCATCCATGAGTATCTCCGGCGGTTTGGCGGCGACCGTAAGGCGAGGCTGGTCCGGGAGGAACTGGCCGGACGGCTGATGTCGTTGTATCGCAGCAACCGCTTGGAAGAGTGGCGCTGGTACGAAGACGTTTTGACTTATTCTAACGCGGCGCTGCCTCACGCCTTGCTCCTGTGCGGCCAGTCGATGGCGAGTGAAGCTATGATCCAGGCCGGACTGGAATCGCTCGGTTGGCTGGCTGAGTTGCAGCGTGCCGACGCGCCCGGAGGTCATTTTGTCCCGATTGGATCCAACGGGTTTTACCGGCGCGGCGGTGTCCGCGCACGGTTCGATCAACAGCCGGTGGAGGCTCAAGCCATGATATCCGCTTGTCTCGAAGCTGAGCGGACCACGGGAGACAAGCGCTGGAGCAAGGAAGCCCGGCGCGCGTTCGAATGGTTCCTCGGACGGAACGACTTGAACCTTCCTATTTACGATCCGACGACAGGCGGCTGTCGAGACGGTTTGCATCCGGACCGCCCGAACGAAAATCAAGGCGCGGAGTCTACGCTCGCTTTTCTCCAGGCCTCGCTGGAGCTGCGACTGGCCGAAAATATCCTTCAGACTGTGAGGCCCCAACTCGATGAGCAATCAACACGCAGGACTCTTCTCGCGTCATAAGCAGAATCCCATTTTGACCGCGGCGGATTGGCCGTATCCGGCCAATACCGTGTTCAATCCGGGCGCAACGTTGCTGACCGATGGGACCACGCTGCTCTTGTGCCGCGTGGAGGACCGGCGCGGCCACTCTCACCTTTGTGTTGCGCGCTCCGCCAACGGCGTGGATGGCTGGCGGATAGATTCGCGGCCGACACTACCTGCCGATCCCGAGCATTTCCCTGAAGAAGTATGGGGCATCGAAGATCCGCGCATCACCTACGTCCCCGAATTAAGCAAGTACGTCGTCGTCTATACCGCTTACACGCGCGACGGTCCCGGCGTATCGCTCGCTCTCACGGAAGATTTTCACAGCTTTGAGCGCTACGGCGTCATCATGCCGCCGGAAGATAAAGACGCGGCGCTGTTTCCTCATCGCATCGACGGTCACTGGGTTTTGATCCATCGCCCGGTCAGCGCGCCCCGCGCCCACATGTGGATCTCCTACTCGCTCGACCTGCGCCACTGGGGCAATCACAAGCTGATAATGGAAGCGCGGCGCGGCGCGTGGTGGGACGCGAATAAAATCGGCCTCTCGCCGCCGCCGATCGAAACTCCGCAGGGTTGGCTCGTGATTTACCACGGTGTGCGGCTGACACCGGCCGGCTGTATTTACCGGCTGGGATTGGCTTTGTTTGATTTGCACCAACCGGAGCGGTGCCTAAAACGCAGCGACGAGTGGGTCTTCGGGCCGGAAGAACCCTACGAGCGGAGCGGGGACGTGGATGACGTCGTCTTTCCTTGCGGGCACACGATCTTGCCCGACGGCGACACTATCCGCCTTTATTATGGCGCGGCGGATACGAGCATCGCTCTGGCTACCGGCAGCATTCGCGCCATCCTTGCGTGGCTCGAACAAGAAAAAGAAAGCCCACGCGGATTATTACCTTGAAAGGAAGACAAGATGAAAAACGGCATTCCATACAAAAACTGTCAGATTTATACTGAATCTTTTCAGCGGGAGAAAAATGGCACCTGGATTCCCCAATATACGTTGACGCGTCCCAAAACCGAAAGCACGGGGAAGGGGAGCGATTTCCCGTCGCATCAATATCAATATAACGAAGCTTTCCCGACCGAAACTGAAGCCGACGCGTATGCCTTGAGAAAAGCAATGGAGTGGGTCGATGCCAATTGACGCTTGAAAGCTGATCGGTCGGTCCTGGCGAAGCGATGTCTAAGACCGACCATTGCGATGTTTCTCTAAAAATGAATCAGGAAAGAGAGTTAGACTAGCCGCAGAAGTTACGAGTAGACCGGCTACGTATATTCTTCGGCCTTGCGGTAATTCTTTTCAAGCCGTCCAGTATTAGACAGCAATCCCTCCTGAGTCAGCGTAAGTTAAATCCACTACGGAGGTAACTTCCTGTGAGCCTAATATTGTTGATCGTCTTAATTCTGCTTCTGTTTGGCGGTCTGCCCAAC
Source organism: uncultured Syntrophobacteraceae bacterium (assembly GCA_964572145.1). Lineage (GTDB taxonomy): Bacteria > Desulfobacterota > Binatia > UBA9968 > UBA9968 > JAJPJQ01. The sequence continues at coordinate 56,994 of CAZNES010000002.1, forward strand.
TGGGGTTATCACTCCTATGGTTACGGTCCCTCGGGCATCGTCGGGACGATATTAATTATCGTCCTGATTCTTTTCCTATTGGGCCGACTCTAGAGGGCGCGGAACGTCGTAGGGCTATCCGGATGCGACACGCACAATCATGTCGCAACAATTCCTCATGAAGGGTTAGGAGAATACATGACCAAAGAAATCGAGATCTACGGCCAGCGCGTCTGAACTCTGCGGCTCCGCGATTTGGGCTTTTTGAAGAGTTTGACGGGCGCCGAGACGAAGATAGATTTTCAGCTGCGCACAGCCAGTCCGGTTATGTTCGATGCCGTTTATGTTCCCGCAGGAGAGAAGAAAAAGGTCATAGATGGTCAGAAAAGTTTAAGAAGACATGAGCACCTCTAGTAGGCTACATGGAACGGTCAAGAGGGAAAAAGAGGAATAATGAAGAATCCGAGAGGTCGAAGCAATTTTTTGGGCAGTAGCCATCCCAGTAGCGGAAAATTGCCATCTCTGATCGCCGTCGCGACCTTCGTCCTGATTATTTCGTCCCTCTATTGGGCGCAAGCGGTTCTGATCCCGATCGCTCTCGCGATCATGCTGACCTTTCTGCTGAGCCCGGTCGCCAGCGCCTCAGAACGGATCGGTCTAGGACGACTCCCTTCAGTTATCCTCATCGTAGTCCTTACGTTTTCACTCCTGGCTGCAATCGGCTGGGTTGTTACGCTCCAGCTTACGAGCCTCGGTAACGAGCTGCCCAAATACACGGGTAATGTCAAGCAAAAAATAGCCGACGTGCGCGGAGCGGGTAAGGGAGGTGCTCTGGAGAGGGTTCAAAAGGCTATTGAAGAGGTTAAGGACGAAATTCAGAAAGAGGACGTACCTTTAAAGGACAAAGAAAAACCCCGTCCGGTTGTTGTGCAAGCTGAGGAGTCGTCCAGGTTTTGGCCAATTCCGTTGGCCTCGGCAGCGATGTTGGAACCGCTCGCGCAAGCCGGCCTAGTGATTGTGCTGGTGATCTTTATGCTCATTCAGCGCGAAGACCTGCGCAATCGTTTAATCCGTCTCGTGGGTTATGGCCGTTTGACGGTTACCACTCGGGCGCTGGAAGAAGCGGGTCAGCGCATAAGCCGCTACTTGCTCATGCAGACAATCATTAATTCCTCCTTCGGGCTAGCGGTCGGTTTCGCGCTTTATCTGATCGGTCTACCTTATGCCATCCTCTGGGGTTTTCTTGCTGCCGTATTGCGTTTCATTCCCTATGTCGGACCCTTTGCTGCGGCGATCATGCCCAGTGCTCTCAGCCTGGCGGTTTTCGAAGGTTGGATGTGGCCGATCCTAGTTGTCGGACCCTTTTTGGCGTTGGAACTCCTCAATAATATGGTTTTGGAGCCTTTGCTTTATGGCGAGAGTGCGGGCGTCTCGGGAGTCGGACTCCTAGTTGCAATCGCGTTCTGGACATGGCTTTGGGGTCCTATCGGACTCGTTCTCGCCACCCCGCTCACGGTCTGCGTTGTCGTGCTTAGCAAATATGTGCCCCAGATGGATTTCATCGGAGTATTGATGAGCGACGAACCGGCGATGAAATCGAACATAAGCTACTATCAGAGACTGTTGGCTATGGATCAGGATGAGGCGGCGGAAATCGTCGATGGGCATCTCAAGACTCATCCCGCGGAGCAGATCTACGATGACTTGCTGGTCCCCGCGCTGAACTATGTCAGAAGAGACCGCGAGCTTGGCAGGCTGACGGAAAATGATGAACAGTTTGTTTTCCAAGCGACCCGCGAGATCCTGGAGGACCTTAATACTCGCGAGCCCCAGATTATCGAATCTTCTTCAAACGCTTCAGAAGCTGCAATGGTGGTTGACGAAAATCCTTCAGCCACTTCGCCGAAAGTGCGAATCATTGGGTGCCCGGCACGCGACGAGGCGGACGAGCTGGCGCTGCTAATGTTCCGGCAGTTACTTGATTCCACCCGATACGAAATCGAGCTTATGTCCGACGAGACGCTTACATCCGAGGTTGTCTCCCTGGTTGGTGAGAAAAGTCCGGCTTTGATTTGTATCGCCACGTTACCCCCGGGCGGACTGGCACAGACACGTTACCTCTGTAAGCGGCTCCGGGCGCGGTTTCCTAACCTCAAAATCGCCGTTGGCCGATGGGGAACGGCAAGCGGAGACAATAACAAAATCCTGCTGTCTGCGGGTGCTGACAAGGTCGGGACTACGATGATTGAGACGCGCGACCAAGTGATTCAATTGATCCAAATCAGCCGTCATTCCGGTCCGACGGTCGTTCCTTTCTCGTCTACTGAGGAGACGCCTACTGCCGAGGTCCTCGCCTGAACGAAAATGACCGATCGTGGCAGGAAATTGATTCGGTCAGGGAGAGACTCTCTCCTGGCGAATCCATGCTCGCAGACGCTACCTCAGGCCCAATCCTACTTTTCTGATTCCGATGGGGCCGGCTGTTTTTCCGCGCGTCAGAGGATAAGCGGTAATTCTTTTCAAGTCCGTCCAGTAATAGACAGCAATCCCTCCTGAGTCCGTGTAGTTTAGTGGAGATGTAGGCAGGGGTTAATCCAACCAAGGAGGTTGAAATGAAAATATTATTGTTGGCGCTTGCAGTCGGTACGCTGCTGGCCGCGGGTTGCAACACGGTCCATGGCCTGGGGCGAGACATCGAGCGCGGGGGCGAAAAAACTCAGGACGCAGCAGACGCCGTGCAGAGAAGAATGTAGTCTGGATGCTGAATTGGCCGGAGAGCCTGGCGGCAGAGCCGCCAGGCTAAGCCCTGTCCGCAAGCTCTCGCTAGAGGGGTAGGATTAAATTCAAGCTCATCGGAGTACGGAGGGGAGCAATGTGCCGATTATCAATCTTGTCCCTGCGCTAGCCGTAGTCGCGGTAGTGGTCTGGCTTTTACACGCCTACCTTTCACAACCCTAATTTCGGTTTCAACGACCCGCATTGCGCACGCGCGCAACCCTCTTTGAAGTATTTCGCCGCAAGTTTTTAGCACCCGGCCGCGATGCGTCGGGCCGGGTGACGGCTCAAATTCGCAGTCTTTTTCATGTGTCTTGCTAAGGGGTAGTCCTCGCAATAATGCTATTCAAAAGCGTTCAATATTAGACAGCAATTTTATCCGATCGAGTTATCCTGTCCGGAACGGAGAGCCTGTCGCGTTTCCAGGTCGTTTTTATAGATGAGGAGGAAGCACAATGGAACTTCCCAGGGACCTTAGTGGAAAAGCCACCGCCGTAATTGTGGCAGGGCTGCTCCTGATCACATTCTTTGCGTATCGCGGTTACGTCAACTCCCGTCAGGCCTTAAAGATTCTGGATCTACAGGTGCCGAATATCACGCGGGTCGCCTTCGATACTCAGGTCTTTGCCCTGACGCCGGCGAATCTAGAGCCTATCTTGACCACCGTCGCAGGTCAGTACGCGGGCTCCGAGGGCAAGGAAGGAATGGACAAATTCAAGAAGGAATTTGCATCCCACTTGTGGATTGCAGTGATGACCCGCAATAGAGGGCTCCAATCCGCAACCGAGGTGTTGACCCGAGTTCAACTCACGACCCCGATCACGGCTCTTCAAGGGTACAGCTCGACCGGCTATGCCAAGATGGAAGTCAAAGACGGAGGAATAGGTAAGGAAACGGCCTCAGTGGACTGGAATTACATAGAGCCTGCCATCACTGCCGTCACCCTGATCGGGGTTCAGCCGAAAGACTTTTCAGGCACAACGCCTTATTCGAAGAAAGATATGCGCACCTGGTCCAGAGATTTTAGATTGTACTTCGAGCTCGCTGAAGTGAAATCAAAAGAAGGTGCGATCGCATATGCTTACTAGGTGCGCGGCAAAGACGGTCGCGTCAAGGAAAGACTGGAAGACAGATGAGAATACAGAAGGATTGGCGATCCGTTGTCATTCTACGAAGCAGGAGGTTCGCTTGATCTTAAAGGTTGGGAAAAAGGTGAGTTATCCGTGTCAGGGTCCCTGTCTTATCGGCCCGGTCGTCAAAAGAGTCGTCGGTGGCAAGTTGACGGAGTTTCACCATTTGACTGTCCTGGATGGCGGTGGGGAGTTGTTGGTCCCGGTCGATAGAGCCCAGGTCCGAGGTATCCGAGAGCTGCTGGACAAGACTGAAATTCCGAAGCTTCTAGACCGGCTGAAGAAGCCATCCAAAGCGGCCGAAAAATGGAACCAGCGAAACCGGGACAACTTAATATTGTTTAACTCGGGATCGGCATTTGATTTAGCCGAGATCGTCGAATCGATGAGCGGTTTGAGGGAGACCAAGAGGTTGCAGCCCAGCGACCGCCAGACGCTGGAACGGGCGAGAAAGCTGCTGGCTTGCGAGATCTCTGAAGTGATGGGAGAGACAAGGAGCGAGGCCGAGGAAAAAATAGACACGGCTCTCGAAGGGCAAAAGGCCAGCAAACAGACCGGAAAGAATGAGGCGAGAGATTGGCCTTTAGCGAAACGTTACGAAGGGGTTCTATAGGGACCACGTCTCTCTAGAGAGAAACAAGATTCATTATGAAACCGGAAAGCAGCGTTAGATCTGTCCTCACCCATGGCGGCCCCGCATTTCCACTCTGCGGGCCTCGCAACACAAGAGGACAATGAAATGCACACCACGCATACTCCGGCTTACCAAAGCCGCCCGGCGCAGTCCGTATTCGCCGGCTGGGTCCACTCGTATGACCAGGCGTCTCATATTGAGGCGCTCCCAGAGCACTTTTTTAACTCCGAGATCAGCCTCGCCAGAGTAGGTCCGGAGACGGCGTTGCTGTATGCGGTGCTCGAAGACGCTTTCCTTTGTTTTCAGAGGCAGTTTGAGGTTCGGCTGCGGCCTCTCCAGCGCCAGGCGGCGCATGACGCTAAGGAATGGTTTTTTAGCGACGACACACGGGAGCTTTTCTCCTTTCTGTCTGTCTGTTCGGCGCTCGGGCTGGAGCCCGAGTTCATACGAAAGAAACTAAAAACAAGCGGCCCGCCATGCGTCACCGGAGCCAGAGTTTAGGGCCAACCCTTTTAAGAATTGTCAGCCATCAGATAACTATCCTTCCTGAATTATTTTAGCGGGATGGTCTAATATTGGACAGCATCCCGGTCCGATAGCGAGTAACATGGCTACAGGATGAAGAGAATAATACTATCTTCACCAATTCAAAACTCTAGAGGAGGGTATAGACATGCGGAATTTAGGAAAGGGTTTGGCCCTGGCGCTGGTGCTTTCGTTGGTGGGCGCCCAGGCAGCGATGACAGCAACCGATAAGTCAGAGAAGGTGGAGCAATTCGTCGATGACGCGGCGATCACGACGGCGGTAAAGGCAAAGCTGGCGGCGGACAAAATTAAGACTTTGGTCCGCGTGAGCGTTGATACCATCCAGGGGGTTGTCACCCTCACCGGCACCGTCGAGTCTGCGGACCAGAAAAAACAAGCAGAAGAAGTGGCGCGCGGCGTCAAAGGCGTCTCGAAGGTTGTCAACAATCTCCAGATCGCGATCCGTTAAGGCGACGAGAGAAGACCTGGAGAAGATATGCGGGCCTGCGGCCGATCTAAAAGGTCACAGGCCCGCGATTATCTCGCGCATAGTTTTGCAAGGGCTTGGCCTGAGAGCGTTCAACATGAAAAATCGAACCGGCATAAAAACCGCTCCCGCGGTCACAGGCTCAGGTCTCGGATCTTGACTGGCGCGCGCGAACGAGAACGCGCTGCTCACAACTGTTCTTTTATCGGGATGGTGAACCATTCCAGGATTTTGTCCGTAAAGGGACGTGCATTCCAAGCCTCGTAAGTCAACTTTTTGGCATACTTCAGATCTTCCTGAAAAGATTTTTCGAGCTCCTGGGCGAACACAGCGCCGTATACGACAAGATTGAGTTCTTCATTAATAGCGAGGGAACGGTAATCAAGGTTCGCGCTTCCCACGGTCGCCCAGATGCCATCCACGACCATGGCTTTAGTGTGCATGAGAGCCGGCTGATATTCGTAGATTTCAACGCCTCCGAGCAGAAAGGGGCCAAAACCGCTATGGCTGGCCGCAGAGGTCGACCTATGGTCGCTTTTTTCCGGAGTGAGCACCACCACCTTCACGCCCCTTTTCACGGCGTTAACCAAGGCCGCTTCGATCCGGTCATCAGGAAAAAAATAGGGGTTCGCGATGTGGATGCTTTTTTGTGCCGACGTGATCGAGAGCAGGAATAGCAGGTAGGTCCCGAAGCTGCCGCCCAGAGGCGAGCTTTTGACTATTTGCGCATAAGCCGTCCCGTGCAAATCGAGCGCTGGAAAATAGCTGTCGTCGCCAAGCACATTCCCTGTCGTTCTCCGCCAACTCTCGACGAAGGCTGCTTGCAGTTGTTGGACAATGGGCCCTTCGACTCTTACGTCCGTTTGGCGCCAGTGCCCCGCGGTCCGTCCGTCGCCGGTCCAGGCGTCGCTCAACCCGTGCCCGCCGGTAAAACCAATTTTTCCATCGACCACAAGAATACGACGATGACTGCGATGATTATAATTTAAAAACTCCCACGGCGTGAGTAATTGATATACCTTGACGCGCTGGAACAACTCTAGATGGCAACCCGATTTTTTCCACAGATCCCGGATATCTTGAGGCGTACTGCCGCCGCCGAGCGAGTCGATCAATATTTTCACCTGGACGCCGGCGCGGCAGCGCTCGGCGAAGGCTTCGGCAATTTCATGGGCAATGGCGCCGTCTTCAACGAAGTATTGCGCGTAGGTGATGCTTTTCTGCGCGCCGCGGATCGCTTGAAGCATCGCGGGAAATATCTGATCGCCATTGAACAAGAGCTCGACCCGATTACCGCCAATGATCGACGCATCGGTGTGTGCTGCTATAGTGGGATAAAAGGACGGTTCGCCGAGAACCATGCTCGGCATCTCATTGATCGTGGTAATGTTTGCGCAGCCGGAAAGTAGGAGTAAAAGCAGAAACGTGCGCTGCACGGTTTTCATAAGACTAAAATACCCTGGGGACGGACATGTGCCCGGTGGACCAGTTGTCTCCATAGCTGATTTATAACCGCTGCCGGATCGGGATTCTGTGCAATAGTAGACACATTTTAAAAATGAGCCGCTACCAGAACCCGGCCTCAGATTGGCAGGCAAGGGCATGAGCGCCCGTTCCTAATGGATATCTTCCAAACCAAAGCGGCGGCTCACTTGCCGGGCCATCAGGCTGAGCGCCGTCATGAGGACAACGACTACGACACCGAGCGCGTTGAGGCGAGTGTACTGGCCCGCTTCGTAGAGGTCGAAGATCAGCACCGGCATCACCTCGGTTACCGCGTGGCCGAGGAGGACCGGCAACGGGAGCACCTTGAAGGTGAGCGTCAACACATATTCAAGGCGCCGCTCTGCTCTTGCTGCTGTAGATCGTCGGAGAATATTTGATTTGTTACTTCTGGTGGCACGTCGATATGCCGAGCTCGCCGCGTAAGCTTGGCGCCACACCCATCGCCCGGACTGCACGCAAGCCTAGCTAGACACAGCGGCGGGAAAGATGATATAAAATTTTCTACTACTAATAAGTAGGAGGTATAACCCCGCCGAGTAAAAAACGACCGACAAGCTTCCAACAAGCAACATCACTGTTTCATGGTCGGGCTCGGGGAGGGGGGTGGTCATGATTCAAGAGACTCCTCAATCAGACCTGTTCAAAAAACAACTGGGTGAATCGCTCTTGGGCGAGACGCTGAATTCTCGCGCCGTCAAGATTGCGCGCCACGCCAACGTCTACACGTGCGGCGATCAAGACGAGATGCTCTATTTCATCGAAAGCGGACAGGTCAAACTTCTCATGCTCTCATCCGAAGGCAAGGAGTGCATCCTTGCCATCCACGGCGCGGGAGATATTTTCGGCGAGCTGTGCCTGTCGGGGTTGGGCGCGCGTCTGGAAACGGCGACCGCGATGCAAGCGACGACCTTAAAACAAGTCCCTCGTGACAAATTTTTTGCGCGTTTAGGCCGCGACTCGCTGTTCGAAGGCTTTGTGCGGTATCTGGCGGTGCGCGTTGCCGACCAGCAGCAGGTCATCGCCAACCTCGTGACGGTCGATAGCGAGCAGCGGCTGGGCCAGACGCTGTTACAGCTTGGCCGCACGATGGGCAAGAAAGACCCGCGCAGCATTCGCATCGAGCTCAAGATATCGCACGAAGAACTCTCCGAGATGGTGGGAACGACCCGGCCCCGGATCAGCATGTTCATGCAGAGGTTTAAAAACCTCGGGCTGATCGAGACGAACAAAGAACACTTTCTCATCATCAAAGAACATAAACTCACCAACTATCTGGCTCAGATCGCTTAGATCGGCTACTTATCCCCGGTCCTCGAGATATTTCTTTTCAAAGCCGTCTACTATTGGACGGCAATCCCGCGCGATTCAGCGCACGATTGGGAAAATGGGAGCGAAGCCGGGATGAAGATCAAGGGTGAAATCGAAGCGGAGATTTGCGAGGCGATGGTGAGGTTTGAGATCGACTATATGGGGCGTGGTTCCGAAGAATGCCGGACGCGTATTGTCGACGATATGGTGTTGATCCGGCTCATCGGGGTTCTTACCCCAGCGGAACGGCAGCTAACCAAGATCTCGGATGGGGTGGAATTAATCAAGAGGATGCGCTCTACTCTCATTGAAAACGCGAGGCCCCTTCTCTTCCAAGTGATCGGGGATATCACCGGGGCAAAGGTTATGGATATGCATACGGACATCAGTACGGTCGCTGGCGAAAGGATCATTGTCTTCATCTTAGACCGGGAGTTGGAGAAAACCTTGTCGCGGAAAAAGAACCGTTGACTTTCCGTTTCTCATCCGATATTTTCAAGCTGGTTTGAAGATCGCCCAAAGGGTTGTCCTGTAATTGGGAGCAACCAGTTGGGTCGTAGGCAGACCTTGAGACGGAAACATCAGATCGGCTTTTTAGTTGGAAGTTATAGTCGGTAGGCCAGTTCGAAGGTTGCCCTAGAAGGGCAACCTGCTTAAAGGCAGGCCAGCTTATCTCACAAGGGAGAGGCTGGCCTTTTTGTTATGGAAGGGTGCAAGACAATGGCCGACCAAGCCCCTTAGGAAATAGAATACCGTCGCAGTCATCGTGGGCTTCAAAAAAGGAGACACGACCATGATTCAAGAGACTCCTCAATCAGACCTGTTCAAAAAACAATTGGGTGATTCTTTGCAGCGCGAGACCATGAATTCTCGCGCCGTCAAGATTGCGCGACACGCCAACGTCTACTCGTGCGGCGATCAAGACGAGATGCTCTATTTCATCGAAAGCGGACAGGTCAAACTTCTCATGCTCTCATCCGAAGGCAAGGAGTGCATCCTTGCCATCCACGGCGCGGGAGATATTTTCGGCGAGCTGTGCCTGTCGGGGTTGGGCGCGCGTCTGGAAACGGCGACCGCGATGCAAGCGACGACCTTAAAACAAGTCCCTCGTGACAAATTTTTTGCGCGTTTAGGCCGCGACTCGCTGTTCGAAGGCTTTGTGCGGTATCTGGCGGTGCGCGTTGCCGACCAGCAGCAGGTCATCGCCAACCTCGTGACGGTCGATAGCGAGCAGCGGCTGGGCCAGACGCTGTTACAGCTTGGCCGCACGATGGGCAAGAAAGACCCGCGCAGCATTCGCATCGAGCTCAAGATATCGCACGAAGAACTCTCCGAGATGGTGGGAACGACCCGGCCCCGGATCAGCATGTTCATGCAGAGGTTTAAAAACCTCGGGCTGATCGAGGCGAACAAAGAACACTTTCTTATCATCAAAGAACATAAACTCACCGCCTATCTGGCTCAGATCGCCTAGGGTTAGGAGAATGCCATGCTAAAGCAAATCGAGATCAAAGGTCAGCGCTTCGAGCTCTACAGTCCGGACAAGGGGCACACCTGGTCGAGCAATCCGGGTTCGCTCGTAGCTTATGGGCGAAGGAAAAAGACGGCGCGCTCGAAGTTACAGAAGAGTTTTGAACACATAGGCGACGTAGAGGATCCCGATCCGGATAGTCCCACTGGGATTGTAGATCACCTCTTCGGACGATGATGAAGATCCGCTGAAAGGCGGGTTGGGCTAAGTGCGCCTGGTTGCCACGGTGAAAGAAAGGAGAGCGGCCATGGGCGGAAAGCTTGACCGGATAAAAGGTCGCATTAAAGAGGCGGCGGGTGCGTTGGCGGATGACGACAACCTAACGAGAGAGGGGAATCTCGATCAGGCGGTGGGGAAGGCGAAGGAAAAAGCGGAGAAGGCGATGGATAAAATAAAGAACGCTCTCACCGAGCAAAAGACCTCGCAGCAGGGTGGAATGATGAGAATGGGACACCAGGTAAAGCGGAGAGGAGACAGGATGGCGCGATCCGTAAAACTGGTCCTCTTACCCTGCCTCTGCGACTTGAACGGACCGACGACCGGGAGGCGTGAGGCTCATGCACGCTAGAGTAAGACTTAACGTGTAACGGGAGACACGATCATGATTCAACAAACTCCTCAATCAGACCTGGTCAAAAAACAATTGGGTGAAAGATCCCCGCAGCATTCGCATCGAGCTCAAGATATCGCACGAAGAACTCTCCGAGATGGTGGGAACGACCCGGCCCCGGATCAGCATGTTCATGCAGAGGTTTAAAAACCTCGGGCTGATCGAGGCGAACAAAGAACACTTTCTTATCATCAAAGAACATAAACTCACCGCCTATCTGGCTCAGATCGCTTAGATCGGCTTTTCACCTCCGAGGGCCGCACGATAATTTTTTTCAACATCGTCCAGTATTGAACGGGAATCCCTGCCGGATCAGCGTAACGTCCGTAAAGTGGACTAAACGCGGAGGGATGTCTTTGCGATAGGCATTTGACGTCGGCCCGCCAAGGAGTCGTACTTTATGGACAAGCTCTCGCTCTATGAAAGTGCTCATATGAAGTATCCCTACACGCTGCCGCCACTTGTGTATGGGTATGATGCGCTCGAGCCATACATCGACGAACAAACGATGCATTTGCATCATGACAAGCATCATCAGGCTTATATCGATCACGCCAACGAAGCGGTCGGCAAATATCCTGAGCTGCAGAAAACAGATCTAGTGACCCTATTGGCTCATCTTGACGAGTTGCCTGCCGATATCAGGACGCCTTTGCAAAGCAAAGGCGGTGGCCACCTAAATCACGCGTTATTCTGGGAATACATGACGCCGCAGGGAGGCGGTGCGCCTCAAGGAAAGCTGGCACAGGCGATTACAAAGAACTTCGGTGGTTTGGCTCAATTTAAGGAAGAGTTCGATACCGCTGCAAAAAATCGCTTGGGCAGTGGATGGGCATGGCTTTCCGTGACGTCCACGGGTGATTTAGTGACCAGCTCAACGGCGAACCAGGATACTCCACTATTACTCGGCCATCTGCCAATTTTAGGTCTCGATGTCTGGGAACACGCGTATTATCTCAAGTACCACAACAAGCGACCCGAATACATTTCGAATTGGTGGCATGTGGTGAACTGGAAGAAGGTACAGGAACAGTTCGGCGCAATCACAGGTTAGCTGGATTTCAAGAGAAGTACCTACTTCTTCCCGGTCCGCGCGGTAATTCTTTTCAAAGCCGTTCAATACTGGACAGCAATCCGGCGCGATTCAGCGCACGATGCAGATCGAATAGCCAAATAGCATGGATTTTAAGCAAGCGTCATTTCGCAAAAGGAGACACGGATGAAGACGGTAAAAATTATTTTATTGGCGATGGCGGTTCTTATGCTGCCCGCATATGCGCACGCGAGCCTGGGTGATGCGCGCATCAGTTTTTTGGAAGGCGACGTCCAGGTCAGAACTTCCGAGGCAGGGGAGTGGATGCCTGCCGCGGCCAATACTCCCGTGGATGAAGGCGACGAATTGTGGGTCCCGGACGGGGCAAGAGTCGAGCTTCGGCTGAGTGGCGGGACCTCCATCAGGCTGGACCGGAATTCGGCGCTTCAGATCCTGACCTTGGAGAGAACGTCTTCGCAGTTTTATCTATCCGAGGGACGCGTCTATGTGAATCACAATGCCGGGCGCGGCAATGTCATCCAGTTCGACACGCCCGGATCGTCGGTGCGCGCCTACGATCGGGCGGTCTTCAGAGTCGATGTCTCCGACGAGTTTGTCGACCTCTCAGTGTTCACGGGTTCGGTGGACGCGGAAGGAAGGGAAGGAAAGACGCGGGTCAACGCAGGGAGGACATTGACACTCCAAGACGGCCGGTACGCCGAACTCGCACCCGTCGGAGAACGTGACGAATGGGATAATTGGAACCGGGAACGGGACCGGCGCTACGCTTCGCGAGGAGAAAGTTACCGCTACCTTCCGGCTGAACTCAGGAACTACTCGAACGACTTCGATGACAGCGGCAGATGGGTGCAGGCCGGAGAATACGGCACCGTATGGGCGCCGCGGGCAACGTCCCGCGACTGGGCGCCCTACCGGACCGGAAGGTGGATGTGGCGGGGCGGCGATTACGTGTGGATCTCCTATGAGCCCTGGGGATGGGCGCCCTATCATTACGGCAGATGGGCGTTTGTGCCGGCGATCGGATGGTTTTGGGTTCCACCGCCACGCGGCGAAGTTTACTGGGGGCCGGGCTATGTAGGCTGGGTCAGGACCGCAGATCACGTCGCGTGGGTCCCGCTCGCGCCGAGAGAAACGTACTACGGCTACGGCAACTACGGCCCGCACAGCGTGGACATCAGGAGACCCGACAGCCGGCAGATCAACGTAACCAATATCACTTACAGGAACGTGCAAGTGAACAACAGTGTGACGATCGTCAACCATAATACCTTTGTGACCGGCAGGCAGGAGACGGTCAATGTCAAACAAAACGTGTTCCTCACCGAGAAGATAAGCATCGGCAGGCCCGATATTAAACCCGAGCGGGCGAGTTTTGCGCCGGTGATAAAAGTTATCGAGCCCGCCAAGCTGCCGCCGCAGCACGTCAACAAGATAGAAGTAAAGCAATTGAAACAGGAAAGGCGGCTGGAGAAGGAGCAGAACAAGTCCGTGATCAACCGGGACGCTCCGGCGAAGGCATTGGTTGTAAAAACGGTGGAGCAACCGAAGAGCCCGGCTGAAAAAGCGAAAGAACGGCAACAGATGCGGCTCGAAGAAAAGTCTACCGGCTCTGCCGCGCCGCGCGAGACAGAAGAGAAGAAGGGAAAGCAATTAGGCCGTGAGGAGAAGGGAAAGTCCACCGGTGCCTTGGAGACAAAGGGCGAGGGAAAGGGAGAAGAAAAGTCCGGAGGCTCTGCTGCGCCGCCCGAGACAAAAGAGAGAAGAAGCGGAAAGCAATTAGGCCGTGAGGAGAAGGGAAAGTCCGCCGGTGCCTTGGAGACAAAGGGCGAGGGAAAGGGAGAAGAAAAGTCTGGAGGCTCTGCCGCGCCGCAAGAGACCAAAGATAGAAGAAGCGGAAAGGATTTAAGCCGCGAGGAGAAGGGCAAGTCCGGTGTTGCCCTGGAGACGAAGGGCGCGGGAAAGGGAGAAGAGAAGTCCGGAGGCTCCGCCGCGCCGCCCGAGACAAAAGATAGAAGAAGCGGAAAGCAGTTAAGCCCTGAGCAAAAGGAAAAGCCGGGAGGAGGGCCGTCCGGCGCCTCTGAGACGAAAAGTGAAAATAAAGGCGGGAAACAAGCTTTGACCGAGGAAAAGAAAAAATCTACGGAACCGGAACTAAAAGGAGGAAAGAAGGCCCAGAAAGAAGCGGCGGGGGAGAAGGGTAAATCCGGCGAAACCGGGGAGGGAAAACTCCCATAAGGCAAGCTCGATTAATCCGACAACGATACGGGACGCAATAAGGCATGGGGTTGTACTCCTGAGGTTGCTTGAAATTCTTCCGGTAAGCCTGACTTAAACCCTCTAAGCCTGGGTGGTGGTTTGTCGGGGAGTCTCCTTCGCGTGCGACACGCGAAGGAGATTGCTCCGGCACAGTGTGCGTACGGGGATAGCATGAAAATAAATCGTAATGACAAGAGGACCGACACTACCTTGAGAGAGCTTATGACAACCGCGAGCGACTTGGCCTTTAAATATTCCGGTGACACCAAAGACGCCTATAATCTCACCCGTCAGGCTTTTGTGGAAATTTTGCGGGACGCATTCCATAAAAGACATTCCATAGACCGGCACTTTCCCGGAACCAAGTACCTGCATTGATATCTTTCAGATGGCCTAGATCGGCTGCGCATGCCCTCACGGGCCTCACAATAATTCTTTTCAAAGCTGTCCACTATTGAACGGAAATACCGCGCGAGGCGGCGTAAGTTTAATCCAAAGGAGGTGACTGATTATGGGACTACTGTTGGTGATTATCCTGGTTCTGTTCCTGTTTGGAGGTCTCCCCAACTGGGGCTATCACTCGTATGGCTATGCTCCGTCGGGCTTCGTCGGAGTAGCGCTGATTGTTCTGATCGTTCTGCTCTTGACCGGACGACTCTAAAAGGGCAACGAGCGGACCCGGCCCGCAGGGCTCTTGCGCGCTAGTGGAGCGAGGTCAGGCGCTGCGGGTAGCAGAGGGCATTAAGGAACCGGATGATGCATTTCGTCAATCGTGCGGAATTTCATCTAGGAAAAGCTGGCGCGTATTGGGCCACGCCTACGAAACGGGGGTCGAGCGATGTTGTGACTCGTGATCGTGGAGGAGCATGCGGATCGGAAAAAAATTTCTAAAAAACTCAAAACAAAAGAAGGAGCCCTTATGCGTATAGATCTTCCTACGGGTATAAATCCGACAGTGCTTTTGGGGATCGCTCTCATCGTCCTCGGTATAGTTGCTTTTGCCTACCAGGGCATCACCTACACAACCCGCGAGAACGTTATCAATCTTGGCCCGATCCAAGCCAGTGTTGACACCAAGAAGACCATCCCGCTCTCACCCCTGTTAGGCGGGTTGGCGCTTGCAGGCGGGATCGCGTTGTTTGTTGCCGGAACCAAGAAGTCGCGGATGAGTTGAGGATAATAACTCCGACAGAAGGTGTCGCCATGGCGAATTTGCTTTGGACTCTAGTCATTGCGTTCATCGCGGCTTGGGTGGCGGTGCAGGTCATGAGGGAACAAATTTGAATCCGATAGGGCAGGGATAACGCCTTTTTCATGTTCATGGGAGCTTGCGAAGGGTTAGGAGAATGCCATGCTCAAGCAAATCGAGATCAAAGGTCAGCGCTTCGAGCTCTACAGTCCGGACCAGGGGCGCACCTGGTCGAGCAATCCGGGTTCGCTTGTTGCTTATGGGCGAAGGAAGAAGACGGCGCGCTGGGAGTTACAGAAGAGTTTTGAACACATAGGCGACGTACAGGATCCCGATCCGGATAGTCCCACTGGGATTGTAGATCACCTCTTCGGACGATGTTGAAGATCCGCTGGTGGGCGAGATCGGAAAGACAACAGAAAGGCACAGGAGAAAAATCATGAACGGAACGTATTGGATAAAGCACAGTGTGCTCGCTATGGTCCTGGCTGCTGCGCTGGCAGCGCCGGCCGAGGCGGCCACGCCGGACGCGTGGATTACAACGAAGACCAAGCTGGCTCTCCTGACCACGGAGGGTGTCAGCGGGACGGCCATCCACGTGGACACCATCCTCGGCAAGGTTACCTTGCACGGCAAGGTGCGTACCGCTGAGGAGAAGGCGAAAGCGGAGAGCATCGCTAAAAAGATCGACGGCGTGCTGGAGGTGCGCAACCTGCTGCAGGTCGTTACCTCAGAGCGCAAGAAGGCGGTGCAGTTGTCCGATGACGCCCTGAAGCTGCGGGTCGAGAAGGAGTTGCAGGGCGATTCTTCTCTCAAGGACAGCAGCATCTCCGTAAAGTCGGTCAACAAGGGCGTGGTGCTGCTGTCCGGCACGGCGAAGACCTTGAGCGCTCACCTGCGCGCTGTCGAGGACGTAGCCTGGGTGCCGGGCGTAGAGCGGGTCGCTAGTGAGATTAAGAGCCCCGACACGCTCGCCGATGCGGAGATCTGGCGTGAGCCCACGGCGAAACGGTCCAGCAAGGAGTCCGGAATTTGGGAAGCTGCCAGCGATATATGGATCACCTCGGCAACCAAGATGCGCTTGCTGACCGACAGCCGGACGCCGGCGCACGACATCAATGTGGAGACGCGGGCGGGGGTCGTGACGCTCTTCGGTATCGTGCACTCTCAGGAGGCGAAGGCTGCGGCCGCCGAGGATGCCCGCAAGGTGAGCGGAGTAAAACGCGTCGTGAACGATTTGCAGGTGATGACAAGAGCGAAAGAGGCGGCGGTGAAGGTGCGCGACGAGGATATCGAGAGCGAAGTGAAGAAGGCCTTTGAGAAGGCTGACTTCAGGGACATCGGTGTAGAGGTAAAGAACGGGGTCGTGCGGCTAAAGGGGACCGTCCCCACGGGGACGCGGCGCCTGGAGGCAGCAGTGCTGGCGCGCTCGGTCGAGGGCGTGCGCGCGGTCAAGGACGAACTGCGCGTCGCGACAGCTAAGGGCTAAGCGTGCTTGCTCGCCACGGTGAAAAGAAGGAGAGCGGCCATGGGCGGAAAGCTCGACCGGATAAAAGGTCGTATTTAAAGAGGCGGCGGGTGCGTTAGCGGATGACTACAACCTCAAGAAAGAGGGGAATCTCGATCAGGTGGTGGGGAAGGTGAAGGAAACAGCGGAGCAGGTGATGGATAAAAAAAGAACGCTCTCACCGGGCAAAAGACCTCGCAGCCGGGTGGAATGATGAGAAGAGAATGGGACGCCAGGGAAAGCGGAGCGGAGACAGGATAGCGTGATCCGTAAAACTTGTCCTCTTACCCTGCCTCTGCGACTTGAACGAACCGACGACCGGGAGGCGTAAGGCTTATGCACGCTAGAGAAAGATCGAACGTGTCAAAGGATATATGATCATGATTCAACAGACTCCTGAAGTGGACCTGTTCAAACGACAATTGCGCGATTCGCTGCAGCGCGAAACCGTAAATTCTCTTCCGGTCAACTTCGCGCAACACGCGGTCGTTTACGCCCGTGGCGATCACGACGAGATGGTCTATTTCATCGAAAGCGGGCAGGTCAAACTGCTCATGCTGGCGTCCGAAAGCAAGGAGTGTCTCCTTGCCATCCACGCTGCCGGAGATATTTTCGGCGAGCTGTGCGTGTCCGGGTTGGACGCGCGCGCGGAAACGGCCGTGGCGATGCAAGACACGGTTCTAAAGCAAATTCCTAGTAGCCAATTTTTTACCTGCTTAAACCGCGAAGCGCTGTTCGAGGGCTTTGTGCAGTACCTGGCGGTGCGCGTTGCCGACCAGCAGCAGATCATCGTCAACCTGGTGACCGTCGACAGCGAGCAGCGGCTCGGCAAGACGCTGTTGCGCCTGGCCCGCACGAAGGGCAAGCGAGACCCTCACAGCATTCGTATCGAGCTCAGGATATCGCACGAAGAATTGTCGGAGATGGTGGGAACGACGGGGGCTCGGATCGGCATATTCATGCAGAGATTTCACAACCTCGGGCTGATCGAGACGAACCCAGAT
Source organism: uncultured Syntrophobacteraceae bacterium (assembly GCA_964572145.1). GTDB lineage: Bacteria > Desulfobacterota > Binatia > UBA9968 > UBA9968 > JAJPJQ01. The sequence goes on from CAZNES010000002.1 coordinate 74,489, forward strand.
GACTTTCTCGTCATCAAAGAAACGAAGCTCGCCGATTATCTAGCCGCGATCGTCTAGACCGGCTACGCATCTCCCCGGGCCGCGCGATAATTATTATCGCAATTGGTCCAGTAGTGAACAGAATCTCTCCGTAGTCAGGTATATCATTTCGGCTCAGTGCGAGACGCATCGAAATTTAGTAACTCGTAGGAATAATCATGATTCATTTTCATCCTAAATTTAACTGTCAAAGTGTCAAGGAGGAGTTCGATGAAAGTTAAAATCTTAAACGGGATGGTGATGGCGATCAGCGCCCTGTCGTTGGTGGGGCTTAGTCTGCCGACCAACGCGCAGCAACAAAAAGAGGAAGAGCAAAAACAGCAACAGCGCGGGCAGCAAGAACAGAAGCAAGACCAAAGACAGCAGAAAAAACAAGAAGAGCAAAAACAGCAGCAGAAACAATCAGACCAGGGCCAGAAACAGCAGCAGCGCGCGCAGCCACAGAAACAACAGGAACAAAAACAGGTCCAAAAACAGCAGCAGGAACAGGACCGCGGGCAACAACAAAAGCAGGTCAATCGGCCTTCACAGCAAGGGCAACGTGTGCAGCAAACTGAACAGCGGGGCGTGTGGCAGCAGCATCGCGCACATAGCTGGCAGGCCGAGCACCGCACCTGGCAGCAACGCGGCGGCTACATCGGCTACCGCATTCCAGAGAACCGTTATAATGGGTACTTTGGTCCGGCCCACGTGTTCCGCATCTACAGCTTCCCCCTGGTGGTGGTTGGCGGGTATCCCCGCTTCCAGTACAACGGTTTTTGGTTCAGTGTCGTTGACCCGTGGCCAGAATACTGGTCAGACGGTTGGTACGAAAACGACGATGTGTATATCGACTACTCCGGGGACGGCTATTACATGTACAACCATAGGTATCCCCAGGATCGAATCGCAATCACCGTCTACGTGAACTAAGGGTTCATCGAGTGGATGCCATCAATGACAGGCGTGGCGATCGAGATTCTTATCGGGACAGGGACTCACGCTGAGAACGAAAGAGCTCGGACTGAGACGAGCCTCAAGAAAATAAGATCATGATTCAACAGACTCCTCAAGTGGACCTGTTCAAACGACAATTGCGCGATTCGCTGCAGCGCGAAACCGTAAATTCTCTTCCGGTCAACTTCGCGCAACACGCGGTCGTTTACGCCCGTGGCGATCACGACGAGATGGTCTATTTCATCGAAAGCGGGCAGGTCAAACTGCTCATGCTGGCGTCCGAAAGCAAGGAGTGTCTCCTTGCCATCCACGCTGCCGGAGATATTTTCGGCGAGCTGTGCGTGTCCGGGTTGGACGCGCGCGCGGAAACGGCCGTGGCGATGCAAGACACGGTTCTAAAGCAAATTCCTAGTAGCCAATTTTTTACCTGCTTAAACCGCGAAGCGCTGTTCGAGGGCTTTGTGCAGTACCTGGCGGTGCGCGTTGCCGACCAGCAGCAGATCATCGTCAACCTGGTGACCGTCGACAGCGAGCAGCGGCTCGGCAAGACGCTGTTGCGCCTGGCCCGCACGAAGGGCAAGCGAGACCCTCACAGCATTCGTATCGAGCTCAGGATATCGCACGAAGAATTGTCGGAGATGGTGGGAACGACGGGGGCTCGGATCGGCATATTCATGCAGAGATTTCACAACCTCGGGCTGATCGAGACGAACGCAGATGACTTTCTCGTTATCAAAGAAGCGAAGCTCGCCGATTATCTGGCTCAGCTCGCCTGACCGGCTGCACGCCTGCCTGCACAGGCCCCACGAGAATTGTTTTTAAAAGCGTTCAAGATTAGACAGCAATCCCCGCCCCAGTCAGCGTACCGTAGTAGTTGATCGACCGCTTATAGTTCAGCCATTCGTCTCGCAGCGGTTTAGAACGACAGCGGCAGAAAGGCGATACCCATTCGAGGACGGGCTATGCTGTATTGGCTTCTGAGGTTTCGTGTCGCTCTGACCGCCAGACTGGTCGGCTTGGGAATCGTCCCTTACCCCGGACCGTACCTGCGCGCGCGATGGGACTCGGCGAGTTTTGTTCCGATTTGGTTCAGGCATATGCAGCGTGCTGCCCTGGCGGCGGCGCGGAGAATTCGTCGTATCCGCCTGGACCGACTGAGTTGGGAGAGCGGCGTCGTTTACGCGCTGATTTGCAGCACAATCATTACGGCCGCTCTCGTCGCAGTTGGATTCCGTCACGTCTATTTCGACCGCACCGGCCTTCCTGACGTGGAAGCATTCGCCGCCTTTGAGTTTCCCACGATCGGGCACGTCTACGATGTCAATGGCCGGTCGCTCATCGAGCTGGCCAGAGAGTACCGGCAGATCACCGAGTATAAAGACATCCCGCCCATTGTTCGCGATGCGATTCTGGCCGCTGAGGACAAGAACTTCTTCTCGCATAGTGGAATCGACTACTCCGGAATTCCTCGCGTATTGTGGAAAGTCAGGCTTGTGACTCTGGCGGCGCGCCTCGTGGGGCTAGGACATCAAGACGAGGTCAATAATCCGGCGATCTTCCCGCAAGGCGGATCGACGATCACGCAACAGCTCGTGCGGGGACATTTTCTGCAAAACCTGACGGCGCAAGAAAACAGCAGCCAGCTCCGGCATGCCGGCCTCTTGCCGCGCATGCTGTCTTACGCGATCGGCGCGCGCAGCGTCAACATGTGGTTCCGCAAGATGGAGGAGATTCGCCTCTCGTTGTGGCTCGAAACCGAGATGGAGGAGCGCTTCGGTTCGAAACAACGCGCCAAGGAGGAAATTTTCGCCCGCTACGCCAGCTTCATTTACATGGGACACGGCCAGTACGGGTTTGCCAGGGCGGCGGAATATTATTTCGGCCGGCCTCTCGCCACCTTCACCGTAGACGATGCCGACAAGGCGGCGCTGCTCGCAGGCATTGCAAAGTCGCCTCATGCCTACGCGCCCAGCGCAACCGGGATCGAAAGGGTCTTGCGGCGCAGAAATCAAACTCTGGCTCTTATGGCGGCGAACGGTTTTATTTCTCGGGACACAGTGAAGGGGGCGGTCCAGCGCCCGATTCGGGCAGTCGCGAGGAATAAGGACAAGATGCTCCAGGCGGCTGCGGTCGTTGAAAATATTCTTCAGGAGATCAAAGACCGGCGCGTGGACGTCGGCATTGAAGACCTCCTGCAGGGACGTATCCAAGTTCACTCGACCGTGGATGCACGGGTGCAGCGAATTATGAACGAGGCACTGGAGCACGGCCTCGAATTTTATGAGACGCGACACCCGAGCGCCAAAGGGGTAATCCAAGGCTCCGTCGTCGTGTTGAGAAACCACGACGCGAGCATCCTCGCCGAGACTGGCGGCCGCCAGTTCTACCGCAACCGCTCGGCGACATACAGCGACTTTAACCGCGTCACGAAGTCCCTGCGGCAACCCGGCTCCGCGATGAAACCCATGGTTTATCTCGCCGCGTTTCAGCAGGGAACATTCAATCTTCGGACCATGGTTCCCGACCAACCCATCAGCGTTCCCGATGGAGCAAGTGTGAAATGGATCTCAAACTACGATGGCGAGTTCAAGGGGATGATTCCCCTCCGGGAGGCGCTCGCCGAATCCAGAAACGCAGTCGCGATTTGGATCACAAAGCAGATCGGCATTGCCAGCGTCCTTAGAACGTCGCGGAATGTAGGAGTCCGGACGACGTTGCAGCCCTATGCCACGACGGCGTTGGGCGCGTCCGAAGTAAATTTGCTGGAGCTGGCCAATGCGTATCGCACGATAGCCTCAGGGGTTCTTGCCCAACCGTACTTGATCCGGCAAATCGTCCGCGATTCGGGCGAGGTGGTGGCGGATAGCGAAGACGACGAGTCGCCGGTCGATCTCGAGGAAGCGGCGCTCCCGCTCATTCAGGAAGGTCTACGCGGCGTCGTGCGCATTCCCACCGGCACGGCCCATGCGCTGGACTCCAGAGATTTCCCGATCCCCGTTATAGGAAAGACAGGAACGACCAATGAGTTCAGGGACGCGCTTTTCGTCGGCTCGACTTACGGTCCCGAAGGAATCACCGTCGCGGTCCGTATCGGCTTTGACGACAACCGTTCCCTTGGACCCAAAGAAACCGGCGCCAGGGTTGCGCTTCCGGTATTCAAAGAAATCCTGCTCAAAGTGTACGGCGAAAAGCTGGTAGGCCCTGTGCCGGAGTTTCCGCCGCGAATGGAGCAGGGCATCAATGACTATTTGACGGGTGGTTCGTTGAGGAATGCCGACATGTTGGGGGCCGCTAGACCATGATTTATTCTTCATCGCGTTTTTCCCGCTTCGCGAAGTGGACGGCACGGGCCACGGGCCATCCGGCCGCATTCATGGCCGCCGCTTCGATCATCGTGGTCTGGGGACTCACGGGCCCGATATTCAAATTCAGCGACACCTGGCAGCTGGTCATAAACACAGGCACGACGATCGTCACATTCCTGATGGTCTTTTTGATTCAGAATACGCAGAATCGCGATAGCCACGCCGTCCAACTTAAACTCGACGAGTTGATTCGCGCCGCAAACGGGGCGCACAATGCCCTGCTGGATCTCGAAGGGCTTGAAGAAGCAGACCTCGAGCGGTTTCGAGTGCGGTATGAAGCACTCGCGCGCACGGCGCGGGATGCGCTGCGGCGTGGGGAATTGGATACCGGTACCCCTGAACTTAAAACGGATTAGTTTGCGCCATTTTTTAATCGGGATGCGCAATCTTGGCCCGACACTATAGGCGGATCGGCGTCATAACAACCGGCCGGAGGTCTTGATGAATGCAATGTTGTGGATTTTAGCCGGCGGAATCACCGGTTGGTTGACAGGAAAGTTGAGCGGAAAAAAAGGCTACGGTGAAACCATGTTGGCAGGTTATGCAAAGAGCTTGGATATTCTCTTCGGGATCATCGGCGCTTCTATCGGCGGCTATTTATTCTTCTGGATGGTTATCGGGGATGGCGGCTCATTCAGCAGATATGCCACCGCGGTCCTTGGCTCTATCACTCTTGTCGGATTTCTCCGACAAGTCTCCTCGATGCGCTTACCTTTCAGCCTGGCCGGGGAAAAAAAACATTTCGTTTTGAATGAGCGCAAGGATCTCCAATGACTCTCCACGTGTTAGCCGCTATGTTTCCGCTCGGAGAGCTTCGAGAGCCGGGCGGCGAAAAATTCCCCAACAACCGGCTATTCCCGCCAGAACCGTTGCTCCCGTGACCAGGGCCACAATCCCTAAGAGCGGGCCAAAAGAGATGGAAGAAACGGTCCCGAGAAAATAAAAACTCAGCCCCCAGCCGGCCAGGGCCGCAAGAAATGCCCCGGTTGCGCACGAGATCATTCCCAAGAATAAATATTCCGCGACGACCGCGCCGACGATCTGAGACCGGGGCGCGCCGAGAGTCCGCATCAAGATGCTTTCCTTAAGACGCTGTGCCCGGCTGCTCATCACAGCGCTCGCAAGCACGGCGAGGCCGGTCAAGATAGTGAAAAGCGCGACGAAGCGAATCGCGTCCGAGACTTTGCCCAGTATGGAATCCAGCGTGTCGAGGACGATCGTCAAATCGATCATGGAAACGTTGGGGAAGTTTTCCACAACCGCGTGCTGGAGGCGGGCCGAGAGCTCCGCCGAATCGGTCCGGGCGGCCAGCGCATAGGACTGCGGCGCGGTTTCCAGCACGCCTGCGGGGAAAACCACGAAGAAGTTGGGCTGCACGCGCTGCCAGTCCACCGCGCGGATGCTTGCGACTCGAGTCGGCAGAGGAACTCCCTGCAGATCGAATTGCAGCTCGTCGCCGATGCCGACCTTCAAAGTTTCGGCAATTCCTTTCTCGATCGAGATCGGAATCGATTGCGCATCACGCGCCAACTTTCCCTGCCACGTTCCCGCGATAATTTTTTCCGTGCTCGTAAGCCGGCTTCGATAAGTGGATCGGTACTCCCGGCGGAGCGCCCAAGACGGGATCGACGGGATGCCCGACCGAGGGTCGGCGCGAATCTCGTCCACGCTGCGCCCCTTGACGGCCGCAAGCCGCATCGTGACGATGGGCGCCTCGTCGAAAGCAGACACGTTGAACGATTTGAACAGAGCGCCGATGCCTTCGCGCTGATCCTTTTGAATATCGAAAAGCACCAGGTTCGGTTCGCCTTTGCCGCTCCTCTCGCCGACCTGCCTCAACAGCATACCCTGGACGCCGTACAGGCTCGCGAGCAGGAACGTTCCGAGACCGATCGATAGCATGACGGCCGTGGTCTGATTATTCGGGCGATGGAGATTGGCCAGGCCTTGACGCCACGGATAAGGCAAAAAATCGGGAATCACCTTTCTCAAAAAAGTCGATATTCCCCTCGCGATGAGCGCAAGCAGTCCGAAGCCCGCGAACACCGCCGTGGAAAACCATAGTCCTGGAAGCCAGCGCCCGGTGGTCGCCGCGGCGAAGCCAAAGACGGCTGCTGCGATGAAAAAGAAAATCACCCAGAGCAACGGATCGTTAGCGCCTCGGTGCTTCTCGTAAGAGGATCGGAGCGCCAGCAGGGGAGAGACGCGCCGGAGCGATATCAAAGGAAGAAGTGAAAAGAGCAGCGTCGTGCCGAGTCCGATCGCCATCCCGGCCAGAATTCCTCCCGGAGTGAAAGAAAAAGTGGATTTTAACGGCAGGAAATCTTTGAACGCGAGCGGAAGCAGCGTCTGCAATGCGACGCCGAGAGCCGCTCCCAGAAAAGAGCCCACGAGCGCTATCGCCAGCGTTTGAATGACGTAGACGGCCACGGTTTCACCGGGACTCGCGCCGACGCACCGCAGCACCGCGACCGAGGGAGTTTTTTCTTTGGCGTAGACGTGAATGCCGCTGGCAACGCCCACGCCGGCGAGCAGGACGGCGATATAGATCGCGAGCTGGAAGTAGCGGGAGAGATTCTCTATCGACTCGGAAATGGCGGCCTTGCGTTTGTTGACCGTGTCGGCTTCCAGTTGCAGCTGTTGCAGCTGAGAATTGATTCGTTGAACCAGTTGATCGGCGTCCGTGCGCGGGTCCAGTTTAAAGTAAACCCGATAGCGAACGATGCTGCCCCTCTGCGAAAGTTGCGATCGATCGACTTCGGCGAGCGGTATGTAGATGCGCGGGCTCACCAAAGAGAACGCCAGCGCCTCGCCCGGAATTTTCCGGAGTGCTCCCGCGATGCGAAAATCCCGGTCGCCGATTCTCACGCGGTCGCCGACGCGGGCGTTGAATTGAAGCATCAGCGTCTCATCGACCAGGGCGTTAGGGCCGTCCTGAAAATCTTTGTTCTTGGCGCCGAGCGGATCGGTTCCCAGCGCTCCGTAGTAGGGAAAATCGCCGCTGATCGCCCGCACCTGAACGAGCCGGGCCCTGCCGCTTTCGGAAAAATAGGCCATGGAAGAGAAACCGATCTGGCGCGATTGCTCGCCTCCCAGCGAGCGGATGAGAGCTTCGGCTTCCTCTGAGAACGGCTGCCGGCTCGATATCGCCAGGTCGGCGCCGAGCAGGCTTTTCGATTGCATTTCGATGCTGGATTGAAGGTTGGCGCGAAACGAGAAGGCGGCGACGACCGAGGCGACTCCCAGGACAACGCAGGTCATCGAAAGGAGCAGAGTTTTAAGGCCGCGGCGGGCGTCGCGGAAAGCCATCTTAAAAATCCAGGTTCTCATCATCCGCGAGAAAGTTTCCCATCCCCTCGACTGTCGGAGACCAGCGTTCCGCCTCTCAAGCCGATGACGCGATCGGCCTGTTGCGTCAGCTCGCGGTCGTGTGTGACCAACATCAGCGTCGCGCCGGTGGTTGCGTTCAATTCGAAGATCAGCCGGATTATATCCGCGGCGGTTTCGGTGTCGAGATTGCCCGTGGGCTCGTCGGCAAAGAGAATTTTAGGCCGGTTCATAAAAGCGCGCGCAATGGCGACGCGCTGCTGCTCTCCGCCCGAAAGCTGAACGGGGTAATGATGCAGGCGCGCTCCGAGGCCGACCTTTTCGATGAGCTCGGCGGCGCGGCTGCGCGCGTGGTTTTCGCCGCGGATCTCGGCGGGGACCATGACATTCTCCAGAGCGGTCAGCGAAGGCAGCAACTGAAAGCTCTGAAACACGAAGCCGATGGACCGGTTTCTGATCGCGGCAAGCTCCTCTTCGCTCGCACGATGCATGGAGTGTCCGTTGAAAATAACCGATCCTTCGCTGGTGCGCTCCAGGCCGGCACAAATCGCGATGAGCGTGGTTTTCCCGCTGCCCGACGGCCCGACGATCGCGCAGGCGCTTCCTTCTTCAATCGCGAAGGAAACGTCCTTGAGGACCGTCAGGGTTTGGTCCCCGCTCTTAAAAACCTTGCTTAAATGCTCTACGCTTAAGATGATCGAATTTGTCATGCTGACTAACTAAGACGGGAGCGGTTCGCGGAGGCAATTTCATTTGACATGGCACACTGTTGAATACTTAACTCTAGACATTTTATGATTCCAACACAACTCATGGCCCGCCGTAAGATTATGGAGCTTCTGGCGTTCATCTGTCTCTCAGTGCTTGGCCTCGCCGCGGCCGCTCCGGCGCCTAAAATTGTCCTGTTTCTGGGCAACAGTATCACCGCCGGATACGGACTCGACCCGTCGCAGGCTTTTCCCGCCCGCATTCAGGAAAAAATCGACGCGAAAGGTTGGAATTTCAAAGTCGTCAACGCCGGCCAAAGCGGAGACACGAGCGCCGGCGGTTTAAGCCGGATGGATTGGCTGTTGAAAAGCAGAATCGACGTTCTCGTGATCGAGCTCGGGGCCAACGACGGCTTGCGCGGGGTGCCTGCCGAAGTCACGAAAAAAAATATTCAGGCGATCATCGATCGCACCAAAGAAAAATATCCGAAAGCGAAGATCGTCATCGCCGGAATGAAGGTTCCGCCGAATATGGGACGCGATTACGGCCGTCGGTTTGAATCCATATTTTCCGAGCTGGCAAAGAAGAACGGCGCCGCGCTCGTTCCTTTTATATTGGACAATATCGGCGGCGTGCGCGCGCTCAATCTTCCCGACGGCATGCACCCGACCGCCAAAGGCCACGAAATCGTGGCGGCAAACGTGTGGAAAGTCCTGGAGCCCGTGTTGCGCTCTGTGCGGTGAGCGGAAGGGTGCAATCAGCCTGCACTGCAATCGCCTTTACCCTCTTCAAGGATTTCCGGGGCGATTTCGGTGTTTTGCCGTTTGATTTTAACCGCGGACGGATCTATTTTTAAAGAGAGCATCGAAGGAGGATATCGCCATGGGTATTATCGGGTGGATATTTTTTGGTTTAATTGTCGGGATCGTCGCCAAGTTCCTAACGCCGGGCAGGGATCCCGGGGGATTTATCGTCACGATCCTGATCGGTATCGCAGGGGCGCTGATAGGCGGGTTCTTGGGGCGTGAAATGGGATTTTATCACGAGGGTGATCCGGTCGGCTTTGTGATGGCCGTAGTCGGTTCTATTATCTTGCTCCTGCTATATCGGATGGTTGCCGGCCGTCGATAACTGGGATAGCAGGCCGGCCACAAAGGACCGCTTTTGTTACTTAGGTTGAGGGTCAGACTTCGACGTCTCGACTTTCTTCGGTCAGAGCTTCAGGATAAGGCTTTCCTTTCTAGATAATCTTGGTAAAGTGCCGCCGTCCGCTTCTTGGTCGGATCGTGCCGCTAAATCCGTGATTCACGCCACGCGTTTCCGCAGGAGATTTTTCTCTTCACGCGCTTTGAAAAATTTGTCCGCTGGCGCACTTCTTCGTGCGTGATGTCCGCCCGGGCGATCCCTAGCATCCCTAAACGACGCTGGCGCTTGTCATGTTTGCGCAATTGCGCAAGTACGAGACGGCTACCGGGAGGTTGAGGCGGGAGGTGAGCTTGTCGAACCACGGCTACGAGTGACGGCGAGTCGGCGTCTCGTGACTATCTGGATTTTGCTTTTAATCAGCGTCCTTTAAACGACTCGATCCCGCGTTCAAGAATTATCGCGGCAAGGTGACCAGGGTTGACTTGCAATTCTCCGCTTTTCTTCCTTAAAAAGTTCCACGATGACTTCTTCAGGGGAATGACGCGACGCAGTTCCCACTCCGGATCGCTGGGCCTCCCTCCGCTGGACTCGAGTCGCTCGTGGATTTCTTCCCTTAACTGAACGAGATCGAGGGGACCGGCAGCTCTAGTTTTGATGGAAAACTGCCTTGTTGCCCCAAGGATTTTGCCGATACGGTCTACTTTTTTAGCCATCTCTGTAACCTCCTAAGTTTTCGGAACGTCATAGCGCGATATTCCATAATACTTACTGTTGATCACAATCCCCACTTCTCCCTGCCGAGTTTCCCGTCCAAACCGATGAAAATTGGGGTCGGAAATTGGAGTCGTGTCTTGCATTGCAACAATGTGTGATGGCAAGACCCCTCGTCACTATCCTACTTGGCCTCGCCCGCTTTCAAAGCTTCTTTGACGATCTTGAAAATCGGCGCCATGTCCTGCCACTCGGCGTCCGAGATGTCGAGATATTTTCTCCCCTTGACTAGCTTGCTTTCCGCCGGTAGATCGTCCTTGGGAATGTCGATTCTACGCGAATTCGGCGGCACCTCGCCGTAAAGGTCGGGATATTTTTGCAGCGCGATTTGGCCTTTGCGCGAGAGGAACCAGTTGATGAATACCCGGGCGGCGTTCGGATGCGGCGCCCCTTTCATCAGGCTCATCGAGCCGCCGCCGGTCGAAATGTGCACGCCCTCTTTCCACTCGCCGGTCTCAAATTCTTCCACCGGCAGTCCCTGTCCCTTGGCTTTCGTCGCCTCGCGGCAGCCGAGGCAAATGAGGTACTTTCCGGTGGCGAGCCAGTCGGTTATTTGCCTCCGGTCACGCCCGTAGGTGACATCCATCGTGCCGAAAAAGCGCTTGATAAACTCGGGGCCGAGCTCGGGGTTATTATAATAGAAGACGAGCGTTGCGCCGATTCCGGTGCCCGTCGGGTCCTGCGACACCATCTTGCCTTTCCATTTCGGGTTCAAAAGGTCCCAGTACGATTTAAACTCCTTCGGGTTGACCATGCTTGTATTGTAATAGAGGCCCGATGAGCTGGGATTGGCGATGTAGACGAATATGTGCTCGCCTTCGGTGTCCGCGTAGGAATGGCTCCCGCCATACCACTTCGTTTGATCGAGGACCTCGGGAAGAATCAGCGCGGCCTTGATCGAGTCGAGAACTTTGCCCTTGTAAAGCAGGTTGTAGTTGGTGTTGGCGCCGCCGCTGTAAAGATCGGCAATAATCTTGCCGGAGCGCGCCTCGGCGAGGATCCGCGTCGCAAGCTGGCTTCCCTGACCGTTGACGCTCGAGATCTTGATATCGGGATATTCTTTTCGAAACTCGTTCAACAGCGGCTCGCTGCCATAGCGGCCGACGTAAAGATTGAGCCGTCCTTCTTTCTTCGCGGCGGCGGCCGTTCGTTCCCACGCTTGCGGCTCTGCGGCCTTCGCGCGCGTCTCGACCCCCGCGAGCAAGACCAGAGTGATGATGAACAGGCTCAGGCGATTGAGGTGGGTCATTTTCGCTTCTCCCGTAAACGTGCGTTGTTTAAGCCACGCGGTTTCTGTCGCGTCCTTCGATAAACGCCGCGATATTTTTCGCCGTTTCGTTCAAGAGCCGCTCGCGCGCCTCCCGCGCGGACCAGGCGCAGTGGGGCGTGACCAGCAGGTTGTCTAATTCTTTAGCCGCTTTGATGATCGGGTGGTCCGCCGGCGGCGGCTCGCGCGAGATCACATCCAGCGCCGCGCAGGCCAATTTCTTTTTGCGCAGCGCGTCGATCAGCGCGGTTTCATCGACGAGCGCGCCGCGCGCCGTGTTGATGAGAAAGGCGGTCGGTTTCATGAGACCGAGCGCACGGCCGTCGATCAAGTTTTTGGTGCTCGGCGTGAGTGGGCAGTGAAGCGAAAGGAAATCGGCAGACTTCAGGACTTCGTCGAGCGGCAGCCTGCCGGCAACCGGCGCCTCAGAAGAGCCGGGCCGAACCGAAAATAAAACCTCCATGCCCAATCCGCGCGCCATCTCCGCGACTCTGCCGCCAATCTTGCCGTGGCCGACGATTCCCAGTTTTTTTCCCGAAAGCTCGACGGTCGGGAAATCGATCCGCGCGTACATCGGGCTTTTTTCCCAACCGCCGCCGCGGACCAGGTCGATGTATCCGCCCGCGCGCGTCGCCAACTCAAGAATCAACGCGATCGTAAACTGAGCGACCGATTGCGCGGCGTAGCCCGGCACGTTGCAGATGCGCACGCCCCGTTCCCGGGCGGCCGGCAAATCTATGTTGTCGGTGCCGGTCGCGGCCTCGGCGATGAGCTTGAGGCTGGCGGTTTGCGGCGAGGCGATGATCGATTTGTCCAGCACGACTTTGTTGGTGACGACGATGGGAAAGCCGTCGATGCGTTGCCGGACTTCCGCCGGCTGCGTCAGCGGATGAACCGTGCAGTCCCACGCGCGGGTAAAATGCTCCAGCGAGGCATCGCCGAAAGTCGCCGCGTCGAGAAACACGATGCGAAGTTGTGAGCTGCTCATGGCTTCAGCCGCTCCGCTTTTTTCGCTTCTTCCCAAAAGCCGTCCATCTCCTCCAGCGTCGCCTCGGATAAAGTTCTTCCTCGCTCCTGAATCTTTTTCTCGACGTAAGCGAAGCGCCGGAGAAAACGATCGGCGGCTCCGGACAAAGCGTCCTCAGCCTCGACGTTTAAAAAACGCGAGAGATTGACCAAGGAAAGGAACAGATCGCCCATTTCTTCGCCGCAGCGAGTCTTATCTCCGGACGACACCGCCGTCTTCAGCTCCTCCAGTTCCTCTTCGACTTTCCGCCATACGGGCTCGACCGACGGCCAATCGAAGCCAAAGCTCGAAGCCTGCTCGGTCACTCGCTGCGCGCGCGCCAGAGCGGGCATGGATTTGGGTAAGGCGTCGGTCTTTTTTTCCGCCATGCGCCAGATCTTAAGCGATGCTTCCAACGATGTCCAGATTGATGGTGCATCGTACGGCCCGAGATCCTTCACTCCGTTCAGGATGACAAGAAGCCTCTCTTACTGTCATTCTGAGCGTAGCGAAGAATCTCTCTTCCTATTTCGCGCTTGAATCTTGTAAGACACTCCGGCCTGGGCTACTTTCGACTAACAACGCCATGACATCGACGGAATTTCATGCGGCCTGAATTCATCGCGGTGCTCTCCGCCATGGGCTGGGCCGGCGATGCCGTTCTGGTCAGCATCGGCGCGCGCAGTTCCAACATCATCGCCGCCGCCTTCATGAGCTACTCCGTCGCGGCGCTGTGGCTGTGGGTTTACCTTTTCATCTATGTCCCTTTCGATGTCCTCCGTTCGCGCGCGAGCATCTATTTTCTGCTGAGCGGCTGTCTTCAGCCGCTCCTGGCCCGCATTCTCTATTACATCGGCATCACGCGCATCGGCGTCTCCCGCGCCGGTCCGCTGCGCGGCAGCGAGCCGCTGCTGTCCGTCGCTTTGGCCGTCATCTTTCTCCATGAAGATCCGAACGAGTTTGTCTATGCCGGGACGTTATTGATCATTGCCAGCGTCTGGCTGATCTTATGGCGCCGCAGCGGAGAGGCCGGGTGGAATGTTTTCGATATCCTGTTCCCCCTGGGTGCTGCGTTTTGCGGCGCCGTGTCGCAGAATCTGCGCCGCGCCGGGCTGTTGCTGCTCCCCGATCCCTACGTCGGCGCGGCGATCGGGACCTCGACCTCTCTGTTCATCTTCTGGGCGTTTCTGCTGGCGACGGGAAAGTTTCGCCTCGCCCGGCCGGATAGGAAAAGCCTGCCGTTCTTCGCCAGCGCCGCCGTGGTTTCCGCCGCCGCGCAGATCATGAATTTTGCGGCCCTGAGCCGGGGCGAGGTCTCCGCGATGGTCCCTCTCTTTAACACGACGCCGCTTTTCGCGGTGCTTTTCAGCGCGGTTTTTCTGAGAGACGTAGAGAAGGTTACTCTGAAAGTCGTTCTCGGCGCCGCGCTGATGGTTGCAGGGGTCATCGTCATCGCCAGTCGCTAGTTTCGTTCTGATACTCGTCATAACGGGGTAGACCCTGAAAAAGAAATCTGATAGACCAAAAGCGAATTTTCATCGGAAGCGATTCTCTACAGGAGGCAAGTTATGGACATCACGACTTCAACGTTGCAGCTCGGCACCCCGGACGGGAAGATGGAAACCTATGAGGCCAGGCCCAAAGAAGGCGGGGCGCACCCGGCCGTCATCGTGCTGATGGAGGCCTTCGGTCTCAACGGCCATATCAAAAAAGTGACCGAGCGGATCGCGCAGGAAGGTTACGTGGCGATTGCTCCCGATCTTTATCACCGCGAGCCGGAGCGCGTGGCTCCTTACGCCGAGCTACAGAAAGCGATCGGCATCATGAATCGCCTGCAGGATACCAAAGTAATGGCCGACGTGGGCGCGGTGATCGCGCACTTGAAGGCGCAGAACTACGTCAAGGCCGGATCTATCGGAGTCACGGGTTTCTGCATGGGCGGGCGGTTCACGTATTTGACGGCCGTGCACCACAATCAGGACGTCAAGGCAGCGGTGGCGTTCTACGGCGGCGGCATTCCCATGGGAAATCCGAGCCCGCTCTCCCGCACCGGCGAGCTCAACTGTCCGATCTACCTCTTTTTCGGCGGCAAGGACCCGATGATTCCCGCGGACCACGTCGCGCAAATCAACAAGGCGCTGACGGACCAACACAAGACTTTCATGATGAAGGTCTATCCCGAAGCGACGCATGGATTTTTCTGCGACGAGCGGCCGAGTTATCACGCCGATGCCGCCAAGGACGCGTGGGAGAAGCTCAAGTCTTTCTTCGCCCAGCACCTGAAATAGGGGCGTGAATCCGTTCACGCCGTCCGGACCGTGAGAGGAAATGAGTTTCCAGAGTGGCACGAAAAAATAGCCGGCGACAGGTGACGGTCGGTCTCGTTCAGATGAGCGCGGGCGAAGACATCAAGCGCAATCTGGACAAGGCCGTTACGGGAATCGATGCGGCGGCGAAAAAAGGCGCCGGCGTGGTTTGTCTTCAGGAGCTTTTCCGCTCGCGTTATTTCCCCCGGGTCGAGGACGCCGCCAACTTCAAGCTCGCCGAGACGATTCCCGGGCCGACCACGGACGCTCTCGGCGGCGTCGCAAAAAAAAAGAAAGTCGTCGTCATCGCCGCGCTTTTCGAGAAACGCTCCGCCGGGATCTACCACAACACCGCGGTGGTGATCGGCGCCGACGGCTCGATCCTGGGAAAATACCGCAAGATGCACATCCCGGACGATCCGGGCTTTTATGAAAAATTTTATTTCGCCCCGGGCGATCTCGGATTTTTGAGCTTCGACACGGCGGTCGCGAAGATCGGCGTGCTGATCTGTTGGGACCAGTGGTTTCCCGAGGCGGCGCGCCTGACGGCTCTTTCGGGCGCCGAGATTCTTTTTTATCCGACCGCGATCGGCTGGCTTCCCACCGAGCCTCCCACTGTGGCCAGGGCGCAGCGCAGCGCCTGGGAGCTGGTGCAGCGCGGCCACGCGGTGGCGAACGGAGTCTATGTCGCCGTGCCGAACCGAGTGGGCCGCGAAGGGAAGCTCAAGTTTTGGGGCGGCTCGTTCGTCGCGGGCCCGTCGGGCGAGGTGATCGCGCAGGCCGGCAGCGAGCGCGAGGAAATTTTGATCGCGCGCTGCGATCTTGAAAAGATCGCCGAAGCGCGCCAGAGCTGGCCGTTTCTGAGAGATCGTAGAATCGACGCCTACGGCGGGCTCACCGCCCGCTTCCTGGACGACTAGGCGCCTGCTGAAAAAGGCTCATTTATTAAGCGCCCTCCAGCGCCGATGATACTATGCGATCGCCGATGGGGGAGTAGGCTGCCGCCGGATTTGAAAACACCAAACGCCCGGGTCCGATGCTCGCGTGTTTGTGTGTTCTAAGCCCTGGAACTATATTACTCTCCGCTATGGCTGAGATCTGGGTTACAAAGCCGGGCGAAGAGGAGCACCTTCCAGAGATCGAAGCTGAGGCGGGTCGGCTCCAAGCTGAACTAAGAAACATACAATCTCTAAGCGATGAGTCCGCGTGCCGGTTATGTGGCGTTCACACGCCGCTAACGAGGGAACACGCTCCGTCCAAGAAGGCCGGCAATCGAGGCAGGATGATCCGCCAGATGATCGACTATGTATCCTCAGTTGGCTCAGGAACCGTAAAGTGGAACGCGGAAACCATTCAAGGTGTAACGTTTGAGGCACTTTGTAGTTCGTGCAACAACCAAACGGGAGCTTGGTACAACCCGGCATACATAAAGTTTGCTCGGTATTGCCGATCATTCGCCAGACCCGAGAACGCCGGGAAGCTCTGCCAGCTTGAACTTTCACTTCATCTCCAACGTGTGGCTAAGCAGGCTCTCGTCTCGCTGGTTGCAACGTCACAGCCTGGACTCACTACAAAGTATCCAGACCTCCGCATGCTGCTGCTTGGCAAAGAAGATCGCCGTTCCCTGACTCCCATTCAGCTCTGGCTGTACCTCAAAGTGAATCCTGAGGCGCGTTTTACGGGGATTACGATTGCCCTCAACCTTGAGAGTTGCAAGGGACATCTCGTCGCGGATTTCGCCTTCTGGCCACTCGGCTGGCTCATGACCGTCGGCGATGTGGAGGTTAGAGGTGCCGCCAATGTCTCGGCTTGGGCGGAACAGGACTATCACAACAAAGCTGCTGTCACCGCAGAAGTTCCATGCCAATGGGGGATAAGTCCTTACCCTGGGGATTTCCGTGGGCCAGATGAAATTCCTGCCGAAGCATGGAGTGTGAAAGACTAGCGGGCTAGGGGGTCGAGGTGCTTTCTCGCGAATCTTATTAAGTGAAGCGAGGAAAAAGTGTCGGGAGTATTTTGCGAGCGCCCGGGAGGATAGAAAGCGCGCCACTCTCACTTGTCAAAACGTCGAAACGATCCACTTTCACGTTTGCGCAAATACGCAACTATCAGGGAGCGGCGAGGGCAAAGAAAAGGGAGTCGTTTGGATCCGGACTTTGTCATCAACTACGACATCTAGTATCGCGATGAGGAACTCGACGAGGAATGAACACTCGCGCGCAGAACGAAAAAAAGTTTGGTAAGTGGGAGGAGTTGTCTGGCGGCGGACGGCGTTATTGGCTCGACGTGGTGGGTCGGATCGGTTGGCGAGCGCGTTATCTTAAGGAGGTGGATGCACAGGAAGTCACCCTGCGCTTTTGGCAAGAGATCTATGACGAACACGACAAGCTAGTCGAGCTGCACGAGAAATACCCGGTGGATAAAGGACACCGGAAAGTGTAGGATGCAAATTATGGTTATCACGAAGCAGACCGTAGCCGATAAAATCGCGGCGTATCTGCGTCATGACATCTCGCTCGCGGACTTGGTGAGTTGGGCGGAAGGGGCCATGATGGAGGGAGAATTCGGCGAGCAGGATACGACCGTGATTGCAGATGTCGTGTCGCGACTTGGGGTCGCCGACGTGCGCGCCTTTGGTTTGGCATGGGAAGACTGCGAGCAATTGCTCCGGCAACTCGGATACGCCGCCCGCGTCGATATCGTCGCCGCCTGATAGACCCGCCCATCCTTCTGCTAGACGAATCGTTCGCTGGACACCCTTGAGTTCTCCTTTGAACAGCGCTCTCCAAAGAAAACAGCCTGCTACTCCGCAGCAACTTAGCTACCGCATGCCGGCGGAGTGGGAGCCGCACGGAGCGACGTGGCTCGCGTGGCCGCACAATCGGGAGACCTGGCCCGAGCATCTCGAAGTCGTCCAAGACATCTGGGCTCAAATGATAAAGGGAATCTCTCCGCAGGAGAAAGTGTGTTTGTTGGTCAACGACGATGAGGAGCGTCTCGAGGCTTTTACGCGGCTCGTCCGCGCGGAGGTTCACGTGGACAACGTCGCATTTTACGAGATTCCTACGGTCGACGTCTGGATGCGCGATTACGGTCCAACCTTCGTCACTCGAGGAGGCAAAGAATCGCCGCTGGCCTTCAACGATTGGATCTTCAACGGCTGGGGAAAGTATCCCTCGTACCGAGATGACGATGCCGTGGCGAAATCGATCGCCAATCTGCTCGGCGTTCCGGTCTTCGAGCACGAGATCGTTCTCGAAGGCGGCTCGATCGAGGTGAACGGGCGCGGAACGTGTCTCACGACCGAGCAGTGCCTGCTGAATCCGAATCGTAATCCCCATCTGACGCGAGCCGAGATCGAAGAATTCTTGCGGGCGACTCTCGGCGTTCGCCACGTCCTCTGGCTCGGCGACGGCATCGTCGGCGACGACACTGACGGCCACATCGACGACATCGCCCGATTCGTCGATCCGACGACCGTGGTATGCGCCATCGAAGAAGATCCGAGCGACGAGAACTACGCGCCGCTCCAGGAAAATTACGAACGGCTCCAGGGCGCGAGAGACCAGGACGGAAAAAAAATCACGGTCGTCAAATTGCCGATGCCGGGCCTGGTGCATCATAAAAGCGCGCGGTTGCCCGCGAGTTACGCAAATTTTTATATCGCCAACGGCGCCGTCCTGGTTCCGACCTACGATCATCCCAACGATAGCCGAGCGGTCGGCATTCTAGCGGAGCTTTTTCCCGATCGCGCGGTCCTCGGCATCCCCTCTGCGCCGCTCGTGATAGGACTCGGGGCGATTCATTGCGTGACGCAGCAGCAGCCTCTGGCGGATAATTCCTTCAGGCCTTGACAAAGAGGTTCCAAGCTCCGTAAGCTACCCTAAATCCGCTTATGGGACAGGTGATCCGCCTTAAAGAGATCCACGAAGCGAGACGCCGGCGCACGGAGAAGGTAAGCATGGAGGAGTGCGTCGAGCTGCTCGAATGGAATCTCAAACGGAGCCTGGACCAATATTTTTCATCTCCGCCCGAGGAGAAGTCGATGCGGGCAACCCAAATCCGCAAGCTCAGCGAGATCCTGGAATACGCCCTGCGGCTTCTCTAGCGGCAGAGCGCTCAATGGTGGAATCGCTGAATCCTATCCTCGTCATCCTGCTTCTTCTCGGTGGCCTTGCAGCTCTCGGATGGATGGTGCTGCATCGCCTGAAAATCCTCCTCGGAGAAAAAAAGGAAGACCAATCGATGGTCTTGATCCAGCAGCAGATCGATCAGCTTCGCGGGCAGTTGACGCAGGCCGTCGACGGCAGCGCGCGGCTCGTCCATCAGCAGCTCGGCCAATTGCTGGGCAATGTGAACGATCGGCTCAAAGAGAGTACCGAAGTGATGCAACAAACTCACCAAAGCCTGGGCGAGCGGCTCGACAACGCCGCGCGGGTGGTCGGCAACGTTCAGAAAAGTCTGGGCAGTCTCGAAGAGGCGAACAAAAAGATTTACGAAGTCGGCAAGGACATCGCGTCGCTCCAGGAGATCCTCCGCGCGCCGAAGTTGAGAGGCGGATTCGGCGAATTTTTCCTGGGCGACCTATTGGGCCAAATCCTTCCGTCCGACCACTTCGCCATGCAACACGGCTTCCGCAGCGGCGAGCGCGTGGATGCCGTCATCAAGCTGGGAGGCTCGCTCGTGCCGGTCGATTCCAAATTCCCTCTGGAGAATTTCAAGCGGATCTTCGACGGCGCGACCGAGGATGATAAAGTCAAGGCGAAGCGGATGTTCGCCGCCGACGTGAAGAAGCACATCGACGCGATCGCGACGAAATACATCCTGCCGGACGAAGGAACGTACGACTTCGCGCTGATGTATATTCCCGCCGAGAACGTCTATTATGAAACCATCATCAAGGACGATTCGGTAGGCAGCGACAAAAGTCTCAGCGCTTACGCGTTGGCCAAAAGAGTCATTCCGGTTTCCCCAAACAGTTTCTATGCCTATCTTCAAGCCATTTTGTTGGGACTCAAAGGCATGAAGATCGAAGAGCGGGCCAAAGAGATCATCCACTATTTAAGCCGCCTGGAGGGCGACTTCACCAAGTTCCGCGAGGATTTCAATCTGGTGGGCAAACACCTGGGGCACGCCAACTCCTGCTTTCAGAGCGCCGAGAAGCGGCTGGATCAATTCGGCCAGAAGCTGCTGGCGGCGGGCGGGGAAAAGAAAGAGCTTCCGGAATTGCTTTAGTCTTGGTAATATCTCCATGCACGGATTGATCGGGAAATGAGGTTCACACTTTTTTCCCGCCTGGTTCTCGGTTACCTGGCGATATTCTTGCTGGTGATGGCCGTGGGTATTTACGCCGTCTACCAGTTGCGGCGCATTCAGGACATAACGCGGTCGATGCTGGAGCGCGACCGGCGGGTCCTGGATCTGGGAGATAGACTGAGCGATGCGGCGCTTTCCCAGGTGCGCTATGAGAAGAAGTTCTTTATCACCCGGGACCAGATCCTATACGACCAGTTTCTGCTGTTCCAAAAGGATTTTGAACGGCTCCTCGACCAGGCGATCCCCATCGCGGATTCTCGCGGTAAAACTTTGTTGAAGACGATCGGCGAGGATTATCAACGCTACGGGGGCCTCGTCGGCGAAGAGATCGAGCTTATGAGCGCGCGAAAACCATACTCGGAAGAACGGTACAAGCGGGAAAAAGACAAGGCGATGGACGGAATCCTCGGAGGGCTGGAAAAGCTGAAAGCCCGGGGCCAACAGCGCAGCGAGGGAAAGTTAACGGGACTGGTCGAGGCCGGCGCCGACGCACACCAGGTTGCACTGGCGATAGCGGCCGTGTCGATTGGGCTCCTCTTGGCCATCTCGCTCTTGATTACCCGAAGCGTTACGAAACCCCTCTCCGCCCTGAAGGAGCGCACCGGGCAGATCGCGCGCGGAGAATTCGAGGGGAGTCTCGACTTTTCCTCTCCTCCGGAGATTGCCGAGCTGGCAAGGGCTTTCAACGTCATGTCGGGCCGCCTGAGGGACCTGGATAACATGAAGTCCGAATTTTTTGCCACCATGTCGCACGAACTGCGCACGCCGCTCACCTCGATCAAGGAAGGCATCGGACTGCTCTTGGAGGGCGTGGGCGGGACAGTGACGGACAAGCAGAAGAGGCTGCTCAGGATTCTGGCCGAGGAGAGCGACCGCTTGATCCGGCTGGTCAATTCCTTGCTGGATCTATCCAAAATGGAAGCGGGGATGATGACCTATAATATCGAGCCCGCCAGTCTGGCGTCGGTCATTCACCGGGCGATGACCGAGATCGGACCGCTGGCCGAGGCCAAACGAATCAAGATCGAGGCGAAGATCGCCAAACAGATGCCGCTGGTAAAAATGGACAACGACCGGATTCTCCAGGCGCTCAGGAACCTGGTCGGCAACGCGGTGAAGTTCACTCCCGAAGGCGGACAGGTGACGATGTCGGCCGAACAAAAGAACGGCTCCGTGCAGGTATCGGTCACCGATACCGGACCGGGAATTGCGTCGGAGGATCTGCCGATGATCTTCGACAAGTACCGTCAGGGAAACTCCAGCTCTTCTTATATGCTGAGGGGAACGGGCCTGGGCCTGGCGATTGTCAAGCATATTATTATATCACACGGCGGTCACGTATGGGTCGAAAGCGAAGCGGGCCAGGGCAGCTCGTTTATTTTTGTATTGCCCAATTGATTTTCATCTTCCTTTGCGGCTGCGCGCTGATGCAAACGCCGCCGCCGGGCGACGAGGCGTTGCAGGCAGTTTTGCGCGGCCGGCGGTTTCTTGCCCAACAGGAATATGAAAATTCCGTCAAGGAACTTCAGAAGGCCCTGGCGCTCGCCGGCAATAAGCCTCCGGCGGACGATGCCATATTTCATTTAGGCTTGATCTACGCTCATGTCGGCAACCCGAAGAAAGACAACCGGACGGCGATGAATTATTTTAACCGATTGATCAAGGAGCAGCCCCAAAGTCCCTGGGTCGATCAGGCCAAGGCCTGGGTCGGCGTGCTGCAAGTCAATGAAAAACTCTCCGAGACGCTGGAGAAGTCCAAGCAAGTGGATATCGAGATCGAAGAAAAAAGGCGACAGAAAGAGAGATAGGATAGATAATGATGCAAGGAAAGATCCTCGTTGTCGACGACGACCGCAACCTCCTGGAATTGGCGCGCATGAGACTCGAGTCGGCCAGCTACCAGGTGTCCACGGCGCTAACGGAAGAGCAGGCCGTCGAGGCGGTGAAGGCGGAGCCGGTGGACCTCTCCATCGTCGACCTGCAACTGGTCCGGCAGGACGGCATATCGCTCATGCAGGAACTGCACGCCATCAATCCGGAAATGCCGGTGATCATTCTTACCGCCTATGGGACGATCGAGAGCGCGGTCGAGGCGATGAAGAAGGGCGCTTACAGTTATCTCACCAAACCGTTCGAATCGCGCGAGCTCTTGTTTCAGCTTGAAAAGGCGTTGGAGAACCGCCGGCTGAACTCCGAAATCAAGAGGCTTAGAGGACTGCTGGAAGAGCGCTACGGCTTTAACAATATCGTGGCCAAGAGCGAGAAGATGCGCAAAGTGCTGGAACTGGTTTCGCGCAGCGCCAAGACGGACTCCACGATCTACCTGCACGGCGAGAGCGGCACGGGCAAGGAGCTTATCGCCAAGGCGGTACATCTGAGCAGCGATCGGAGAGACCAGGTCTTTGTCGCCATCAATTGCGCCGCGCTACCCGAGCCCCTGCTCGAGAGCGAGCTTTTCGGCCATGAGAAAGGCGCCTTCACCGGCGCCATAAGAAAAACCCCCGGTTTGCTGACTCAAGCCAACGAAGGGACGTTTTTTCTCGACGAGATCGGCGACATGTCGCTTTCGATCCAGGCAAAGCTTTTGAGGGTGTTGGAAGAGAGAAAGTTCTACCCGGTCGGTGCGGAAAAGCCGGTCGCGGTTGACATCCGGTTGATCGTCGCGACCAACAAGGACCTGGACGCGGAGGTAAAAAAGGGATCTTTTCGCGAAGATCTGTTTTACCGGATTCACGTGATACCGATTTTTCTTCCGCCTCTAAGAGACAGAGGAGAGGATATCCCGCCGCTGGTAGAGCATTTCATCGAAAAATTCAACGAGCGGACCAAGAAGGAAATCAAAGGACTCGCGCCCCAGGCCATGCAAAGGCTGATGCTTTACGAGTGGCCGGGAAACGTGCGGGAGCTGGAACATGTCATCGAATACGCCGTCGCCATGACGCAGACCGACGTTATCACCGAGGACTTGATACTCCTTCGCACAAAATCTTCCGCCGAGGAGCCGTGGAGACCTTTAAAGCAAGCGAAGGGCGCTTTTGAAAAAAATTATCTGATTCGCTTGCTCGAGCTGAGCGGGGGAAATGTCAGCCAGGCGGCAAGGCTGGCCGGCAAGTACCGCGCCGATTTCTACGATCTCATGAGAAAACACGGACTCAGCGTGGACGATTATAAGAAATCGAAGTAAGAAAAAGGAAAGTCGTACAACCCAAAGGCAAAATCTTTCACCCGGATCGATTCTCTCATCTCTCCCTAGAAAAACACCTTGTAAGTCCGGTGGCGGTGAAGCCACTGCCATAACGTTTTCCGGCATTCCGATTGTTTCTTCCCGTTCATTGACGGTGGTTGCCCTGACCATTTGTTGAGAGCCGGGAAAGCTTGGCACTCTATCGGGTGCCCTATGCGCCTGGCATCCGGCTTGCTCTACTGCCCATTCACAATCTAAAATTGAGGAGGCTGCGCATGTTGAAAAGATTCATGACGATTGCCTTTGTGGTTCTTTTGCTGGGCTGGGGCATATCAGCCGGTGAGCTGCAGGCGGCTGGAAGTTCGAACAGCTTGAACGGCACTCTATATATTGTTGACGTTACCGGCCACACGGTGACGCTGAAAGACGCCAATAGAACGGTGACCATTCTGAACGTTACGCGCAAAAGCAAAATTGTCCGCAACAAAAAGAAGACAAACCTTGCCGGGCTGGTTTTAGGCGACCAGATCGCCGCACTTTTCGACAACTCCAACAATGCCAAGCAACTTGCGGCCACGGGTCCCGTCGTGAGCACGGTACAGGGTGGAGTGACGAATGTGAATTCGGGGACCGGCGTCGTCCAAATCGAAAAGAAAAATGGAAGTAAGAATGCCCAAACGAGCGGGCAAACCCGGGTAGTTCGAAACGGCAAGATCGCCTCGCTCAAATCGTTGACACGACTGGACAAAGTAACGACGCACCTTACCCCGAGCGGCTCGCTGGTTAAGTCCTCTGCGGGCGTTGAGGACGCGGTGGACATCCAGGCCGAGGGTCCCGAAGAGAACGAGGTAAGCGGGACAATTTTTGCTGTGGACACAGTAGCAGTACCAAATACAGTGACAATTACTCCCAAGGATGGGGGTCCAAATGTGACCGTCAATATAACACTGGATACCCTGATAGAGGTCGGCGGCGCGGCCGCAACAGTTAATGATCTCGCCGTCGACATGTTTGTCGAAGCCGAATACGACCCGCTGACCTTGAATGCCTTTCGCATCGAGGCCGAAAGCGAAGAAGACGAGGGAGAAGTCGAAGGCGTAATCAATGCCGTAGATACAGGACTCGGCACCATCACCATTGATTCTAACGGAACCCTGGTGACGCTGATCGTGGACGCCAGCACTAAAATTGAACTCAATGATGCCCCGGCGTTCCTTGCTGATCTGCAAACTCATATTGGTGATCCGGTGAGCGCGGAGTATAATTCCGTCACTATGGTGGCCCACGAGATCGAATCGGGTACATCCGAATCAGAGCCCGAACCAGACCCCGCGCCCGCGGGCGATTAGTCCAGCTCGATACGCGCAGATGCCGGCCCCGGAAAATACCGGGGCCGGCTAAACACCCGGCAAACTAGCGACGATCCCCGTAACGCCCGCCGTCGAATCTTCCCAGTCGGCGTGTCACCTACCGCAAGCTGAAATAGCTAGACCCGCCGAGTCAAAGCTCCATTCAGACCAATAACGACCGTGATGTTTCCGGAGGATCCAACCTGTAAGAACCGGCACGCCTCGCGAAGGCGTGCCGGTTCTCTAGGAGAAAAAATTGTTGTGGAGTTGAAACTAATCGGACTGAGTTCGATCTGTCCGCAGTGAGAAACTTACTCTTGCTTTTTCTCGCCGGCGCCCAGCCGCTGATTACTCCCTTACGGCAGCGGCGCGTCTTTGCAGGTACGCGTTGCGCACAGCGCTATAAAGGTCGACAACGGATTCCTCTACCCGTTCGTATCTGTCAAGGTTGAGAGAACGTTCGTTGACTATATAGTTGCCAAAGATACCTAGTGTAGCCCCAATTGGTAGAACCCAGCTAAGCGGGTTTATTACGGCGTCTATCGCCCTGCCGACGCCGTCACGCACCGTCAGGGGCGGCGGCACAAATGGAAGGATCAGGTAGGGGCCGGGCTTAACGCCCCAGACGCCCAAAGTCTGGCCGAAATCTTCATCGCTCTGTTGGAGTTTGAACTCATCTTTGGCGATGTCAAGAATTCCTCCAAGGCCGATCGTGCTGTTAATAGTGAACCGAGTCAGTTCTCGACCAGCCCCTTCCAATTTTCCCTGCAGCAGATTGTTAACTGTGCGAGGGACTACAAACAGATTCTCGATAGCGTTTTTCACGCCTCGCTGAACCGGGTCGGGGAGCAGCGCATCCCACGCACCGGCTATCGGCTTGATTAAAAAGCGGTCCAAGACGTTTTTATTAAACCTGAACATCGGCTCGTTAAAGCCTTCCCAAGGATCCAGTTCGCCTTCAGATTCCTCAGCGGCCATAGAAGGTTGAGCCTCATTCATGACGTAAGCGATGAGGCCTTCGCCGGCGCCCGATGCAATCTTTTCTTCTTCAGCACTTACGGTCCAGGGACTGACAAGAATTACAGTCACTGCGGCTAAGAACAGAGCCAACGTTTTCCACGATCCCAACAGCCTGCGATGTGTCGCCATCTTTCTCCTCCTACGTATTAGGCCACTTCCTTGGGCCACCTTCGCTACTTCTACACGAACTCGCCTTTGCGGTCAAGCTGTTTCCGGCCCCTGCATTCCCCTATTTTCCGGCGCGCTTGCCGATCCCAAAAAGTTTGCAAAGCCCGGTCCAATCCGCTATTTTCTAACTCCATGGCAGCGGATAAGCAAGCCCAAGGCATCGTTCTCGGGGTTTCCGGCGGAATCGCCTGCTACAAGGCAGTGGATCTGGTTCGCCTGCTGGTCCGCGATGGCTTTTCGGTTCAGGTTATCATGACCCGCGAAGCCATGAATTTTGTAACTCCCCTGACGTTCCAAGCGCTGTCCGGCCGGCCCGTCGCAATGGAGATTTTCAGCCTGACCCAGGAGTCCGAAATCGGTCACATCAACCTTGCCGATCGAGCGGACGTATTCGTCATAGCCCCGGCCACCGCGAACATCATCGGCAAGATCGCCTCCGGAATTGCCGACGACTTGCTCACCACGGTCGTGATGGCCACTCAGGCGCCGGTGCTGATCGCGCCGTCGATGAACGTTCACATGCTCGAGAATCCTATTTTGCAGGAAAACATCCGCAAGCTTAAACGGCTCGGCTACAACTTCATGGAGCCCGCCGAGGGCTATCTGGCATGCGGCTATGAAGGGAAGGGACGCTTGCCCGAGCCGGCCGAAATCGCCGAGGAGGTCCGCCGGCTGCTAAAAAAAAAGGACTTGTCCGGTGAAAGACTGCTGATTACCGCGGGCCCGAGCCATGAGCCGATCGACCCGGTGCGATATCTTACCAACCGCTCCTCCGGGAAAATGGGCTATGCGCTCGCGCGCGCCGGCTTAAGCAGGGGCGCGGAAGTTACGCTCGTCAGCGGGCCGACTTCATTGCCGCCTCCGGCGCGAGCGCGGCTCGTGCGGGTCAGGACCGCCGCCGAAATGCGCGCGGCTGTGATGGCGGAGTTCCCGCGCTCGACGGCGGTGATCATGGCCGCGGCTGTATCCGACTACAGTCCCGAGAAGTTCTCTCCTCGCAAGGTCAAAAAAGGGGCGGGGCCGATTCGCCTCGAGCTAAAACCGAACCCGGACATTTTGAAGGAACTGGGCGCCGCCAAAGACGAGCAAATCCTCATCGGTTTTGCGGCCGAGACGGACGATCTCGTCGCCAACGCCAAGAAAAAGCTCCACGAAAAAAATCTCGATTTCATCGTGGCGAACGATGTGACTTTAGCGGGCAGCGGCTTCGAAGAGGACACCAACGTCGCCACCATCCTGGACCGCAAGGGCAACGTCCAGACCCTTCCGCTCATGACCAAAGATGAATTGGCGGACCGGATTTTCGATTTTCTCTGCGTCTTACGGAGCGGACAGCCGCAATCTCCCATCGGATAACGCCGAGCGCTTTGCGCTGAAATCAGCGGCGATTTGGGTAAATTATGGGCACAGCGTCAGAGCCCAAGCCGGTCAAGCTCTTCGTCGCCTTGCTTGCCGCCGACAACAATCTGTTTTCCCGGGTTGAAAACTCTCTCCGCGTGCCGTTCGGTCCCATCGACTCCGCAAGCCCGACTCTCCCCTGGTCGGTCAGCGACTACTACGAAAGTGAAATGGGCCGGGGTTTGAGCCGGCGCTTTCTATCTTTCGAGCGGCTGATCTCGCCCGGAGCTCTGGCCGAAATCAAGCGCCATGCCTATGACGTCCAGGACGATTACCGGCGCACCGAAGGACCGGGCCAGCGGCGCAGCGTGAACATCGATCCGGGCTACATCGACGCCGGCAACGTCGTCCTCGCCTCGACCAAGGGCGCCGGCCACCGGATTTACCTTGGGTCGGGAATCTATAGTGAGATAACGTTGCTCTATCACAGCGGAGCGTTTCATTCCTTCGTTTACACGTATGCCGATTACCTCTGGCCCGAAACCATGGCGTTTCTTACCGATATACGCGCCCAATATCTGGAACAAGTAATACGTTGATAGTCGCTCCGCAACGATGCTAAGATGCTTTCGGTGGAACAATCCGTTGCCCAGTCCGGCGTGCGTGAAGAGTTAAGTAAGATCGTTTCCACGCTGCGGCGCCACTTGCAGGCGAGAGCGCGCGCCGGAATCCGCGTCTTGCCCAGGGGACGCACATTAGCCGCCGATCGGACGATCGCCGCTGCGCCAAATTTAATGGCAGGTTCGGAAGAAGATTTTTTTTCGGGACACGCCGCGGTCTACCAAGCCAAATCGCTGGAAGAGCTGCGCGCGGAGATCGGCGACTGCCGCCGGTGCAAGCTCTGGCCGGGGCGCACCCACCTGGTTTTCGGCGTCGGCAATCCCAACGCGCAGGTGATGTTCGTGGGAGAGGGACCCGGAAGAGACGAGGACTTGCAGGGAGAACCGTTTGTCGGGCGCGCGGGGCAGCTCCTGACGGACATCATCACCAAGGGGATGGGACTCAAGCGGGCGGACGTTTACATCGCCAACGTCGTCAAATGCCGCCCGCCCGAGAACCGCAATCCGGAGCCCGACGAAGTCGCATCGTGCGAGCCGTTTCTGAAAAAGCAGATCGACTTGATCAAGCCGAAAATCATTGTGGCCCTGGGGAAATTCGCGGTTCAGTGCCTGCTCCAGAGCAAACAGCCGATCTCGCGCCTGCGCGGGATTTGGCACGACTACCACGGCGTCAAGCTTATGCCGACGTTTCACCCGGCTTACCTTCTGCGCAACCCTGGAGATAAAAAACTTGTCTGGGAAGATATCCAAAAAGTCATTCAAGAACTCAAGGCTGCTTAACCCGGCGTTGCTCTTGATCGTGCTGGTCGGCGGACTGCTGCCGGCGCAGGAAAAGAAGTCGTCGGAGCCGCGCGTCCATCTCATCTCCATCGACGGCACGATCAATCCTGCGGTGGATGATTTTATCCGCGAGGGGATTGCGCGGGCGCGCCTCGAAGGCGCCAAGGCTTTGATCATTCAGCTCGACACTCCCGGAGGACTGTTGGAATCCACCCGGTCCATCGTCAAAGAAATGCTGGGATCGCCGGTGCCGCTTATCGTCTACGTCGCCCCGAGCGGCTCGGGCGCGGCCTCGGCGGGAACGTTCATCACCATGGCGGCCCATATCGCCGCGATGGCGCCCGGAACCAACATCGGCGCGGCGCATCCGGTTGCGGGCTCGGGAGAAGAAGTCAAAGGTGTGATGGGGGAGAAGATCGAAAATTTCACGGCATCCTTCGGCGAAACCATCGCGCAAAAGCGCGGGCGCAACACGGATTGGGCGATCCAGGCGGTGCGCAAGAGCGTCTCGATAACGGAAAAAGAAGCGTTGAAAAAGAACGTTATCGACATCGTCGCCGCGAACCTCGACGATCTTTTGCAGCAGGCGGACGGCAGGAAGGTCGATCTGGACGGCCGGGAGGTCGTGCTCTCGGTTAAGAACGCCCGGATCGAGCGGTTCGAAATGAGCCTGAAGCAAAAGATCCTCGACAAACTATCGCACCCGAATATCGCCTATCTCCTCATGATGGCGGGGATTCTCGGCCTCTACATGGAATTTTCCCATCCGGGAGTGATTTTTCCCGGCGTGGCCGGCGCGATCGCGCTGCTTTTGGCTTTCATCTCTTTGCAAATTCTCCCGATCAACTACGGCGGTCTTGTTCTGATCATTCTCGGCATCTCGCTGCTCATCGCAGAGGCCTTTGTGCCGAGCTTCGGCGTGCTCGGCGTCGGCGGGGGGATTTCGCTCGTGCTGGGCTCGCTTCTGATGTTCGACACCGAGAGCTCGGATCTGACCCTGGATCGGTCGATCGTCTTTGCCGCCGCGGGCACGCTCTCCGCCTACATGTTGATCGTCGGGTATCTGGTGTTGAGAACGCAGAAGACAAAAGCGTCGGCGGGTCTGGAAGGGATGGTGGGAGAAATCGGCGAGGTCAAGGTGGCGCTCAATCCCGGCGGGAAGATTTTCGTTCATGGAGAATATTGGAGCGCGGAGGCCGAGGATCAAGTCGCGGTGGGAGAAAAAGTCCGAGTGGTCGGCTTTGACGGCATGTGCCTTAAAGTGGACAGGCTGTCGCCGGGCCGGCAAGGTAGCTGAGAATGGAGGGCGCGATGCTTGGAGTTGGACCGGTTGCTACGTTTCTGGTGATTGGCATAGTCCTGTTGATCAGCGGGATTAAGATTGTGAAGGAGTACGAGCGGGCCGTGATTTTCCGGCTCGGGCGCATGATGAAGCCGAGGGGACCGGGAATCATTTATGTTATTCCGGTCATCGAAAAAATGAGCCGCATGGATCTCCGGGTCATCACTTTGGACATTCCGCCACAGGACGTGATCACGAGAGATAATGTTTCGATCAAGGTCAATGCCGTCTTGTATTTCAGGGTCTTGGATCCCAACCGGGCGGTGCGCGAGGTGGAGAATTATCTCTTTTCAACCTCCCAACTCGCGCAGACGACCTTGCGCAGCGTTTGCGGCGAGTGTGCATTGGATGAGCTCCTGGCCGAGCGCGAAAAGATCAACGCGCACCTGCAGACCATCATCGAACAGCACACCGATCCCTGGGGTATCAAAGTCACGCAAGTGGCGATCAAGCAGATCGATCTTCCTCAGGAGATGCAGCGCGCGATGGCCAAGCAGGCCGAGGCGGAGAGAGAGCGCCGCGCCAAGGTGATTCACGCGGACGGAGAATTTCAGGCCTCGCAGAAGCTCGCGGACGCGGCGGAAGTCATGGGCAAAAGCCCGATGGCCTTGCAGCTTCGTTTTCTCCAGAGCTTGGTGGAGATTGCATCGGAGAAAAATTCCACCATCATCTTTCCCGTGCCGATCGACCTGTTGAGCCCCTTTATCAAGAAGTAAACGTGAAGAAATGGAGTACTGGAGTATCGGAGTAGTGGAGTGATGGGTAAGGGATCTAAGAGCATTATTCCAGCACTCCATCACTCCATTACTCCAATTTCTGTCCCACGCCCGGTTCAAATCTAAAACCACAGTTGCAAGTATCTCTTTCATGGAACTCAAGGAATTTTTCTACGAGCTGCCGC
Organism: uncultured Syntrophobacteraceae bacterium; assembly: GCA_964572145.1. GTDB lineage: Bacteria > Desulfobacterota > Binatia > UBA9968 > UBA9968 > JAJPJQ01. The sequence goes on from CAZNES010000002.1 coordinate 105,378, forward strand.
GCTCTTTGATCGCGGCGACTCCCGCCGCGGATCGGGCGGCCGCTCGTCTCATGGTCGTGGACAGGAAGAGCGGCGAGATCGGTCACACCGGCTTCGCATCGCTGGGAGATTTTTTGCGTCCCGGCGACACGCTCGTTCTCAACGACACGCGCGTTTTTCCCGCGCGCCTTCGCGGGCGAAAAGAAAGCGGCGGAAAGGCCGAGCTCTTGCTCGTCGAGCCGTTTCCCCATTGGCCGAATCTCTGGATCGCCATTATCGACGCCGCCAAGCCGCCTTCGGTGGGCGGAAGGATTCTGTTTTCGTCGGGGGCTTACGCGGAAATTATCGGCGCGATGGGCCGGGGACGTTACGGCGTGAAGTTCCACTCGGACGGAGACTTCGACGAATTGCTTGAAAAATTCGGCGAGCCGCCCATTCCTCCATACGTCCAACAGGAGCGCGAAGTCGGTCCGCTCGATTGGGAGCGCTATCAGACCGTCTATGCCCAGGCGCCCGGAGCGATAGCCGCGCCGACCGCCGGGTTTCATTTTACCCCGGAGCTGCTTGCGGGATTAGAAGCGCAAGGCGTCGTAACGGCATTCTTGACTCTCCACGTCGGACCGGGCACGTTTACACCGGTGCGGGAAGAGAAGATAGAAAACCATCGCATGGAAGGGGAATGGTATACGCTTCGAAGCGCGGAGGCGGAGAAAATCAAACGAGCGAAAGAGAGCGGCAACCGGGTCATCGCCGTAGGCTCGACCAGCTCGCGCACTCTGGAATGGATCGCCCTGCAAAAAGGAACGGTCGAAGCGGACGAAGGCATTGCGCGGCTGTTCATCCGTCCCGGCTTCCAGTTCCGCGTGCTCGACGCGCTCATTACCAACTTTCATCTGCCCGGCTCGACGCCGCTGGTTTTGGTCGCCGCCTTCGCCGGAATGGCACTCACGCGGCGAGCGTACGAGGAAGCGATCCGCTCCGAATACAGATTTTATAGTTACGGCGACGCCATGTTGATCATATAACAATGTTGAATTATGAGTTTTGAATTTTGAATTAGGGGCGGGGAATTAAGAATTCAACATTCAAAATTCAACATTCGAGACTAAATGGCTTTCAGCTTCACTGTCATAAAAAAAGATTTGAATAGCGCCGCCCGTCTCGGCCGGCTCGTGACGGCCCACGGCCAGGTCGAGACGCCGGCGTTCATGCCCGTGGGGACGCACGCGAGCGTGAAGGCGATGTCGCCGCGAGACTTGAACGAGATCGGCTGCCAGATCGTCCTCGGCAACACCTATCATCTCTATCTTCGCCCCGGCGTCGAGGTGGTGCGCGAGCTGGGTGGGCTGCATCGCTTCATGGGATGGCGGAAACCGATTCTTACCGACAGCGGCGGTTATCAAGTATTTAGCCTGGGCGCGCTCAGAAAGATCAGCGAAGATGGAGTCCAATTCCAGTCGCATCTGGACGGCTCCAGTCATCTCCTCACGCCCGAGAAGGTGGTCGAAATCCAGCAAGATCTCGGCAGCGACATCGCGATGGCGCTCGACGAATGCATACCTCATCCCGCCGACCGGGAGTATGCGAGCGCCTCGACGCTGCGCACGGTCCGATGGGCGGAGCGCTCGCTCAACGCGCGCAATAAAACCGCCATGGCGCTTTTTGCCATCGTCCAGGGCGGCATGTATGAAGACCTGCGGACCGAATGCGTGCGGGAGTTGACGGCTTTGCCGTTCGACGGTTTTGCCGCCGGCGGCCTCGGCGTCGGGGAGGGAGAAGCGGCGCTTCGCGCCATGGGCGAGTTCACCGCAGGACTTTTGCCCGAAGACCGCCCGCGCTATCTCATGGGCGTCGGCCGTCCCGAAGATATCATTAACGCCGTGCGCGCCGGGTACGATCTCTTCGATTGCGTGCTGCCGACGCGCAACGCGCGCAACGGGTCGCTCTTCACCTCCGCGGGAAAAATCAACATCCGGCGGGCCGAGTATTCAAACGACGCCCGCCCTGCGGACGAGGCTTGCGATTGTTACTGCTGCCGGAATTTTTCGCGGGCCTATCTCCGCCACCTGCATCAATCCGGCGAGATTCTTGCGGCTCATCTTTTGACGCTGCATAACCTTGCTTTTTATCACCGGCTCATGGAAAGTGTGCGGAACGCTATTCGCGAAGACCGCGCGGAACCGTGGCTGCGCGATTCGGAACGCAAGCTTCAAACGTCGGAGTCGAGATAGGAGGAATCATGTTCGATGTGGCATATGCGCAGACGGTCCCGGGGCTCGGCGGGATGGGTTCGCTGGTGAGCTTCGCGCCGCTTGTCCTCGTTTTCGCAATTTTCTACATGCTGCTCATCCGGCCGCAGCAGAAGAAAGCCAAGGATCACCAGCGGATGTTGGGGCAGCTCAAAAAAAACGACGAGGTGATGACCTCGGGCGGAATTTACGGTAAGGTGGTGGCCCTGGCCGACGCGGTGGTGACGTTGGAGGTGGCGCCCAACGTGCGCATCCGGGTTCACCGGCCGCAGATCTCCGAGATCGTCAAGAACGAAAAAGCCGTAACGAAAGAAGGCAAGGAGTAGCCGCATGCAACGGGGTGTCACGATTCGCCTGGTGATTTTTTTGGCGTTGAGCGCAGTGGCAATGATTTATTTGACGCCGTCAGTTGTTCGGGAGCTGCCGTCGTGGTGGAGCGACTACCTGCCGACCGATCGCATCCATCTGGGTCTCGATCTTCAAGGCGGCACCCATCTCGTGCTGGAAGTGAAGGTCGAGAAGGCGATCGAGAACACCGTCGAACGCATCAAGGACGATATGGCCAAGCTCTTGCGCGAAAAGGGAATCGCGACGACGGAAATTTCCCGGCGCGGCAATCAGATTATTCTTAAAGCGCCGGCGGCCGGCGCCGACAAGTTCAGGGACCTGCTCAAGAGCGAGTTCGGCAACCTTACAGTGGTCAATTCTCAAGCCGGCGCCGGCGGCGTGGATTTTGTCCTGGGGTTGAGCGAAAAGGAGCGGCGCGCATTAAGAGACCAGACCGTGGATCAATCCCTCGAGACGATCCGCAACCGCATCGATCAATTCGGCGTGAGCGAGCCAATCATCCAGCGCCAGGGGCAGCAGGACATTCTGGTGCAACTGCCGGGAATCCAAGATCCTGAGCGCGCCAAGGAGATCATCGGCAAGACGGCGCTCTTGGAATTCAAGCTGCTCGACGAAACGCACAGCGTCGAAGAAGCGCTGCGCGGCGGCCCTCCGCCCGGGACTGAGATTCTCTACGGCTATGGCGCTAAGGGCGATGGACGAGCCGGCGGCGAGAAGGTGCCGTATCTGGTGCACGCGCAAGCCCTGATGACGGGCGAGACCATCGCGGACGCGCGCGTGCGCCCGAGCACGCGGCTGGAGGGCCCTTACGTGGAGCTCGTTCTCAACAACAGCGGCGCCAGGCTTTTCGAACGCATCACCGCCGAGAACGTCAAGAAGAGGCTGGCGATCGTTCTCGACAACAAAGTTTATTCGGCGCCGGTCATCCAGGAGCGCATCGCCGGCGGACATGCCTCGATCACGGGGAACTTCGATATGAAAGAGGCGCGCGATCTCGCCATCGTTCTCAGAGCGGGCGCCCTGCCGGCGCCGGTGGAGATCGCCGAGGAGCGCACGGTCGGTCCGTCGCTCGGAAGCGACTCGATCCGTCAGGGCGTTATCTCCTTTATCACCGGCGGAGCGCTCGTGATTTTGTTCATGATCGCCTACTACCGCGGCGCCGGGGTGCTTGCCGACTTCGCGGTGCTTTTCAACATTCTCTTTCTGTTGGCGATTCTAGCCGGATTCAAAGCGGTGCTGACTCTGCCCGGTATCGCAGGCATTGTCCTCACCGTAGGAATGGCGGTGGACGCCAACGTGCTCATCAGTGAGCGGATTCGCGAGGAGCTGAGGGCCGGGAAGTCGCCGCGAGCCTCGATCGAGGCGGGCTACGAGCGCGCCTTGCCCGCGATACTGGACTCCAACATCACCACGGTGCTTTCGGGTTTGATCCTTTTTCAGTTCGGCACGGGGCCGATCAAGGGGTTCGCCGTCACTTTGTGCGTCGGGATCGTGACGACGGTTCTCACGGCGGTTTATTTAACCCGCATTTACTACGACTATCGCATATCCGCCCGCAAGCTCGCGCGCATCAGCATCTGAGAGGTAGACGATGGAGATTATCAGACCCGGAACGGCCATTCCTTTTACCAAGTACCGCAACATCGCGGTGGCGCTGTCTACACTGGTGAACCTTGCCGTGTTGGTCCTGCTTATCACGAAAGGTCCAAATATGGGCGTGGACTTCGCCGGCGGGACCGTGGTGCAACTCAAATTTCAGCAGAAGGTCTCGATTGCGGACATCCGCCGCACGCTGACGCCGATCGGCCTGGGCGACAGCGTGATCCAGGACTTCGGCGAGACGGGATCGAACGAGTTCCTCGTGCGTCTCGAGCGGACGGCGATCGAGCTCGGCGCGTTGGGAGAAAAGATACGCGGAGCGCTCGCCGCCCAATCCGGCGAAAAACAGGTGGAGATCCGCAGAGTCGAGTCCGTCGGGCCGAAGGTGGGCAAGGAGCTGCGCGAGCGGGCGACCTGGTCGGTCATTGCGGCGACGGTCATGATGGGAGTTTACATCTGGTTTCGCTTCGAGCTTCGCTTCGGCGTGGGCGCGGTGATCGCATTGATCCACGACGTCTTGGTCACCATCGGGGCCCTGGTCCTGGCGCAGTACGAGTTCGATCTGACGATCGTGGCGGCGCTGCTGACGATCGTTGGATTTTCGGTCAACGACACCGTCATCGTTTGCGATCGTATCCGGGAGAATATGCGGAAGAGCAAAAGAGTGGGACTCGAAATGGTCATCAACACCAGCATCAACGAGACCTTGAGCCGGACGATCATCACGACCGGCACGGCGCTGCTCGTCCTCGTTGCCCTGTTCGTTCTCGGCGGCGCGGTGATCCGGCCTTTTGCCTTCGCGCTTATGGTGGGCTTTTTCTCTGGCGTCTACTCGACGATCTTCATCGCCAGCCCGGTCATTCTTCTGTGGGAAAGAGGAAAGAAGAAAAGCTGAGTTTTGAATTTTATGGAGAAGCGTTGGGTTCTGAGAGAGGCGGATGAGGATTGCGTTTCCCGTCTTTCCCAAGCGCTTCCGGTTCAACCTCTGATCGCAAGGCTTTTGGCGCACCGCGGCCTGACGGAGCCGGAGGCCGCGCGGCGTTTTCTCTCCTCCAGTTTGCGCGAGGATCTGCCCTCTCCATTCCTCATGACCGGCATGGAACGGGCCGCGGAGCGGCTGGCGGCGGCCGTCACGAGCGGCGAGCTCGTCTGCGTCTGGGGCGATTACGACGTCGATGGAACCACCGGCACGGCGACGCTCGTCTGTTTTCTGCGAGAGATCGGCTGCAACGCGATTTTTTATATTCCGCACCGGATAGACGAGGGCTACGGCCTCAACGTCCAGGGGATCAAGCAGCTCCACGAGCAAGGCGTGCGCGTGGTCGTCAGTGTGGACTGCGGCATTTCCAATTATAACGAGATCGAGCTCGCGCAGTCGTTGGGCATCGACGTGGTCGTCGTCGATCATCACCAGCCGCCGGACCTTCTCCCTCCGGCCCTGGCGATCTTGAATCCGCATCAGTCCGGTTGTTCGTTCCCGGACAAAGGACTCTGCGGCGCCGGGCTTGCGTTCTATCTGATAATCGGCCTCAGGGCGAAATTGCGCGACGCCGGCCGGTTTGGCGGCGCGGAAGTTCCGGACATCCGGAGATGCCTCGACGTCGTCACGCTCGGCACGATCGCGGATATGGTTCCGTTAATAGGCGCCAATCGCGTTCTCTCCAGGCGCGGCCTCGAGGTTCTTGGCGGCTCGACGCGCCCCGGTATTCTCGCGCTCAAGCAAGTCGCGGGCGTGCGCGACGGAGAGATAACCGCCGGGCAGGTCGGGTTCAGGCTGGGACCCAGGATCAACGCCGCCGGTCGAATGGACGCAGCGCTCAAGGTGGTCCAGATGCTCACGACCGATTCCGCCGAGGAGGCACTGAGAATCGCGCAGGAGTTGGACGGTCACAACCGCGAGCGACAGGCGACCGAAGCGAAAGTCTTGAAGGAGGCTCTGGCGCAAGCTGGCGCGGAGATCGGGGACCGCTACTCCCTGGTTCTCGCTCAGGAGGGATGGCACCCGGGAGTTTTGGGCATCGTCGCCTCGCGGATCGTCGAGAGGTTCCATCGCCCGACCGTGGTCGTCGGATTTCACGAGGGACAAGGAAGAGGCTCGGCGCGCGGCATACGTGGCTTTCACATGGTGGAGGGACTGCGCGGATGCGGCGAATTCCTGGAAAAATTCGGCGGCCACGAATATGCCGCAGGCCTGACCATGCGGCAGGAAAAGTTTTCCTCTTTTGCGCAGCGGTTCGAAGAGATGGCGCGGAGCTCGCTCGCTCCGGAACATTTGACCCCGGTGATCGACGTGGATGCCGAGCTTGATTTCTCCCAGATCAAAGGGGATCTGTTTCGACAAATCGGCGCGCTGGAGCCGTTCGGCATCGGCAATCCGGAGCCTGTCTTTGTGACGCGCGGCGTGGAGATGTGCGAGCGCAAGCCCATCAACGGCGGCTCCCGCTTCAAGCTGCGCCACAACGGGCGCACGGTGGGCGCGTTCGCGTTCGGTTTGGAAGAGCGCTGGCCTGAGGCTCTCCAGTCGAAAATCGACATCGTTTATCGTTTGAGCGAGAACGAGTGGAACGGAACTTATTCCTTGGAGCTTCGACTCATCGACGGCCGCGCCGCAGACCCGTGAAAAAGGTCTTGAGGTAAGGGCGGTTCGCGAACCGCCCCTACGTTTTGAGAGGAGAGGATTATGAATGTGATTGTGCGAATGACCCTAACTGTCATACTTGCCGTGGAGCTGCTTGCGACATCTTATCCCACTTTCGCCGCCGAGGTCGGCGGCAAGCCGGAGAAGAGCGAGGTCGTCGTGACCTACGCGCAACCGAGCGGGGCTTTCACGCCCATTTGGGTTGCCTATGAGGCCGGTCTTTTTAAGAAGTATGGGCTGAATGCCATAGTCCAGCTCATGACGCCTCAAGTCTCGGCCCAAGCGGTGGTCTCCGAGGAGGCGGATTTCTATACCGACGGCCCGGATCTCATCAACGCGCGCTTGCACGGAGGCAAAGTTAAATACTTCGGCGGCACGATACAACAATTGGTGTTCCAGATGTGGGCCGCAAAGGAAATTACCTCGGTGCAGCAGTTGAAAGGCAAGACCGTGGCGGCAAGCACGCCGCGCGCCGCGCTTGACACCGCGACGCGCGAAGCGCTCAAGAAAAATGGCCTGGCGCCGGACAAAGACGTGCAGATTCTTTACGTCCAGTCCGTTCCGGCGATTTTAAGCTCGGTCATCGGTGGCAAGACCGCCGCCGGAACGCTCTCGGCGCCGAATACGTTGAAGGCGAAAGAGTCGGGTCTCAACCTGCTCGTCGACATCGGCAAGCTGAATATTCCGGGCCTTATGGTCGCGCACGGGACGACCGAGAAATATCTCAAGGCAAATCCGAACACCATTTACGCCTTTCTTAAAGCGATGGCCGAGGCGGTGGTACTGTCGAAAAAACAGCCGGAGGTCGCGAAGAAGGCGATCGCTAAATACGTGAAGATCGACGACGCGCCGACCATCGACGGGACTTACGACGCGTTCGCGCCGTATTGGGAAATGAATCTCGCCGTGCGCGCCGAGGTCATCCAGGCCCAGTTCGGCTACATGGATGAAAAGGAATTTCCCCAGGCTAAAAATTCAGATCCGAAAGAGTTCTTCGACAATTCATTCGTGGACGCTCTCGATAAATCGGGGTTCTTCAAGACAGTGGGGTTGGTGAAGTGAGCGGCTAAGGGAGATCTCTGCTTGGCTCGATGAGAATCGCGCAGATCACCAGCGTCTATCTCTCCGTGCCGCCCAAAACGCACGGCGGAACCGAGCGCATCGTCTATTATCTCTGCCGGCACCTCACGCGCCGCGGCCATCAGGTAGAGCTCTTCGCCTCGGGCGACTCGAAGGTCGATTGCCCGGTCCGCTCCGTCGTGCCCGTGGCGACGCTGGACGATCCTCAATCGAACCTCTATCTAGAGAAGGAATTCGAGACGCGCAATACCTACAACCTTTACCGCCAGGCCGAGCGCTTCGATCTGATTCACGCCCACTGGCCGACTCTGGCGCCTTATTTTTCCGGTTTCACGAAGACGCCCACTCTCGTCACCTACGCGTACATCGAGAAAGAGCTTCATGACTACTATCGGGAAAATTTTCCCAATTGTTTTCCCGTCTGCGTCAGCCGCGCGCAGGCCAGAGCGCTGGGCGATGAGTCCCTGCCCGTCGTTTACAACGGCATCGAGCCGGAGGAAATACCTTTCAACGATCGGCCGGAAGATTTTTTCATCATCGCCGGCCGCATGACTCCGGGAAAAGGAATCGCCGAAGCGATCCGGATCGCGAAAAAGGCGAACGTCCGGCTGCTGATCGTCGGAAACGTGACCAAGCATCTGCCCTGGAGCGAAGAATATTTTCTGAGAGAGGTCAAACCGCACATCGACGGGAAGCAGATCCGCCACGTCGAGGCGATGCCGTACGCAAAGCTCATGGAGACCATGAGCCGCGCGCGCGGCTTTCTCTTCCCGCTCCAATGGGACGAGCCGTTCGGAATGGCCGTCGCCGAGTCGATGGCGGCGGGGGCTCCGGTGCTGGCCTATCCGCGCGGCTCCATACCCGAGCTTATCAAAGACGGCGAAACCGGCTTTCTCGCGCGCGACGAAGACGAGATGGTCCAAGCGATCGGCTCGGTCGAGAAGCTCGACCGCAGGCGCTGCCGCGAATGGATCGTGAAAGAATTTTCCGTGGATCGGATGATCGACGGCTACGAAAATGTATACCGGCAAGTCGTCGGCCGCGGAAGGTAATTCACGATGCGGAGCGGGTCGAGCTTGCAATCCACCTCGTAAAGGACTTAATATGATTGGATAAAGCACTGACCCCGTATGTCTCTACCCTCAGACTACTTCCAAAAGCTGGTCGAGAGCAGCCCGGATATCATCATCGCAGTGAACCGCTCGGGGACCATTACTTTCTACAACGATGGCGCCAGGCAAAACCTCGGCTTTACGCAGGAGGAGGTGTTGGGCAGGGACGTGTTGGAGATCTACCCCACCCGCGAAGAGGCGCAAAAAGTAATGGTGGCGATGCGGCGCGGCGAGGGCGGGGAGCCGGGGAAAGTCCGCAACTTCGAGACGGTCTTCAAGACCAAGAAGGGCGAGCGCATCCCCGTGGCGATTTCCGCCTCGATCATCCACGACGCCGCCGGCGGCGAGTTGGGGTCGATCGGCTTTGCCAAGGACATCCGCGGGATCAGGCGCCGGGACCAGCTCGCCACGCTGTGCGAGATCGCCATCGGCCTGTCGCACGAGATCAACAATTCGCTGGAGATACTGGTGAACCAGCTCGATCTCCTGCACGGGTACGTCGGCCGGGTGGCGACCGACGAAGAATACGTCGTCGAATCCGAACGGCTCGAGTCGGTCGAGCAGCAGGTGAAGAAGATCCAGGCAATCACGCGCCGCATCGGCGAAATGGCGGAGGGAGGGGAGTACGGCACCAAGGAGTACCACGACGGCACAATGATGGCGGATCTGACGAGCGCGCCGGAGCCGGAAGAAGCGGATCAACAAGACGCGGGCGTTTCGCTTGAAGGTCTGCGGCTGCTGGTCGTCGACGACGATCTCGGAGTTTGCTGCTCGTTGAAAGATCTCCTCCAGAAAGAACGATGCGTCGTGGAAACCGCGCCTTCGGGTCTCAAGGCGTTGGAGCTGATGGACGGGAGGGAATTCGACCTGGTGCTGAGCGACGTCGTGATGCCGGACATGGACGGTTACGCGCTTTATCGCGAGGTGAAAAAACAGCGGCCGGCGTTGCCGGTCGTGCTGATGACCGCGTTCTACTATGACAAGGACCACGTGATTAAACGAAGCTGCCTCGACGGTCTCAAGTGCGTCATCTTCAAGAAGCCGATCGATCCCGACCGTTTGAAGAAAATCATCCTGAATCAGTGCCGGAAAGAGGAAGCTCCCAAGGTCTGCGACTGACGTCGAGAAAACCCACCTGTGACAAAAGAGGACGAATATAATCGGGGAATGGAATTGTTCGCTGAGGGGAAGCTGGATGAGGCCATCGTGGCGTATCGCAAGGCGCTTAAGGAAGATACAAACTTTGCGGATTGTCTCCACGCCCTGGCGATGGCCCTGGCGCACCAGGATAGGCTGGATGAGGCGATCGAGGTCGGCAAGAAACTGATCGAAGTAAGTCCGGACGACGAGCTGGCTTACACGAGCCTGTCGATCTTTTACCAGCGCAAGGGAATGATCCCGGAGGCCGAAGAAATCGGCGCGAAGGCGAGAACGCTGGGCTGGAAGAGGCAGTTGGAAGAAAAAAAAGCTAAATAGCTATCAGCTCTCAGCGGTCAGCTAAAATTTCCGGATCGACGCTTTTGCTGAAAGCTGATCGCTGACAGCTTCCCGGCTATTTAATGAAACGCCGTCCCGCCGTCCACGAGTAAAACCTGCCCCGTCATCATATCGCTGTCCGAAGAACTGAGATAGATAATCGTGCCCACCAGATCCTCGGGATAGAGCCGTTTTTTTAGCAGTCGAATCCGCAGTGAGTTTGCATCGACCTGGTCCCCCCGCTTGAGGTTAGCCTCGCTCAAAGTCTGGCCCGGGGCGATGGCGTTGACGTTGATGTTGTATTCTCCCAGCTCGCGCGCCAGCGAGCGCGTCATCGCGACGACCGCGCCCTTTGAGCTGACGTAATGGAGAAAGTCTTCGTTGCCTTTGAAAAACGTGCTTGAAGTGGCGTTGACGATCTTGCCGCGTTTTTGCGCCTTCATGTGCGGCGCAACCGCCTTCACGCAGAGAAAAATGCCGCGGACGTTTACGGCATAGAGCTTGTCCCACTCTTCGACGGTGAGTTGCTCGAATGGCTTGCGCACGATCGTGCCGTAGATCGCGGCGTTGTTGACGAGAATATCGACGCGGCCAAAAGTCTCGACGGTTTTCCGGACCATCTCCTTGGTTTGCGCCTCGTCGGAGACGTCGATCTTGAGCGCCAGCGCTTTGCCGTCGTTGCCGACGATTTCTTTCACGACCGGAGTCGGATCGAGAATATCGACTACGGCGACCGACGCTCCTTCTTTCGCCAGCCCCCGCGCATAGTGCGCGCCGATCCCCTGCGCCGCGCCGGTCACAATGGCAACTTGATCTTTGAGTCGCATAAGACCCTCCATGAGTCGTTTATAATAGAGGGAGGGCAGGGTCGCAAGCTGACACGCGCTGTCAGCCGCGCTGAACAATTGTTGACAAGTTATCTGAACGATAAGACAATCGCGGCTATCACAAGAAACTTAACGATTTGTGTTATGCTGACTGGTATACTCAATAGTTAGGTTCAATATATGGAGTTCTCCAACTGGAAACGCTGGCTGAATAGGAATCAACTCGGCAAAGTTCTTAAATATCCAGGGATCTACGTAGTTCGGTACACTACCCATCATGGAATTGAGGACACGCTGTTCGAGTGGACCGAGGATATCATATACGTCGGCATGACGAATTCCATTGGCGGCCTCAAAGGAAGATTGAGTCAGTTCAACGACACGATGCGGACTGCTCGGGTAACTCACGGAGGCGCGGATAGAGTTCGCTTCAAACACCAAAACTATTCGGATTTTGCATCCTCTGCCTATGTGGCTGTTTGCCACATGGTCTGCGACGTGGAGTCCAACAAACCAGAGGATTTGCGAAAGATGGGTAAAGTCGCCGAGTGGGAGTATTTGGCGATGGCCGCCTACGTAGAGAAGTTCGGGAGGCTGCCGGAGTTCAACGACAAGAAGGCTACGAAAAAGTTCTCGAAGAGTACCTAACCATTGGGTTGAGAAGGACGCGGCGGACCGCACCTCTCACCCGAAACGTTAGACGAGAATGGAGTGTTCAGATGGGATACGAATTGTGGACGTCCCCGCTTACTGGGCACCGACGGCGCGGAACTCGGCTCCGTGAGCTACATGCCGTCCTTGGGTCGCAAATCACAGCGCACGCAATATTCGAGCATCTGAAATCCTGCCCAGCCACCGCCCCAGCCGAGGAGATGTGTCGGTCTCTGAAGCAAAGAGACTTTGATGTAGCCGGAGTCCAAGAAGATGAACAAGGACCGCTTTTAGGCTTTGTCCGAAGGACAAAGCTGACGAGCGGCTTGGTTAGGGACCATTTGGAGGTGCTTACTAACGACCATTGCGTCGAGGAGACTATGCCGTTAGCAGGACTCATGGCACGGCTCAAAGATCGAGAGTTCGTCTTTGTAATTCTCAATCATCGTGTGGCGGGCATCATTACGCAAGCGGACCTTAATAAACCCCCGATCCGCGTATACCTGTTCGGGCTGGTGTCACTGTTGGAGATGCACCTGAGTTACTGGATTAGGACATCATATCCTGGAGATTCCTGGCAGAAGTCGCTAAGCTCCAACCGGCTGGCACTCGCAGAGAAGGTTCGGGACGAGAGACGCAAGCGGAAACAGGACCTCGACTTGATCGACTGTCTTCAATTCGGTGATAAGCGAGACCTCGTCGTGAAGCTGGAAGCTGTTCGCAACGATCTTGACATGGGTTCAAAGAAAAAGAGCGAGAGCCGCCTCAGAGACGCGGAGGACCTTAGGAACCCGTTGGCGCACAGCCAGTATGACTTGGTTTGCGGAGCCACGTGGAATGAACTGATTGAACTCGTGCAATGGATGGAGAGCGTAATCAATAAGTCGGATGCAGTGGTGGAAGCACGAGCGCGGAAAACGGCCGGCAAAGTGGAAGTCCCCGCGCTATGGTAACAGCTCGTCTAACAATTCACTCCAGCCGACCCGCGCCCAGGGGCACGTAGAGTGTCAGGTCTTGAATCTTGGCGTGAGCAAAATTCAAGACGCGACCCCACGCGGTAACTTTTATTATGAAGCCATTAAAGTTCTCATTCGCGTTGATCCTAATCGGGTCGACCTTACTCCTAAGCGTCGCAAGCGAAAGCGGCGAATCAAAAAATCCTCGGAACGAGCAAAATAAAAATGCTACTGAAAAGGATTCCAAAAAAACAGAGCAACGAGAGAAAGAACCAACCATCCCACTTGCCGCATTTCAAGCCACGCAATCTGCGTTGCTCGAAGCGATTCGTACTATAAGCGCTCAACAAGAAGCTGCCCAGAAACAAAAAGAACCCCAATATGATCCCTGGTATGCGCCATCGGTGGTCGCTCAATATTTGTTGGTCGTGGTTGGCTCGCTGTATACTTTGTTCGCATGGAGACAGTGGGCGGCAATTAAAGAACAAGCTGAAATAGCCCGCAAGACGCTCGATTTGAGCAATCGCCCACGACTCCGAGCGCGATCCTTCTTTGTCACAAACTGGGAAGAGTGTGGCGGAGATAATATTTTTGTTCATTTTAAGGCGGTGAATTATGGCGGATCGGACGCCTATATCATCGACAGCAACTTGACAGTTTGGCTTGCTCATGTGAGTTCCATACCAGATTTGCCAATGTTGCCCCCTTACGACAGAATCGATCAACGAAACCAAATTGCAGCATCTGGAAAAGTGTTTCGCGTAGGGGAACCGTTTTATTGTTCTAAACCCGAGCCTATTTCCGAAGAGAATAACTTTGCCGCAGTTGCAGGCTATCTGCGACTCTATGTCATTGGATACATTACTTATCGGGGTTCTGTCGGCAATACTTATACCACTGCTTTTTGCGAGCCGTTGTCAAATAGTGTGTAAAAAGGTTTAGGCGGCGACCCTGATTTTTTG
>CAZNES010000003.1:0-42663 GCA_964572145.1 uncultured Syntrophobacteraceae bacterium
ATCGGCGGGCAGCCGGGTTTTACGCAGGGGACTTCTTTGACGACGATCGGGCGCACAAAAGGGAGACAGGCTGGTTTCCCGGTTGCGTGTCTGTCTCGAAAAGTAGTCTGCCCCCTGGTTAAACCGCCGTTCCTCCGGGGTAGAAGGTTGCCGGCGTCACCCCGAAGCGCTTGCTCAATCGCTCGATGTGCTCCCGTGTAAGCCTTCGCTTCCCTCCGAGGATTTGCGAAACGACGGGCTGGCCCCCAAGCTCCTTGGCGAGATCGTACTGGCTTAGATCGTGCTGCTCCATGAGGAACTTTAGCATTTCCTCCGGGGTTGCCGGTCCGATAGGAAACTCCCTTTTCTCATACAGCTCGATGAAGGGAATAGCGGCGCTCAAGTACCGATTGACAGCGGTGCGGCTGTCGGCGTCCAAGGTTCCGGATTCCCGCATCAAGATGCGGATCGCCTCGCTGTAGCCGTGGTGCATCTTCCTGCTCTTGATAGGTTGCGGCGGTAGGTGGAGATAGAGCCAGCGAAGCAGATCGTTGTCCACCGGCGCCTCCAGCGGCTTGAGCTTTTTTTCAAGTTTGGTTTCGGTCAAGAGCTTTTCCGGCTAGTATAAAATTGCCTCAGCAGCACGGCAGGGGATTCTCGATCAGGTTATACACGTCGTCGAAGGTGACGTCGTTGACGGTGCGTTGGATTTTGAAGAGGCGGGGAGGTTCGCCTTTCAAGAAGACGATGATGGCGGTTTCGATGCGGCCTCATCGCGTGGCCGCTGGATTGCTCCCTTCGGCTTTCCGTGTCGTTGCAACGATCGGTTGCCCTTCGACGTAGAGGGTGTCGTAACTGAGGTCGAGCCCGTTTGCCCACTCGACGGAGCCTGCAACAACTTGTACCGCTCGAAAGGTGTCTTGGTCGCGGAGGCGGACAAATATCCCGCTATCGAGATACGGTTTGACGTCGAATCGCCGGGATTCGCCGTTGTCAAACTTAACCTCTAGCTCATAGTCTTCCAGCGCTCGCACGGCTTTGACATGTGGATTCATTTGATCCTCCTATTTCAACGGCTCGATCTTGAAAACCTCTTCGCCGTTTACAGCCAATTGCCAATCGGCCAACAACTCGTCGCGGTGTATTTCGATCCATGCCTGCACAAGTCGCGTTTTCCCAGAAGGCAGTTGACCAGCCAAGACTTCTCCCGTCAGAATCGCGAACACAGCTTCATCTCCAGAGCACTCCGCATGCACGTGAGGCGCATGGTGCTGCTTGTCGTCGAAAAAGTACATCCGTACCACGATACCATAGAACTTGGACAGGATCGGCATGATCGTCTTTCACCGGACCGGCTTGTCAGCATAATATCATTATAGCCGTCCATACCCCAAGTCGTCTACCGACTGGGCTTGGCCTAGCAGCACGGCAGGGGATTCTCGATCAGGTTATAAACGTCGTCGAAGGTGACGTCGTTGATGGTGCGCTGGATTTTGAAGAGGCGGGGAGGCTCGCCTTTGAGGAAGACGATGATGGCGGTCTCGATCGGCGGGCAGCCGGGTTTTACGCAGGGGACTTCTTTGACCACGATCGGCGCGTCGGGAGGAAACTGGAGATTATCTCTGGTCCAGTAGCGGATCTGGTCGATCGTAAAGTTCGAAGTGTCGAGCGGGTTGCGGCCGAAGGGATCGACCGTGGAGGAAGACTTGCCGTTCTCGGCGGAGAAGCACGCCTTAAAGCCGCCGACAATCTTTTCTTCGTTAAGATTTCTTCCGATAAAAACCAGCCGGTTGATTCTCTCCTCATCTTCGTCCCAGCGCCTGCCGGGACGGCCTTCGAACATCATGTGAACTCCCTGGAAAACGAACTGATCGGGGTCGCCGCGGAGATTGAGAATACCTTTCATCCGAAGGATGTTTGCCCCTTGCTGGGTGATGACCGAACGAAACCACTGGCTTACCTTGAGGCCGTCGAGTCCGCCTGGCGTCACGATGGAAACGGTGGAAATATCCTCGGTGTGGCGGTGATCGTCGGAGTGGTTTTGTGCTTTGACTTCAAGCGTGAGGCTGCGAAGATCCAGGACGGTGGCAATATCGACGTCGGAATTCCTTGTCTGGCAGATGCGCGCTGCGCCGTTGATATTTCTAATCTTGTATTCCAGCTCGGACAGATCTTCCGGAGAAATCAGATCCATCTTGTTCAGGAGCACGAGATCGGCGAAGGCTATTTGCTCCTGCGCCTCTGGCGAATGGTCGAGCTGCTGCCAGATGTGCTTCGAGTCCACGACCGTGACGACGCCGTTGAGCTGAAACTCGCTGCGGATGCGGTCGTCGATGAAAAACGTTTGCACCACCGGCGCCGGGTCGGCCAGACCCGTGGTCTCGATCATCAGCGTATCGAAGTTCGATCGTTGTTCGAGGAGCTGAAAGAGCGTGCGCAGCAGGTCGCCGCGCACGGTGCAGCAGATGCAGCCGTTGTTCATCTGCACGATCTCCTGGTCGGATGAGATCAGCAGGTGATGATCGATGCCCACTGCGCCGAACTCGTTGACGATGACCGCGACGCGCCGTCCGTGTTCGGTTGTGAGAATGCGGTTTAACAGCGTGGTCTTTCCCGCGCCGAGAAATCCGGTAAGCACCGTCACGGGAACTCTCTGGTCCTTTGATGCAGCCATTTTTTCGTGCTCGGAACTCAAGCGTAACAACGAGGCGGAATGGAGTCAAATAAGACAGCAGGGGAGTTATTTCTCGTACAGCGCCTTGATGAAGCCGCTGCTGTCGAGCTCTTTGAGAAAACTGACATCGACGAGGCTCGCCGTTGAGATCTCGCGCGCCTTCGGAGTGCGCGAGCCGATCTCGTCGAGGACCATTTGAATCCCGCTCGTCGTAGGATAGGGAACCCTCGGCATCACGTTTACGGCGTAGTGGCGGTAGGTTTCCTCCAGCATCTCGCGCTCGGCGATGCGCGAATATTTCGCCAGCACCTTCAGGCTGAACTCCTTATCGTTCTTGAAGCGGGCGAGCCCCTCGACGTAGGCCTTGAGGTACGGGCGAATTATTTCCGGGTGCTCGCGCACGTAGCCGCGCGTGGTGACGACGCCGGCGCCCTGATAGTCCACGCCGACGGCGCTCAAGTCCACGAGCAGGTTGAAGCCGAGCTTCTGTGCGCGCAAATTGAGCGGCGACGAGAGCACGCCGCCGTCGATGCCGCCCGAGCTGAGTCCGGCGAGGATTTCCGGCGACCCGCCCATCTGGAGCAGCGCCACGTCGCGCTCCGGCTGAATTTTCCACTGATGCAAAAGGTAACGCAGAAGAAAATCGTCGGAGGTGCCGAAGCGGGTCACGCCGAGCTTCTTGCCTTTGAGGTCCTCGGGTTTTTTGATCGCCGGCTTGACCATGAGCTTCTGCCCCGGCTTGTGGTTCGGTCCGGCGAGCATGACGAGATCGGCGCCGGCCTGGTTCGCCAGGATCACCGCGGGAATCGCGATCTCGGAGACCGGAATCTCTTTGGCGAGCATCGCCTGGACGATCTTCGAGCTGCCGGAGATGTAGATCAGCGTAACGTCGAGGCCGTATTTCTCAAACAGGCCGGCGTCTTTGGCGACCCAGAGCACGCCCATCGAGCCGACGGTGGTGGGATAGGCCACTCGAAGCTTCGTCGTCTGCGCGTGGGCAAGCGGCGAAATGAGGAGCAGCGCAAAGACAACGAGCGCAAACGCTCCTTTCCGGTTACGTCGATTTCTTTTCATCCCACGTATAAAGACCTACGATGACTCCGTCCGGCGCTTTGATGGCCGCTCGGGTCCTCCGTTTTACCGGAGAATCTTCCGGCACTCCGGGCGCCTCGGAGCGGGCGGGCTCCGCAAGAATCTCAACGCCCGCTTTTCTCAAGCGTTCGACCTCGCGCGCCACGTCGTCTACGCGAAGCGCGATTTCGCGCAATCCGAGCTTGTAGTCGTAGCTCGGCTCGCCGGCCGGCGGGTTAACCAGCGTATAAAGCTCCAGCTTGGCTCCCGATGTTCCTGGAAAGCGGAGGTAAGCCATCTCCCGGTGATAAGTCGTCTTCGGTTTGTAGCGGGCAAGCAAAGAAAATCCCAGAAGCGAAGTGTAAAAGTGAATAGCCCGGTCCATGTCCGCGGCGACCACGCCGACGTGATCGATGCCCTCAATCGTGCTTGCCATTGGCGCCTCCATTAACCCGTATCATATCACTTGCCGAATGGGCCTGCGACATTTCCGCTGCACCAGACGATCAGGATTGATCGGCGTGGCAGCGCGGACAGACGAGCGGCGCGGATGATTTGAGTATCGACCAGCCGCACTCCCGGCAAATCACTACTGCTTCGCCCAGCATGCCGCGAATCATCGGCCCGCACCGCGCCGCGCCGCATGGCCCGGTTCCCACGCCGGTTCGGCGACTGACCTTCGAGAAAGTATCCGCGCCGCCCTCGATCGCCTTGACGACGATGCCCTTGCGGATTTTGTTGCAGAGGCAGATGGGACGGTAGGCTTCGAGGATCGACCGCAGCCGGTTCTTTTCTGTCTCTTCCGTAGCGTTCAAATGTAGTGCTCTCTGCGATCTAAGGTTTCACTCCGATCACAAGGGACGAAGTAAGCGGGGGAGAGAGAGGGAGCTCGCGAACGCGCTGAAACCCGGTTTTCTCCAGCCAACTCTTCACTTCATTGAAAGAATAGCACCTTCCGCGCTCGGTTGTGAGCAGCATGAGCAGCGCGAACAACGCCCCGGCGCTCGGACGCGCTCGAGAATCGTCGAGGATGTGATCTTTGATGATGATGGCGCCGTCGCGATCGAGGCAGCCGTAGAGTTTCGCCGTCAATCGCGCGTTCTCCTCGCTGCTCTCGGCGTGGATGATGTTGGAGAGAAAAGCGAGCTGGTATGTGCCGGGGATCGGATCGGAGCGATAGTCGCCCGCAATCAGCACGATTCGGTCGCTCACCCCGGAAGCGTCGACGAATCTCCTGGTCACTGCCAAAGTCGCCTGCAGATCGAAGATCGTCGCGTGGAGGGCGGGGTACTTCCGGCAGAACGAAATCGGGTAAGTCGCGGGGCCCGAGCCGACGTCAAGCAGCTCGCCGACCTCGCTGAGATCGAGCATATCGGCGAGAATGTCCGCGTCGCCGCGCGCCCGGACGAGCGAGTCCATCGCCTCGATGAACCGCGCCGTCTCTTGCGGATCGCCCTGGTACATGTCGGGTGCGCGGGCCGGCTTGCCGCTCTTCACCGCCTTTTCGAGCTCGCCCCAACGATTCCAGAGGGAAGAATCGAATTGGATCATGTCGCCCAAATATTTTGGCGCGTCTTTGAGGAGATAGGTCGAAGCGGTTTCTCCGAGAAAATATACGGAATGTTGCTTAGTCAAAAGACCGATCGAGACCAGCGCGTCGAGAAGGATCTCCGTGGCGCGTGGATCGCACCGGATCGCGGCGGCGACGTTGCTCGCGTCGCGAGAATTTTTTAGGGCCTCGAAGACCCCGAGCTCCTGAGCCGCCTGGATTGCCCTGGCCTCCACGAAACCGCCGGTAAGTTTAACTAGCTCAGAGAATTCCATCTTTAATCCAAAATCGAAAATCTAAAATCCAAAATAAATTAGAGCCGCTCGACGATTCTGTAACTCCGGCTCTTCGGCTTGAGCGGCGCCACGATCCCCTGCTTCACCAAGACGCGGATCTCGCGGTAGGCGGTGTCGCGGTCCACTTCGCCGATGCGCTGGTAGTCCATCGTGGAAAAAGACTTGCCGTGCGAGTAAGCGTAAACCAGCAAGCGCCTTTGCCGCGAGTTGACTGCGGTCGTGCCGAACTGATTCAGCCATCTGAGTGTCGCCTCATCATAGATCGGCGTATTGCGCAGCGTGACCGTAAAGACAAAGCCTTCGGTGGAAAACTCCGGCGCCTGGAGCCCGTGTTGCTCCATTTCCTGGAACATGCGCGGAACCCCTTCTCCCATCTCTCTCAAATAGCCGAGATCCGCCAGCACCCGTACCAACAGCGGATTGCGCGAGAAGTGCACCCGTTGTTGTTGGCGAAGCTGTTCGATCGTGACGGGGGAGGGTGGGAGACCAGGGCTGCGCACCTCGATGCGGTCATCGAACATCCAGATCTCCACCGACGCGCCGGTTAAGCTGTAGTCTCGATGGGCGACGGCGTTCATGAGCGCTTCCTGCCATGCGAAGATCGGATATTCCAGGCGCTCGCGGAAAAACAGGTCGTGCAGTATAGTCCGCTCGCGGATGTGTTCTTTGACGCGTCCGACCGTCTCGTCGATCAAGCGGCAAAGCGGAGCTTCGAAACGTATTCGCTTGACCACGTTCAACGAGCTTCCGTGCCGCCTTTCCGTTCCCTCGTACTTGACGAAGTCGATGCCACAGCGCGGATGCCATCGCGACGGGTCCTTGGCGAACAACAGTAGCGCCGCCATGGTCAGCGAAGGCTTTAATCGAGAGTCGTCGACGAGATGGTACGCGTGGGTCAGCACCGTCTGAGGGTTCCTGGGATCGCTTACCTTTTCCGCGAGGGCCTCGACTGCCGCGAGATCCAAGTCTTCGACGGTAGCTTGTAAAACATGTTGCCGCTCATAGAAGACGTGCCCTTTGCTCTCCTTCAAGCTTTGAATTTGTTCCGGAGGAATTGCGGGGTTCTCCGTGGAAATCCGATAAAATGCCCGGCCGCCGGCGATTCGATGTACCTCGGTACTGGATGCGATCTCAAATTTGAGCAGTAAAAGGTTGCCCAGTTGTATTCGTTGGCAGGAAGGATTGAGCGAGGGGCGCAACGACGCGTGTGGAGATTGGATCAGGGCCTGAATCTCGTCCTGGGAGTGAGGTATTCCCGTGACGCCCTTGTCGGGCTCCACGCCGACGAGGAGGACGCCTCCGTCGGCGTTCGCCATCCCCGCGATCAGGCGGACGATGTCGCGGGCTAAATCCTCACACGGCTTTTTTTGCGCCGATGTTTTTTTATATTCGTAGGCGCTGAGAAATTCGAGGAACTGTCCGCGCTCTTGCCTGAGCAAAAGCCCGATCTCTTCTCCGTCCATGGCAATCGGCTAATAAATAGAGGACTGAGTAATGAGCGCTGAGGACTCAGTTAAGGATTCGATTTTTCCTTCTCAGTCCTCAGTGCTCAGTCCTCATTACTGGTCGCGGCGTTCAATTGAACTATTTCCAAAACCATCCGTGCCGAGAGGTAAAGATCGTTCAGGTCCAGCCATTCCTTGACGGTGTGAATTTCGCGCATCCCCGTGGACAGGTTGGCCACTTCCAATCCTTTTTTGTTGAAGACGTTGGCGTCGCAGCCGCCGCCGGTGGATCGGGTTTTGACTTCAATGCCCAAGTTTTTTCCTGCTGCGCGCACGAGATGCACGAGGCGGGAGTCGTCGGACACGTCCAGACGGTCGTAGTCTCTCTCAATATTAGCCTCGATGCTGCCGCGGAAGACTTGGCCGTCGAGCTCGAGCGCGTGCCGCGCTGCCGCTTCTTCCAGACACCGGGTCATGTGCTCGGTCTGTCGCGCCAGTTTTTCTTCGTTGTGGCTCCTGGCCTCGCCCTTGAGCAGCACGGAATTGGGAATGATATTGACAGCCACGCCGCCTTCGATCACGCCGATATTCGCCGTCGTCTCTGCATCGATCCTTCCAAGCTTCATGCGGGAAATTCCCTCCGCCGCGATCTGAATGGCGCTGATCCCTTTCTCGGGACAAACTCCGGCATGCGCCTCGAGGCCGTGAACGATAAATTCAAAACGATTGGCCGCCGGCGCTTTAGTAAAGAGAAATCCGACGGAGTCGCTATCGAGCACCAAGCCGGTGCGCGCGCGCAAGCGGGAGACATCGAGACACTTCGCGCCGATGAGACCCGCCTCTTCACATATGGTGAATACCACATCCAGAGTGCCGCAGTGAAGTTTTTTTTCCTTCAAGACGCGCAGGACCTCGCAGATGATGGCGACGCCGCTTTTATCGTCTCCCCCGAGCACGGTGCGACCGTCGCTCTTCAGGATGGTTCCTTTCAGCACCGGCGCCACGCCCTCACCCGGAGCTACCGTATCCATATGGGCCGACAGCAGAAACGGACTGGCGTTAGGCGAGTCGCCGTCCCAGTGAGCGATCAGGTTGCCTACGTTGCCGCCGACCTTTTCTCCGGCGTCGTCGATCCAGACCTCGGCGCCCAAGGCTTCCAGCTCCCGCTTTAACCGCATCGCCACGTCGCGCTCTTTGCGCGAGAGACTGTCGATCCGGATTAATTCGATGAGCAGATTCTTAAGCCGTTCTTCATTGATCATGGTTGCGCGAGTACCGGGGTGGTCGTACAGGGAAATTTAGAAATCCAGTTTAAAGATGGTGGCGGTGAGTGGATTTGAACCACTGACTCCGCGGATATGAGCCGCGTGCTCTGACCAACTGAGCTACACCGCCTTGAGATTTGAAAAGCCGAGTACCAGCCAGGACGAATAACGTCCTTATTATTAGCCGAAAGAAGGCAATGTCAAGAGAGTTTAGGACGCCATTTCGTTCCAATGGCTTTTTACCGACTTATGCGTCACCTTCTTTTTTCCCCTCACGATCTGAAAAAGCGACTTTTCTTTTAATTCCAAACAACTCAACTGATTGCCGTATACCAGGCCGGTATCCAGACCAACTTTGTAAGGCAAATGAAACAGAACCTTCTCCTGCGGGGTATGTCCGAATAGCACCGTATAAGGAAGGATATGCCGGTTGAGAATGAATTCGTCCCGGATCCAAAGCATTTCTTCCTCCTCTTGTTGATCGAGCGGCTTATTCGGATGAATGCCCGCGTGAACGCATAAGAATGGTTTTTCCAGGTAATAGCTCTTCAACTCCTGTAAAAACTTAAGGTGCGCCTGGGGAATCTGAGGCAAAATATCCTCCGGGCTGCTATGCCAAGGAGACATCCCGTAACTGGCCAATGTGGCCCCGCCGCCGTTATAGAGGAACATGTCGCCGTATTTGCCCGGAAAGCCGAGATAGGACAGAAACATATCCTCGTGGTTTCCCTTCAGGAATATCATGTCTTCACTTCGGGTTTGCCGGCGATGGATCAGGTAGGAAACCACTTCCTTTGAATTGGGACCGCGATCGACGTAATCGCCCAGAAAGATGAGCCGGTCCGGAGCGTCAAGAGGGAGGGCTTCGAGAAGGTAAACCAACTCGTCTAAACAGCCATGAATATCTCCAATAACGTAGGTCCGCATCTTTGCTAATGGTAAGCCAGCGGGTCTTCCACTTCAAGTCAAGTCACTAGAAATGGAAGATAGAAATTGACGTTTTCCGCTAGATTGGTTATTCTAACCAGCACTGATCATGAAGGCTCGTGACATCTATTCCAGCCATTTGTTGGTGGCGGGTTTCTTGCTCCTGGTTCTTGGAATAGGTAATTGGATTGCAGGAGCGGTGGAGCTCACAAAATACCAGGGCCTGCTACGGAAAACAGCGGAGACTGGGCTGGAAGAAAGCTATCGGAGCTTTCAGGAGTTGGATCAGCAGAAAAATGAGGAAGTGCTCCGTCGTATCAACGAAGACCGCGAAAGATACAATGCCGCCCGCGTCAAAATGGATTTTTACTATGTGGTTCTCAGCGGCGGGAGGCTGCTGTTCCTGCTCGGCGCCCTACTTACGTTTTTTTCTCTGATTCGTTTAATCCGTCAAGATACCCTGATTAAAATTCGCAGGCTAGGCACGCAGCCCGTCGACCGCGTTTAGCGTGAACAAAGGCCGGAAATTACTTGGAGGGCTTTGATTTTTGATACTTGCGATAATCGTAACCCGTGGCCATTGCCAGTAGAATGTCTTCCATCCCCCCGGTTTTTTCCCTTCGAAGAATCAATAGGCGTTCGAAAAACTCTTTAAAGTCCTTGAAAATCCTCTGAGTGTCGTCGCTTTTTCGGAGGTAAAAATCTTTAATCCTGGTTATCGTAAATCGCAGGGCGGAAAATCGAAGCTCGTTTGGAAAGGAATCCCATTCAGGGAGCGAAAGGGGTCGAAGGCTTTCATACCCGGTGATTAGAGGCTCAAACCGATCGATCTGGTAACGTCCGTCTAGGTAGCAAAAGGCATTAACCGCCGTAGCGAGATCGTAAATCAGCTTGCCTCTGCACGCAGCCTCAAAATCGACGATGCCAACTAATCTGGATCCTTTAATCTTCAGGTTGTCCGGGAAAAGGTCACCGTGGATGATCCCCTTGGGTAAATTGTTGTCCAGGTAGTTTTCAAGATAAGCGACTTCATCATCTAGAACGCGTACGATATGTCTTAGGTGTAGGGGTAGCTGTCTTCTAACGTCACGGTAAATAGAAAGAATTTTCGTGAACCCGAAACGGTTGTCAATGCCCTTTTTGTAGCCCCGTCCTACAAGATGAAAATCGGCCAACGCATGACCTACAACCTCAAGATGAGTCGAAGTGAATTTTTCTAAAGGGAGCTCCACACCCTCCATATATTTGCTTACGGAAACATATTTTCCATGAAACTCGTGGTAGTAATGGCCCTTCTTGCTCCGAAGTGGTTGCGGACAGGGGCACCCTTGTTTTCTGAGAAACAGCAGAAGCTCAAGCTCCTGCTTAACCTCTAATTCGCTTTTTACCTCGTCGATTTTAAGGAAGAAGCGCCCTCGTTTGGTTTCTAAGAGGTAATGGGTGTTAACTGAACCATTGCGGATACCGTTATAAGATATAAGGTCTCCGAGGCTGAATTCCTCGGCAATTCGGGCACAATCCCTCTTGTTGAGAGCCGTATAGATTGCCATCTGCTTGCTAGTGTCCTGGAAGTATTTAGTAAATCACGGGACGTTCTAAATATATTTTAAAAAGACCAGGATGTCAATTAATATTATAACGCCTGTTTATAACTTGCTTGTTAATGTAAATTCCGCAATGCTTCCAGTATCCTGCTAATTGCTCGAAATTTAGGCATACAAGTTCAAGCTACTGGGTTTTCTCGGGGCCACCAGATAGTGGTGTTGAGCTTCAAACCTGGTGCACGATGAAGTAACTTGTTCACAGAAATCGATTTCACGGCCTATTGCCACGTCGATAATGTACTGGAACAGCCAATGGTGATGAGTTCTATGTTGGACTTGATCATTTTTTTCTTGACAAAGGCAGGGCCATTTATCTAATGTCGCAACCCAAGGAAAACAGGCTTGTTCTGCTTCGTGCTGCAAGGTCAAGTCTGTAGGGCAGGTTTTGTGTTCCGGGCTCGCTAGGAGGGGTTCTTAGTTAAGGGCTCGTTATTCTGCCCGATTGAAACCAAGCACCACGCTCGCTTGCGCTGTTGACAAGGTCAAGTGAGTAGGGAGGTAAGGGGTATGCCGACTGGGAAGGTTAAGTGGTTTAATAACTCTAAGGGGTACGGTTTCATTGAAAAGGAGGGTGGCGGGGACGTATTCGTCCACTATAGCGCGATCCAAGGTGACGGATTTAAAACTCTGAATGAAGGCCAGATGGTTCAATTCGAGATCGCACAGGGAGAAAAGGGCCCTCAGGCTGTCAACGTGATCAAAGTCTAGACACGAGCAAGCTGGGCAAGATGTTTGGGGGTTAGATCTGCTACTTTAGAAATTTTTCGATTTTTCTTTTGAGGATAGCATAGTCCATTATGGGTTTGGCTATATAATCACTGCAACCTGCGCTCAACGCTTTCTCTTCATCACGTTCCATTGCCTGAGCCGTTAGCGCGATGACCGGCAGATCTCTTCCCCAATCCGTTTCTCTCAGGGCTTTAGTGGCCTCCCAACCATCCATAACCGGCATTTTGAGATCCATGATAATGAGATCGGGTTTCGATCGAGTCGCCATATCCAATGCTTCCTTGCCATTAGAGGCCAGGAGGACTTCGTATTCGCCCATGCTCTTAAGCCGGTAGAGGAGGATTTCTCGCGTGTCTTCATTATCCTCAACAACCAGAATCTTTTTACCCCCCATGATGATCACATCTCCGATTTGGGCAGAGGCCAATTTTTGTATTGCTCTCTGCCGCTAGTATGGCCAGAGTAAAATGAGGCTTTCGGATTGTCAAGCAAAAAGGCAGCAAATCAGGGTTCACCGCGATGGCGTTGAATTTTCATCGCGAGAGTTTATAGTTGACGTATGCAGTTAAACACCTACGACTCACGCGAAGCTCCCTTGCTGAGAGAAGCTGTAGTTTTGACGCGATTGGAAAGGGCAATCAACTGGGCGCGTAAGTATTCCATTTTCCCATATCCGTTCGCTACTGCTTGCTGTGCGATGGAATACATGTCCCTTTCCATGTCGCCTTACGACATTGATCGGTTTGGGGCTCTACTGCCCAGATTTAGTCCCCGGCAGGCAGATTTACTTATGGTTATCGGTACGGTCAACCAGAAACTGGCGCCGGTAATGAAGCGGGTATACGACCAAATGACTGAACCTAAGTGGGTTATGGCATTTGGGGCCTGTGCAGCCAGCGGCGGGTTTTATGACAATTATGCCACAGTTCAAGGTATAGATCGCGTGATTCCAGTGGATGTCTATGTGCCAGGATGTCCACCTCGACCTGAAGCTGTCCTGGACGCCCTAATGGAGCTACAAGGCATAATTAGTCGGCAAAAGACCGGAAAATAGCCGCAAGCTAACAATGTTGACTTTAGTGATCGGAATTAGTATAAAGTCCGTATAAAGCGGTTTAGTCGGGTGATTTTTTTTGGCCTAATAAACGACTACTACGATCGGAAATATTAGAAACAATTCCGGGTAGGAAATAACAATGAGTGAATCAACCCAGTGGAAAGAAATTGTCGGCAGCCGCATACCGCCGGATCTCGGACGCGAGATCGACATCTTTGAAACGCAGATTGAATTAAGAAAGCAGGGCAAGATCGATGAAAGGGTTTTCGCGGAGACTCGGCTCCGGCGCGGCATCTACGGCCAGCGCTACGACAATGGACATCGGCATGACGGCCGGAAAATCCAAAAGCTAAAGCTGCCCTCCGAAGGTTTGACTAAAGGGCCGGAAACCGTTTGGGATGCTCCCGGCATGATGCGCATAAAGATTCCTTTCGGCGGATTGAATCCCGTACAGATGGAAGTGCTGGCGGACTTGTCGGAAGAATACGCCGACGGGATCTCTCATGTGACGACCCGTCAGGACATCCAGTATCATTTTGTCCACATCGAAGACACGCCTTCATTGATGCGGCGGTTGGCTGCCGTAGGTATCACAACTCGAGAGGCGTGTGGAAACGCCGTGCGCAATGTTACGGCCTGCCCGCTCGCGGGAGTTTGCCGCGATGAGGTCTTTGACGTAACTCCCTATGCGAAAGCGAGCTCAAAATTCTTGCTCGGTCATCCGGACACGCAGGATTTCGGTCGGAAGTTCAAACTTGCTTTCTCCGGCTGCGCGCAGCATCCGTGCGGTTTGACGAGCATGCACGACTTGGGCGCTATCGCCAAGACCGAAGTGCGCGACGGAGTGGAACGCCGAGGTTTTGAATTCTACGTGGGAGGCGGTCTGGGGGCGGTTCCGTACAAGGCGCAGTTATTCGATAATTTTCTTCCCGAGGAAGAACTTCTCCCTATGGCCCAATCCATTGCGCGCGTGTTTGCCCGTTTGGGAGAGAAGCGAAATCGGGCGCGTGCGCGCATTAAATTTTTAATCGCCAATTTAGGAATTGAAAAATTCCGCAAGCTCGTATTGGAGGAGCGGCAAAAATTAGCCTCGGATCCCGGATGGACCGGTTATCTTGCCGGCATTGAAGGGCAGGGCGAGACTCCGCTCAAGGGTGGCACGGCGTTAAACGGCGGCGAACGCCCAGAAGGATTTAACGCGTGGTATGCCACCAACGTGTACCGGCAAAGACAGCGCGGATATGCAGCCGCGACAATCACGCTTCCTTTGGGGGACATAACGGCGGATCAACTCCGCGCTCTTGCCGACGTTGCCCGGAGATTCATTAAAGACACGATCCGCACCACCGTTGAGCAGAATATTCTTCTACGCTGGGTCAGCGAGACCGATTTGCCTGAACTGTACAGCGCTTTAAAGCGGATCGGCTTGGCCGACCCGAACGCTGGAACGATCGTGGACATCACTGCATGCCCGGGGACCGACACGTGCAAATTGGGGATAGCGTCATCCAGAGGGCTCGCCAAGGAATTGCGTCGTCGCTTGAGCGAGAAGAGCTTTGAGCTGGATCAGGTGGTCAAGAATCTCCGCATCAAGGTGAGCGGCTGTTTTAATTCGTGCGGCCAGCACCACATCGCGGACATCGGCTTTTATGGAATTAGCCGGAACATTAACGGCTACACCGTGCCCCACTTCCAGGTGATGCTGGGCGGAAAATTTAGAGATAATGCCGGCGCGTACGGCCTCGCCATCGGGGCGGTGCCCTCAAAACGGATCCCTGAAGTGGTAACGCGCGTCACCGACCGGTACGTCGCCGAGCGGCAAAAGGGCGAAAGCTTTCAGGACTTCATCGGCAGGATCGGGAAAAAAGAGACCAAGGCCATGTTGGATGACCTGATGCAGGTCCCATCCCATGACGTGGCGCCGTTGTTCTACAGCGATTGGGGCGATCCTCGCGAATTCACGTTGAACGATATGGGTGTGGGGGAGTGCGCGGGAGAGGTCGTTTCTCCAGCGCAATTCACCCTGGCGGCGAGCGAGCGGGAATTGTTTGAGGCGCAAATTTGGTTTGATTCGGGAGATCTAACCAAAGCCGTCTCGGCCGCTTACGGAGCGATGGTGCGCGCGGCGCAGGCCTTGGTGAAGACTCAGAATTACGATGTGTCGAACGACGAAGCGACTATCGTAGCCGAGTTCCGGCAGCGGTTTTGCGACACGCAGCTTTTCTATGACAAGTACGCCGGAAGCACGTTCGCGGACTACCTGTTCAAAGCCAGAGTCGCCTTGCCAAACGTGAATGGTCTAGAAAAAGGGGTGGCGCTGCAACGCCTGCAGGAGGCGCAGCTTTTCATCGATGCGGCGCATAGCTGCTACAACAAACTCAGCGCTACAATTGTTGCGGCTGGCGCCGGAGCGGCGTCTTCGGTTGAAAAGCGTGCTTAGCGGGAGCGCGTATGAATCTTCAGAAGATCAACATAAAATTTTTCGTAATGGACCCGGTTTCGATTCAGCCTGAATCGTTCGTGGAAATTTTCAATTCGTGGATCCAAGCGTCGGACGGCGAATATTACGACCTGGCCGACTACAGTCATGTGCCCGCCGGCCCGGGGATTCTGCTCGTGGCGCATGAAGCAAACGTCAGCATCGACAACGGTGGAAACCGTTGGGGTTTACTGTACGGCCGGAAACGATCGGCGGACGGTTCAAACAGCGCGAAACTTAGAGCGGCGTTTGCGACTGCCCTGGATTATTGCCGGAGGATAGAAGGGGAGCCGGCGCTTCAAGGCCGGTTTCGATTTCGCGGGGACGAGGCCCTTGTTGTGATCAACGATCGGCTTCTGACTCCGAACACCGAGGAGTCGTTCTCTGCGATCCGTCCGGAGATCGAGGCGTTGGCACGGGCACTATACGCAGGAACCGATTTCTCGATCGAGAGAGAGCGGGATTCGCGGAAGCGATTTGGTTTACATATCAAGACAGCCGGTTCCTTCGATGTCACGACCTTGCTCAAGAATATACAAGGGAGTGTCAACTAAGGGAGGGGAAGATGTCGCTAGCACAGAAAACCGATCACAACGGCAATGGGCACCAGGACGTGGAAGAGCTTGATGCTCAAGGAGTTCTCAAGTGGGCGTTGGATAAATTTCAGCCTCGAATCGCGCTGGCCTGTTCGTTTCAGGCCGAGGAGTCGGTCCTGATCGATATGATGCACCGTGTGCGTGGGTCGGATTTCCGGATATTCACGCTGGATACCGGACGCCTGAATCAAGAGACCTACGACTGCATGGACGCCATGCGCGAGCGCTATGGCATAAAAGTCGAAGTGTTTTTCCCGAGGCGGGTCGCGTCGAAAAAATGGTGCGGGAGCAGGGTCTCAACCTTTTTTATCAATCCGTGAAGTCCCGCAAGTTGTGCTGCGACATTCGCAAGGTTGAGCCGCTCAATCGCGCGCTGAAAACTTTGGATGCCTGGATGACCGGCTTACGGCGCGAGCAGGCGCCCACCCGGACCGATTTGCTGAAAGTCGAGACCGACCAGGGCCACGGCGGCATCGCCAAAATAAATCCGCTGATCGATTGGACACACAAGCAGGTCTGGAATTACATCCGGGAGAATAAACTCCCTTACAACAATTTGCATGACCAGGGTTACCCCAGCATCGGATGCGCTCCCTGCACCCGCGCCATCAAGCCGGGAGAGGATATCCGGGCGGGAAGATGGTGGTGGGAGAATCCCGAGACCAAGGAGTGCGGGCTCCACGTTCATCGCGAAGAACTTACGGCGGCGATATCTTGACGCCATTTCGGAGTGCTTAAACGATGTTCGGAGACTTTCAGACGATAACTTTACTGTTAGTCGCCTTTCTGGCTGCTACGATTAACGGCGCGCTTGGTTACGGCTTCTCGTCCATTACCGTGCCCATCGCGCTGCTTTTTTATACAAATCGACTTCTGAATCCGGCGATGGTGCTGGTTGAGGTGGTGCTGAATAGTTACGTCTTGTTCATTAATCGCAAGAGCCTGCCGCTGGTTTGGAAGCGGGTCTCCCCGATTTTGATCGGACTTATCCTGGGTGTCGTCGGTGGAAGTCATATCCTGTTTTCGGCGAACCCCGGCGGGATCAAGTTTTTTACCTACGCGATTCTGCTGCCGTTGATCCTTCTCCAGGCCGCCGGCCTGAGACGGCCCATCCATTCCGAAAAAGCCCTTGTCGTGCCGTTCGGCGCCGGCGTGGGAGTTCTCTACTCGCTGACCGCCATCTCCGGTCCTCCTTTGGCCCTTTTGTTCAACAACCAGGGTTTCCGCAAAGAAGAATTCAGGGCCGCTTTGAGTCGCATTCGTGTGGCCGAATCGACGCTCACGGCTACGGCCTACTACTTTTTGGGCCTCTACAGCTTTGAAAGCAGCAGCCTTCTCTTTGCGCTGGCGCCTAGTGTGGCTTTGGGAATTCCTCTGGGAGTTTATGTGATCAGGCGTATGGATGCGGAGACCTTCCGAAGGATCTGCATGAGCTTTGATGCATGGGTGGTCGGGTTCGGACTCTCCAGGGTTTTGATCGACGTTCAACTGCTCCCAAGTCCGGCGGCATACGGCGTTTTGCTGGCGGTCATTTTGATCGACGCCTATTTGTTATGGCTTTTCTTTGCTAAGAGGGCGTCTCAAGCGGCAGAATATTCCGGCGCAGTGCGGGGTGTTTGGGTTCGCAATAAATAAAGAGTTCAAATCATGGAACTCCATCCTTCAAATTACCTAAACCTCTCCTCCTTGGCCAACCGCTATCACACCCAGTGCGGTTGTCTCTCGCTGTTTTTTTGTTGACTCTTTCGCTTCGCCTTTCGCCGCGGCGGGAAAGCTCCAAGCATGGCTGAGGCAGGGAGAACCGGTTGGCAGAAGTCACTGGACTTGGAGGCCCGATTGACTTACTCTGAAGAGGCGATGGGATATTACCCGATATTTCTAAATCTTGGGAAGCGGCGCTGTCTGGTCGTCGGCGGTGGCGAGGTTGCCGAGCGAAAGGTCGAAGGGCTGCTGCGGGCCAGGGCGAGCGTCACGGTCGTGAGCCCCACCGTCACAAAAAATCTCGGCGCACTGGCGAAGCGCAGAAAAATCTGCCACGTCGCACGGCGCTATCGCGCCAGCGATTGCGCGCGGTACAGACTTGTCTTTGTCGCGACCGACGATCGTAAAGTAAATAAAGCAGTCTACCGAGACGGAAAGAAGCGCGCCGTTTGGGTCAACGCGACCGACGATCCGGCCCATTGCGATTTCATTCTTCCGTCGGTGCTGCGGCGCGGCGAGCTCGTGGTGGCGGTGGCGACCGGCGGCGCCAGCCCGGCGCTCTCGCGCGCCATCCGGGAAGAGCTGGAACATTTTTTCACCGAAGACTATGCGGCTCTCTCGCGGGTCGTGGGGGAAGTGCGCCGAGAGTCGAAAGAGCGGGGCCGACCCGCCGGTCCGGAAATTTGGCGGCGGGCGCTGAACGGCGACTTGCGCAAGCTGGTTGGGCGTGGCGATATCGAAGGCGCCAAACGTTATCTACGCGAGCGGGTGAACGTCGAGTTATGAAGGTCGGAAAAGTTTATCTCGTCGGCGCCGGTCCGGGAGATCCGGGACTTCTAACCGTGCGCGGGCTCGAGCTGATCCGCTCGGCCGAGGTGATTGTCTACGACCGCCTGGTCAATCCCGAGCTGCTCGAAGAGGCTCGCGCTGCGGCGCTCAGAATTTTTGCCGGGAAAGAATCCGGACTTCACAGTCTTCCACAAGACGAGATCAACGCTCTGATGATCGCGCACGCGCGCCGTGGGCTCCGCGTGGTGAGGCTCAAAGGAGGCGACCCGTTCGTGTTCGGCCGTGGCGGTGAAGAAGCGCAGGCGCTGGCAGCCGCGGGCATTTCTTTCGAGGTGGTGCCGGGAGTAAGCTCGGCGATATCGGTCCCCGCCTACGCCGGCATTCCGTTGACCCACCGTCAGCTTTCCTCTTCGTTCGCCGTGATTACCGGCCACGAGGCGTGCAAGGACGGCGCGAAGACTATCGACTGGGCACGATTGGCGACTGCGGTCGATACATTGGTCATCTTGATGGGTCTTAAAAATCTTCCACGCATCGTATCGCAGCTCGTCGCTCACGGCCGATCGCCCGAGACTCCGGCCGCGCTGATTCGCTGGGGCACGACCGAAAAGCAGCAAGTCGTCGACGGCACGCTTTCCGATATCGTCGATAAAGCGCGCCTCCTCGGCCCTCCGGTTGTCATTGTAGTGGGAAACGTCGTGGAGTTGAGGCATCGGCTCCAATGGTTTGTCCCGCACGCTCTCTACACGCAATCCGCGCGCTCCTCCCAAGATGCAGACCAATTTACAAGCCAGCCTTGACGGGCTGAGAGTCGTTTCTTTCGAGAGCCGGAGATGCCGCGAGATGGCGGCGCTGATCCGGAATTACGGCGGCGAGCCGATCATGGCGCCTTCGATGCGCGAGGTGCCGTTGGATCAGAATACAGCCGCGTTGGAATTTATCCGCGACCTGCAGGCCGGCAAAGTGGACGTGGCGGTTTTTCTCACCGGCGTCGGCGCTCGAACGTTGATCGAAGCAGCTTCTTCCCGTTATTCCCGCGATCAGATGGCAGAGGCTCTAGGACGCGCAACGCTCGTTGCCCGGGGGCCGAAACCGGTGGCGGCGCTGAAGGAGATCGGTCTGAGCCCCGAGATCACCGTGCCCGAGCCGAACACCTGGCGAGAAATTCTGGCAGCGCTGCGTAAAATGGGAAATTTGACCGGCAAGAGAATCGCGGTGCAGGAATACGGCATAACCAGAACCGAGTTGATGGATGGAATCAAAGCTCTGGGCGCCGAAGTATTTTCCGTTCCCGTCTACAAGTGGGCGCTTCCCGAGGATATTGCGCCGTTGAAATCCGCCGTGGGCGAGATCGCGGCCCTCCGCGCGGATGTCGCGCTTTTCACCAACGCGACGCAAGTCGATCATGTTTTTATAATTGCGCGCGCGGACGGCCTGGAACAACCCTTGCGCGGCTCGTTGCCGCAGCTCGTGATCGCCTCGATCGGTCCGGTGTGCACCGAAGCGCTCCAGCACTTCGGGATAAAAGCCGACATCGAGCCCGAGCACCCGAAGATGGGCCATCTCATCGCGGCCGTCGCGAGCCGGGGCCGGTCGCTCTTGGACGCGAAGCGCGGGAAGAAAAGTTTGTGAAAGGCTGAAATCGTGTCCGAAGAAAGTCCGGAGACCAATTGGCCCAAAGACCTCTTTCATCACGGGGTCATCAGCAAGCTCTTCCCCAGCAACAACATGGGAGTGGTGCGCACCGAGAGCGGCCGAGAAGTCCAGTTTTCTTATGACCTGATCGTTCTCTTGGGCGAGGTCCAAAAGACAGCCGATCTCAGGGAAGGAATGGAGGTCGGTTACGATCTCGGGTGGACCTCGAACGGGCTCAGGATCACAAAAATAAAAGTGTACGCTCAGCCTACAACAAGCCAGCCCGGCGGCGATTTAGAAGGGCAGGGAAGTCAGAGCGAGGATCTGCCTGCCCAGAATCTCCCCGACAAAGACTCCCAGTAAAGCGATATAGAAAAGCCCGGTCGCGGCCATGGTGTGCGGTATTTTTAAAGTCCGCCAGATCATGAACGACAGGACCAGAGATCCGCCCTGCGTCGTCAGCAACCGGCTGATTAAAAGAATGCGGTGGCCTTCCCAAAGCTCGTGAAGGTTGTGGACGGTATCCGGGCTCCCGAAATAGTATAGAAGAACGGGAAGCAGCAGAAAGAAAACCGTTTGCAGCGCCAGCGCAATGAAAAAGAATTTAAATATGCGAATAAAGGGATCGATGCTCTGGCCGGTATCGATCAAGTACCAATGGCCGATCAACATCCCGACGGTCACGCTGCCCAATAGCAGCGCCGAGAAAAAGAAGCTCGCGGGATAAAGCAAGGTTTCGATCGACCCGAGCGGCGCCTGGAAGAAGCCGCGCGAGCTCACTGCCAGAGCAACCAGGCCCGCGAAGAGAGAGATTGAAAAAACTCGCGCCCTGAAAACGACGCGCTCTCCCCAGAGTGAATAGAGATAAAGGGCGAAAGACAAAATGAACAGCAAGTGAAATAACAGCTCGATGAAGCTTCCCTGACTTTGATTCGCCGGCAGCGACTTACGGTAGAGATCGGCTTTGCCGAGAAATCCCAGGGCTCCAACCACGAACAGCACCCCGGCGGTGGACTTGTAGAAACCGCGGGACAGCTCATGGAACGGCGTGGCCGCGATGGCAAAAAGGCCGCCCAGCGCGACCTGATGAAAGAGAAGTAAGAAGCTCGCTGGAAACGCCTGCATCTTCGTTCAATCTACGCGGGCTTGTCGGCTATGTGCAGACAGACCGCCCCATTCAAAAATTTTCGCGTCTTCACGCTCGCGAATCCCGTCCGTTCGATCATGCCGGCGACGGTTTCCGGAGTGTGAAATGCTTTCACCGTAGCGGAAAGATACCGATAGGCCTCCCGATCGCGAGCCAGGCGGGCGCCGATCCACGGCATCAAGCGGTAAAAGTACAGAGAGTAAAAAAAAGAAAACGCGGTGCAGGATGGCGGAAACATATCCATCGACACGAAGCTCCCGCCCGGCTTGAGCAGCCGGTACGCTTGACGAAAGAACAGCTCAAGATCGGCGACGTTGCGCAGAACGAAAGCCGTCATGACCGCGTCGAATGTCTCGTCCCTCAAGGGGGGCGATAAGGCGGACCCCAAAATGTAAAAAGTTTTTCCGCCGTTTCGGTTGTTGCGCGTCTTTTCGAGCGCCAGACGCAACATCTCGGCGGAAAAATCGAGGCCAACGATTTTGCCGCCGCCGCCGACCGAGCCGGCCGCGGTCAAAGCGAGATCACCCGTGCCGGTCCCGAGGTCGAGAACCCATCGCTCGCCGCCCTTGAGCGCCGCCGCAACGGCTTTCTTTCTCCAATGGGTGTCCAGGTGAAAGCTGATCACCCGGTTGAGCAGATCGTAGCGGCCCGCGATCCGGTCGAACATTTCGCGGACATGTTCCGCACGCTGGCGGTCGGGTGAAGACATCGCGATCAGTGGAAGAAAGAAGCCGAGACCGGCGGCAAGGCCGGCGCCGGACTCAAAAATTTCTCTCGGTGATCAGTTGAATCAAGCTTTTCAGCCCGTTGCGGTAGAGAGATGGAGGAAGTTTTTTTACCGGACCCAGGGCTTTTTCCGCATAGCTGCGCGAAAGCGCCTTGGCCTCGTCGATGACGGTTCCGCGCCCGATGGCGTCGATGGCCTGGCGGATTTTTTGATCCGTGGGATGGCTGCACTCGAAGGCCTCGGTTACGGTCCGCTGTTTGGCGTTTTTGGCCAGGATGATCGGCAGTGAAGGATTGCCGTCGCGCAGATCGATGCCCGTGGGTTTGCCCAGAAGCTCTTCGTGGCCGATCACGTCCAGCACGTCGTCGATGATTTGGAACGCGATCCCGAGGTTCAGGCCGTATTGATCCATTTGCTCGACCAGAGCAGGGTTTGCCCCGGCCAGGTAGACTCCTATCTTCGCTCCGGTCTGAAACAGCGAAGCGGTTTTTCTTTTGACGATCTCCAGGTAATCCGCCACCGTCACGTCGGTATTGCGATTGAAGAAGCCCTGGAGAATCTCTCCCTCGGTCAGCCGCGTGCATGCGTCGGCGGTCCACTGAACCACGGTCTCGTCGAATTTGCCGGCGAACTCAAAAGCCTTGATGAACAGGAAATCGCCCGCAACCAGCGTCGCCTTAAGGCCGAACTTCCTGTAGGCCGACTCCTTACCGCGCCGGGTCTCCGCGCCGTCGATAATGTCGTCATGCAGCAGCGTGGCGGTATGGATCAGCTCGATCGCGGTGGCGATATCGACGATATCTTCGACGGTTTTTCCGCCAAATGCTCTATACGCGAGCAGCGTGATCATCGGGCGGACGCGCTTTCCGCCGCCGCAAATAAGATGGGAAGCGATATCGGTCAGCGTCTGTTCGGCGGAGCGCACCGACCGGATAAGGTTCTCCTCGACCAGCTCCAGTTCCTCGGCCACGCAACCGAAGGGATCGACCGTCTCGGTGAGCGGCTGGGCCTTTTTCAATAACTCGGCGACGTAAGCCGAATGGGGAGATTTTCTTTTTCGCTGCTCCAGCACACAGACTCCAAGTACCCGCGTTGATACCGGGAAAAAATGGCATAGAACGGACAACACGTCAAGGCGAATTTACATTGAACATAGCATAGCGCCTGTGCTACTAAAATGGCAGAGGCTCAAGCAACGCGGTTCTGTGATTCCCGGTGAGCAGTAGAGGACATATGTCGGAGCCGGCGTCCCTAATCCCCGTTTTTCCGCTTCCCAACGTAGTGCTTTTTCCCAAGCTCCAGCTTCCCTTGCATATCTTCGAGCCGCGCTACCGCGAGATGGTGCGCGACGCGATCGGCCGCGAAGGGCTGATCGGAATGGCGTTGCTCAGGGACGATTGGGAAAAGGACTACTACGGCAATCCCGATATCTACAGCGTCGGATGCCTGGGAAAGATCGTCGGCGTTACGCCGCTCCCCGACGGCCGTTACAATATTTTACTGTACGGCCTGACGGAGTATGACATCCGGGAGCAGATTCTCGACGCGACGCCGTATCGCCAGGCGAGAGTCGTCCTCCGAGACGAGGATAGGGCGACGAACCCCCTGGCTTCGCTGCAAAAAGAAATCCTGGAGCTTGCGCGGGAAACGATTCAACAGGACAGTTCGCCTCTGCTAAAGATTCTCGGCGATCTATCGTTGGACGGAGCGACCTGGTTGAATCTCTGCTGCTTTTCCTTCGATATCTCGCCGGTGGAAAAGCAGAGCCTCCTGGAGGCGAAGTCTCTGGAGGAACGCGCCAGACACCTGATCGACGTGCTGCGCTTCAAGGCCGCGGAGCAGCGAAGCGTCGTCGATCCCTTGCGAAGCTCCAGGGATGGAAGGCTTCACTGAAACTCTTTTCGTCCTGCATTCAATTTAATTGAAACCCCAGTCCAAAATGGAGTGGCTCAGTTTAGCCTTGACAAAAGAAACCCGCCGTTAATATAAAGCCTAAAAGCTAAAAACTAACAGCCCTGGAGTCAGGTAGGTAGAAGGAGGGGGATACTATGGAGCTAGGGATATTTATACTGAGGTGGATTCATCTTCTTGCCGGTATCACGTGGATCGGCATTTTATATTATTTCAATTTCGTTCAGACGCCGTTCTTCGCCGAGGCCGAGCCGGGGGTGCGCAGCGCGGCGATTCAAAAGCTGGTGCCGCGCGCTCTGTGGTGGTTCCGCTGGGGGGCGATGTTTACTTTTCTGGTCGGTCTTCTAATGTACCTTGAAATGCTTGGCCCTTTAGGCAGCGCTTTCTTCACAACAAGTAAGGGAGTAGCGATCACGATCGGCGGTGGGCTCGGGACGTTGATGTTCCTGAACGTATGGCTGGTCATCTGGCCGGCGCAAAAGGTCGTGATTGCTTCCGCTACTCAAGTGGCGCAAGGAGGGCAGGCAATTCCCGCAGCGGCTACACGGGCACGTCGAGCCGCCCTAACCTCCAGAACTAACGTGGTCTTTTCTATTCCTATGCTATTTTACATGGGCGCATCAAGCCATTATGCGATTGTGGGGCAGACGACGACTTCGGCGGCAACTTCGATCTTCATTGTCGTCGCCATCATCATCGCCGCCATCGAGATCAATGCTTTATCGGGAAGCCAGGGACCGACGAAAAAGCCTCTCGATACAGTATCGGGGGCACTTTGGGTTGGGTTTATTCTGACTGCGGTACTGTACTTAATCGTTAAGGCGCTGGCTTAGCCTCCGATCAGGGCTGGTTAAGAAAAGCGACTAAGTCCGGTATCGACGATTCCAGGTAGGGTTGAGCCGGCATCGCGGCGGTTTTTCTCTTGGGCGTATAACCAGGCGGGTAGGTTCCCCGAAGCAAGCGCGCTTCGAGCAGCACGCGCGACGCTCCTTTGATCGCCGGTCCGAGCGGTCCGTCCTTCGACGGGTCGTTGTTGTGGCAGGCCGTGCAATTGGAAAGATAGATCGCGCGACCTCGATTCGGGTCTCCGTCTCCGGCTGTTTTCGCCGGCGCGTCTGATTTCTTCTCGCAGCCGGTCAGCGCAAAAACCAACAACAGAGCAGGTATCCACCTCATCCTCAACATAGCTCCAACCGCCTGGTCGTTAGAGAAATTTTATACTCTGTGATAAATCTTTAAAGAATGGTGCGAAAGGGGGGAATTGAACCCCCACGGGTGTTAGCCCACAGGATCCTGAATCCTGCGCGTCTACCAATTCCGCCACTTTCGCACGCTGGGCGGCGTGCCCGGAACTTTTTTTCTAACTCCGGCGCGGCGCCTTGTCAAGTAGGGGCAGGCCTGTGTGCCTGCCCGGTTTTGGGCGACCACGCAGGGTCGCCCTACTACGGTCATGGGTAAAATTCTTCTCATCGAGCCGCATCGAGTGTTGCAGCAGGCGATCGCCCTCTCTCTTTTCCCCGAGCATGACGTTCGGGTGGAAGACAGCGCTGGCGCGTCCACCGCCGCTGTTCTCGACGGGATGGATCTCGTTATAGTGGACGCGGCGGCTCTGCGCGATAGCAGCCGGTTATCGCCGGAGCTTGCGCGCGCGATCCAGGGCTCTTCCATCCCGACGCTGTGGATCGACGAAAACGAATCCGCCGACCCGCCCAAGCGGGACAAGCTCGTCGTCGTCATGAAGCCGATCGAGAACGCAGCTTTTCAATCGGCTGTGGCCGATCTTCTATCCGGTTCGCGGCCGCGGCAGGAACGGGAGAAAGCCGTCCCCGTCGAAGAGAAGACTCAGGCGGCTAAAGGCGAAAAGGCGAAGCCGGAGCCTATCGAGCTCGTGGAGATCGTCGAAGAAGAATCGTCCGCTGAAAAAAGCGGAACTCCGAAAAAGTCGAAGTAGCTAATGGAATTACCCAAGGTCTACGCGTCAAAATCCGTTGAAGAAAAGTGGTACTCCTGGTGGGAGGAGCACGGATACTTCTATGCGGAAGTAGAAAAAGACCGCCGCCCCTACTGCATTACCATTCCTCCGCCCAATGTGACGGGCGAGCTGCACATGGGGCACGCGCTCCAGCACAGCGTGCATGATGCGATCATTCGGTTCAAGCGAATGCAGGGTTACAACACGCTTTGTCTTCCCGGCACCGACCATGCGGGGATCGCCACCCAAATGAAGGTCGAACAGCAACTTTGGCAGGAGGAGAAAAAGACCCGCTGGGATGTGGGCCGGGAGGAGATGGTTCGGCGCATTTGGGCGTGGACGGAAAAGTACGGCGGTGCCATCCTGAAACAACTCCGCGCCCTCGGCTGTTCTTACGATTGGCGGCGTACCCGATTCACGCTCGATGAAGGCTACCACAAAGCCGTGCTGGAGGCGTTTGTGCGGTTCTACCAGCGCGGCTGGATTTATCGCGGCGAGCGTATGGTCAACTGGTGCCCGCGTTGCCTAACCGTGATTTCAGATTTGGAAGTTGAAGAAGTCACGACCCAGGGTTTTCTCTGGTACATCCGTTACCCGATGCATGAAGGGAACGGAGAAGTTGTCGTGGCGACGACTCGGCCGGAAACCATGCTTGGCGATACCGCCGTGGCGGTTCATCCCGAGGATCGGCGTTGGCATGCTCGCCTCGGCAAGCAAGTCGTCTTGCCGCTGATGGACAGACCGATCCCCATCGTCGCGGACGACTATGCCGATCCTAAAATGGGCAGCGGCGCGGTGAAAATCACTCCCGCGCACGATCCCAACGACTTCGAGGTCGGCAAACGCCATAACCTGCCGCTGGTAAGAGTGATCGGTGACGACGGCCGAATGACGGCCGAGGCCGGCCGCTTTGCCGGACTCGATCGCTTCGAAGCGCGGAAGGCGGTTCTGCAGGCGCTGGAACAGGGCGGCTACCTGGTCAAGCGGGACGCCTATGAGTACAACCTTCCTACCCATGACAAGTGCGGGACGATTATCGAGCCGCTGCCTAAAGAGCAGTGGTTTATGAACATGAAGCCGTTGGCTCAGGCTACCATTTCAGCGCTGGAGCGCGAGGAGACGAAATACTTTCCCGATCGCTTTCGAAATTACTCGATCGAGTGGCTGCAAAACATCAGGGACTGGACGCTCTCGCGCCAGCTCTGGTGGGGGCATCGCATTCCGGTTTGGACCTGCGGGGATTGTCATGAGGTCATCGTCCAGGCGGAGCCGCCGGCTCATTGTTCGAAATGTAACGGCGGACGGCTGGAACAAGATCCGGATGTTCTGGACACCTGGTTCAGCTCCGCGCTCTGGCCGTTCGCCACTCTCGGATGGCCTGTGCGGACGCCGGAGATGGAACATTTTTATCCCACCAACCTGCTCATCACGAGCCGGGAAATTCTTTATCTCTGGGTCGCCCGAATGATCATGACGAGTCTGGAGTTCGTCGGAAAGATTCCGTTCCATCACGTGCTCATTCACCCGACGATTCTGACTAAAGACGGCAAGCGAATGAGCAAATCTCTCGGCACCGGGATCGACCCGCTGGAGCTGATCGCAATGTACGGCGCCGATGCGACCCGGTTCGCTTTGCTCTATCAGTGCAGCGGCACGCAGGATGTGCGATTTGACGCGGACGTCGAAGAGAACCGAGTCCTCCGCTCGATGACGACGGAGATGTGCCGAAATTTCGCCAACAAAGTTTGGAACGCCGCGCGCTTCGTTCTCATGAATTTGGGCGAGGAGCCGGTCAAATCCGCGGGATTGCCGGCCGGTGATGAGGCGGAGTTTGTGGACCGGTGGATTTTTCACCGGTTGAACGAAACGATTCACAAGGCGACGGAGGCCCTGGAAAATTATCGCTTCGACGACTACAGCAAGCAGTTGTACGAATTTGTCTGGGGCGAGTTCTGCGATTGGTACGTCGAGATGGCGAAGCTGCGGCTGTACGGGCACGACGCGAAGGAGCAGACAAAAGTCCGTCAAAGGCTGGTTTTTTTACTGGATCGAATTCTGCGTTTGCTCCATCCCGCCATGCCCTTTGTGACGGAAGAAATATGGCAGGCACTGCACCCAGGCGAAGGAAGCATCATGGCGCAGTCGTATCCTGAAACCAACGCGAATTGGCTGCAACCCGACGCAAAAGAAAATATGGACTTTTTCATGGAGATCGTTCGGTCCGTTAGAAATCTGCGCGCCGAGATGAACTGCCCTCCGTCCAAAGAGGTGAAAGCGATTTTGTTCGGCCCGCAAGCGGAGTTGGACTTCCTCCGTTCGCAGGAGCGCTATCTGCGGGCGCTTGCGAAAACCGGTTCTGTTGACTACTTGAGGGAGGGCGAGAGGCCCAGAGGCGCAGCCACTGCGATCGTAGGACTGACCGAGATCTATCTGCCGCTCGGAGACCTGATCAACTTGGAAGAGGAGAAAACGCGCCTCAACCGGGAATTGGCCCGCGCGGGAGAAGAGCTGGAGCGCGTGCGGCGAAAACTTGATAATAGCGACTTCATCACCAAGGCGAAAGAAGAGGTCGTGCGCAGGGAAAAAGAAAAAGCCGAAGAGTTCGAAGATAAGATTCGCACGCTGAACCTGAGCCTCGTGAGGATCGGCGAGGTGGAACAGGCGGAGGGGAAGACTTAGTTATGGATATCGTCGTTACTCCACAGATCGAGCAGCTCATCCGCTGCGCCCTGGAAGAAGACATCGGCGCCGGGGATATCACGACGTTGAGCACGGTTCCCCGGGATGCCCGGGGCAAAGGGCTGTTTCGCGCCAAGCGCGACGGCGTGGCGGCGGGGCTCATCCTGATCGAGAAAGTATTTTCTTTTCTGGACGCCGATGTCCAGGTGCGCTGCCTCGCTCGCGACGGCGACGCGGTGAAACAAGGCGCGGTCGTCGCGGAGGCCGAAGGGCCGATCCGCGCGCTGCTCATGGGCGAGAGAACCGCGCTCAATTTTCTTCAGCGCCTTTCCGGCACGGCGACGCTCACCCGCCGCTACGTGGATGAGGTGAAGGACTTCCCGTGTAAAATCATCGATACGCGCAAAACCACTCCGGGCTTTCGCACGCTGGAAAAATACGCGGTGCGCATGGGTGGAGGGACCAACCACCGGCTGGGTCTTTACGACGCGGCGCTGGTCAAAGACAATCACATCGTTGCCGCGGGCTCGATCGCCGGCGCCGTCGAAGAAGTCCGGCGGCAGGCGCCTTTCATGGCCAAGATCGAGGTGGAATGCTCGACGCTGGCTCAGGTGCGTGAAGCTCTGGATGCTCGCGCCGACGTGATCATGCTCGACAACGTGAATCCGAAAGAGATGGCCGAGGCGGTGCGCGTCATCAATAAGCGC
The DNA here is from genome assembly GCA_964572145.1 of uncultured Syntrophobacteraceae bacterium. GTDB lineage: Bacteria > Desulfobacterota > Binatia > UBA9968 > UBA9968 > JAJPJQ01. The sequence goes on from CAZNES010000003.1 coordinate 28,940, forward strand.
GCCTGGGTCGAAGCGTCGGGGGGAATTACCATCGAGACTTTGCGCGCAGTGGCGGCCACGGGCGTCGATTTCATCTCGGTCGGCGCTCTGACCCATTCCGCTCCCTCGCTCGATTTCAACATGAAGGTTGCAGCGACGGCCACAAAAAATAATGGTTGAAGGGGCAAAGGATTTTAGATTTTCGATTGCCGATTTTCGATTAGGGGACAAAATCTATGAAGCATAAATTTTTGATTCGATTTCTACGGTTACAATCCGACAATCTAAAATCTAAAATCCAAAATCTAAAATGGGTGGGGCTTCTTGCAATCCTCCTCTCGCTCGTTGGGTGTGTGGGAGTGGCCGAGGCGCAGCAGCCGAAGAAAGTCCCACGGATAGGTTTTCTAGGTTCGCAATCCGCCTCTTCTCTGCTAGCCCGCGTTGAAGCATTCCGGCAAGGTCTGCGCGAGCTCGGGTACGTAGAGGGGAAGAATATCCTGATCGAGTATCGATATGCGGAGGGGAAAATCGATCGGTACCCTGAGCTTGCAGCCGAGCTGGTCCGGGTCAAAGTGGATGTTCTTGTTGTAGGTGGCGGGACCGCCCCGGCTCTGCCGGTCAAGAAGGCAACCAGTAGTATTCCCATCGTCTTCACACAAGTCTCAGACCCGGTTGGGGCAGGGTTAGTTGCTAGCCTCGCACGTCCGGGCGGGAATGTTACAGGACTGAGCTCTGTTTCACATGACTTAAGTGGAAAACGGCTGGAGCTGCTCAAGGAAACGATTCCCAAGGCTTCCCGCGTCGCCGTGCTTTATGATCCGGCCGATCCGGCAAAGATTGCCGAGTTCAAAGAGATAGAGGTTGCCGCCCGACCCTTAGGAGTGCAGCTGCAATCCCTTGAAGTGCGGAGCGTCGATGAGTTCGAGAATGCGTTCAAGACAGCAACCAGAGGGAAAGCCGCCGCTCTCCTCGTGCTGCCAACTAGCATTACGAGTAATCATCGGAAACGGATCGCAGAGCTCGCGACAGAGAGCCGCTTGCCGACAATATGGGCAGAGAGCGGGCTCATGGACGCAGGTGGGCTGATGTCCTATGGGCCGAACTATGACGACTTGTACCGACGTGCGGCTACTTATGTAGACAAGATCCTGAAGGGAACCAAGCCCGCTGACATTCCAGTCGAGCAGCCCATGAAGTTCGAGTTCATCATCAACCTCAAGACGGCGAAGCAGATCGGCCTCACGATTCCGCCGAACGTGCTGGTAAGGGCGGATAAGGTGATTAAGTGAATTTGGATTTGAGCATCTTCAGCCAGTGGCTGATCCGCCTCAGGCGAAAAAATCGAAAATGGGGCAGGAATTAAGGGATAGAGATTATACTCCTCTACGCTTGGAGGAAATCCAGAGGGGTTTAGTGACGGAGCGCCTCGGAAAGAAAATTCACTACTTTCCCGAGATCGATTCCACCAATCGATTCGCCTTCAAGCGGGCTCAAGAGGGAGGAGAGGAGGGCGAGGTCGTTATCGCCGAGACCCAGACGCAAGGAAAAGGGCGGATGGGACGAAGCTGGTTCTCGCCGCCGGGTCTCAGTCTCTATCTCTCGGTAATCCTCAAGCCGAAGCTTCCGCCGGCCAGCACGTCGCAGATCACGCTCGTGGCCGCGGTCGCACTGGCCGAAACGGTTCAAGACTTTCTCCAAGCGCCGCCTTCCATCAAATGGCCTAACGACATCATGGTCGGAGGCAGGAAACTGGCCGGCATTCTCACCGAGTCTTCCTGCGATTCCGAGCGCGTCCATTTCGTTGTCGTCGGCATCGGCGTCAATCTCAACCTCCCCGCGGAGCTGCTGCCTGAGCCGATCCGGGAGCGGGCCACTTCGCTGCTCATCCTGACCCAAACGCCGGTCGACCGGACTTCTTTTGCAAGCCAATTGATTCAGAGCCTCGACAGGTGCTATGGGGAATTGGGGGATAAGGGATTTCCCCGGATCGCCCGGCGCTGGGAGAGCTTTTTCGCTCTCAGGGGGAGAAGAATTGAAGTGGCTATGGCGAATGAGCATCTATCCGGAATCGCCAGGGGAATCGACGCCGCCGGTGCGCTTATCCTTGAAGAAGACTCCGGCGCCCTACGGCGAATCATCGCCGGCGAGATTTTTCCGGTCGAATCGTGAGTGATCGATGCTTCTAGCGCTCGACATCGGCAATACCAACATCGTCCTCGGAATCTACGACGGGCGAAAGCTCGTCACGCACTGGCGCCTGCTCACCCAGCCGGAGCGGACCGCCGACGAGTACGGCGTCCTCATCTCGCAGCTCGCCTCGTCCGGCGGCATCGGCTGCGAGCAGGTCCATGCCATCATCGCTTCCTGCGTCGTGCCGCCGATGATGAGCATGATCCAGGAGCTGGCGGAGAGATTTTTTCGCGTCAAGCCGCTTGTCGTCGGGCCGGGAGTCAAGACCGGCATGCCCATCCTCTACGACAATCCCAAGGAAGTCGGCGCGGATCGCATCTGCAACGGCGTCGCCGCGTACGAAAAATATCTGGATTGCTGCATCGCGGTGGATTTCGGCACCGCCACCACTTTCGATTTTATTTCCAAGAAGGGCGAGTACGTCGGCGGCGCGATCGCGCCGGGCCTGCTGATCTCGGTGGAAGCGCTGTTCCAGCGGGCGTCGAAGCTGCCCCGGGTCGAGATCGTCAAGCCGAAGGAGATCGTCGGAAAAAATCCGATCAGCTCGATTCAATCCGGAGTCTTTTTCGGCTACGTCGGCCTGGTGGACGGTATCGTCGAGCGGATGCAGAAGGAAAGCCGCACGCCCGTGAAAGTCGTCGCCACCGGAGGGCTCGCGCGGGTCATCGCGCCGGAGTGCTCTTTCATCGACGAGATCGATGAGTTTCTCACGCTCGACGGTCTCAGGATCATCCACGAGCGAAATTCAGTCCAGGACCTGAAGAAGCGGCCACAGGAACTCAAAAAGGAGGTCGGCGGCAGATGATTGAAATAGACAAGCTGCGCAACGTCGGCATTTTGGGTCATGGCGGGGTGGGCAAGACCGCTCTGGGCGAAGCGATGCTCTTCGCCGCGGCAGCGGCGCAGAGACCGGCTCGCGTGGGCGACGGAACTTCGATTCTCGATTTCGAGCCCGAAGAGGTCCACCGGCACATCTCCCTCTCCACCGCTTTCCACTCGCTGTCCTGGAAAAAGTTTAATTTTTATATGATCGACACGCCCGGATACACCACCTTCCTGCCCGAAGCAATAAACAGCATGCGCGCCTTTCGCGGTTCGGTGCTGCTGCTGAGCCCCTCGAGCGGCCTCAGAGTCGAAACCGAAAGGCTGTGGGCGCGCGCCGACGAGCAGAACGTCGCCCGGCTGATTTTCATCGGCAAGATGGAAAGAGAGAAGGCCAACGTTCGCGAGGGACTCGAGGCGATTTTTTCCGGCCTGGAGGCGAAAGGGGTCGAGCTCCAGCTTGCCATCGGCGCGGAGGAAGGCTTTAAGGGAGTCGTCGATCTCGTCGCGATGAAAGCTTTCCTGTTCGAGGGCGACACAGGAAAGTTCAAGGATACCGAAATTCCAGCGGACCTCACGGACCAGGCGCAAGCCGCGCGTGTGCAGATGATAGAAACCGTCGCCGAGACGGACGACGCGCTTTTGGAAAAATATCTCGAAGCGCAGGACCTGTCGTTGGAGGAGTTGAAGCAAGGCATTCGGGCGGCGGTTCTCAACCGCAAGATGTTTCCGATCTTCTATGGCTCCGCGTTCCGCCAGATCGGAATTCCGCAGCTTCTCGACGCGATCATCGACTATCTGCCGTCGCCGCCGGAAGAAGGAGTATTCACGGGCAAGAATCCCGTGACCGGCGAGGTGGAAACCCGCGCGTGCGATGCGGCGGCGCCTCTTTCGGCATATGTCTTCAAGACGCTGATCGATCCGTTTGCGGGAAAGCTCTCGATCATGCGCGTCGTCTCCGGAAAGATCGCTCCGGACATGACATTGTACAATTCGAACAAGCAGCTTAAGGAAAGAATAGGCCACCTGTTCCGGCTTGAAGGGAAGAAACAGGAGAGCGTGCACGAAGCGGTCGCCGGGGAGATCGTCGCGGCGGCCAAACTAAAAGACGTTTCCTCCGGCGATACGTTGTGCGATGAGAGAGCGCCGGTTCAATTCGACGGGCTCAGCCACTTCACCCATCTCATTTCCTTCGCCCTCGAGCCGAAGACCAAGGCGGATGAAGAAAAACTGTCACAAGGATTGCACAAACTGATGGAAGAGGACCCGACGATCGACATGCATCGCGACACGCAGACGAGGGAGTTTATCCTCTCCGGCATGGGACAGATCCATATTGAAGTCATGGTTGAGAAACTACGGCGAAAGTACGGAGCTGAAGTAGAGTTGAAGGCGCCGAAGGTGCCGTACAAAGAAACGATCAAAGCCAGCGCCAGCTCGCAGGGAAAACTCAAGAAGCAATCCGGCGGTAGGGGCCAATACGGCGACACCTGGATCAAGATCGAGCCGCTGCCGCGCGGCAAGGGGTTCGAATTCGTCGATCAGATCGTGGGCGGCGCGATCCCCAGAAACTACATTCCGGCGGTGGAGAAGGGGATCAGGGAGGCGATGACCGAAGGGCATCTCGCGGGATATCAGATGGTCGATGTCCGCGCCACGCTGTACGACGGCTCGTATCACGACGTCGATTCCTCCGACATGGCCTTCAAAATCGCCGCCTCGATGGGTTTCAAGGCCGCCGTGGACAAAGCCAAGCCGATCATTCTCGAGCCGATCATGCACATGGAGATCACCGTCCCCGACGAGAGCATGGGCGCGGTGATCGGGGATTTGAACAGCCGGCGCGGCAAGGTCGAGGGCATGGAGACCCGCGGCCATACCGAAGTGATCAAAGCCCGCGTGCCGATGGCCGAGGTTTTGAAGTATTCGCAGGATTTGAACGCGATTACGAGCGGCCGCGGCGGCTTCACGGCGGAATTCTCGCACTACGAAGAATTGCCCGCGCATCTGGTCGATAAAATCGTGAAGCAGACAAAAGATAGCAAAGCGGCGGCGGAGGCGGCGCACAAAGCATAGAGTCGTGATCGTGCTCGTCGCTCGTGTTCGTAAAAAAGTATCGTTAAATCGTCATGGAAAAACAGTTTGATCAATTCCGAGCCTCGCTGCTTTACTGCAACCACTGTCGTCGCGCCATGCCGGTGCGCGAACGGCTTCTTTTAGTCCTGCCGGACGGCGAGCTTTATGATTATCTCTGCCAGGGATGCGGCGGATCGGTCGGCTCCAAGACCGAGCGCGCTACGGCGGAATCGCCGTTGATAACGCCCGGGAGAAGCTAGATCGATGGCAACGATCGACGCCGATGCTCACGTGCTCGAGACCGATCGGACGTGGGAATACATGCTCGAATCGGAGCGCGAGTTCCGGCCTCGCGTGGTCGCCACGCCCGACGCCGAAGAAAGCGGCGGCGAGTCTTGGCTCGTCGACGGCAGGCTGCACGCGAAAGCGCGCAACGTGGGCGCGGATACGCCGAAGGCGGCGCGCGAGATGGAAGACATCGACGCGCGCATCAAACACATGGACGAGCTTGGAGTGGACATCCAGGTTCTTTACCCCACGATTTTTTTGCGACCGTTCACGCTCCGTCCCGAAGTCGAGCTGGCGCTCAGCCGCAGCTACAATCGCTGGCTCGTCGATATCTGGAAGCGGGGCCAAGGCCGCCTCCGATGGGTCGCGGTGCTGCCGCTGCTCAGCATGGAGAAGGCGCTGGCCGAAGCGCGCTGGGCCCAAGAGAACGGCGCTTGCGGAATTTTCTTCCGCGGACTGGAAGGAGACAAAATCCTCTCCGATCCCTACTTCTATCCGCTCTACGAAGAAGCGAGCCGGCTCGATCTGCCGGTCTGCGTGCATTCGGCGACCGGGAGCTTCGCGGTGCATGATTTTTTCGAGCGCGAGTCGGGGTTCAACAAATTCAAGCTCGCCGTCGTCGGTTCGTTTCATTCGGTCCTCTTCGAAGGAATTCCGCAGAGATTTCCCAAGTTGAAGTTGGGTTTCATCGAGGTCAGCGCGCAGTGGATTCCCTACGCGCTGCACGACATCGCCCGCCGTTTTAAAAGAAATGGAAAAACTCTGAGCTTGGACGTTCTTCGGGAGAGCCGGATCTACGTCGCCTGCCAGACCGACGACGACCTGCCCTATATTCTGAAGTACTCCGGGCCCGATAACATCGTCATCGGTTCCGACTATGGCCACGCCGACACCGCGAGCGAGCTAGAGGCGCTGCGGACGCTGAAAGACCGAGGCGAAATCGACGCCGGCGTGATCGAAAAAATTCTCGACGACAATCCAAGAGCGCTCTACGGACTCTGAGAAAGATATCTGAGATTTGTCCGCCATAGTACTTTGGCGGAGAGATTCTGAGCGAAGCGAAGACATGGTTATCGATTTTCAAGCTCACGTTTTCCCTGAAAATTACATCGCCGAGATGGATCGGCTCGACGCCGAAGTCATATTGGAGCCGCCCGATCCCCACAGCGGCATGCGCTATTTTTACGATCGAAAGCTCGGCTGCCGGATCAATACCGCGACCTTTCAAGGGCGGGACATTGAGAAAAGAATCGAGCACATGGACAAGCTGGGTATCGACCTCCAGGTCTTAAGCATCCCGCCGCCGGGCGCGGACCGGTTCACGGGCGAAGGCGCGCTGTCGCTCGCGCGCGCGGCCAACGATGCCATCTCGGCTTTGTGTAAAAAATATCCGCAGCGCTTCGCCGGGCTGTTTACGTTGCCGACTTCGTCCGTCAGCGCGTCGCTGAACGAACTGGCGCGATCGGTGAACGAGCTCGGTCTCCACGGTTTCGGATGCTTCACGAACCTCAACGGCAGGGCGCTGGACAGCGAAGATTTGTTTCCGATTTACGAGCGGCTGGCCCAGCTCCGGCTTCCGGTCTATCTTCATCCGACCGCGCCGCTGGCGACCGCGGCAGTCGGCCTGGACATCATGCCGACCTTGATCTTCGGCTGGGCGTTCGATTCCACGGTCGCGATGACGCGGCTGGTCTACGGCCGGGTGTTGGAGCGATTTCCAGAAATTAATTTCGTCGCCGCCGACGTGGGCGGCGTTTTGGCGTTCTTCGCCCAGCGCGCGATCAACATTTACAGCGGCAGGACCGAGGAGATCCGCCGGCGATACGGCTTGAAAGAAAATCCACTGGATTCGTTTAAAAGATTCTTTGTGGATACGGCCGACCATCCGTCGTCCACCTTGCGCTGCGTGCTCGATTTTTTCGGACCGGACCGGATGGCGCTCGGCACCAATTATCCCTACGGGCCGGAGGAGGGCTGCGTTTTGGTGAAGAACAGTTTGAAGGCAGTTGCAGAGTTGGAACTTAAAAAGGAGGATCGGGAGAAAATCCTCGGCGGCAACGCTGAGAAAATTCTCCGGCTGGGCGCGTGATGAACTTCGGCAAGGCAAGCAGGCCGGTGGTTATGGGGCAGAACGGCATGGTGGCGTCGGGCCATTACCTTGCTTCGCTCGCGGGCATGAGCGCGCTTCAAGACGGCGGCAACGCGGTGGACGCGGCTCTGGCCGCGTCGTTGGCCTTGAGCGTCGTCACGCCGGAAACCTCCGGGCCCGGGGGCGATATCTTCGCGCTGGTCTACATGAAAAAGACCGGCAAGGTCGAAGCCTTGAACGCGAGCGGCCCGGCGCCGAAGCGGGCGACGATAGAATTTTTCCGCGAGCATGGCCATGCGAAAGTCCCGACCGAAGGCCCGCTCAGCATCGCCGTGCCCGGCGCGGTGGACGGCTGGACGGAGCTGCACAAGCGCTACGGCACTTTGGACCTCTCGCGAATCGCTGTGGACGCGATCGCCTACGCGCGCGGCGGTTTTCCGATCTCGAATTATCTCAGCAAGAAGATCGAGGAATTCGGCGCCGCCTTTCCCCTGGTGGACCGAAACTATCGAAAAGTTTTGGACGCGGTTGCGCCGGGCCGGATTCTGGTTCAAAAAGGTCTCGCTCTCACGCTGGAACAGATTGCCAAAAAGGGCAGAGAGGCTTTTTATAGCGGGGGGCTGGCTGAGCGGATGTGCGCTGCACTAAAACAAGAAGGCGCGATCATCGCCGAAGAAGATTTTCAAGGTAAATTTGCCGAGTGGCTCGATCCACTCCGCTCCTCCTATCGCGACTTTACGGTCTATGAGCAGCCGCCGGTCTCACAGGGCTTCATGGTTCTGGAGATGCTCAATCTTATAGAGGGCTACGCCCTGGAACGAATGGACGCGACCGAGGCGATCCACGTCATGGTGGAAGCCAAGAAGCTCGCCTTCGAGGACCGGTTGACCCACCTCGACGATCCGCGCTTCGGCGATCCGCAAATCTCACGCTTGATCTCGAAAGAGCACGCTGAAAAAAGAAGGCGGGAGATTTCCGATAAAGCAAAACCCACGGCGCGGCCCGCCGCCCCGGGCGGCGATACGACTTATCTCTGCGCCGCTGACCGCGACGGCAACGCGATTTCATTGATCCAGAGCGTCTTCGCCGCGTTCGGCTCGCGCGTGATCGCGGGAGACACGGGCGTTGCGATGAACAACCGCCTTTGCAGCTTCGGTCTGGATGAAAAGAAACCGAACGCCCTCAAGCCCGGCAAAAGGCCGGCGCACACGCTCAATTCGTACATGGTGTTTCACAGCGAAGATTTCTTCGCCACGGGCGGAACGCCCGGCAACGACGATCAACCGCAGAGCAACGTTCAGATTCTGCACAAACTCCTGGACGAGCGCAGCGACTCTCAGTCGGCCGTCGAAGCGCCGCGCTGGAGCCACATGCCCGGCACGCCGCCGCGCGACAAATTGCCCGAAGAGCTTAGGATGGAAGAAGGTTTTTCGTCCGAGGTGATCAAAGGGCTGGAGGAAAAAGGGCACAAGGTCAAAGTCGTCGGTCGCTGGTCCTTCGGCGCCTCGCAGGTGATCGCGCGCGATCCGGTCACCGGCGTATGGCTCGGCGCGGCGGATCCGCGACGCGAAGGTTACGCGATCGGGTGGTAGAGGAGAAAAGCCGATGGCAAGAATTTTAAGGCGAGAATTGCGCGCGCTCGCCGGCGCGCTGCTTCTCCTGCTCGGCGTAGCAGCCGGAGCCAAGGGTGCCGAGCCGGTGACGATCCGATCGAGCTACGCTGCGGTGAGTGGGGCCTTTGCGCCGATCTGGGTGGCGCAAGAAAAAGGTCTCTTTTCCAAATACGGCGTAAACGTCGATCTGAAATACATTTTGCCTGCCACGGCGACGCAAGCACTCATTGCCAGGAGCCTGGACATCTGCAACCCGGGCGGCGAGTTGATCGAGGCGGGGCTCGGCGGCCACGACGTGGTCTTCATGCTGGGGGTTCTCAACCGCGCGGTGTTTTCACTCTACAGCAAGCCCGAGCTTCGGAGCTTCGCCGATCTCAAGGGCAAGGTGATCGGCGTAACGCAACCGAGCTCGACCACGGATTTCGTCGCGCGTATCTTGGTGCGCGAAGCGGGTATGACGCTCGGAAAGGACGTGCGCGTTCTCTATTTGGATGGAATTCCCGCCATCATGACCGCGCTGACGCAGGGAAACATCGATGCGGGGGTCATCTCCGCGCCGACGACGTTAAGAGCGCGGAAAGCGGGCTTGAAAGAGTTGGTCAACATAACCGAGAAAAATATCCCGCTGATTCACGTCGCTTTTGCCAGCACGCGGCAGTATATGAAAGAGAATCCCGATCGCGTCCGGCGCTATCTGCAAGGATATCTGGAAGGCTTGAAGATCGTTCGCACGGACGCTGAACAGGCTAAGCAGGCGATCGGCAAGTACACCAAATCGACCGATGCGGACGATCTCGAAGAGACTTATAGAACTTTCCTGCCGGCCTGGGAGAAAGTCCCGTATGTCTCACCCGCAGGCGTCCAGACTCTGCTGGACTTCGCCGCGAATCCGGCGGCTAAAACGGCGAAGCCGGAAAAGTTTATCGACAACTCGATGGTGGCCGAGTTGGAAAAAAGCGGTTTCATCGACAAACTCTATTAGCAGTAAACTCAACGCGCTCTTCGGAGCAAAGGAGGCACCCATGAATCTTTTAGACGTGACCGAGGCCGCCAAGGAAAGAAAAAAGGGCCAACGGAGAATCGATCTGTTCAGGAGAGATAATTTGCACACGTGGCTGCTCATTTTTCCTCCGGGGGACGTGCAGCGGATGCATAATCATCCGGCGGACCGCAGCTACTATGTGGTTACCGGCCGGGGAATCATGAAAGGGCCGAACGAGACGCACGAGCTTTCACCCGGTATGATCCTCAGCATCCCCGCGCACGAATATTACGAAGGCTCGAACCCGCACGACGAGCCGATGATCTTACTGGGCAACAGCCCCAAGCCGACTTCCGAAGATCTGGCGATAGCGGGCGGCGCGCGGAACGAGATCGACGAGAAGACCGGAAAAAGGATCGTCTACCAGCATGGCGGCGGACAGGACGAGGGGAAGTTGGTAGACTGACGAAAATGCTAAATATGGAAACAATCGGAATGATCGGCGTCGGCGCGATGGGCAGCGCGCTCTTGGAGCGCTTGAAGATCGCGGGCGTGCAGGCGACGGTTTACGACATCTATCCGGCCGCGCTGGAAGCGGCGCGCTCGGCGGGCGCGCGGATAGCGAAGAGTACGGCGGAAGTAACTCAGGCATCGACGATCGTCGATGTCGTCGTCCGCACGGACAAAGAAGTCCTGGATTGCACGACGAGAGAGGGTGGAATTCTCGATAACGCAAAACCCGACACGCTGATCGTTCTTCACAGCACCATTTTGCCGCAGACCACGCGCAAAATCGCCGAGGCCGCAGGCAAAAGAAACGTGCGCGTCATCGACGCGTGCATGCTCGGCGTGCCGCGAGCGGTAAGGGCCGGCGATTTGATCTTCGTCGTCGGCGGACCAGCGGAGGTCGTGGAGCGCGCCCGGCTGCACCTTCTCAAGATGGGGAAGAAGGTCATTCACATGGGCGCCGTCGGCGCCGGCAACACTTCGAAGTTGATAAAAAACTTAATTTCCGGCGCCGAAACGCTGATGCTTCACGAAGCGCTTCAGTTGGGCGAGGCCGAAGGGCTCAAATTCCCCCAGGTGCTCGAGATGCTGCAGCAGGTGGAGTCGGGAAGACTTCTCGACCGCTGGCAGCGCGTGTTCGATCCGTCGTTACCCGACCCCACACCGCATATCGGCAGAAATGTTTTCGACAAGGACGTTCCGCTCGCGAGCGAGTTGGCGCGTCAGTCCGGTCTCGACCTGCCGATCATCGAGCAACTTGCGGCAGCGGCAAAGCGCCTCGTAAAGGAAAAAATTAAATTGTAGGGGCGCAATTCATTGCGCCCGCATCGCAGAGGAGGAGTCATGGCCAAGATCCGCCACATCGCGCTGCTCACTAATGATCCGCCGAAGCTCGCCGAGTTTTACCGCAATTCTTTCGGCATGAAAGAAGTCGCCCGCTCCGGCGAAAAGAGGGATGCGATCTACCTCTCCGACGGCCACATCAACCTCGCGATACTGCCGGCGTGCGGTCGCCCGGAAGGGATTTTTCATTTCGGCTTCGAGGTCGAAGACGTCGAGCAAGCGACTCACGCGGCTATCGAAGCCGGAGCAACGAAAGGGACCGAGTCCCTTCCGAGGGACGGACGCTTCGCGGAAGGATTCATACGAGATCCGGTGGGCACGAGAGTCGATTTATCGCTTGGCTGGAAAATCTAAAGAGACCGTTGAAAAAAGCGCACCTACTAGGGCCGTGCTCGTGATCGTGTCTCGTGCTCGGTCCGGAAATACGAACACGGACACGAAACTTCGTAGGGCCGCTTCGAAGTGACACGAACACGAATGAAGTTCAGCCTGTTTACCGAAATCCAGTGTTCCGCGCAAGCCGCGCCCGCCGAGCGGCTGGATGAGTTTCTCGAGCAGGCGGAGCTTGCCGACGCGCTCGGGTATCGCGGATTCTGGATCGCCGAAATCCATTGCCAGCCCAGAATGTCTTTACTCTCCGCGCCGTACGTCGTGCTCGGCGCCGCATCCCAGAGAACCAAGCGGCTTCGCCTCGGCGTCGCCGTCAATACGCTGCCGGCGCACCATCCGGTCCAGCTGGCGGAGCAAGCGGCGATGCTCGACTTGCTTTCCCACGGACGCATGGACTTCGCCGCCGGCGGAGGCCATCCTCACAGCCGCGTTTACGAATGCTTCGGCGCCGATCATCAAGCGACGCATGAGATCGTGGAAGAGAGTCTCAAGGTCATCCAGGCTGCGTGGACGGAAGAAGTCCTTTCGTTCGAGGGGCGGTTCTTCAAGATTCCGGGGGTCGTCGTCAATCCCAAACTCGTGCAGAAACCTCATCCGCCGCTTTATATCGCCGCAAGCTCGAACGAAGGCGTCGAGCTGGCGGCGCGCTTGGGTGTGAATCTTTTTCTGCCCATTCATACGCGCACGCGCGAGCAGGTCGTCGAGTTGGCGAATTCTTATTGGAAAGAGCTGGAAAGCCATGGTCACGCGCCGGCAGAGCGCGAGCTGGGTCTGCTTGTGCCGATGCATTTGGCCGGGAGCGTGAACGAAGCCGAGAAACGGGCGCGCGACGGCATCATGAGTTATTATCAAACGATCGGCGAGATGAGAACGAGCTACATCGAATGGCTAGGCAGCCGGGGAATTCCTTTGCCGCCACGGTTGCTGAAGACCGCGACGGGAGATCTTGCCTTCGAGACGGTTTGCGCAGAGCACGCGGTTATCGGCAATTCGGAATTCGCGGTGACAGAGTTGCGGGAGCTTGCGCGTCGAACGCGCGCGGGACATATTCTCGCGTGGATGAACATCGGCAGCATCCCTCAGCAGCTCGTTTTCGAATCGATGCGGCAGTTTGCGCGCGAGGTGATGCCGCGGCTTTAAGTTTTCGGCTGAGAAGGAGGAACGTATGGGAAAAAACACGGCGCGTCTTGGACTGATTTTCGGAACGATATTGGCCCTTGTCGGCGACGGCCATGCCGCCGCGCCTTATTACGAAGGCAAGACCGTGCGCTTGATCGTGGCGTTTGCGCCAGGCGGCGGATTCGATACCTATTCCCGCGCGATCGGCCGGCATCTAGGAAAAAATATTCCCGGCAAGCCCACCGTGATCGTCGACAACATGACCGGCGCCGGCGGTATCGTTCACGCGAACTACATGGCCAAGCAGGCGAAGCCCGACGGCCTGACGATCGGGAACAATATCGGCGGGCTCTTTTTGCAGCAGATCATGGGCGCGAAAGGAATCGAGTTCGATGGCCGGGTGTTCGAATACATCGGCGCGCCGGCGATCGATCATCCGGTGTGCGTTCTGACCAAGGCGAGTGGCATCACCAGCCTGGAAAAATGGCTGGCCGCGAAGGAGCCGGTCAAAGTAGGCGGCGTCGGACCCGGAGGCACTGCGTCCGACGTGCCCAGGGTCCTTCAGGTGGCCCTGAATCTGCCGGTCAAGGTCGTCGAGCCGTATAAAGGAACGTCGGAGATCAAGCTCGCGGCGGAGAGCGGCGAGCTGGCCGGCGGCTGTTGGGCGTACGAGTCGATGAAAACGATGTGGCGCGCGGGGATAGAAAAAGGCGACGTCTCGGTCGTGGTGTTGGCGATGCCGAAAAAACACGGTGAGATTCCAAACGTTCCGTTGGCGGTCGATTTCGCGAAGACGAACGATGCGCGGCTGCTGCTCAAGTACGGC
>CAZNES010000003.1:42763-58309 GCA_964572145.1 uncultured Syntrophobacteraceae bacterium
GTTGGCGGTCGATTTCGCGAAGACGAACGATGCGCGGCTGCTGCTCAAGTACGGCATTCATGACACTTCGACGATTACCCGGCCTTATTTTTTACCGCCGGGAACGCCCAAAGAGCGCGTGCAAATTTTACGCAAGGCTTTCTCCGATACGCTGAAGGATCCGGAATTTCTGGCGGAGGCGAAGAAGGGCAACCTGGATATCGAGCCGGTGACCGGGGAAGAAATAGAAACGATCGTGAACGATCTATTCAAGCTCGAGCCGACCTGGGTGGCGAAATTGAAGACGATTCTCGTTCCGCAATAAATTATCGCGCGTCGATTTCCAGGCGGCCGTTCTTTAGCGTAAGACGCTGGCCGCTGAGATCCATGTCCGCTTCGGCGGCAAGGACGAAGCGATTGCCGGCCGATTCCGGTCCGGGCATTTTCGCGCGCACCTCTTCGGGCGCGTCTTCGGTTGCGATCGCGCCGCCCGGCGAGACCGTGACGACGCAGATGTTCCACTCTCTCATTTCCTCGGCGACAAAACGGGTGAAGGTGCGGATCGCGTCTTTCGAAACCGAGTAGACGCAAGAGCCCAAGGTCTTGGGCGGGCTGCCGCCGTAGAGATTGACGATGTGGCCCGAGCGCTGGTTCTGCATATACGGCAGCGCGTGCTTGGTGCAGAGAAAAGTCCCGCCGAGGTTGGTCTCGATCACCTTGTCCCAAAAACTCTTTTCCATGTTGCGGACGAGCGGCCAGCGCGGCACGCCCCAGCCGAAGTGGGTGACGATGCCGGCGTTGTTGACGAGCACGTCAATGCGGCCGAAGCGCGATGCGACGGTTTTCATGAACGACTTAACTTCGTCTTCCACTCTTACGTCACAGCGCGCCGCGAGCACGTCGGCGCCCAGCTCGCGCAGCTCGGCCTCGGTTTTTTCATCCGCTCCACGTCGATATCGTTGATGGCGATCTTCGCGCCTTCGCCAGCGAAGTTGTGCGCAATATAGCGCCCGATGCCTTTGGCTGCGCCGGTGATCACCGCAACTTTTTCTTTAAGCATATACCTCCGCCTCATTCCGACGTAAAAGGTTGGAGTACTGGAGTGCTGGAGTAATGGATCGATGGACTTAAAACGCAATACTCCAATACTCCCATACTCCAACACTCCATTTATTGAGCCTGGTCCAGGACGATGTCGATTTTCTTCGAACCCACGTCCACCGGATTCTTGCGGTATTCTCCAGCGAGATTTCCTGGCTCTTTGGTCGTCGGGTTGCCGTCCTTATCGAGACGGGCGGAAAGGAAAATTTTACCGGAGAAAGAAGTCCCCTGCATCATGATGTCCTGAGCGCTCAATGAATATGCGACGGGAAATTTCGGACTCGCGATTCTTTTCACGGCGAGCGGAGGTCCGCCCGCGCCGCTCGCCGATCGAGCGATGATGAATAGAACCGACTGGCTGTCGATCTTGCCTTTGAGCTTGGGATCGACGTCCACGACTCCTTCGATTTTTTCGCCGCCGGCCGGAGCGCTCTGCGCGCTCGGCGGCGCGGGCTTCGTCGCAGGGGTCTTGGCATTGCCGCCTTGCGCCATTTGCGCGATGGTTTTGTCGACTTCTTCTTTCTCCGGTCCGGGCGGCATCAAGCCGGAGACTTTTTGCAGCAGCCGGCGCGCCTCGGCCGGATCGCCGCCGGTTTGGTAGAGGACCATGCCTTTTCCCCAGAGCGCCATGGAAAGATTCGGCGCCGCAGCCAGCGCTCTATCGAATGCCGTGAGCGCGCCCTCCAGGTGTCCGGCCTGGGCGAGGATCAGCCCCATGTAGGCGTGGGCTTCGGGCTGATTCGGATCCGACGCCAGGACTTTCTTGAATGCTTCGATCGCCTGGCTCCAGTTGCCTTGCTCGAACGCCGCGCGCCCCTGGGCGAGCAGGGCATCGGCGGCGCCGCCGCCGGACGGGGTTCCCGTGAGAAAGTCCCCGGTGATCGAGTCTTGCTCCGAGCCCCTGGGACGAAGAGATTTTGTCAGCAGAACTCCGAGCGTCAGGCCGAAGAGCAAAAGAAAAAGGCCGCCGGCAGCGAGCTGCCATCTCTTAGTCGGGCGTGCTGCCGCCGCAGAATCTTTTTTCTCCGGCGCTCGAGCCATTGCGCTTCGCGGCGGAACCACGGGCGTGGCATCGAGCCGCTTGCCGACCGCGGCGGACTGCGTTTCCAAGTTGCGCCGCAGACCATCATAATCGCCTTCCGATAACTTGCCCGCCTGGAAATCGAACTCGATCTCCTTCAGTTCCGTGTCGAGCCTTGCCTGCTCGCCGAGAAGGAAATCTCGTTGGCTCTCGCCGTCTTCGGCTGTTCCCGCCGCGGCTTCCGGCGTAAGTTCTTGTTTTCTTCTCACCCAGCGCCGCGTTACCAACGCCACGAAAACCAGTCCCAGAAAGGCGGCAGTGTAGGGCAGCACCCAGAGGAGCAAGCTAAATCCCTTTTTCGGCGGCGCGAGCAGCACCCAGTCGCCGTATTTCGAGACGAAAAATTTTTTGACTTCGTCCGAGCTCTTGCCCTCTTGGAGCTGCTCCTGGACCAGGGCGCGCATCTGCTGGGCCAGCTCCGACGGCGAGTCGGCGACGGAGAGGTTCTGACACACGGGGCAGCGCAACTCGGCGGCGATCGCGCGGGTCTGTTCTTCGAGATCCTGCGGCTGCCCCGCGAGCGCCGCGGGGAGAACACACAGGCTTAAGAAAAAGGCGAGAATGACCGCGGCATTGCAAAATGAAAAATGCAAAATGAAAAAGTTAAAATTTTCGATTCTTCTTTGATTTTGCAATTTGAAATTTGCATTTTTCATTTTGCATTCGGCCTTATCGTATCGACTGGTATTCACCTTTACCTTCTTTGGCGCTGACGATCTTTTGTTTGGCTTCGCCGATCTTGGCGGCGACGATTGTCGGCCCGAGGCCGCCGACGTGCTTATAAGTGATCCGGCCGTCGGGATCGATGAAGAAGCTCTCGGGGATTCCCCACACGCCGTAATCGATGGCGATTCTGCCGGTGGCGTCGAGGCCGTTCGGATACGTGATCTTGAACTCATCGACGAAGGCGCGGCCGTTTTTTTCCACGTCCTGTATCTGGACGCCGACAAAAACCACGTCGCGATCTTTTAGCTCGCGCCATGTCCTTTCCAACTCTTTCGCCTCGGCTAAACAAGGCGGGCACCAGGAAGCCCAAAAATTAACGAACACGACTTTTCCCCGCAGATCGGCCAGATTGAGCTTCTCGCCGCTAAAGAGCGTCAGCGTGAACTCAGGCGCCGGCCGCCCGACGATCGGCGAGGGAATGTAGCGCGGGTCGCGGAAAAAGCCGTAGGCGAGCAGCGTCAGCAACGGAACGATAATAATAACCGTGAGAATGAGGCGGCGAAAACGCATAGCTGAGTAGCTTTCAGCGGTCGGCCATCAGCCCATCAGCTTCTGCCGACTGCTGAAAGCTGACTGCCGATTGCTTCTTCATCGGCCAGATCGCGACGAGAGTTCCCAGAGCTATGACGGCGCCGCCGAGCCAGATCCACACGACGAGCGGGCGGACCAGGACCTTGAGCGTCGCGCGGTTTTTTTCCAGCTCGCTGAAGCCGGAGAGAATGAGGTAGAGATCTTCCGAAAACGTGCTGCGGTGGACCGCCCGTCCGACCGGCGCCTGCTGGTTGGGAAAAAATTTGAGCGCAGGGGAGAGCACGCCGATCGTCCGCGCGCCGTTCGAAACTTGAAACGCGCCTTCGACCCGGTAGTGCGTGGGCTGCTCGATCGCGCGCAATCCTTCGAATTGGATCTTGTAGTCTCCGACCGTGAGCGTCTCGCCGAGGCCGAGCGTGGCCTGGCGCTCGATGCTGTAGCTCATCGAGCCACCGATGCCCAAGGCGATCAGAACGATGCCCAGATGGATGACGAGGCCGCCGTAGCGGCGTTGGTTCCGGCTCGCCAGCGTTCGCAGCGCGCGAAAAATTCCTTCGCCCGCGAGCTGGCGCCGGGCGCGCGCCGCCAGCGCCGTGTCGAAGAGAATGCTCGCCGCGACGAACGCGCAGAGCGTCACGCCGAGCAGCGGTAGAAAGTCGCGCACCCAGCCGGCGAACACGATCGACGCTGCGATCAGCGACGCGACCGCGGGCCAGAGGAAGTTGCGTTTCACGTTGTCCCACGACGCCCTGCGCCACGCGATCATGGGTCCGATCGCCATGAGGAAAACCAGCGCGAGAAAGAGCGGCACCGTCGCCGAATTAAAATACGGCGCGCCCACGCTCACCGGAGCGCCGGCGATGGCTTCGGAGAGGAGCGGGAAGATCGTGCCCAAAAAAATCGTGAACAGCGCGGAGATCAGCAGCACGTTGTTGAGCAGGAACGCCGATTCCCGGCTGACCATCGAATCCAACTGCGGCTGTCCTTTGAGGAGGTCAGCGCGGTAGGCGAGCAGGCCGAACGACGCCAGCAGGATCACGGCGAGAAAGGCGAGAAAAATAGTTCCCACCGGGCCGTTGGAGAAAGCGTGAATCGAAGAGAGCACGCCGGAGCGGGTAAGAAACGTCCCGAAAATCGTCAGGCTGAAGGCGACGACGATCAGCGAGAGGTTCCACACTTTGAGCATGTGCCGGCGCTCCTGCACCTGCACCGAGTGGAGAAAGGCCGTCGCCGGCAGCCACGGCATGAACGCGGCGTTCTCCACCGGGTCCCACGCCCAGTAACCGCCCCAACCCAGCACGTGATACGACCACCACGCGCCGACGAGATTTCCCATGGTGAGAAAAAACCACGCGGTGATCGTCCAGCGCCGCGTCGTCACGATCCACGCCTCGTCGAGCTTTCCCACGATCAGAGCGGCCATGGCAAATGCGTACGGCACCGTCAGCCCGACGAAGCCGGTGTAGAGCAGCGGCGGGTGGCTCATCATGTTCGCGTCTTCGAGCAGCGGATTGAGCCCGCGGCCGTCGAGCGGGACGGGAAAAACCGTGGCGAAAGGATTGGAAGCGAAAGCGAGGACGCCGAGAAAAAAGGCCGAGACGATGGAGAAGATCATCAGCACCCACGGCATCAGCTCGCGATGCCGGTCTTTATAAATCCATGCGACCAGCCCGGAGAAAATAATTAGAATCCACTCCCAAAGCATGAGCGAGCCTTCGAGCGCGCCCCAGAGTCCGGTCACGCGGTAATAGATCGGCGTCGCCCGCGTCGTGTTATTGGCCACGTACTGGATCGAGAAGTCGGTGGTGACGAGACCATAGATTAATGCCAGCGCCGCGACGGTGACGAGAACGAACTGTCCTAAAATTGCCGCGCGCGTGCCGGCGAAGAAGACCGCCTTGCCGGTGCGATGGCCGAGTATCGGCGCAACCATTCCACAGAGCGCGAGCAAAAGCGCGAGGAGAACGGACGCGTGACCGATCGCCGCGGTCACGATTCGATCCTCCTCACCGTGATCCTGAGTATAATCGAATGGGTCACGATTTCTTTTCCTCCGGCGCGGGGATGAATTTGCGCGGCGAATCCGGCTTGCCGTGCTCGGCGGGGCTGTATTCCTCGGCGTGCTTGGCCATGATCGTCGTGGCCATGAAGACTCCGTCTTTACCGATTTTTCCCTCGGCCACGGCGCCCTTGCCGTCGCCGAACAGGTCCGGCGGCACGCCGTGAAAATAAACCGGAACGATCGCGTTGCCGTCGGTCAATTGAAACCGGTACGTGAGACCGTCGGCATTTCTGTGCAGAGATCCTTTGACGACCATGCCGCCGACGCGCAAAAACTTGCCCTGGGATTTCTCTTCTTGCGCTTTGATCTCCGAAGGCGTGACAAAATAGACCATGGCCCCGCGCATGCCGCCGTAGATGAGATAGAAAAGCGCGGCCGCGATGATCACCCCGCCGATGATGAATCTTTTAGCTCGCATTTTTGCCTGCGCCTCGCGGGGACTTTAACTGAGCGAGCCTGGCTTCGGCTTTGCGCATCCGGTTCTTGAGGCAGAAGAAATAGCCGGCGATCGCGAACCATACGATGCCGTAAGCCAGGAATACGAATCCCCATTTTCCCATCTACGCGATTCCTCCGAGCATCTCGCTCTTGACGCGCTCTTCGGTTTCACCCACGCGAATCCGGAGCGAAAGCAGATAAAAGTATAGCAGCAAGAAGGCGGCGAAGTTGACCGCAAGCGCGATCAGCATCGCCGGATGGACGTTCTCCCAGGGCGCTTTGTCCGGACGCAGGATCGACGGCGGCTGGTGCAGCGTGCGCCACCAGTAGACCGACATATGGATCAGCGGGATGTCCAAAAAGCCGATGATGCCCACGACCGCGGCCGATACCGCGGCGCGGTCCTCGTCTTCGATCAGCGAGCGCAGCATCATGTAACCGGCAAAAATCATGAGGAGAATTGCGGTCAAGGTCAAGCGCGCGTCCCAGGTCCACCAGACTCCCCACGTGGGCTTTCCCCAGATCGATCCTTCGACGATGGTGAGCGCGGTGAAAAGAACCCCGACCTCGGCCGCCGATCGCGCCAGGATGTCGTCGCGCCGCTCTCGCTTCCAAAGATAGAGGCAGCTCCCGATGAAAACGATGAAGAACGACAGATACGCGGTCAGAATGCTGGGGATGTGAATGTACATGATGCGCTGGACGTCGCCCTGGTTGGCGTCGGGTGGCGCTTCGATCAAGGCGAAGTAGAGCCCGGCCAAAATGAAAACCAGAGCGAGCGCGCCGAGAATTTTCTCCGAGCCGCGCTTCTTTTCGATTTTTGCCATGATTCAGGACTCGATCACCCACTCGAAGACGAGAATGCCTGCCGTGGCAAATATCACATCAAATCCGATCAAAAGATGCAACCACGGGAGCGACTCCGAGAAATTTCCGGCGCGAAGGATGATTTCCATCCCGCGGATCGTCGCCAGCACGACCGGGATCAAGAGCGGCAACAGCAGCAGCGGCAGTAAAATTTCCCGCCCGCGGGCGGTGAGCGTGAGCGCGGAGAAGAGCGTTCCGACGACGCAAAACCCGACGGTGCCCAGCAGGCCGTAGAGAAAAACCCAGGGCAGGCGGTCCCATGCCGCGAGATTGAACAGCACCCAGAACAGCGGCAGGACGACGATCTCGAGCAGCGCCATGAGCATAAGATTGAAAAGGACTTTCGAGAGAAAGATCGCCGCGCGGTCGATGGGCGAGAGCAACAGCGCGTCGAGGCAATGGTTCTCCCGTTCCGGCTGAAACAATTGCATCAACCCCAGCGTGCCGCAGAAAACAAGGGCGAGCCAGAGCAGCCCCGGCGCCATGTCGGCCGCATTTTCCGGCTGCAGGTCGAGCGCAAACTGAAAGATGAAGAGCAGCAGGGTGCCGAAGAAAAACATCGCCAGCAGGCTCTCGCGGCGGCGCAGCTCCAGGAGCAGGTCTTTCCACAACAGCCAGAAGGTATGTCTCAGGACGGCCATGCCTCTCCTTTTGGGAGAAAATCCTCGACCGCGCGGTAAATGCCGTCCCACGGCGTCCGCTTGGTTTCGTTGAAGATAATTTTTCCCCGGCGCAGGATGACCGCCCGCGAGCAGAGCGCGACGGCGCGCGTCACGTGATGGGTGGCCATCACGACGATGCCGCCGCTGCGGCAAACGTTTTTCAAATGCGTCTCGAGCAAATCCACGCCGCTCCCGTCGAGCACTCCGTACGGCTCGTCCACGAGCAGCAGCTTGGGCTCCAGCAGCAGCCACTTGGCGATGGAGAGCCGGCATTTCATTCCGCTGGATAACGACGCGACGTATTCGCCGGACCAGTCGGACAGACCGGCGGCCGCCAGCGCGTTTCCGATCTCGCCGCGGTTTTTTTGCCGGTTGTAAAGGGCCAGGAACAACCGGAGATTTTCCTCCGCGGTAAGCTTGTCGTAGAGATGATCGCCGGGGGAGAGAAGGCCGATCGCCGGTTGCAGCCGCGCCGGCCCATGGCGCAGCTTCGTTCCGTCCGTGCAAATCTCGCCCATCGTGGGACGGAGTAGCCCGCAGAGCGCCTTGAGCAGCGTCGTTTTTCCGGCGCCGTTCGGCCCGAGGAGCGCAACGCAGTCGCCCGAGCGAAGCTCCAGATCGATCTCCTTGAGCGCCCACGCAAAGCCGTAGCTTTTAGAGAGCCGGCGAACTTCCAGGTGCAAGATATTCTCCGTGATAGAGGGGATGAAACGAAAGGCCGACTATAAACGCCGGATGCCGGAGATTCAAGGGCGGGTTTATAGGTTTCCGGCTGCGCGCAGTCTTGACACTTATCCGAGGATCGGCTAAAAACAAAATTACTTTTCAAACTCCTCGTGATTCGAAACGGCCTAAGGGATAGAGTGAAACGCCCTTAGGCTTATTTATTACTTTAACACTTGAACGGGAGAGCCATGGCAACCTATCAACACATCAAAGTTCCAACGGACGGGACGAAAATCACCATATCCGCAAACAAGCAGTTGAACGTTCCCGACCATCCGATCATCCCGTTCATCGAGGGCGACGGCACGGGCCGCGACATCTGGCGCGCTTCGGCGCGCGTGTTCGACGCGGCGGTGGAGAAGGCCTACAAGGGCAAGCGCAAGATCCACTGGATGGAAGTGTACGCGGGCGAGAAATCTTTCAAGCTGTTCAAGAGCTGGCTGCCCGACGAAACGGTCCAGGCGTTTACGGAATTTCTCGTCGGTATCAAAGGCCCGCTCACGACTCCGATCGGCGGCGGCTTTCGCTCGTTGAACGTGACGCTGCGCATATTGCTCGACCTTTACGTTTGCCTGCGCCCGGTGCGTTACTACGCTGGCGTGCCTTCTCCGGTGAAGCATCCCGAGCACGTGGACATGGTGGTTTTCCGCGAGAACACGGAAGATATCTACACGGGAATCGAATTTGCCAACGGGACGGAAGAAAATAAGAAGTTCAAGTCCTTGCTCAAGGAAAATTTTCCCAAAGAGTATGCAAAGATCCGCTTCCCCGACACGGCGGCGATCGCCATCAAGCCGGTTTCCGTCGAAGGCACCGAGCGGCTGGTCCGCGCCGCGATCAAATGGTCGCTGGCGAACAAGCGCAAGAACATCAACTTCGTCCACAAAGGCAACATCATGAAATACACCGAGGGAGCGTTCAAGGACTGGGGCTACGCTCTCGGCAAGCGCGAGTTCCGCAACGACGTCGTTACCGAGCGCGAGACGTGGATTTTGGGCAACAAGGAGCACAAGCCGAGCATCAGCGTCGAAGACAACGCAAAGGCGATCGATCCCGGCTTCGACATGATGTCGCCCGACCAGCAGAACGATATCAAGAAAGAAGTCGAAGAGGCGCTCAGGCTCTTGCCGACGCACGGCGACGGCAAGTGGAAGTCCAAGCTGCTGCTCAAAGATTCGATCGCGGACGTGAGTTTGCAGTTTGTCCTGATCCGCCCGAAAGATTACGACGTGATCGCGACTCTTAATTTGAACGGCGATTACCTGTCCGACGCGCTCGCCGCGCAGGTTGGCGGCATCGGCATCGCGCCCGGCGCGAATATCAACTACGACACCGGACACGCGATCTTCGAAGCGACGCACGGCACGGCGCCGAAATACGCCGACCTCGACAAGGTCAATCCCGGCTCGGTCATCCTCTCCGGCGAGATGATGCTCCGCTTCATGGGATGGGGCGAAGCGGCCGATCTGATCATCAAAGGACTGGAAGGCGCGATCGCCAAGAAGACGGTGACCTACGATTTCGAGCGTTTGATGCCGGGCGCGAAGCTCCTCAAGTGCTCGGAGTTCGGCGACGGGATTATCGACAATATGTAGGCGAAAGGCGGAAGGCGAGAGGCGAGAGTAGGGCGGTTCGCGAACCGCCCCTACATAACTTCACGCCTCATACCTTATCTCAGGGAGGAACTCGAATGGCTCAGAAAAAGATCGCATTAATCGGCGCGGGAAACATCGGCGGCACGATGGCGCATCTGTGCGCGCTGAAAGGCCTTGGCGACGTTGTGCTCTACGACGTCATTGACGGGCTGCCGCAGGGCAAGGCGCTCGACCTGCTGCAATCTGCGCCGATCGAGAACTTCGACGCGCAAATCACCGGAACGACAAAATACGAAGAAATCGCCGGCGCCGACATCGTTATCGTGACGGCGGGAATCGTGCGCAAGCCCGGCATGAGCCGCGACGACCTGTTGGGAACGAATTCTAAAATCATGAGCCAGGTTTGCGAGGGCATCAAGAAGAATGCGCCGAACGCTTTTGTCATCGTCATCACGAACCCGCTCGACGCCATGGTCACGCTGACCAAGCGCCTGACCGGGTTTCCGAAAAACCGCGTTGTCGGTCAGTCGGGTATATTGGATTCCTCGCGTTATCGGACCTTTATCGCGCAAGAGTTAAAGGTTTCCGTCGCCAGCGTTTCCGCGCTGGTTTTGGGCGGGCACGGCGACGACATGGTGCCGGTGCGCAGCAGTTGTATGGTTTCCGGCGTGCCGGTAGAAAAATTTATTTCGAGCCAGCGGCTCGACGAGATCGAAGCGCGCGTCAAAAACGCCGGCGGCGAGATTGTCGCGCTCCTGAAAACCGGCTCCGCTTTCTATTCCCCCGCGTCCGCGGCCGTGCGCATGGCGCAATCCTACCTCATGGACAAAAAGGAGATCCTGCCGTGCGCCGCTTACCTCGAAGGGGAGTACGGCGTCAACGGTTATTACTTCGGGGTTCCCGTGATGATCGGCGCCGGGGGGGTTGAAAAAGTCATCGAGATGGAGCTCGGCCCGCGGGAGAGAAAGCTATTCGACGAATCTCTGGGCCACGTGAAAGATCTGGTCGGCGCCATGGACCGCGTTTTAGGACAATGACGTAAACGGACTGCTGAACCCCGTTAGGCGTAAGGGGTGAGGGGTTAGGCGATCTGCTCCTTACGCTTCACCCCTAACGCCTTACCCTTCACGTGTTTTTCTAATCGGATGAACATCCACGAATATCAGGCCAAAGAAATCCTCAAGCGTTTCGGCGTTCCCGTTCCCAAGGGAAAAGTCGCTTCCAGCGCCCAAGAGGCGGCAGCGATCGCCCGCGAGCTCGGCGGCCTGTGCGTCGTCAAGGCGCAGATCCACGCCGGCGGCAGGGGCAAGGCCGGCGGGGTCAAGCTGGTGAAGAGCGCCGAGGAGGCGGAGAAGATAGCCGGCGCGCTGCTGGGAACGAAGTTGGTGACGCATCAAACCGGACCCGAAGGGCGGGAAGTCCGGCGGCTGCTGATCGAAGAGGGCCTGCCGATCGAGCGCGAATTTTATTTGGCAATGGTTCTCGACCGCGCCGTATCGAAAGTCACCGTCATCGCTTCCACGGAAGGCGGCGTCGAGATCGAGGAGGTCGCGCAAAAAAATCCGGAAAAAATAATCAAGGAAGTCGTCGATCCCGCCGTCGGGCTGCTGCTGTTCCAATGCCGCCGCCTGGCCTACAGTCTGGGAATTTCTCAGGAGCGGATCGGAAATTTTACCAGGCTCTTGCAAGCGCTCGCGCGCGCGTTCGTCGAAATCGATTGTTCTCTGGCGGAAATCAATCCGCTCGTGCTCACCAAAGACGGCAATCTTCTCGCGCTCGACGCCAAGATCAACGTCGACAACAATGCGTTGTTTCGCCAGCCCGAGATCGAGAGCCTGCGGGACCTGAACGAAGAAGATCCCAAAGAGTACGAAGCGTCGCGGCTCGGTCTCTCTTACATTTCGCTCGACGGCAACATCGCCTGTATGGTGAACGGTGCCGGGCTAGCGATGGCGACGATGGACATCATCAAAATTTGCGGCGGCGAGCCGGCCAATTTTCTCGACGTGGGCGGCGGCGCGACCCAAGAGCGGGTCACCGAGGCTTTTAAAATTCTGCTGTCGGATAAGCGTGTGAAGGGCGTGCTGGTCAACATCTTCGGCGGCATCATGCGCTGTGACGTGATCGCGCAGGGAGTCGTGGACGCGGCGCGCGCCATGCGCGTGACCGTGCCGCTGGTGGTCCGGCTTCAGGGAACCAACGTCGCCGAGGGAAGAAAAATTCTTTCGGAATCGGGTCTCGCGATCATTCCCGCGGAAACGATGGCGGAGGCGGCTGAGAAGATCGTAAAAGCCGTAAGGGGTAAGGCGTAAGGGGTAAGGCGATCGCCTCACCCTTCACCCCTCACGCCTCACGAGTTGAGTTATGTCCATTCTCGTCAACAAAAACAGCCGCGTCGTGACGCAGGGCATAACCGGCGCGACCGGACAATTTCATACGCGCGCGTGCAAAGAGTACGGCACGCAGATGGTGTCCGGCGTCACGCCGGGAAAAGGCGGAACGAATCTCGAAGGCATCCCGATCTTCGACACCGTCGCCAAATCCGTCGCCGCGACGGGCGCGAACACGAGCGTCATTTACGTGCCGCCGCCTTTTACCGCCGACGCGATCATGGAGGCGGCGGACGCCGGCATCGACTTGATCATCTCCATTACCGAAGGCGTGCCGGTGTTGGACATGGTCCGGGTCAAGAGGTATCTTGAAGGGAAACGCTCCCGGCTCCTCGGCCCCAACTGTCCGGGCGCGATCAGCCCCGGCGAGTGCAAGATCGGAATCATGCCGGGCCACATCTTCCGTCAGGGGCCGATCGGGGTCGTCTCGCGCAGCGGCACGCTGACTTACGAAGCAGTGGATCAGTTGACTCGCGTCGGACTTGGCCAATCGACCTGTGTTGGAATCGGCGGCGATCCGGTTCATGGTCTGGGCTTCATCGACGTGCTGAAACTTTTCAACGAAGATCCAGCGACCGAAGCCGTGGTCTTGATCGGCGAGATCGGCGGCACGGATGAGGAAGAAGCGGCCGCATGGGTGAAGGCGAACATGAAAAAGCCGGTGACGGCCTTCATCGTCGGCCAGACGGCGCCGCCGGGCAAGCGCATGGGCCACGCCGGCGCGATCATCTCCGGTGGCAAGGGCACCGCGCAGGAAAAGATCACTGCCCTGAAAGCAGCGGGCATACGCACCGCACTCTCGCCGGCGTTGATCGGGCAGACGATGCTGGAAACCTTGAGGGAAAAAACGTGAGGGGTGAAAGGTAAGGGGTAAGGGGAATGGTTGAACGGACGCTTTCTATCATCAAGCCGGATGCGGTAGGGCGGGGGCTGATCGGAAAAATTCTCGACCGCCTGGAGTCCGACGGGCTTAAAATAGTTGCGACGAAGCTCACGCGCTTGACGCCCGATCAGGCCCGCAGATTTTACGCCGTGCACAAAGAGCGGCCTTTTTTTGCCGGCCTCTGTGAATACATGTCATCCGGCCCGATCCTTGTCTCCGTCCTGGAAGGCGAAGGCGCGATCGTGAAGAACCGCGAGATCATGGGCGCGACCGACCCAGCCAAGGCGGCGCCGGGAACGATCCGCAAAGAATGGGGCAAGGACGTGGAGAAAAACGCGGTCCACGGCTCGGACGCGCCCGAGACCGCGTCCTCCGAGATTTCTTTTTTCTTTAAGCCCCAGGAAATTCATAGCGATCGAAAGCTTTGAGCCGTTGTCCCATGGCCAAGCGCAACATCAAAGAGCTCAAGCGCGAAGATCTGGAGAAGTGGCTGGCGGAGCGCAGGGAGCCGAAATACCGCGCCGATCAAATCCTGCGCTGGCTTTATCGAAAAGGGGCGAACTCCTTCGCCGAGATGAGCGACCTTTCCGCCAGGCTCCGCCAAGCTCTGGAGGAAGCATTCGCGGTCAGCCGGTTGCGGACGCTGCGCCGCGATCAGTCGGCGGACGGAACCGTCAAGTTCCTCTTCGGTCTCGACGACGGCTTGAGCATCGAGACCGTCCTTATCCCTGAAACGAAGCGCCTTACTTTATGCATCTCCACGCAGGCGGGCTGCGGTCTGGGCTGCGCTTTTTGCGCCACCGCGCTGCTCGGGCTCAAGAGAAATTTGCGCGCGAGCGAGATCGTCGATCAGGTTCTCGAAGCGGGTCGAGCGCTCGAGCCGGGAAAAAGAATCACTCATCTGGTGCTGATGGGCATGGGCGAGCCGCTGGCGAATTACCAGAATACTTTGAACGCGGTCAGAATCATGACCGACGCGAACTGGGGGCTGGCCTTTTCTTCCCGGCGCGTGACGCTTTCGACCGTGGGCCTGGTGCCGCAGATCAAAAAGCTCATGGAAGAGACGCGCGTCAATCTGGCGGTTTCGCTGCATGCCACGACCGACGAGATTCGATCGCAGCTTATGCCTATTAATCGTAAATATCCGCTGGCCGCGCTGATCGAGTGCTGCCGCGCTCTGCCGATTCCCAAGCGCCGGCGTATTACCTTCGAGTACGTCGTACTGCGCGGCGTCAATCACTCGGCGGACGATGCCAAAAGACTCGCGCGCCTGCTCGGCGGCATCCGCTCGAAGATCAATCTGATTCCCTTCAATCCCCATCACGGCAGCCCGTTCCAGAGGCCCGCCCCGGAGGAGATCGAAAAGTTTCAGAACGAGCTGCGCGCCTACGGATACCAGGTCAACGTCAGGACTCCTCGCGGAGACGACATCCACGCCGCGTGCGGACAGCTTCAGTTAGCGGGCAGTGAGGAAGTGAGCAGTGAGCCGTTAAGAGTCGCCGGCGCTTCTCACTTCTCACTGCTCACTTCTCACTAAGAGGGGGAAGTAGTGGTGGGACGGAACATCGTTGGCGTCATCGGCGGCAGCGGCCTTTATCAAATGGAGGGCCTGGAAAACGTCCGCGAAGTCCGCGTGAGCACTCCTTTCGGACCGCCCTCGGATCTCTACGTCAGGGGAGCCCTGAAGGGAACCGAAGTTATTTTTCTGCCGCGGCACGGGAGAGGGCACCGCCTGCTTCCCACCGAGGTAAATTTCCGCGCCAATATCTTCGGCATGAAAAAGTTGGGAGTAGAGCGCATCGTCTCCGTCAGCGCGGTGGGCAGCCTCCAGGAAGAGATCGCGCCGGGACACGTCGTCATTCCGGATCAGTTCATCGACCGCACGACGCAGCGGCCCAGCACTTTTTTCGGCAAAGGAATCGTCGCGCACGTGAGCCTCGCCGATCCGTTTTGCCCGGAGCTCTCCGAGACGCTCGCGCGCGCGGCCCGCGAAGACGGCGCCAAGGTCCACCACAAGGGAACGTATCTCTGCATGGAGGGGCCGCAGTTCTCCACGCGCGCCGAGTCGCGTCTCTATCGAAGTTGGGGCGCCGACGTGATCGGCATGACCAATCTGCAGGAGGCCAAGCTCGCGCGCGAGGCGGAGATTTGCTTCACGACGCTGGCGCTCGCGACAGACTACGACTGCTGGAACGAAGCCGCGGGCGACGTGGATATCGAGCGCGTGCTGGCGGTGCTCAAACAAAATGTGGATCTCGCGCAGCGCATCATCCGGAGGATTCTCAGCCGCTTGCCCGAGCGAAGATCGTGCGGCTGCGCCGACGCGTTGAAGAACGCGATCATCACCGATCCGAAAAAGATACCCGACAAGCACCGCCGCGAGCTGGCGCCGTTGATTGGAAAATATCTAAGAAGGCGGTAGGCGCGAGGCGAGAGTTTCGGAAAACACCATGAGTATTCTTGTTGTGGGAACCGTCGCTTTCGATTCGATCGAAACACCCTCGG
>CAZNES010000003.1:58409-116179 GCA_964572145.1 uncultured Syntrophobacteraceae bacterium
ATGAGTATTCTTGTTGTGGGAACCGTCGCTTTCGATTCGATCGAAACACCCTCGGGCTCCGCGGAGCGCGTGCTCGGGGGTTCCGCGTCTTATTTTGCCATGGCGGCGAGCTTTTTCGCTCCGGTGCGGATCGTCGGCGTCATCGGCCGGGATTTTCCGCAAGAGTATCTGGATCAATTCACCCGCCGCGGCATCGACTTGCAGGGTCTCAAGAGAGAGACCGGTGAAACGTTTCACTGGCGCGGCCGCTATCACGAAGATTTAAACGTGCGCGATACCATCGAACTCCATCTGAACGTGCTCACCGGGTTTGTGCCCCGGCTGCCGGAGAGCTACCGCGACGCGGAGTACGTGTTTTTGGGGAACATCGACCCCGAGATGCAGCTCGAGGTGCTGAGCCAGCTCCGGTGTTTTCGGGTGGTCGCGTGTGATACCATGGACCACTGGATCAACAACAGCGCCCGGGCGCTCGGCAAAGTGTTGGGTAAAATCGAGACGCTGGTGGTCAACGACTCCGAGGCGCGCCTGCTCTCGGGCGAAAGCAATATCGTGCGCGCCGCGCGCGCGATATTGAAGATGGGTCCTAAGACCGTGCTGATCAAGCGGGGAGAGTACGGCGTGCTGCAATTCTCCGACTCCTCGATCTTTGCCGTTCCGGCGTATCCATTGGAAGAGGTCTTCGACCCGACCGGCGCGGGAGACTCCTTCGCGGGCGGTTTTTTCGGCCAACTCGCACGCTCGGGCGATGCCGGCCGGGGCGGGATCCGGCGCGCGATTGTCTACGGCAGCGTGGTGGCCTCGTTCACCGTCGAAGACTTCGGCGTGAAGCGGCTGGTCGCGCTTTCGATGGACCAGATCGAAGAGCGCTATCGCCGTTTCGTCGAGCTGACAGATTTCCATAGTTAAGACAAACGCGCTTTCTGATTTTGAAATCTGAAATTTGTCCGCCACAGAACTTTGGCGGAGAGATTCTGAGCGAAGCGAAGACATGGATTTATCTGTCGTCATTCCCGTTTATAACGAAGAAGAAAGTCTCGAACCGCTGCTCGATGAGCTTCTCGCGGCGCTGGGTCCGACCGGCAAGAGTTATGAGATCATCGTCATCGATGACGGCAGCACCGACGGCACCTATCCGGTTCTGTTGCGGTTTCACCAGCGGGAGGAGCGTCTGAAGGCCGTGCGGCTGAAGCGGAACTTCGGCCAGACGGCGGCGGTGGCCGCCGGCTTCGCGCACGCCGAAGGCGATATCATCGTGGCGATGGACGGTGATGGACAGAACGACCCGAAAGATATTCCCGCGATGCTCGATAAACTGGAAGAGGGATTCGACCTGGTGAGCGGCTGGCGTTTTCCGCGGCAGGATCCGCTCTGGAGCCGCCGCCTGCCTTCCCGCATGGCCAACGGGCTGATCTCCTGGATTACCGGCGTGAAGCTGCACGACTACGGCTGCACCCTCAAGGCGCTGCGCCACGACATTGCCCGAGAGGTGAAGCTCTACGGCGAGATGCATCGGTTCATCCCGGCGATCGCCTTCGAGCGCGGCGCCAGGATCGCGGAGATGAAGGTCCATCATCGCCCACGCCGCTGGGGTGAATCGAAGTACGGCATGGCGCGCACCTTCCGCGTCCTGTTGGATCTCCTGACGGTCAAATTCCTGCTCAGCTATGCGACCCGACCGCTGCACATCTTCGGAATGGTCGGTTTTCTAAGCGGAGGCCTGGGCTTTCTCCTGGCCGTCTATCTCACGCTTGAGAAAATCATCTTCAAGGTGGCCATCGGCGGCCGGCCGCTGCTTCTGCTCTCGATTCTGTTGATCGTCATTGGCTTTCAATTCATCACCATGGGACTGCTCGGAGAAATGCTGGCCCGCACCTACCATGAATCTCAGGGCAAGACGATTTACTCCGTGAAGGACGTTCTCGGTGGGAGGAAAACAGCATGAATCTCGCCGTCATCGGCACGGGATACGTGGGATTGGTCGCCGGGACCTGCTTCGCGGAGAGCGGCAACGACGTGACGTGCGTCGATATCGTCGCCGAAAAAATCGCGGCGTTGAAAGCGGGCAAGGTGCCGATCTATGAGCCCGGGCTGGAAGAATTGGTGCAGCGCAACCTCCAAGAACAGAGACTTTCCTTCACCACGGATCTGCCGGCCGCCGTGAAGCAGGCTTCGATCATATTTATCGCGGTAGGCACCCCGCAGGGTCCCGACGGGAGGGCCGATATCGAGCAGGTGCTGGCCACGGCGAGAGGCGTCGCCGCGGCGATGAACGGTTACAAGATACTGGTCAACAAAAGCACCGCGCCGGTGGGAACGTCCGAGCAGATCAAGAACGCCGTCGCCGGGATCGCCAGGCATCCGTTCGCGGTCGTCTCCAACCCGGAATTTTTAAAAGAAGGCGCCGCGGTGGACGACTTCATGAAGCCGGACCGGGTGGTGCTGGGCAGCGACGATTCGGCGGCCATCGAGCAGTTGAAGGAGCTCTACGAGCCGTTCGTGCGCACCGGCAATCCGATTCTCGTGATGGACGCGCGCAGCGCCGAGATGAGCAAGTACGCCGCCAACGCGATGCTCGCCACGAAGATCTCCTTCATCAACGAGGTCGCCAACCTGTGCGAGAAGTTGGGCGCCGACGTGAACGAGGTGCGCCGCGCCATCGGACTCGACCGCCGCATCGGACCGCACTTCATCTTTCCCGGCGTCGGGTACGGCGGCTCGTGCTTTCCCAAGGACATCCGCGCGAGTATCGCCATGGGGGAGCCGGAGCTGGAAATGAGTCTTCTCAGAGCGGTGGAAACGGTGAACGAAAGGCAGAAGAGCCTGTTGGTGGAAAAAGTCCGGCGTCATTTCGGGCCGGATCTCTCCGGCCGGACGTTCGCCCTCTGGGGGCTTTCGTTCAAGCCGCGGACCGACGATATGCGCGACGCGCCTTCGATCGTCGTCGTCGAGTCGCTGTTCAAATCCGGCGCGAGCATTCAAGCCCACGATCCGGAAGCGATGGACGAAGCGAAGAAAATTTTCGGCGACCGGATCAAGTACTTCAAGCGCAACTACGACGCGCTCGCCGGCGCGGACGCGCTGCTCGTCGTTACGGAGTGGAATGAGTTCCGCCGGCCCAATTTCACGACCATCAAGCAGCTTCTCAAGCAGCCGGTGATTTTTGACGGGCGCAATATCTACGATCCCGACGAGCTCAGAAAGTCGGGCTTCGTCTATTTCTCCGTGGGAAGGCGTCATGGCTAGAATTTTAATCACGGGCGGCGCCGGCTTCTTGGGCTCGCATCTCTGCGAGAGCTTCCTCAAGCGCGGAGATCACGTCCTGTGCATGGACAATCTCTCGACCGGCAACCGCGAAAACGTCGCCGCCCTCGCCTCGAACAGCCGCTTTACGATGATCGATCACAACGTCACCCGCTATATCGAAATCGAAGGACCGCTCGATGCTGTGCTTCATTTCGCCTCGCCGGCGAGTCCCGTGGACTATCTGGAGATGCCGATTCAGACCCTCAAGGTGGGTTCTCTCGGCACGCACAACGCGCTCGGCCTGGCCAAGGACAAAGGCGCGAAATTTTTTCTCGCTTCGACTTCCGAAGTTTACGGCGATCCGCTGGTCAGGCCGCAGAAAGAGGATTATTGGGGCAACGTAAACCCGATCGGCCCGCGCGGGGTCTATGACGAAGCCAAGCGCTTCGCCGAGGCGATGACGATGGCCTATCACCGCTTTCACAAGCTCGACACCCGCATCGTCAGGATCTTCAACACCTACGGCCCGCGCATGAGAATGAAAGACGGGCGCGTGGTGCCGAACTTCATCACCCAGGCGCTCAAAGGGGAGCCGCTCACCGCGTACGGCCAAGGAAATCAGACGAGGAGCTTCTGCTACGTCGACGATCTCGTGCGCGGAATCCAGCGACTGTTGGAAGTCGATCATCACCTGCCGGTGAATCTGGGAAATCCCCACGAGATGACCGTGCTGGAGTTTGCAAAAAAAATTATCGAGCTCACGGGCTCGTCGAGCCCGATCGTTTTCAACCCTTTGCCGCAGGACGATCCGCAGGTGCGCCAGCCGGACATCGCCAAGGCGCGCGAGCTGCTCGGCTGGGAGCCGCGGGTAGCGCTGGAAGAGGGACTAAAAAAAACCATTGAGTATTTCAGAGAAAGGCTGGGGCGCTGAAGCTATGAAGATCGTCGTGACCGGCGGGGCGGGTTTCATCGGCTCTCATCTTGTCGATGCGTTTATTGCCGTGGGCCATGAGGTCTTCGTGATCGACGACCTCTCATCCGGCAACAAAGGGAATCTGCATCCGAAAGCGAAGCTCTATTCCATGGACCTGCTCGATGCCAAAATACCGGCGCTCATCGCCGAGATCCGCCCCGACGCGCTCAACCACCACGCGGCGCAGATGGACGTGCGCCGCTCGGTCGCCGACCCGATGTTCGACGCGAGGGTCAATATCCTGGGATTCATTCATTTGCTTGAAGCGGGAAAACAAGCGGGACTCAAGAAAGTCATCTTCGCCTCTTCGGGCGGCGCCATCTACGGCGAGCAGGAGAAGTTTCCCGCTCCGGAGGACCATCCCAAGCGGCCGGCCAGTCCCTACGGCGTGAGCAAGCTGACGGGAGAAAATTATCTCGCCTACTATCGCGCGACCTATAAAATTCCCTACGTCGCGCTTCGTTACGCGAATGTCTATGGCCCGCGGCAGAACTTCAAGGGCGAGGCCGGCGTCATCGCCATTTTCATCGATCAGTTATTGTCCGGAAAAACTCCCGTGATCAACGGCGACGGGAAGCAAACGCGGGACTTCGTCTACGTTGGCGACGTGGTGGCGGCGAATCTCATGGCGCTGGAGTCCTCGTACGTCGGCGGCATCAACATCGGGACCGGAGTGGAAACCGACCTGGTCACGCTTTACGATAAAATTTGCCGTCAGATGGGTTCTAAAGTCGCGCCGCTCCACGGTCCTGCCAAGGACGGCGAGCAGCGGCGGAGCAGCCTCGATTGTTCCCACGCGCGTAAAATTTTCAACTGGTCGCCCAAGACCTCGCTCGACGAAGGGCTCGGCAACACCGTCGCGTATTACCGGAAAGTCAGACCTGCATGAGCTCCGAGCGCGTGCGAAATTTCTCGATCATCGCGCACATCGACCACGGAAAATCGACTCTGGCCGACCGCCTGCTCGAATACACCGGCGCGGTGAGCGAGCGCGAGAAGACCGCGCAGTTCCTGGACAGCATGGATCTCGAGCGCGAGCGCGGCATCACCATCAAAGCCAGCGCGGTGCGACTCAACTACCGCGCCAAAGACGGGCTGGATTATACGCTGAACCTGATCGACACTCCCGGCCACGTGGATTTTACCTATGAAGTGTCGCGCAGCCTCGCCGCCTGCGAAGGGGCGCTGCTCGTCGTGGACGCCGCTCAAGGCGTCGAGGCGCAGACCGTGGCCCACGTGCAGACGGCGATCGATCACGATCTTGCGATCCTGCCGGTGATCAACAAAATCGATCTACCGAGCGCCGATCCGCAGCGCGTGAAGCATGAGATTGAAGACATCATCGGCATCGACGCTTCGCAGGCGATTCTGGCCAGCGCCAAGGAGGGCACGGGCACCGAAGCGATTCTCGAAGCCATCGTCAGCTCGTTTCCGCCGCCGAAGGGAGATTCGCGGGCGCCGCTGCGCGCTTTGGTCTTCGACAGTTGGTTCGATCCCTACCACGGCGCCGTGGTGATCGTTCGGGTCTTCGATGGCATCGTGCGCAAGGGAATGCGCATCCGCATGATGGCGACCGGCAAGACTTTCGAGGTCACGCGGCTGGGAGTTTTTTCGCCCGCGCCGTTCGAAGTCGCGGAAATGAGCGCCGGAGACGTGGGCTTTTTAATGGCGGGGATCAAAGAGATCCGCGACACCAGCATCGGCGATACCGTCACCTCGGAGACGACGCCCGCCACCGAGGCGCTGCCCGGATTCAAGCCGATGAAGCCGATGGTTTTCAGCGGACTCTATCCCGCGGACTCGGGGCAGTATCAGGCGCTGCGCGACGCGCTGGAAAAGCTCCGCTTGAACGACTCAGCGTTTACCTTCGAGCCGGAGACATCTCAGGCGCTGGGCTTCGGATTTCGCTGCGGCTTTTTGGGCCTGCTCCATCTCGACATCGTGCGCGAGCGGCTCGAGCGCGAGTACGGTCTGACGCTGATCAATACCGCGCCCACGGTCGTTTACCGGGTCGTCACGCTTGCGGGAAAAGTCCTGCTCATTGACAATCCGGTCAAACTACCGGCAGAATCGGAAATCGAACGAATCGAAGAGCCGGTGATCGTCGCGACGATCCATCTGCCTCAGGAATATCTCGGCGGAATCTTGAGCCTGTGCGAAGAGAAGCGCGGGACGCAGAAAGAAATTCGCTACCTGGGGCCGATGAGGGTGATGCTGACCTACGAGCTGCCGATGACCGAGATCGTGGTGGATTTTTACGACCGGCTCAAATCTCTGAGCCGCGGCTATGCGTCCATGGATTACGAAGTCGCGGGCTATCGTCCCGGCGATGTCGTCCGGCTCGACATCCGCATCAACGGCGAGCCGATGGACGCGATGTCGATGATCATCCATAAGGACAAGGCTTATACGCGCGGGCGCGACCTCGTGCAGCGTTTGCGCGAGGTGATCCCGCGGCAGATGTTCGAGGTGGTGATTCAGGCCGCGATCGGCAGCCGGATCATCGCGCGCGAGAGCGTCAAGGCGCTGAGAAAAAACGTGACGGCAAAATGTTACGGCGGCGACATCACGCGCAAGCGCAAGCTTTTGGAAAAACAGAAAGAGGGAAAAAAGCGCATGAAGCTGGTGGGGCGGGTGGAGATTCCGCAGGAGGCCTTCCTGGCGGCGCTGAAGGTTTAAAGCGGGTGTTAAGAAAGAATGTGCGGGGCGTCGGCGTCATTCCCGTGAAAACGGGAATCCAGTAAGAGGGCGCGATGAATCGCGCCCCTACATAATCCTGGACTCCCGCTTCAGCCTGAGGCTGATCCGTCCTCTGGCGGATCCGCGGGAGAGACGATCTCTCTCTTCCTGCTGAAAACGAGAGGGTTGCCATTTTGCGACAGATATTAAAAGCTAAAAACTCGAAAGTTGAGGCACTTAATTTTGGATTCAACCGTGGCGGAACAAAAAAAAGTTAAATCGACCTTTCGCGAGTATGCCGAAGCCATCGGCATGGCGTTGCTGCTGGCGCTTTTTATTCGCACCTTTATCGTGCAGGCGTTCAAGATTCCTTCCGGTTCGATGATTCCGACGCTGCAGATCGGCGACCATATTCTGGTCAACAAGCTGGCTTACGGAGTGCGCGTGCCTCTATGGGGACACTACTGGGTCGAATTCAAGACGCCCCAGCGAGGCGACGTCGTGGTCTTTATCTTTCCCGAAGACCGGACCAAGGACTTCATCAAGCGCGTGATCGGCCTTCCCGGCGACACCGTGGAGATTCGCGGCAAGAAGGTCCACGTCAACGGCAAGGCGATCGACGATCCGCACGCCTATTTCGAAGGCGACAACGCGTCGGGAGGGGTTCAGATCCGGGACGACTACGGGCCGAAAAAAGTTCCCGCCAATCACATCTTCGTCATGGGCGACAACCGCGACAAAAGTTACGACAGCCGCTTCTGGGGCTACGTCAACCTGGACGACGTCAAGGGAAAAGCCTTCCTCATATACTGGTCCTGGGACGGAAACGATAGATGGGTGAGGTGGGAGCGGCTCGGAAACGTGATTTACTAAGGTCTGGATCTTTTGTTCGCTCTTCAACGTAATTAGGACGAAGCAATATATTAGGCGTGTCTTCATGTCATTCCCGCGCAGGCGGAATCCAGTAAGAGGGCGCGATGAATCGCGCCCCTACGTAATCCTGGACTCCCTCTCGCTTCCGCGGTAGTGCCAACTTCTTTTCGGCTGGACCATGACCGATATTCCCTTTCATCCGCTGCTCAGCCGCTGGTTCACGGAGCGTTTTGCCGGACCGACCGCGCCGCAGGAGCGGGGCTGGTCGCATATTGCCGCCGGCGCGGCGACGCTGATCGCCGCGCCGACGGGATCGGGAAAGACCCTCGCCGCTTTTCTCTGGTCGATCAACAAGCTCATCGAGCGCGGTTTAGCAGGCAAACTGGAAGATCGGACCAGCGTAGTTTACGTTTCGCCGCTCAAAGCATTAGGCAACGACATCGAAAAAAATCTCCGCGAGCCGTTGAAGCAAATCATGGCGCTCGCCGAGGCCGAAGGGCTTTTCTTGCAACTCCCGGAAATCCGCGTCGCGGTGAGATCCGGCGACACTCCCGCCGCCGAGCGCCGTCTCATGATCCGGCGCCCGCCGCACTTCCTCATCACCACGCCGGAGTCTCTCTACATTCTGCTGACCTCCGAGCAAGGCCGGCGCATGTTGCGCACGACCGAGACGGTTATCGTGGACGAAATCCACGCCGTGGCAGACGACAAACGCGGCTCGCATCTCGCGCTCTCGCTGGAGCGGCTGGAGGCTTTGACGGAAAAGCCGCTTCAGCGCATCGGTCTCAGCGCCACGCAAAAACCCGTCGAAGAAATCGCTCGGCTGCTGGTCGGCACCAAGAACATCGACCGAGACGGCGGGCCTAGATGTTCAATAATCGACGTCGGCCACAAGCGGGCGTTGGAATTATCCATCGATGTGCCGGATTTGGAGCTTGGCCCGATCGCGAGCCAGCAGATCTGGAACGAGACCTACGCGCGCATCGTCGCGCAGGTAAAGTCCCACCGCGCCACGCTGGTCTTCGTGCACACGAGAAGATTGGTCGAGCGCGTCGCGCATCAATTGACCAAGCTCTTGGGAGAGGAGAACGTCGGCGCACATCACGGAAGCCTTTCGCGCAAGACCCGGCTTGCGGTGGAAGAGGGGCTAAAATCTGGCACGCTCCGCGTGGTCGTAGCCAGCGCCTCGCTGGAGCTGGGAATCGACATCGGTCACGTGGAGCTGGTCTGCCACATCGGCGCGCCGCGCAGTCTCGCCACGCTGCTGCAGAGAGTCGGACGTTCCGGCCACTGGCTCGGCGCCGTGCCGCGCGGAATTTTCTATCCATTGACGCGCGACGACTTGATGCAATGCGCGGCGGCTATCCGCGCCGTGAAGGCCGGCGAGCTGGATCGCCTGACTATTCCGAAAAGACCGCTGGACATTCTGGCGCAACAGATGGTCGCGACGGTGGCGAGCCTGACGCCTCCCGTTAAGGCGGGAGCGGAGGATGTGCCGGCGAAAAATTCGGGAATCGGCGAGGAAGAGCTGTTTCAACTCATGCGCCGGGCCTATCCGTATCGAAATCTAACGCGCGAGGATTTCGACAAAGTTCTGGAAACTCTTTCCGAGGGAATCGCCGGCAGGAGGGGACGGCGGCAAGCCTATATTCACCGCGATCAGGTGCACGGCCGCCTGCGCGCCCGGCGCGGCGCGCGGCTTGCCGCGATTACCAACGGCGGGGCGATTCCCGAGACCGCGGACTACGACGTCATTTTAGCCGGCGACGAAACGTTGGTCGGCAGGGTCAACGAGGACTTCGCGATCGAGAGCCTGGCGGGAGATATTTTTCTTCTGGGAAATAATTCCTGGCGCATCCGCCGCGTCGCCCGCGGGAAAGTCTGGGTGGAGGATGCCCACGGACTCCCACCGACGATCCCGTTTTGGTTGGGCGAGGCGCCGGCGCGCAGCCGCGAGTTGTCCGACGCGCTCTCCTCGCTCAGGCGCGAGATAGCCGGGCGCGCCGCCGACCAGCAGGCGGCGATCCGCTGGCTGGAAGAAGAGACCGGCGTTCAAGCGCCGGCGGCAGCGCAGATGATCGCCTACGTGTCGGAGACGCAAACCATCCTCGGATGTGTGCCGAGCGGGAGCTGCATCGTGGCGGAGCGCTTCTTCGACGAAGCCGGTGGAATGCAATTGGTCGTTCACGCGCCATTCGGCGCCGCTATCAATCGCGCCTGGGGCCTCGCCCTGCGCAAGCGCTTTTGCGTGACCTGGGACCGTGAGCTGCAAGCGGCGGCGACCGACGACGGCATCGTCATCTCGCTCGGCGAGCAGCACTCGTTTGCGCTGACCGATGTGTTCGGTTTCGTTCGCACGTTGAATCTGGAGCCGGACCTGATCCAGGCCGCGCTCGCCGCGCCGATGTTCGCCAACCGATGGCGTTGGAACGCCGGGCGCGCGCTCGCGCTGCTCCGGTTCAGCGGCGGAAAGAAAGTCCCGGTCGCGATTCAGCGCATGCGCGCCGAAGACCTTCTCGCCGCCGTTTTTCCCGAACAGCTCATGTGCCAGGACAATCGCTTCGGGCCGGTGGTCATCCCCGATCACCCGCTGGTCGAAGAGACCATCCACGATTGCCTGCACGAAGCGATGGACATCGACAGCCTCAAAGAAATCCTCGCGGCAATCGAGTCGGGGGCACTGCGAACCATCGCCGTCGATACACCGGCGCCGTCGCCGATGGCGCACGAAATTCTTAACGCCAACCCGTATGCGTTTCTCGACGATGCACCGCTTGAAGAGAGACGGGCGCGCGCGGTTTCGCTGCGACGAACCGACCCGGATCTTGCACGCGGAATAGGCGCGCTGAGCGTGGAGGCGATCGCGCAAGTGTGTGAAGAGGTCCGTCCCGATCTGCGCGACCGTGAGGAGCTGCACGATCTGTTGTTGTCGGTAGGCATCCTGCCGTTGGCGGAGGCATCGGACTGGTCGGTGTGGGCGTCGAGTTTGATCGCTGATGGAAGAGCCTGTGTTGCATCGTGGCGCTTAGACGAACAGCCGGAGGACCGGCGCGCTTATGTTGCGGTTGAACGTCTCGGGCTTGTTCGCCATTTGTTGCCCGAGGCGCGCTTCGATCCCGACATCCACCGCCCGGTCGAAAAAGAAATCGTCTCATCGATGGAAGAAGCAGCGCGGAAAGTTATCCACGCATGGATGGAGATCGCGGGGCCGGTTATGGCGGCGGCGCTCGCCGAAAAATTGGGATTGCCGCTCCGGATGGTCGAGCAGGCACTGCTCGCTCTCGAAGCCGCCGGCGTGGTGCTCAGAGGAGAATTCACCGGACGCGCGCTCGCGGGCGAGACCGAGTGGTGCGAGCGCGGCCTGTTGGCTCGGATTCATCGCATGACGCTCGGGCAGCTTCGCCGTGAGATCGAGCCGGTCACCGCCGCAGAATTTTTGAACTTTTTATTCCGCTGGCAGCACGTTCAGCGGAGCACGCAACTGCGCGGTCGGCAGGGAGTCGAAGAGATCATCGGCCAGTTGCAGGGACTGGAGCTGCCGGCGCCCGCCTGGGAGCAGCACGTTCTACCGTCGCGCGTCGCGGAATACGATCCGAGATCTCTCGAGGAGTTGTGCCTCGCCGGAATCGTAAGCTGGGGAAGACTGCGTTCGAGCGTGAAGGAAGAAGAAGCCGGCGAAAAACCGTTGAATCGCAGAAGAAGACGCAGGCAGTCGCCCGGCAGGGCGGCGCCAATATCGTTTGTCCTGCGCGAAGATCTCGGACAATTTCTGACGGAGCGAAGCTCGAGCATCCCGCTATCGACCGGCGCGCGCGATGCGCTGGGTTACTTG
The DNA here is from genome assembly GCA_964572145.1 of uncultured Syntrophobacteraceae bacterium. Taxonomy (GTDB): domain Bacteria; phylum Desulfobacterota; class Binatia; order UBA9968; family UBA9968; genus JAJPJQ01. Next base: position 70,010 of record CAZNES010000003.1, read on the forward strand.
GAGAAGCATGGAGCTTCTTTTCTTAACGACATCGCGCGCGGGACGGGGTTGCTCAAGAGCGGCGCCGAAACGGCGCTATGGGAGCTTGTGGCCGCCGGTCTGGTTACCGGCGACGGCATTGCCGGATTACGCGTCTTGCTTCTACCGGAAACCAAGCGACAGTCGAGGAAACAACGTCTTCGAATAATCGCAGGAGGGCGCTCAGCCGAGCGTCTGATGCCCGTCGGCCGCTGGTCGCTCTGGCACTCTCGCGTCGCCAGTGCTTCGGAATCTTCCGACCACTCGGCCGAGTTCATAACGCGCCAGCTTCTCCGGCGCTACGGCCTGCTGTTTCGCGAGCTGCTCGCGCGCGAGAGCTCGGCTCCTTCATGGCGGAGTATCCTGGACATTTGCCGCCGTCTCGAAGCGCGCGGAGAAATCCGCGGCGGCAGGTTCGTCAACGGCTTCGTCGGCCAGCAGTTCGCGCTGCCTGAGGCGGTCGAGCTTCTCCGCGCCACCCGCCGCGCTGAAAAAAACGACGAGACCGTCATCGTCTCCGCCGCCGATCCGTTGAACCTCGTCGGTATTCTCACCCCCGGCCCGCGCGTCTCGCCGTACTCGGGCCAAATGATCGTTTACACGAACGGAGTTCCGAGCGACATCGGCCCGCTGGGCGCGGTGTTGAGCCGGCTAGGACAGTTGAAAGCCGGGCGGAAGGAGTAATAATTACCTACCGTGTCACGGAGAATTATGCTTCCGTAAGAAACGGATGATTGGACAACCCTTAACAGTTCTGGCAACATAAAAATCGCGGACAAGATCGTGAGACTAAAACGAAGGGCATGACTAGCTTCAAGGCGATCCAAAACGTATATGCCGACGATCAGCGTGTTCTATGGCATCGTAATTCAGATGTTTTGGCAAGATCATGCGCCGCCGCACTTTCACGCTCTGTATGCCGAGCACGAAGCGCTGATTGACTTGAGAGACTTTCGCGTCATGCGCGGTTCTTTACCGCGCCGGGCTATGGCGTTAGTATTGGAGTGGTCCGCGCAACACCGCGATGAACTGATGGAGGACTGGAACCTATGCAGCCGACTGCAAACCCCGAAAACAATCGATCCTCTGAAGTAGAGCCGACCGTACGACACACCGTCGCCTGGCGACTCATGTCTGTGACCGCCTTGCCGGACGCTCGGTTGCGCGTGACTTTTGTCGATGGCACGGCGGGTGAGGTTCACATGCGGTCATTTATGGGTAATCCGAAAGTCGATGGCACCGTCTTTGAGCCGCTGCGAGATCCGATAGTTTTTGCGCAAGCCTCGATCGTGCTGGGCGCGATTCAGTGGCCGAATGGCGCAGACCTCGCTCCGGATGCGATGTACGATGCCATTCGCGAATGCGGTGTTTGGATTTTGGAATGAGACCTCAGGTGTGTATAATTCGCTTAACGAAAGGAGAAAGGCGCCATGAATTCTAAAGCGACGATAATTTCCGTTTGCTCTTTGGCCATTTCATTGAGTCTCTTTTCCTGCGCGACGCAACCGAAAGCCGTCACGCCGGAACGGCTTCCGGACCGCCCTCAAGCGGCCGCTAAGGAGCAGCCTCCGCCGAGCGCGAAAGCGCCGGCGCAAGCGTCCGTGCGAGCGCAAGAGGTGAAGCAGCCGCAGGGACCGGGAATCGTTAAATCGGAAAAAGGCGCGCCTTACATGTCGGGCGGGATCGGCGTCGAAGAGAGAAACGAAATGAGGCGAGCGGTCGAGGAATACAACCTGGGCCTCTGGTTCGCCGGAAAATCCCGCCATTACGTCACGGACGTCGATGTCGTCATAAGCGACGACAAGGGCAAGCAGATTCTCAGCGCCGCCAACACCGGGCCGTGGTTCTATGTTCAGCTTCCACCCGGGATGTATACGGTAAAGGCCACGTACAACGGAAAGGTCCGTGAAGTAAAAAATCTGCGGCTCAAAAAGAATGGTGGCGATCGACAGACGGTGTACTGGGACATCGACTAGACTATTCGATCCGCTCGCGCGTCGAGCCGAAACGACGCTTTCCCCCTTTCTCCCTTATCCTTGCGCGGTCATGAAGAGAGCTATTATCCGCTTGCTCCGGGCCGCGCGCTATTCGCTCGCGGGCCTTCGGACGGCCTGGCGTCACGAACAGGCGTTCCGTGAAGAGGTGTTCGTTCTTGTCCTGGTTGTGCCCGCCGGCCTGTGGCTCGGAAAAGGCGGCGCGGAGCGGGCGCTCTTGATCGGCAGTTGGGTCCTGGTCATACTGGTGGAGCTGGGCAATTCCGCAATCGAAGCAGTGGTCGATCGGATCGGTTTGGAACGGCACGAGCTTGCGGGTAAAGCGAAGGATTTGGGATCTGCCGGCGTGTTTTGCGCGATTATGCTGACTATCGCCGTATGGGCGCTCGTTTTGGCTGGCTAGCTATCGGTCCCGGTCGCGCGCCGGATGACGGTCGATGCTCAAGGCCGTAGCGAAGGTCGATTCCCCCGATGTATTCGAGAGAATAGCGCAGGTGGCGTTGCATGAGCTGAGAAATTTGTTGGCAGAATGGCCCGTCGTCGAACAGCAGGCAGCCTACGTAGGACGTTCCCTGGTGCTCGATGGTGAGAAAACATTTCCCGTCGGGATCAATTTTGGACGGCGCCACATCGACCAGCGTGCCGACTTCGCCGAATGGCCGCAGGGATTTTTTTTTGCCGGACATCCAGGTCCAGACCGGAGGCCAATTGCTGGCGCCCCGATAGGTCATGAGCGGATGGTTGCGCAGTTCCATGGTGGCCACTCCCTTAGCGCGTCCACCGTCCCGGTCAATACGATCGATGCCGGATGAAAATTGCGTGGCGTTCGATTTTAATCATAACGCCGCCTATCGCATCCGTGTCAAGCATTATTTCTCTTCAAAATCGAGGTCGAGAGGAAGAGAGAAACAAAGCTGAAAGCGAGCGGGGGAGGTTAAGCCGACCCGCGGCTCAAGGCTGCCGGCCCGCCAACTGGCGATCGGCCTCCAACGCGAAGCTAAAGTCGTACGCGCGGCTGATCGGCACCGGGTCCTTGACGGCGGCAACCTGGCGGATGATGGCGAGGTCGTTTTTCTGGGTTTCCTCATCCACGGTTCCATTCCTGGTAAAGGTCCCGATCAGATCGTCGTAAATCCGGGACGCGAGATTGCGTTCGATGCCGGAGAACTTCATCACTGCCGCAACCGTCGTCTCCTTGTCCTGACGCAGGAACCGGAGCGCCTTGAGCGTCGCTTTCATGAAGCTCGTCAGCAGCTTGGGCTGTTCTTTGATGAAACGGTCGGTAGTGGCGAGCGTGCCCCAGGAATTTTTCACTTCGTTGCCGAAGTAAAACATCTCCTTCATTTTCTGATCCAAGCCCACATAGCGCTGTTCCACGCTTAAAATTGCGCCGTCCACCACGCCGGCGAGCAATGAAGTAAGCTGATTACCCGTGCCTGGATCGAGGAAGGCGACGTCTTTGCTCGGATCGAGTCCGTGCCTGGCGATGATCTGCTTGAACATGAAGGTGGCGACGGAGGCGATGCCCGTCGTCGCGATCTTCCTCCCCTTAAGAGCGATTGGGCTGGAGATCTCCGGCTTCGTAAGGAGCCACTGGTGAACCCGGTCGTTGACTGCGAGAACAACTTTGAGTGGAGCGCCTCCCTTCGTGAGGGCAACGAGCGCGCTGCTGCCCGCGGCGGTGAACTGCACGCTATTCGCCAAAGTCGCCTGGATGCTAGGGGTCGGCTCAATAAAGGTGATCTGGAGGTCTATGCCTTCCTCTTTCATGTAACCGCGGTCTTGCGCGAGCGGATAGATCACCTGCTGAAAACTTTTGGTGGGGATCGCCAGGTTGATCGTGTCGAGGCCGAATGCATTCGCCGATGTAAGCGTGACCCATGCGAGCAAGCAATCAGCAATCATTCTCTTCATCGTTTTGCCCTTTCTTAGGACCGACCGATTACAATGGGTAAAGTCTCCGCGGGTTTTCGCATAGAATCTTCTCCGTAAGCGCTTGCGGGATGTCCTCGCGCGCCCTCATCGTCGCTACCAGCTGGCGCTCCGCTGACGGGTCGTTGTGGCCGTAATCCGAGCCGATGATGAGATTCTCCGCTCCAGTGTAGCGCGCGATATAGGCCACATCCTCGTCGGCTTCGCAGGCGACGAACAGCCGATAGTCGTGAAACAAATCGGCGCTCGAGCCATATTGCCAGCGGTCGCGCAGGAGTCGTTTCAGAATATGAACAAGAAAAGGAATCCAGCCGGCCGAGGCTTCGATGAAACCGAACCTCAGCCTCGGAAAGAGCTCGGGAATTTTGTTGGCCACAATGTCGCGGAACGCTACGAGGGGCAGAACGCGACTGGCAAGGAAACTGTGGTTTCTCTCTACGTCGATGAGATCCAGCAGCGTCGTGTTGCCGATCGCCGTATGAACGCAGATCGGGAGATCCAGGTCGTTTGCCGTTTGATAAACCGGAAAGAAGTAGGGGTTGTCCAGGGTTTTGTCGCCTTCCAGTCCGCGGAAGAATACCCCCACCGCGCCGTGGTCCTTCGCCCACCTGATTTCCTTGACGGATTCCTCGATCGATCTCAAAGGCGGAATCATGACCCAGCGCAGGCGGCCGTTCGCCTTGGCGCAGGCCTCGGCGAGGTAACGGTTGTACGCGCGGCACAGGGCGATCTCGAGTTCGACGTCGTCCGTGAGGTAGACAAGGAACAAAGTGGGATAAATGACCTGAAGCTCCACTCCCAGTTTGTCCATGTCTTTGAGTCGCGCCTGCGGGTCGGTAAGCTCGCGGCAGGCGATATGGATGTCGCCGCGCGCCGATTCTTGTTTGGAAGCCGAGGGCGTGATCAGGCGGAAGCTCGCTCTTCCCACGGGCCTGGGGAAGATATTGCCGTCGATCAGCCAGAAGGCGTTGCGCGCGCCGTAAAGCGTATCGTCCGGAACCGAAACGACGACGGGCCTTCTCGGATACATCTCACGATCGATCAACTCCCACATGTGATTCGACTCCGCAATGTGAGTGTCGGCATCAACAACACCGTTCATGTGTGCCTCCTTACTCAGGCCTGAAAGGGAATGAGTTAACTTAGCAAAACTTGATTAGTGTATACTCCAGGCGCAGCCATGGTTGTCAAGGATGGAAAGGCGTCACAAAAATAAGAAATTGATCGGTGTTATTTCAGACACCCACGGCCTCGTCCGGCCCGAGGTGCTGCGCGCGCTCGCGGGCGCCGATTTGATCGTTCATGCCGGCGATATCGGCAAGCCGGAAGTCATCGACGCTTTGCAATCGATCGCCAGAGTGATCGCCATCCGCGGCAACAACGACCGCGGCGCCTGGGCGCGAAAATTTCCCGCCCGCGCCGTCGTGAAAATCGGACGAAACAAAATTTTTCTGTTGCATGACGTGAAGGATATCGAGTTCGATCCGCGCGCCGCCGGATTCCGCATGGTGATCAGCGGTCATTCGCATTGTCCTTCAATGGTCGAACGGGACGGGGTCCTTTTTCTGAATCCCGGCAGCGCGGGTCCACGCAGGTTCAAGCTGCCGATTGCCGTCGCCACCTTGCGCGTTGACGGATCGACGGTCAAGGCTCGCCGTGTGGACTTGAACCCGTCTGAAAATTCTTTAAGAAAAACTTGACTTCAGGCGCGCGCGGCTTTATAAAAATCTCAGCCTTTTAAACCATTCCTGCGAGATTGGCAAAGGTCTTATGAAAACCGAAGACGCAATCGATCAGAGCGCTCGAAGACCTCCGCGGTAACTCCACGGAGGTCTTTTTATTTTATGGAAGCGGAGAAACGGGTCCTCCTCGACAACGAAGAGGTTCAAAGGACCATCAGCCGGATGGCCCATGAGATCGTCGAGAAAAGCGGCGCAGAGAAGATTGTGCTGATAGGAATTCGCTCCGGCGGCGCCCGTCTCGTCCGGCGGATCGGGCGAAAAATCGAAACGCTGACCGGAAATTCGCCCGCCGTCGGCGTCGTGGACGTGACGCCGTATCGCGACGATACCGAGAAGAAACCGAGCGAGCCGCCGCGCATGGAGGTGCCCGTCGCCGTGGACGACCGGACAGTCGTGCTCGTGGACGACGTGATCAATACCGGGCGGACGATACGCGCTGCCATGGAGATGTTGGGCCACCTGGGAAAGCCGAAGAAAATCCTGGTTGCGACTCTGGTCGACCGCGGCGACCGGGAACTGCCGATACGGGCCGATATCGTAGGAAAGAACGTGGAGGTTCAAGACTCGGAGCGGGTGAATGTCATGTTTCAAGAGTCGGATGGAGCGGACCTTGTCACCGTGACAAAACAGCAGCCGAGGAAATAACTTCTAAGCCGATACTTTAAGTTTTAATATGCCGTCTTTAAAGCGCGACCTGATATCGATCGAAGACCTGAGCGATCACGAGATCGAAGAGATCTTCGAGCTGGCCGACACGATGCTGCCCGAAAACCGCGGCCCGGTGCAGGCGGGCCTGCTTGGCGGGAAAATCATGGCGACGCTTTTCTACGAGCCCAGCACGCGGACGCGGCTGTCTTTCGAATCGGCCATGCAGCGGCTCGGCGGCTCCGTCATCAGTTGCCCCGACATGAAAAGCTCCTCCGCCGCCAAGGGCGAGACCATCTCCGATACGGCGAGAGTGGTTTCCAGCTACGCGGACGTCCTGGTCGTGCGCCACTACTGGGACGGCGCGGCCCAGGCGATGGCGGAGTACGCGGGCGTGCCGGTCGTCAACGCCGGCGACGGCAGCCACGAGCATCCGACCCAGACGCTCTGCGATCTTTACACGCTCAAGAAAGAAAAAGGCGATCTCAAGGGACTGACCGTGGTGATCTGCGGCGATCTCAAGCACGGCCGGACGATTCATTCGCTGGTTTACGCGCTGGCGCGCTTCGGAGTCAACGTGGTCACGCTGGCCGCGAACGGCATGGAGCTGCCCCAGTACGTGATCGAAAAACTCGAGCGCGAGCAGCATTACAATCTTACGCCGGTCGCCTCGGACGACCTGCAGGCGGCGATGACGCAGACCGATGCGATCTACCTCACCCCCAACCAACCGCACCGGCTTGCGCTGTTCACGCAGGTGGACGAGGACATCCAGAGCCGGATCAAGGGCATGGCCGCCGGTCTCAAGTTCGACGCGTTCTACGTTACGCGAAAGCAAAAAGAGCGCATGAAGCAGCCGAACGGCGGCGACGCCGGCGACTATCCGAGCCTGGGCGAGGGCTTTCTCAAGGAGCGGCGTTTCAAGGACACCGTGGTGATGCATCCGCTGCCGCGCGTCGATGAGCTGTCTCCGGCTATCGACAACGACCGCAGAGGAATCTATTTCAAGCAGGCGGCCTACGGCGTGCCGATCCGGATGGCGCTGCTCAAATTCCTGATGAGTCCCGCGGCCATCGCGCGAAGCCACGCTCCGGAGATAAATCGCTCGCTCTACCGGACTCCCGAACCTCTCGGGCCGCAATGTGGCAACGCCAACTGCGTGACGCGCACCGAAAGTCTCTCGGCGCGTCCAAGGTTCGAGCTGCTATTCTCCGGGGCCGGCGGCGCGCTCGTCTTGAGGTGCTTTTACTGCAACCACCAGCTCCGGGTCGAGTACGTCGGACACACGAGCTCGCGGCGATACTGCCCCTACGATTTTTCTCTCGACGAGACTTTCGCCGAATGGCTCAAGCGCGGCGAGCTGGCGATTTTCGATTCCATCAAGCAGGCGGAGGAGCTCGGCTACGAGCCTTACAAGAGCGGGCCGCAGCGCAGCATCATGGGCGAAGAGGAGATTCAGGCTGCGATCGGGCGAATGGCCGGGACGATTCTCAAAGAGAGCGAAGATCCCGAGCGCCTCGTCCTGCTCGGCGTTAAAACCAAAGGGGCCGTCATTGCTCGTCGCATCGCCGACGAGATGGAAAAGATCAGCGGGCGCAGGCCGGAGACCGGCGAGATCGAGATCTTCGGCAGTGAGGAGGGAATTCGCAGGATTTCCGGGCCGGGCGCGGAGGCGGAGCCGCTCGGCCTCAAGGACCGTCCGGTCGTGATCGTAGACGACGTCATTTATACCGGACGGACGGTGAAAAGCGCGCTCAGCATCATCTTCAAAGCCGGCCGGCCGAGATCGGTGCGGCTGGCGGTGCTGGTCGATCGTGGCCATCGCGAAGTGCCGGTCAAGCCCAACTACGTCGGGAAACATATCCCGAGCTCCGATAAAGAAAGGGTGCGCGTCAAGCTGCGCGAAGTCGAGCATGACGAGCGCGACAAGGTGGTGATCTACCCGATCATTACCCCGGATAAGACAAGCTCTCGGCAATCAGCTTTATGAAAGCCATGCTCGCGTTAGCAGACGGACAGTTCTACGTCGGCCGCTCTTTCGGCGCCGAAGGCGAAGCGGCCGGCGAGGTCGTGTTCAACACCAGCATGACGGGCTACCAGGAGATCCTGACCGATCCGTCCTACGAAGGCCAGATGGTCGCGATGACTTATCCCGAAATCGGCAACGTCGGCGTCAATCCGGATGATATGGAGTCGCGCAAGCCCTTCGTCAAAGGCTTCATCGTCAAGGAATATTGCGCTCTGCCGAGCAACTGGCGCGCGACGCAGCCGCTCGACGAGTATATGCGCGCGCACGGCATCGTCGGCATCGAAGGCATCGACACGCGCTCGCTGGTGCGGCACTTGAGAGACCACGGCTCGCAAGAGGCGATCATCTCGACGTTGAGCGACATTCCCGAAGAGCTGAGCGCAAAAGCGAAGGCGTCGTCGGGCTTGATCGGAAAAGACTTAGTTAAAGAAGTAAGCTGCGCGGCGCAGTACGACTGGAACGACGGCACGTGGGAGATCGGAACCGGCTATAGAAAAAGAATAGAGGCCGACAGCGCGAAGAAACGCCGCAAGACCGGAACTCCGAGCTTCGAGCAGCCGCGTTTTTTCGTCGTCGCGTACGACTACGGCATCAAGCACAATATCTTGCGCGGTCTGGCCGAGTCGGGCTGCAAAGTGAAAGTCGTGCCGGCGGAAACTTCCGCCGAGGACGTCCTCGCGATGGGTCCGGACGGCATCTTTCTTTCCAACGGCCCGGGAGATCCGGACGCGGTGCCCTACGCGAAAGAAAACGTCGAGAAGCTCATCGGAAAAAAACCGATCTTCGGCATCTGCCTCGGCCATCAAATTTTGGGGCTGGCGCTCGGCGGCAAAACCTACAAGCTCAAGTTCGGCCACCACGGCGGCAATCAACCGGTGATGGACCTCACCACGCGCAAGGTCGAGATCACGACGCAGAACCACGGCTTCGCGGTCGATGCCGACTCGCTCAAGGGCGCGTTCGTGGTGACGCATCTCAACCTGAACGACAACACCGTCGAAGGATTGGCGCACCGCGAGCTGCCGATCTTCTCCGTTCAGTATCACCCCGAATCCTCTCCCGGCCCGCACGACGCGAGCTATTTGTTCCGCAGATTCGTGGAGATGATGGAGAAAGGGGCGAGGTGAAATTTTCAGAAAAACCGACTACGCCGGAAGTTGCCAGCAATGCTGACTGTGCGTGTCAAGAACCGGGCGTCTTTAACTGTGGGATAAAGGGAATTTTGGCGGGCGAGCCGCAAGACAACGGGTGTCGGTATGTTGAACGTTGTGACACATGCGAGCGCTTCGAATCTGACGAGGCGGCTTGTGAGGAATTTGCACGTCTTAAGGGCGGTCGATGTCGTTATGACCCGGACGGAGTAATAGTTTGGTTCCCCGCATGAACGAGACAGTCGCACACGTAAATATACTGAGAAGTCCTTGGACGGAAAGTTTGCGCGAACTTCTTTCGCAAGTCGAGGATAATCTCATGCTGGTTTCACCGTTCGTCAAGCTCTCAAAGGCGGAAGAAATATTAGCTGCGCTTAGGCATCGAGCTGTTGAAAATAAGGTACGACTTGTAATGCTGACCGACCTACGTCCTGAGTGTACTTTAAGCGGCTCGCTGGATTTGGAAGCGTTCGTCGCGCTCGGGCATGGCATTCCAAATTTTGCTTTAACGCATCTACCAAGTCTTCATGCGAAAGTTTATATCGCAGACGAAAAGACAGCCATTGTTACGTCCGGGAATCTAACCGATTCAGGTGTGAGCAGAAATACCGAATACGGAGTGGCCTTCAGTGATAAAAACGTGGTTAGCCAAATACGCGAAGATTTTGAGCAGTATTCGTTACTGGGAGCGAACGTTTCATGCATAGAGATCGAAGCGCTATTAAATGAGGTGAGAGAACTTAAGCAACTTTATCAAAAGGCCGAGCAAACCATGCGGGCTAAGGCCATACAGGCCTTCAAACGGAAACTTCAGGCGACGCATTTGCAGCTTCTCCGCCATCGCGCCAAAGGGAAGACGACGCACGCGATATTTTCCGAGACGATTCTATTCCTGCTTTCTAAATCGCCACTGCGAACAACGGAGCTTCATCCGCTGGTCCAACGCCTACACCCTGACATCTGTGACGACTCGATCGATCGTGTCATCGACGGCGTTAGTTTTGGAAAGAAATGGAAGCATCACGTAAGAAATGCGCAGCAGTTCCTAAAACGAGAAGGCAGAATCAGGTACGACGGAGACAGGTGGCACCTTGTATCTTAACGACGTAATTGTTCAGTGAATTGGAGGCTAAAGATGGCTAAGTCAGAAAGGGCGATGAAAAAGGATTTGGACCTTAAGGAAGCGAACGCAGAGGTATTCTACAAAGCCTTCCGATCTATGGACTCCGGTTCCCGGCGGCGATTGGCGCTTCGTATCTTAAAAGACGAGTCCCTTCTCGAGGATCTGTACGATCATTTTTTGATTCAAGAATCAGAGAACGAGAAGGGTCGTAGCATTGCATGGGAGGAATACCTTGAAAAGAAAGAGCGGCGGACTAGCTGATGGCGTATCGGCTGTATCTCAGACCGGCGGCAGAGAAGGATTTGCAGTGGCTCCCGAAAGAGGTTACGACCCGCATGGAAAGGGCGATCGACCGATTAGGTGAAGAACCAAGACCAAGAGGCGCTAAAAAACTTTCGGGCTACGAAAACGAATGGAGAGTAAGAGTTGGAGACTACAGAATCTTGTACATCATTGATGATACGAAGAAAGAGGTACGGGTTGCTCGCATAGCCCATCGAAGAGAAGTTTATCGCTAACCATGCCCAAGCGCACCGACATCCACTCGATTCTCTTGATCGGCTCCGGGCCGATCGTGATCGGCCAGGCGTGCGAGTTCGACTACTCCGGCACGCAGGCCTGCAAGGCGCTCAAGGAAGAGGGCTTTCGCGTCATTCTCGTGAACTCCAATCCGGCGACGATCATGACCGATCCGGACTTTGCTGACCGCACCTACATCGAGCCGATCACCGTCGAAGTCGTCGAGAAAATAATTCAGAAAGAGCGACCCGACGCGCTGCTGCCGACCATCGGCGGGCAGACCGCCCTCAACATCGCCATCGACCTCGCAGAGCAGGGAATTCTCGAGCGCCACGGCGTGGAGATGATCGGCGCGAATCTCGAGGCGATCAAAAAGGCCGAGGACCGCGATCTATTCAAAGAGGCGATGGGGCGCGCGGGCCTCGATCTCCCGCGGAGCGGCTACGCGCGCAGCATGGGCGATGCCAATAGAATTCAGAAGCGGCTCAGCTTTCCGGTGATCATCCGGCCTTCGCGCACCCTCGGCGGCAGCGGCGGCGCCATTGCCTATGGCCCGGAGGAATTCAAAGAGGTCATTCAGAGGGGCCTGGATATTTCGCCGGTCCACGAGATCCTGATCGAAGAGTCGGTTCTCGGCTGGAAAGAGTTCGAGCTGGAAGTGATGCGCGATCACAAGGACAACGTCGTGATCATCTGCTCGATCGAAAATTTCGATCCGATGGGCGTGCACACCGGAGATTCGATCACAGTCGCTCCCGCGCAAACCCTCACGGACAAGGAGTATCAGATCATGCGCGACGCCGCGATCCGCGTGATTCGCGAGATCGGCGTGGACACCGGCGGGTCCAACATCCAGTTCGCCGTGAATCCGGCGGACGGCCGCATGGTCGTGATCGAAATGAACCCGCGGGTCTCGCGCAGCTCGGCGCTGGCGAGCAAGGCGACCGGCTTTCCGATCGCCAAGATCGCCGCCAAGCTCGCGGTCGGCTACACGTTGGACGAGATTCCGAACGACATCACGCGCGAGACGCCGGCGTGCTTCGAGCCGACGATCGATTACGTGGTCGTGAAGATCCCGCGTTTTACCTTCGAGAAATTTCCCCAGGCGAAAGATATCCTCACGCCGCAGATGAAATCGGTCGGCGAGGTGATGGCTATCGGCCGCACTTTCAAAGAGTCGCTGCAAAAAGCGATGCGCTCGCTGGAGACCGGCTCCTACGGCTTCGAAGAGAAAGTCCAGCCCGGATATGACAACCGGGAGGAAAAACTTCGCCTGCTGCATGAGAAGCTTCGGGTCCCGAACGCCGAGCGGCTGTGGTACCTGGGCGACGCGCTCAGGCTCGGAATGTCGATCGAAGAAATTTACGGCCTCAGCAAGATCGATCCGTGGTTTCTCGACCAGCTCAGGCAGATCATCGCCGCCGAGGATGAAATCAGAGCGGCGCGCGCCTCTGGCGGGTTGACGGCCGATTTCTTCCGCAAGGTGAAGCAGATGGGTTTCTCGGACCGGCGGCTGGGAAAACTCCTGGGAAAGCCGGAGGAAGAGATCCGCGCGCAGAGGACCGGGGCAGACGTGCGCGCAGTGTTTCGCGCCGTCGATACCTGCGGCGCGGAGTTCGCGGCTTATACGCCCTACCTTTACTCCACGTACGAAGGAGAAGACGAATCGAACCGCACGCCGAGAAAAAAGATCATGATCCTCGGCGGCGGGCCCAATCGCATCGGGCAGGGAATCGAGTTCGACTACTGCTGCGTCCACGCGGCGTTCGCTCTCAAGGAGGACGGCGTCGAGACCATCATGGTCAACTGCAATCCCGAGACGGTCAGCACCGATTACGACACCTCCGACAAGCTCTACTTCGAGCCGCTGACTCTCGAAGACGTGCTCAACATCGTGGAGCGGGAAAATCCCGACGGGGTCATCGTCCAGTTCGGCGGCCAGACTCCGTTGAAGCTGGCCTTGGCTCTGGAACGCGCGGGCGTGAAAATCATCGGCACCTCGCCGGACAACATCGATCTGGCTGAGGATCGCGAGCGCTTCCGCGAGCTGCTCAACCGCCTGGAACTCAAGCAGCCGCAGAGCGGCGCGGCCAGGTCCTACGAAGACGCGCTCCAGATCGCCGCGCTCCTCGGATATCCGATCCTGGTCCGTCCTTCGTACGTGCTCGGAGGGCGAGCCATGGAGATCGTCTACGATCAAGACACGCTCCAACGCTACATGACCCAAGCCGTCGCCGCTTCTCCCGAGCATCCGGTTTTGATCGACAAGTTTTTGGACGACGCGATCGAGCTCGACGTCGACGCGCTGGCGGACGGCGAGCGCGTCGTAATCGGCGGCATCATGGAGCATATCGAGCGGGCCGGCGTCCACTCCGGCGACAGCGCGTGCAGCCTGCCGCCGAAGTCCATTTCACCGGATATCCAGCAGGAGATTCGCCGGCAAACTTCGAAATTGGCGCTGGCTCTCAACGTGCGCGGCTTGATGAACGTGCAGTTCGCCGTCAAGGGAAAAGACATCTACGTCCTCGAGGTCAACCCGCGCGCTTCGCGGACCGTTCCGTTCGTCAGCAAAGCGACGGGGGTGCCGCTGGCTAAATTCGCCGCCCGCATCATGGTCGGAAAAAAGCTCGGCGAGCTCGGCCTGACGGCGGAGGTCCTGCCGCGCCACGTGTCCGTGAAAGAATCGGTTTTTCCGTTCAATAAATTTCCCGGCGTCGATACGATCCTCGGACCGGAGATGAAATCCACCGGAGAAGTGATGGGGATCGATACGACGTTCGGCGTAGCTTATGCAAAAGCGCAGCTCGGGAGCGGCACGCGCCTGCCGCGCAAGGGCAAGGTTTTTATCAGCGTCCGGGATGAAGACAAAGAGCCGGTTGCGCCGATCGCTCAGAAACTCCAGGGGTTGGGTTTCCACATCGTCGCCACCCGCGGGACTGCGGCCTACTTCAAGCAGCATGGAATCGCCGTGGAGATCGTCAAGAAAGTCCAGGAGGGCAGCCCTAACATCGCCGAGGCGATCAAGAACGGCGAGATCGCGATGGTGATCAACACGCCGAGGGACGGACATTCGCACGCGGACTCGTTTCATCTGCGGCGCAACGCCGTCGATTATCAGGTCCCGTATTTCACCACCATCGCCGGCGCGGACGCCGCGGCGGAAGGCATCGAGCTCTTGAAAGAGCGGGAGTTCGACGTCCGGCCGCTGCAGGAATATCTCGCGCCCAACGGCGGCGCATCATGAAGGAGGAGCCCTCGTCCTTCTGTATTCCCGCTTCATCCTCGAATCGCAAATCATCGACTCCATCCCCTAACGACTGCTTTCGCGCTCTACGAACTCCGCTCCAATTTCTAAAAGGTATCGGCCCGGCGCGCGCCGCGCAGCTCGAAGGGCTGGGACTCAAGACCATCGAGGATCTTCTCTATCATCTCCCGTTTCGCTACGAAGACCGCCGGCAGATCGGCAAAATTCGCCTGGCAACCGTCGGAATAGAGCAAACTTTTATCGGCACGCTTGTCGCGGTGAATCAGCGCTACGTCCCGAACAAGAGAACGCGCATGCTCACGGGAACGCTCGCCGACGAAACCGGACAGCTTGGTCTGGTATGGTTCCGCGTCCCGCCTTACATGGCGCAGGGCCTGCAAAAGGGCCTGCGGCTCCTTATTCATGGCAAAGTGGAAATGGGCATCGGAGGGCAAAAGCGGATCGTCCATCCCGAATTCGAAGCGCTCGACCCGGAAGAGCAGGAAGACAACGAGCGGATTGTGCCGGTCTATTTGCGCCCCGGCGGAATTCCGCTCCGGAGCATGCGCAAGTGGATCGCGCAGGCGATGGAGCATTACGCCGGATATCTGCCCGGATTTTTGCCCGCCGCTTTGGTCGAGAAAAGAAATTTGCTCGATCTTGCGCGCGCGCTGCACGAGGTCCACCTGCCGGAGAAGAGCTGTGACCTTGCCGCGCTCAACCGGTTCACCTCCGCGGCCCACCGCGCGATCATTTTTGACGAGTTCTTCTATCTTCAGTTGGGACTTGCGCTCAGGCGCAAACAACGCATCGCCCATGACGGGATCGCCTTCGGCCGGGAGAAAAAATCGCTGACGCGAAAAATGTGGGCTCTGCTTCCATTTGCATTGACCGGAGCGCAGGAAAAAGTGCTCCAGGAAATCTCGCTCGACATGGCCGCGCCGCGGCCGATGCAGCGTCTATTACAAGGCGACGTCGGCTCGGGCAAGACGATCGTCGGCTGGTTCGCGGCGCTGCGCGCGATCGAGAATGGATTCCAGGCGCTCTGGATGGCGCCGACCGAGTTGTTGGCCGAGCAGCACTATCGCAATTTAAAAGACTTTGCCGCGACACTCGGCGTGGAAGCCGCGCTGCTTACCGGCTCGCTCGCGGCCAAAACGAGGGCCGCCCTCGCCGGGCGAATCCGGCGCGGCGAGATCGGTTTCGTCGTCGGCACGCACGCGCTCATCCAGGAAGGTATCAAAGTTCCCCGCATGGGCCTCGGCATCATCGACGAGCAGCACCGCTTCGGAGTCATGCAGCGCATGGCGCTGCAGCGGCTCTCCGCCTGCCGCGGCAAAGGCGCGCCGGCGCTGCCGCAGCCCGATATTCTCCTGATGAGCGCGACGCCGATCCCGCGCAGCCTCGCGATGGTGCTCTACGGCGATCTGGAAATCTCCTCGCTCAACGAAATGCCTCCGGGGCGAACTCCGGTCGAGACGCGGCTGGTAAGAGAATCCCAGCGCGCGAAGCTTTATGAGCTGCTGCGCGCCGAGATCCGCCAGGGCCGGCAGGCGTACATCGTTTATCCGCTGGTGGAAGCGTCCGAGAAGCTGGACGTGCGCGATGCCACGGGAATGGCCGAGGAGTTAGCGCAAACCGCATTCAAAGATTTTCGCGTCGGCCTGGTGCACGGGCGGATGTCCGGCGCCGATAAAGAAGCGATCATGCGCCGGTTCAAGGACGGCGCGGTTGAGATTCTCGTCGCGACGACCGTGATCGAAGTCGGCATCGACGTGCCGAACGCGACGGTCATGGTGGTGGAGCACGCCGAGCGCTTCGGCTTGTCGCAGTTGCATCAACTGCGCGGCAGAGTCGGCAGAGGAAAGCACCGCTCGCAATGCCTGTTGGTTTATTACGGTGCAAACGGTTCGGAGGCTCTCGCGCGGCTGCGGGTGATGGAAAAAGAGCACGACGGGTTTAAGATCGCGGAGGCCGATCTCAGGCTCCGCGGGCCGGGCGAGATGCTCGGCACCCGGCAATCCGGTCTGGCGGATTTTCGCCTGGCGAATATTTTGCGCGACTCGAGTCTTTTATTGGAGGCGCGCGAGGAAGCGCTGGCCTGGCTCGAGACCGACCCGCGTCTGAGCCGCCCGGAATCGCGCGCGCTCAAAGAAGTGCTGAAACACCGCTGGGGCGGACGGCTGGAGTTGGGCAGCATCGGATAAAAATAGGCGGTAGGCTGTAGGCGATAGGCCGTAGTAAGAAGAATCCGATATACCGCCTACTGCCTACAGCCTACCGCCTTGTTCATTGCGAACGACGCGCAGATAGCTTAAAATCAGGTTGGCGTTTTTAACAGTGAGGTAAGAAAGGTGGAATTCCAGCGCATCAAGAGACTGCCGCCGTACGTCTTCAACATCATCAACGATCTCAAGTTGGAAGCGAGGCACCGCGGCGATGACATCGTCGATTTCGGCATGGGAAATCCCGACATGGCGACGCCGCCGCACGTGGTTGCGAAGCTGGTCGAAGCGGCAACCAAGCCGCAGAACCATCGCTACTCGGTATCGCGCGGCATCTACAAGCTCAGGGTTGCAATCGCCGATTGGTACCGGCGGCGTTATCAGGTCGAAGTCGATCCCGACACCGAAGCGATCGTCACGATCGGCGTCAAAGAGGGACTCAGCCATCTGGTGTGGGCGATCGTCGATCCGGGCGACGTAGTTTTTTGCCCGAGCCCGACCTATCCGATTCACCAATATTCCGTGGTTCTCGCCGGCGGCGACCTGCACAACATTCCGATGTATTCGGGCGACGATTTTTTAGAGCGGCTGCAAGAAGCGATCCAGCGGACCCGGCCCAAGCCGAAGCTCCTCATCGTGAGCTTTCCGCACAATCCGACGACCGAAGTGGTCGAGCTGGATTTTTTCGAGAAGGTCGTCCGCTTCGCCGAGGAGCACGAGCTGCTGGTCATTCACGATCTGGCCTACGCCGACCTCGCCTTCGACGGGCATCGGCCGCCGAGCCTGCTGCAAGTTCCCGGCGCGAAAGAGCTCGGCATCGAATTTTTCTCGCTCTCAAAGAGCTACAACATGCCGGGATGGAGAGTCGGCTTCGCCGTCGGCAACAAAGAAATGGTCCAAGCGCTGGCCCGCCTCAAGAGCTATCTTGACTACGGCATTTTCCAGCCGGTGCAGATCGCGGCGATCCAGGCGCTCAACGGGCCGCAGGATTGCGTCGAGGAGATTCGCGAAACTTATCGCCGGCGGCGCGACGCGCTGGTGGACGGCCTGGAACGGGTCGGCTGGAAGATTAAAAAGCCCAAAGGAACGATGTTCGTCTGGGCGGAGATTCCGGAGCCGTGCAAGAAAATGGGCTCGGTGGAGTTCTCCAAGTTCCTCCTCCAGGAGGCCAAGGTCGCGGTCTCGCCGGGAATCGGCTTCGGAGAATACGGCGACCCGTACGTCCGCTTCGCCCTGATCGAGAACGAGCACCGCACGCGCCAGGCGGTGCGGACGATTCGCCGCGCGCTCGGCAAAGTTCTAGACTAGATTCCTCAAAAGATTTTTGCTGCCGTTTTCACCAAGCTGAGGTAAACTGCGGCCCAGGGTGGTTGGCATATGACTGAGAAACGAAAAAAAATAGGCATCGGGCTGCTCGGCTCCGGCACGGTCGGCCAGGCGGTGCAGGACTTCGTCTTTCAGGATTCTATGAATGGCGCGGACTTGCAATTGGAGATCGTCAAGATTTATACCCGGCGGCCGAAGGGCAAGAAGTGGTACGCGAAACGTTCGTCTCTGTTCACGACTAAAGCGGAAGAAGTGATCGATCATCCCGAGGCCGACATCATTATAGAGGCGCTCGGATTCCAGGAGGAGAAGGAACTTCTGCGCTTCAAAGATCTCATCATCGCCGCGCTCAAAAAAGGCAAGGCCGTAGTGACCTCGGACAAAGCGGTTTTGGCGCGGCACGGCGCGGAGATCCGGCAGGCGGCGCGAAAATACGGCGGCGAGCTGCGTTTTGAAGCCTGCGTGGCCGGCGGCGTTCCCATCATCCGCTCGATCACCGAGAGCTTCGCCGCCGAGGAGCCGGAAGCAATTTACGGCATCGTCAACGGAACCTGCAATTACATTCTCTCCGAAATGTCCGGCGGCGGAAAATCCTATGAAGCGGCGCTCAAAGAAGCGCAGGAGCGCGGTTACGCGGAGACCAACCCGAGCGCGGACACGAGCGGAAAAGACGCGGAGGCCAAGCTCATTCTGCTCGCGGCCGTGACCTTCGGTCTGGAAGCGAAGCCGGGAATCTTCTGGCGTAAAGGAATCGAAGACATCGACGCGCTCGATTTTTTGTACGCGAGCCGCAAGGGGTGCAGCACTATCAAGCACGTCGCCGTCGCGCGGCGCGAAAACGGCACGGTCCAGGCGTACGTCTCGCCGGTGCTCGTGCCGCAAAACCATTTTCTCGCGGCCATCGATGGCGCGACCAACGCGCTTTTTTTCAAAGGACGTAAAAGCGGCGAGGAGCGCGGCCGCGATTGGAACTACGTCTTCGCCGGTCCCGGCGCGGGAGGCGGGCCGACCGCGGTCGCCATTCTCGGAGACGTTTACGACGTGGCGCGTCGCGGTCTTAAACCGAGCGCTCCCGGCGCGCTGATGAAGGCCGGCGCTTTGAAGATACAGTCCGAGGATGAGATCGGCGCGTGTTTTTACCTGCGCTTCATCGTGAAGGACCGCGCCGGCATCGTGGGCGACATTTGCCAGACGCTGGGTAAAACCGGCATCAATATTTCCGAGATCTGGCAGTTGAGTCACAGCCGGGAAGAGCTCAATGGACTGGCGCGACGCTACCGAATCGGAGAAAAATCGAAAGGCATTCTGCCGTTCGTCATCACGCTGGAGCGGGCTTCCATCGGACAGATAAAGAATGCTATGAAAGTGATCGGCGCGCGCGATTACATGCTCGCCGAGCCGCTCTGGTTTCCGATCTGGAGAAGCGACAAGATAAATGACGAGCAAGATGACTAAAGCGAATGCCGCGGGGCGCAAGGCGCCGTCCGCCTGGCCGGGCGTGATCCGGTATTATCGCGATCGCCTGCCGGTCGAGAAGGAAGAATGCATCGTCACGCTCTGCGAGGGCAACACTCCACTCGTCCGGTGCGGCAACCTGGAGCGCGCCATCAATCCCGACATCGAGCTTTACTTGAAGCTCGAAGGCTCGAACCCCACCTGCTCGTTCAAAGACCGCGGCATGACCGTGGCGATCACCAAGGCCGTGGAAGAGGGAAGCCGCGCGGTGATTTGCGCCTCGACCGGAAACACTTCTGCGTCGGCCGCCGCCTACGCGGCGCGCGCCGGGCTCAAAGCTTACGTCATCATTCCACAGGGCAACATCTCGCTGGGCAAATTGAGCCAGGCGATGATCCACGGCGCGAAGGTGATCGAGGTCGCCGGCAATTTCGACGTGGCCCTCAAGATGGTGCGGCAGGCCGCGCGCGAATACCCGGTTACGCTCGTCAACTCGCTGAATCCCTACCGCATCGAAGGACAGAAGACCGCCGCGTTCGAGATCTGCGACGCGCTCGGGTCGGCGCCGCGATATCATTTTCTCCCGGTCGGAAACGCCGGCAACATCACCGCCTATTGGAAGGGCTACCGGGAATATAAGGATATCGGCCGCCTCTCCGCTTTGCCCAAGATGATGGGCTTTCAGGCGGCAGGCGCCGCGCCGATCGTCCTGGGAAGAGTCATCGAGGAGCCGGAAACGATTGCGACGGCGATAAAAATCGGCAATCCCGCAAGCTGGCAGAGCGCCGTGGCCGCGCGCGACGAGTCCGGCGGCGTGATCGAGAGCGCGACGGACGAGGAAATTCTTGCCGCGTACAAGCTTCTCGCCGCCTCCGAGGGAATTCTGGCCGAGCCCGCTTCGGCCATATCGATCGCCGGCGTGATCAAAAAACAAAAAGAAGGAATCTTCCGCAAAGGCGACGTTGTCGTCTGCACGCTCACCGGCCACGGCCTCAAAGATCCCGACACGGCCATCCGCGAGTCGGACAAGCCGATCCGGATCGCCGCCGATTTGAAGCTGCTCAAAGAGATCTTCGAGCGCGAAGCCGCATTATGAAATATATTATTCTCCAGGGCGACGGCATGGCGGATTATCCGCTGGACAGCTACGGCGGCCGAACTCCGCTCGAAGTCGCCGCTATCCCCAACATGGACTGGCTCGCGTCGCACGGAGTCTTCGGTCTCGCCTACACCATCCCGAAAGGTTTTCCGCCCGGCAGCGACGTCGGAAACATGAGCATTCTGGGCTACGATCCGGCGCGCTATCACACCGGCCGGGCGCCGCTCGAAGCCGCGAGTATCGGCATCTCGCTATCGCCTGCGGATATCGCCTTTCGCTGCAATCTGGTCACGCTCGCGAAACAAAACGGCGGCGTCATCATGCAAGACTTCACCGCCGGGCACATCACGAGCGCAGAGGCGGCGGAGATCGTGTGCGACTTGAACAAAGAATTGGGCGGAGACGGCGTGGAGTTCCATCCGGGCGTGAGCTACCGCAACCTCATGGTCTGGCGCGGCGGCAAAGAGAAGATGCAGACAACGCCGCCGCACGACATCACGGACCAGAATATTACCGCTTCTATGCCCGCGGGCGACGGCGCGGAGCTGCTCATTGATTTGATGCGCGGCTCGCAAAAGCTTCTCGCCGCGCATCCGGTAAATCGCAAGCGCCAACAAAAGGGAGAGCGGCAGGCCACTTCGATCTGGCTCTGGGGACAGGGGAGGGCGCCGGCGTTGCCGTCGCTGAAAGAGCGCTTCGGCATCGAAGGCGCCGTCATCTCGGCGGTCGATATCATCAACGGGCTCGGCGTTTACGCGGGACTGGAGCGGATCAAAGTTCCCGGCGCCACGGGATTCTTCGACACGAATTATAAAGGCAAGGGCGAGTACGGCGTCGCGGCGCTAGAGCGGAAAGATTTCGTCTTCATCCACGTCGAGGCGCCCGACGAGGCCGGCCACATGGGCGACGCGGAGAAAAAGATCAAGGCGATCGAAGATTTCGACGAAAAGGTCGTCGGCACCGTGCTTCGCGGGATGGAGCAGCGGAATGATTGGAGACTTCTTCTCCTGCCCGACCATCCGACGCCGATCGTACTCAAGACCCATGTCGGCGATCCTGTTCCATTTGTCTTTTTCGATTCGGACCAGCGCGCGCAGCGAAATCAATTCGGGTTCAACGAAAGCGACGCGAAGAAGAGCGGCGTCGTGGTCGAAAAAGCCTTTGCGTTGATCGAGGCTCTTATAGGAGGGGCAAAGCCGTGGATCGAAACCTAGCGTTAGAAGTCGTTCGAGTGACCGAGGCTGCCGCGCTGTCGAGCGCGCGCCTCATGGGAAGAGGAGACGAGAAGGCCGCGGACCAGGCCGCGGTGGACGCGATGCGCCAGGCCTTCAACGGTCTCGCCATCGACGGCACGATCGTGATCGGCGAGGGCGAGAGAGACGAAGCGCCGATGCTCTACATCGGCGAGAAGGTCGGCGGCGGCAAGGGCGGCACGGAGGTGGATATCGCGCTCGATCCTCTAGAGGGAACCACGATCTGCGCCAACGGCGGGCCGAACGCTTTGTCGGTCATTGCGATGGCCGACAAGGGAAATTTTCTTCACTGCCCGGACACGTACATGGACAAAATCGCCGTCGGCCCCGTGGGCAAGGGAGTCGTCGATATCGACAAAAGCCCGACGGAAAATTTAAAAGCGCTGGCCCAGGCCAAGGGCGCGCGGGTGGAGGATCTCACCGTGATCATCCTCTACCGGCCGCGGCACGAGGCGCTGATCAAAGAAGTCAGGAAGGCAGGCGCCCGCATCCGGCTGATCAGCGACGGCGACGTGTCGGCGGCGATCGCGACGACCAAGCCCGAGACCGGCATCGATCTGCTGCTGGGCATCGGCGGCGCGCCCGAGGGCGTGCTCGCGGCGGCGGCGCTGCGCTGCGTCGGCGGCGAGATGCAGGGACGGCTGAAGCCGAGAAATCCCGAGGAGATCGAACGCGCCCACAAGATGGGCGTCAAAGACATCGAGAAGAAGTTTTCGATCGAAGAGCTGGCGAACGGAGAGGTGATGTTCGCCGCCACCGGCGTGACCGACGGCGACTACCTCGACGGCGTTCACTTCTTTCCCGGCGGCGCGACGACACACTCCGTCGTCATGCGCTCCAAGACGCGGACGATACGTTTTGTTAACACCACGCACCACTTCGCATTTAAGCCGAAATACTAGGCAGGCTGCCCAAGAAGACTCATATGCTGCGTTGCGCTCAATCGCCTCGCTTCAACGTACTCGGTAAAGTACGCCTCAGCTCGTCGATTATCGCGCGCCTTGCCTCTGAGTCTTTTGAGCAGCCTGCGAAGAGTTTTCAAAGATCAGAGAGATGAAACAGAAGAGAGGAAGCGGGAGTCTATTTCTCGCGCTGGCCGTCATACTCTTCTGTGCCGTCGCCCTGTGGTTCTTCTGGCCGGAGATTTCGTGGCGTATGGGCTGGGACGGAAAGAAGCCGATGCCCGGCCGAGCGTTGGGTGAATCTAAAGAAAAGCTCTACGAGGAAGACAGAAGGAAGTTGGACGAACTGCTCAAGCAGCGGCCATCGAAGTAGGCCCGTGCGCTCTCGCCGCCGCCAGGACACGAAAAGCACGAAGGAAAGGAAAATCATATTGAAATCGGGTCGCTTTCCAATTGTCCGTTCTTCGTGCCTTTAATGTCTCGCTCGGGGAATGGGGAGAAAATCCCTCGCCTTTAGCGAAGACAAGGACGTCTATCTTTTTCTGGAATGGTCTGCTGAATGATCAGGCGGTGCTGCCTTGACAGTCAAAGAATAGAAGGGCTAGAGTATCGTTATCTGCCGGAGTCCCAATGGAAGATATGATTGAAAGCGCTGTCCTGGATAAGATGCTGGAGCCGGTTGCTCGCTGTTTTACGCCAGGTGTGGCGAAGGAGATTGCTGAGCTGCGAGCTGATCCGCCCACTCAGGCGCGCATCGACCAACTCGCGGTGAAATGCAATGAGGGAGAACTCACGGAAGCAGAGAAGCGCGAGTATGGGGCCTACGTCGAGGCGATCGATCTGATCGGCATCTTGCAGGCAAAGGCACGAACCCTCCTTAAACGTTCTCCGCGCGGATGATAGACGCAGGGGTCCGGGCGCTTGTCCATCGGCGAGCGGGCCATAGCTGTGAGTACTGTCTGCTCAAGCAAGAGCAACTCCCTTTTTCGACCTTCCAAGTCGAGCACATCGTTCCACGCAAGCACGGAGGCGATGACGACCCAGTAAACCTTGCGCTAACTTGCGACCGATGCAACTCTCACAAGGGAACTAATCTCACCGGTATTGATCCCGAAACGGGCGAAATCATCGCGCTCTTCAATCCACGAAAGCACTCCTGGGAGGAACATTTCCGCCTGTCCGATATTACCATCGTGGGGCTTACCGCGATGGGCCGCGCTACAGTACGCGTGCTTAATATGAACGAAGACCGCCGTGTGCGGTTGCGCGCGGTGCTCAAACAGTTCAGCGGCCTATGAAGGAGTCGGTGGGCAGGAATGACGGAGAAGAAAAGAACCAGTCAGGTGAAACCGGCCCTGTAACCTAAACCTTCGTGTACTGGTGAATTGAAACGTCTTGGTTCAGCACCAAAGTCGAAATCCAAATATAAAAAGGTCACCTTGGTAAGCGCATCGAAGCCGCCTTCCGCCCGCAGGCACGCCGTCGCCGTTTCCGGGGTCATGCTGGTAATTTTCCTGTTCGCGATCGACGGCACCGTCGTCAGCGCCGCCATGCCGACGATCGTCGGCAAGCTCGGCGGACTGGAGCTGTACGGCTGGGTCTTCTCGTCCTACATGCTCACCTCCGCGCTTTCGACGCCGCTGTTCGGCAATCTCTCCGACCTCTACGGGCGCCGCCGTCTCATTCTTATCGGCATCGGATTGTTCACGCTCGGCTCGGCGCTCTGCGGCGCGGCTCAAAGCATGGAGCAGCTCGTCGTCTTTCGCGCCCTCCAGGGCATCGGCGGCGGTGCGATCTACGCGCTCTCTTTTATCCTGATCGGATTTTTATTCCCGCCGGAAAAGCGCGCGAAGATGCAGGCGCTGATGAGCGGCTTGTGGGGAATCGCATCCATCCTGGGGCCTCTGGCCGGCGGCGTCATCACTCAGTACTGGAGCTGGCGCTGGATTTTCTTCATCAACCTGCCGCTCTGTCTCATCGCCGCGCTGCTGATCGCTTTCGGCGTGAGCGAGGCTAAAGAAGAGCGCCGGCGGCGGCCCGATTTGAAAGGGGCCGCGGCGCTTCTCGTCGGCCTGTTTCTCCTGTTCTACGCGCTCGAGCAAGGCCAGAGGAATTCCTTCGCATCGAATGGAATGCTGATTGGTCTTCTGGCCACGTCCTGCGCGGTGCTTTTCTGGTTTTACCGAATCGAACGGCGCGCGCCGGAGCCGATCTTGCCGCTCGCGTTGTTTCGCCTGCGTCTGTTCAGAGTTTGTTTGGGACTTGTCTGGCTCGCGTCCATGGGGATGTTCGGGATCATCAGCTACCTGCCGCTCTACGTTCAGGGCGCGCTCGGCGCCGACGCCGCGCGCGCCGGCTTCACTCTGGTTGTGGCGAGCTTGGGGTGGACGGCCGGCAGCTTCATTGCCGGCGCCGGAATGAATCGCCTCGGCTATCGCGCCGTCTCTATCGCAGGCATGCTCCTGATGGCCGCCGGATACGGCGCGTTCGTCGCCGCAGGAAACCATCTGGGATATTTCTCCGTGCTGGCGATCGGCGCGGTGATCGGCGTCGGCATGGGCATGGTCACCATCGCATCCATGGTTGCGGCGCAGAACGCCGCGCCGCTGAGCCAGCTCGGCGTCGCCACATCGACCGTCATGCTCGCGCGCATGCTCGGCGGAGCTTTCGGCATTGCCTTGATGGGCGGCGTTCTTGTCGGCCGCATGGAACGCCGGCTGATCGAGGTTTCATTCGGCGCTTTCCAGGACGTAGGAGGCGGACTGCTCGCAAAACTCGCCAATCCGCAAAACCTTTTGGACCCGGTTACGCGCGCGTTGATTCCCGATTCGCTGCAAAATGTCCTGATTGAAATTCTCGCAGGATCGCTGTGGCACGCTTTTATGGCCGGTTTTTTCATCATGCTGATCGGCCTCGCGGCGAGTTTCTTCATGTCCGCCGATACGCCCGCAGCGATAGGCAAAGAATTTGAGTCGCAGCGGAATTCGCTATAAGAGGAGGGCGGGGCTGAACCACATGAGCGAGACGGCATCCACTGCAAAGGAAACGGCGTTGGCCCACAGAACGATCTTCGGCATCGTCTGCGGCGCGCACTTCATCAATCACTTTCAGTCGGCGATGCTGGCCGTCATCTACCCGCTCATGATGAGAGACCTGGGCATCGGTCTCGTGGCGATCGCCTCGATCGCCGCCACTTACAACACTCTGAGCAGTGTCTTTCAGGCGCTCTACGGTTTCATCGTGCCGCACGTGAGAAGGGGAGTGATTCTCGGCGTCGGAAACTGCCTGCTGGGAATTTCCGTCGCCGCTACCGGATTCGCTTCCGGTTACCAACATTTCTTTACGACGCGTCTTTTGGGCGGCCTCGGCTCCAGCCCGCAGCATCCGGTCGGCTCCAGCATTCTCGCGAGTCATTTCGGAACCGCGCGCGGGCGCGCGCTGGCATTTCACTCGACGGCCGGGCAGATCGGCGGCCTGATCGCGCCGCTTCTCACCGCGCTGCTCATCTCGCACGTGGGCTGGCGCGCGGTTTTTTGGATCGTCGGCGCGGTCGCCACCGCGATGGGAATGATCTGTTTCGTCTTTAGAGATAGTTTGCGCCCGGTCGCTTCCGACAAGCCGAAGTCCAGACTGGCGCCGCTCGGCTGGGAAGCCTACAAGAAGTGCCTGCAGAACAAAAATATTCTTCTCGTCTCGTTGGTCTTTATGGCCGGCGCCGCCGGCCGGGGCCAGGACATCAACGAAATTTACATCATCCCTCACTTCGTGAGCGATTTTCACCTCGACGTCACGCACGCGGCGTTCCTGTTTACGTTGATCCAGGTGGGGAGTTTGTGCGGGCCGATGGTTTGGGGTTGGGTCTCCGACCGCTTCGATCGGAAGCGCGTCATTCAAACCTCGCTGGTGCTCTCCGCGCTCTCGACGTTGTGGCTGGGCTGGCAGGAGACGGTGTCGGTCCCGCTGTTCGCCAATCTGGTGATCTACGGCGCGGCGGTGACGTCGCGGCAGACGCTGACCCAGGCGCTGCTCAGCGATCTGGTGGGAGAGGATCTCTTCGACGCGGCCTTCAGCCTCTATTATTTTATCGGTTTTCTCTCGATCCCGTTCTGGACCATGATCACCGGCGGCATCATGGTGAAATACGGCTTCGGCCCCGCCTTCAGCGTGATCTCAACGTCTTATCTGCTTGCTTCAGGATTGTTGTTGTTTCTAAAGCGGCGGTAAGGGCGGCGCGCTTTTGCGGCGATGTTAACCCGTACGGCGGGAGCCCCATGCCCGACGCGCCCGACGCGCTGGTTGACATGTACGGTAAATTGCCGTACTTTACTCTGTAAAGGGAGACAGCCTGTGGGAGCATTACAAGAACATGAATCGGGCAGACGGATGAAAACAGAGCGGTTTGAAGCTCGCATTACGTCTGAACAGAAAGAGCTTTTCTCAAGAGCGGCGGCGTTGAAGGGCCGAAAGGTTAGCGACTTTGTCATCGCTTCCGCTTATGAAACTGCCGCCGAGACTGTCCGGGAGCACGAGGTTTTGACACTGAACGGCCGGGACAGAAAAGTGTTTGTGGATGCGCTGCTCAATCCGAAAGGACCCGGCCCGCGACTGAGACAGGCCGCACGGCGCTTCAAACAACGTTGACGCTTGATGTCCGGCAAGCCCTTTAGGGGGCTTATTTTGCCCCTCGCCAAACAGCACGATCGTCGGGACTTCTCGTGTGGCAATGAAAACCTTGATCGGTATTTAAGAGAGCTTGCCTGGCAAGATGCGCGCCGCCGTGTTGCCGCGCCGTTCGTCGCGGTCAGTGACGCTGACTCGACAAAAATCCGCGGCTACTACACACTTTCGTCCTATTCGGTCAATTCGGGAGAGTTGCCGGACAAATTAGCCAAACGGCTTCCTGCCTATCCTCGTATCCCCTCCACGCTTCTTGGCCGCTTGGCTGTTGACCTTCGCCATCAGAGGCAGGGACTTGGTGAATTTCTAATTATGGATGCGCTACAACGGGCTCTGGAGCAATCATCGCAGATTGCCGCCGTGGCTGTCGTCGTGGATGCGATCGACGAACAAGCCGCGCGCTTTTATCAACACTTTGACTTTCTTTCGTTGCCCGACAGACCCAACCGACTATTTCTTCCCATGTCGGATATCTCCGATCTGTTCAAGTGACGGCCCGCGCGTATGCGGAATATCTCTTCGACGCGGCTTTCAGCCTGTACTACTTCATCGGTTTTCTCTCGATTCCGTTCTGGACCGTTATCACCGGCGGCATCATGGTCAAATACGGCTTCGGCCCCGCGTTCAGCGTGATCTCAACGTCGTATCTGATGGCGTCGGCGCTGCTGCTATTTCTGCGTCGGCGGTAGTGTTCTCGACCTCAGTGTGCCCGCAACCGTCAGGCATGAAATCCTTTCCGGGCACCTTAATTCCTGGTACTATTGGCAATTGCGGAGGAATTGAGCATGAGAAGAATTTCCAAGGTTAAGGTCTTGCCTGGATATCGGCTGGAACTGGAATTTGACGACGGGGTAAATGGGATTGTGGACCTCTCTGAAGCCGTCGGTAAGGGCGTGTTCGCCCTCTGGCTCGACCCGCTCGCTTTCGATCGGGTTCGCATCGGTTCAGCCGGCGAATTGGTCTGGGACGACCGGATTGATCTGTGCCCGGATGCGCTCTACCTCAAGGTGACGGGGAAGAAGCCGGAAGACGTTTTCCCCGCGCTGCGCGACCAGCCGACCCATGCCTGAGATCAGCCGTTTTTTCGGCATTGTCATCAAGATGTTCTTCGACGATCACAACCCGCCGCATTTCCATGCGGAGTACGGCGGTGATTTTGCGCTAATCGATATCCGAAGTCTGGCCGTGTTTTCAGGGCGGTTGCCGCCTCGCGTAACAGGTCTCGTGATCGAGTGGGCGACGCTTCATCAGCGGGAGCTTCTCGACGACTGGGATAGGGCGCGGGCGCGGGAAGAGATCCAGAAGATCGCGCCTTTGGAATGAGAACGGCTCGTCGAAGAGGATCTCTTCGACGCGGCCTTCAGCCTCTATTATTTTATCGGTTTTCTCTCGATCCCGTTCTGGACCATGATCACCGGCGGCATCATGGTGAAATACGGCTTCGGCCCCGCGTTCAGCGTGATCTCAACGTCGTATCTGCTTGCTTCAGGATTGTTGTTGTTTCTGCGCAGGCCTAAACAATTTGCGGTGGGATAAATCGTTGAAGGATTTGGCGTCCCCGACGGGATTTGAACCCGTGTCGCCGGCGTGAAAGGCCGGTGTCCTGGGCCAGGCTAGACGACGGGGACCATGGATATGAGCCGTGCTGGATTCGAACCAGCGACCCTCTGCTTAAAAGGCAGATGCTCTACCGCCTGAGCTAACGGCTCGCGACGAGTTGGAAACATCCATTCATAACGGGAATGCCACGGCAAGTCAACGAAATCGCCGCAAACCGACTCTTCGGTAGTGATTCATTTTGGGAGAGATCCTTCACTTCGTTCAGGATGACAATTCCAATCCATGTCATACTGAGTCCTTCGCTTTCTGTCATGCTGAGCGAAGCGAAGCATCTCTCTTTTCCGCTCAGGGTAGGCTCCGCGAAGAATCTCGGTTCTTGGATTAAGTTGCTTGCTGGCTAAAAATGACCGACTACCGTCACTTGCGGCTTGAGCGTCCTCGCTCGTGAGTTGCAAGCCCATCGTTAAGAATGGTAATGGAGAATCATGAGCAAGCTCGATGACCTCAATCGTCAACTCGAGGAAAAAAATCTGCTCGGCTACTGGAACATCGTGCGCGGGCGCGGCGACGAGTATGCGCCGAAATCGTCGTTCGAGCCCTGCCTCTGGAAATGGAGCGATGTGTCGCGCTGTCTCGACAAAGCCGGCGAGACGCTCGGTCTCGAAGATTCGTTCAGGCGATTCATCGGCTTCTCCACGCCTGAGCTGAAAGGGGCTACGACGCACACTCTGTTAATGGGCGCGCAGATCGTCAAGCCCGGAGAAGTCGCCAAGGCCCATCACCATACGATGGGCGCGATCCGCTTCGTCGTCCGCGGCGGCGGCGCCCAGACCACGGTGAACGGCGAACCGTTTCCGATGCATCCCGGCGATCTCATCACAACGCCGAGCTGGACCTGGCACGATCACTACAACGGCTCCGACCAGCCGATCGTTTGGCTCGACGGCGCCGACGGTCCGTTCATGAGGTTTCTCGAGATCGGCTTCGGCGAGCGCTTCGAAAAAGATCAGCAGCCTCACTCCCGCGCCGCGCATGCTTCGTCGTACGAGCTGTCGCCCGTGCGGCCGAGCTGGATTCGGGCCGATTCCTTGCAGCCGCCGCCGTACCGCTACCGCTGGGAAGATACGGAGAAGACTTTGAGCCTGCTCGGCGAAAGACCCGGAGATCCTTGCGATGGCATCGTGTTGCGCTACGTGAATCCGGTCAACGGCGGGCCGACGTTGCCTACTCTGTCCTGCGAGATGCAGATGCTGCGGCCCGGCGAGCGGACAAAAGAACACCGCCACACCAGCAGCGCCATCTATCACGTCTTCCGGGGGCGGGGATTTACCGTGATCGACGGCGCGCGGCGTGATTGGGAGAGCGGAGATTCGTTTACGGTGCCGCTATGGCGTTGGCATGCGCACGGCAACGATGGGCGCGAAGCCGCGGTTCTCTTCGTCATGAATGATAAACCCGTGCTCGATGCGTTCGGTTATTACAGGGAAGAAGCGCGGTAATAAGCGGGAACATAAGTATTCTTTGCGGTCTTGGCGTCTTGGCGCGATGAGTGATCCAAACTTCGTGTGCTTCGTGCTCTTCGTGGTGAGAGGGTTTTAACCACGAAGGACACGAAGGTCTCGAAGGAAGACAACGCGTATCGCGCAAAGGCGCAAAGGGCGCCAAGGGAGAAGGCCGCTAGAAACTTCAGAGGTGAACGATGGCTCGGGATGAACTGGTAGAACGTTTGGCAAAGCTGGATACTTGCGCGGCCTCGGATGCGCTGGATCGGCTCGACCTGCGCGGCGCCACGATCGGCATTCGCCCGGTGTGGCCGTGCGCGCGCATCGTTGGACGCGCCGTGACGTGCAAGATCAAACCCGCCGGTCTGGAAAAGTCCAAGCAGCACCTGGGAACTCCGGCGATCGACGCCGCTAAAGCGGGAGATGTGATCGTCATCGATAACGGCGGACGCATGGAAGTTGCCGCGTGGGGAGGCTTGCTTTCGCTCGCTTCGAAGCTCAAAGGGCTCAGCGGTGTGGTGATCGATGGCGCCTGCCGGGACGTCGATGAAAGCCGCGATGTAGGGTTTCCGGTCTACGCCCGCGCCGTTGTTCCGGTGACCGCGCGCGGTCGCATCATGCAGGACAGCGTGAACCAAGAAATCCAGTTCGGCGGCGCGCAGGTTCACCCGGGAGATCTGGTGATCGCCGACGGCAGCGGCGTCGTCGTCATTCCGTCTGCGCGCGCGGCGGAAGCGGTTGCGGAGGCGGAAAAGATCGCCGCCGACGAAGCCAAGATGGCCGAAGGAATTCGTAGCGGACGCTCGGTTGTCGAAGTGATGGAGAGTTTGGGATACGAAGCGATGTTGCGAAAGGAAAAATAGCGCCTACCTTGGATTGAGAAATTCAATACGAAAACATTTAATACCTAAACTAACTGCCTGATTTCCCGACGTTTTTTTCCGTTTTTTCTTGCCAGTGCGCCCAGCCTTCATATATCCTAGTCAAGTCGGTCGCGGTTCCGGACGCCGCGACATAATTTTAGGTGGCGATGATGCCGACTGCGGTAAGAATTATTTCGGTCTTTTTCCTCTGCTTACTACTTAATCAGAGCGCTCGTGCCGCTGCCGACAAAGCCGGTTGGGAAGCGGACTGGAAAAACACCGTAGCCGCCGCGGAAAAAGAAGGTCAGATCACGATTTATGCCCCGCCGGGCAAACAGTATCAGGACGCGGTCATCTCGTTCCAGCAGTACTATCCCAAGATCAAGCTCAACTATGTTCCCGGCTCGGGAACCAACAACGCGCAGCGCCTGTTGACCGAGCGCCGCGCGGGAAAATACCTCGTCGATACCTTTATCGGCGGATCGGGGACGTTGATCGAAGTGTTGTACAAAGGCGCCGTGCTCGAGCCGATCCCGCCCAATCTCATTCTCCCCGAAAGCAAAGACCAGTCGGCTTGGTTCGAGAAGAAGCACCAGTACGCGGACGCCGACAATCAATACGTGCTCATGATGCAAGGCAGCGTCCAGTACGATCTCGGCGCGTATAACACCAACCTGGTCAACCCCGCCGAGGTCAAATCGTATTGGGACATTCTTCAGCCTAAATGGAAAGGAAAGATGGCCGCCTTCGACCCGAGAGACCGCGGCCACATCCAACGCATGCGCGCGCTCTATTATAATTCCAATCTCGGCGCCGAGTTTTTGCGCCGGCTGTTCGAAGAAATGGACCTGACGCTCGCGAGAGATCAAAGACAACTGCTGGATTGGGTGGCGGGAGGAAAATTTTCCATCTATTTGTTCGCCACCGGCAGCGACGTTGAAGACGGCAAAAAGCAGGGCCTCCCCCTGGGCCTCCTCTACGGCCAGCCGAAAGAAGGCTACTTGACCGGACAATTCGGCCACATCGCGCTGGTCAAGCAAATGCCGCACCCCAATGCCGCGAAAGTTTTTCTCAACTGGGTGCTCTCGCGGGAAGGACAAACCCAGTGGCAGAAGAAAACCGACAACAACTCGTTGCGCATGGATATCCCGAAAGACATGCTGACCGATCAGCGCGAGATTCCCAAAGCGGGAGAGAAGTACCTGAACGCCAGCTTGCCTCAGTACGAAGATGTGAAGCCGGTCTTGAAAATCCTCGAGGCGGCATTAGCCAAGACCGGCAAGTAAATATAGAGCGATAGGAGGAGATGCGATGTTGACCCGAGAAGAGAATAAGACGTTGACCCAAGTGGGCCGGGGGACGCCGGCGGGCGAGTTGTTGCGCCGCTACTGGCTGCCGATCTCCGTGACCCAGGAGCTGACCGAGGAGAAGCCGACGAAGTTCGTCCGCGTACTCGGTGAGGATCTTGTGTTGTTCCGCGACAAGAGCGGGAGAGTCGGACTCCTGGAAGACCGCTGCGCGCACCGGGGCGCGTCGCTTTCCTACGGACGGGTAGAGGAGAGGGGAATTTCCTGCGCGTATCATGGCTGGCTTTACGATATCGAAGGCAACTGTCTGGAAGCTCCTTCCGAGCCGACCGGCAGTAAATTTTGTTTGTCGGTCAAGCACAGGGCCTACCCCGTGCAAAAATTGACCGGACTCTACTGGGCGTACCTGGGACCGCAGCCGGCGCCGGTCATTCCCAAGATCGACGTTTGGGCGCGCAACGACGGCCGCAAAAAAGTTTTTGTCCAGCCGCGTCTCGACTGCAACTGGTTTCAGGCGATGGAAAATTCCGTCGATCCGGCCCACTTGCAGATCCTGCACCAGGAAACGGCGCTCGATGCCGGACGCGGCCGGAAGCCGCCCAACACGACGCGCGGATTCACCGACGACATCGAGAGCTTCGAATTTCACGAAGTGCCGTTGGGCATCATGAAGAAGCGAACGTATAAGAACGGCATCATCGACGAGCACCCGTTGATTTTCCCCAATATTTTGCGCCAGGGAAACGGTGCGCAGATCCGCGTGCCGATCGACGACGCGCATACGATGATTTTCATCGTGCGCTTCTTCCCCAACCCGGACGGCAAAATCACCGCCGACGACGAGACGCAGGCCGAGTAC
Organism: uncultured Syntrophobacteraceae bacterium; assembly: GCA_964572145.1. Lineage (GTDB taxonomy): Bacteria > Desulfobacterota > Binatia > UBA9968 > UBA9968 > JAJPJQ01. The sequence goes on from CAZNES010000003.1 coordinate 103,435, forward strand.
GTGAAGTCCTATAAGAATCCGCCGGACGGACTCCATCCGTTCGCGCGCTTCACGCTCGACCAAGTTCAGGCGCAGGACCACATGGCGTGGGAAACCCAGGGGCCGATCGCCGACCGCACGCGCGAGCGGCTCGCGACCTCCGACCGCGGCATCGTCATGCTGCGGGAGATGGTGAAGCGCGAGATCGGCCGGGTGCAGCAAGGACAGGATCCCAAGGGTGTCATGCGCGACCCGGATCATGAAATCTTCGATACCAAGGTGATGGAATCGATCAGAGAGATGACCTACTGGAGAGAAGGCAAAGACACTGGCGTCAGCCGGCGCGCGGGTTAGTCCGAATTATTTATGGTCCCCTCATAAGGAAGACAACACGACTCGCGCAAATCCGCCAGAGGACGGATCAGCCTCGGGCTGAGACGCAAAGACCGCCAAGGGGAAAACTGACGCGATGAGCAGTCTGGACGAAGCGCGCGAGCTTGTGGCCCGTTCGTGCCGCATTCTCGGCAAGCTCAACATGACCAAGGAGCCGAGCGGCCACGTGAGCGCGCGCGCTCCCGGAAGCGACGCGATCGTCATCAAGGCGAGAGGCAGGGGAGAATCCGGTCTTAGGTTCGTAACGCCGCGCGATTGCATCACCGTCGATCTCGAAGGCAAAAAGCTGGAAGGCCGCGACGGCCTCGACGTGCCGCAGGAAGTTTTCATCCACACGTGGATTTACCGGACGCGCCCCGATGTTCAGTGCGTCGTTCACGTTCACCCGGCGACGGTGGTTCTGTTCACGATTTGCGGTCTGCCGTTGCTGCCGCTCTACGGCGCGTACGATCCCAGCTCGCTGCGTCTCGCGATGGACGGCGTGCCGACGTATCCCAGAAGCGTTCTCATCGCCAACGACAAGCTCGGAAGAGAATTGACCGAGGCGCTGGGAAAGCAGCGCGCCTGTCTCATGCGCGGCCATGGGATCACCGCGGTCGGACCGAGCGTCGAGGAGGCGACGCTGACGGCGATCCGGCTGAACGAGCTGGCCGAGATCAACTACCGCGGACGTTTGCTGGGAAATCCACGGCCGATTCCGCAGGAAGACATGGAGACGTTTTCGCCGCCGCCGTTCGCAGGCCGCAAATCGAACGCGCACACAGAGTCCGCCTGGCGCTACTATTGCAATCTCCTGGATGAAGAAATACCCTCTTCTGCTGCAAGAAGCGCCGAGACGGACAGAGATGGCAAAACCGGTTCTTGAATTCCTGGAAGTCGCCAAAAATTATGGGGAGTTTACCGCGGTCGAGCACATGAGCTTTACGCTCAGCGCAGGCGAATTCTTCACCTTGTTGGGACCTTCGGGTTGCGGCAAAACGACGACGCTCAGGCTGGCGGCCGGCCTCGAAGAACCGGACGCCGGAGAGATTGTGTTGAACGGCGTCACGATCGCGTCGCCCAAGCACGGGATTTTCGTCCCGCCGGACAAGCGCCGGATGGGCATGGTCTTTCAATCGTACGCGATCTGGCCGCACATGACCGTTTTCGAAAACGTCGCCTTTCCTCTGAGAGTGCGGGGAGAGCCGGCGCAATCGCTGCGCAAAAAAGTTATCGAATCGTTGGAGCTCGTGGGACTGTCCGGATTGGAGGATCGCGGCGCAACGAATTTATCCGGCGGGCAGCAGCAGCGGGTCGCCCTGGCGCGCGCGCTGGCCTACACTCCGACTGTACTGCTGTTGGACGAGCCGCTCTCGAACCTCGACGCGAAACTAAGGGAGCAGATGAGATCCGAGTTGCGCGCGCTGCAGCGCAGACTCAACCTCTCGGTTCTTTACGTCACGCACGATCAGAGCGAGGCGATGACGTTATCGGATCGGATCGCGGTGGTGAACAAGGGCAAGGCCGAACAGATCGGCACGCCGGTGGAAATCTACGAAAAACCGGCGAGCGCTTTTGTGGGAGATTTTCTCGGCCGGACCGTGATGCTCGAGGGTATCGTGAGGCGGAGCGAAAAAGGCCGCGTCGTCGAGTTCGACGGCGGCGAGCGGCTCGGCATCGGCGAAAACCATTACGGAAACTTCTCCGAAGGCCAGACCATCCGGGTCGTATGCCGGCCCGAGGATATTCAGATTCTGCCGGACGGACCGGCCGCGCCGAATCAAGTGAAAGCCAAGGTCAACGAGGTCGCTTACCTCGGCGATCGTTTGGAATACACCGTCGGCGCGTGCGGGCGGACCCTCGTGCTCTTTGCCGGAAAGCAGCAACGCTATCCCGCGGGGGCCGAGATTCGGCTGGCGTTCGACCCGGCGTATTTTACGCTCCTCCGATTGGAACAATGACCACGATCGCAGTTGCCGCTCCGGCGGGAATCCGCTTGAGCCGCTTCCGTCTCGCGGAACTGTGCGCGCTCGCGTTTTTCGCTCTGTTCATGGGACTGCCGGTCGTCTTTCTCGTTCTCAGCAGTTTCAATATCAATCCCCCGAGCAAAGAAGCGGTCTACGGACTGGACAACTGGGTCCGCGCCTTCAGCGATCCCGGCACGCTCAGCGCCCTGTGGATGAGTTTTTTGATTTCGATAACCCATCTCGTTCCCGGCATGATTCTCTCCGTGCTCATGGCCTGGCTGATCGCGCGGACCGACATGCCGGGGCGGACGTTCATCGAGTTTATTTGCTGGTTCGCCTATTTCGTTCCGGACTTTCCGCTGGTCCTCGCGTGGATATTGCTCCTCGATCCGAACTTCGGTTTTCTCAATACGGCGGCGTCCGCGCTACCGTTCGTGCAGGCGCCACTCTTCAATCCGTACAGTTTCTGGGGGATTGTCTGGGTCCATCTCTCCACAGGCGGCGTTTGGTTCAAAGTCATGCTCCTGGCGCCGATTTTCCGCCGCCTCGGCGCGACGCTGGAAGAGGCCGCGCGCGTCGCCGGCGCCAATAACCTTACGGTCATCTGGCGCATCACGCTTCCCGTCATGCTTCCCGGCGTGTTGGCGGTTGCGGCGCTGAGCTTCATCCGCGGGCTGGAGTCTTTCAACACCGAGCTTCTGCTCGGGGCGCCGGCCGGAATCTACGTGTATGCCACGAAGATATACGACTATACCCGCCACGAGCCGCCCGCGTTCGGCGAAGCGACCGCGCTCGGATCGGTTTTTCTCGTCGTGCTCGCCGTTCTGGCGTTTTTCTACCAGCGGCGTCTCAAGGGCAAAAAATTCACGGTCGTGACCGGCCAGGGCTACTCGACTCTGCGCGTCAAGCTCGGTAAGTGGAAGTACGTCGCGCTTGCGGGCATGCTCATTTATATTGCGGTGATGATGCTCCTGCCGCTCGGCTTTCTCCTGCTCGGCTCCGTCATGCGGCGCTACGGATTCTTCCACATCAGTTCTCCTTTCACGTGGGCCCACTGGCAAAATCTTTTTTCCGATTCGCTTTTCTTTCTCTCGCTTAAAAACAGCCTGGTGATCGCCGCGATCACCGGGGTCGCGGCCGTCGTGCTCTATTCCACGGTCGGCTATCTGCTCGCCTGCAAAAAGATTAAGAGTGCGCCGTCGCTCGAGATGCTCACCTGGCTCCCGTGGGTGGTGCCGGGAATTCTTATGAGTCTCGGTCTCCTCTGGATGTTTCTCGCCACGCCGCTGCGCTCGGTCCTCTACGGATCGGTTTGGGGAATCGCGCTGGCGCTGGTCATCAAGGAGAGTCCGGTCTGCACGCAAGCCTTCAAGGCGGCTTTCTTACAGCTCGGCGGCGATCTCGAAGAAGCGGCTCGGGTGAGCGGCGCTTCGTGGAGCTATACCTATAGGAAAATCCTCGCGCCGCTGGTTGCGCCGATCGCGGCGACGGTCGGCTTGATCAGCTTCGGCAACGCGCTCACCAGCATCAGCACGCCCGTGCTGCTCTACAGCTCGCGCTCGCGGCCGCTCGCGATCCTGCTCCTCGAGTACAGCTTCAGTGGAGAAGTCGAGCGCGCTGCGGCGTTGGGACTGTTGATCACCGCGATCGTCTCTGTAATCATGCTGTTCGGACGAAGATTCGTCCTGCCCATGACGGGGAATCTCGGAAGATAGGCGATAGGCGGAAGGCTGTAGGCGGTAGGAAGAAATCGGAGGTAGCAACGTGAAACGATGCACAATGTTTTTTTGGTTGCTTACTACTTTCTGCACACTGCCTCCTGGCGCTTTTGCGCAGAGCTGGGAACAAACGCTCGCAGCGGCAAAAAAAGAGGGTTCCATCGTGGTCGTGGGCTCGCCCGATCCCGTGATGCGCAGCGATATCATCCCCAAATTTCAGGCGCGTTACGGAATCCCGATCGAGTTTCTGGCCGGGCGATCGAGCGAGATCGTTCAGCGTATCCGAACCGAGCGCGCAGCGGGACTCTATGCCGTAGACGTATTTTTATCCGGGCCGGATACGACCGGCACCGCGCTGTATCCGGAAAAGATGCTCGATCCGCTGAAGCCGCTTCTCGTGTTGCCGGAAGTCGTCGAAGGCTCTAAGTGGAAGAGAGGCAAGCCCTGGTTCGCCGACCCGGAGGAAAAGTTCGTCCTGCGTGCGTTCAGCAGCGTCGCAAGCCTGCTCTTTATCAACACCGATTTCGTCAAGCCGGAAGAGATGCGGTCCACCAAAGACTTGCTGAATCCCAAATGGCGCGGAAAGATCTCGACCGAAGATCCCTCGACCACCGGCGCGGGCGCCAACCTGGCGGCGCGCTTTCACCATCAGTTCGGTCCCGATTTCATCAAAAAGCTCTATATCGATCAGAAGGTAGTGAGCACGCGCGAGCGGCGCCAGTTTACCGATTGGCTCGCGCGCGGTACGCAGCCGATCTGTCTCAATTGCCGCGAGGACGACGTGCGGCCGCTCGAGAAGGAAGGATTCAAGCTGGTGGAAATTTTCGAATTGACCGACGTCACCCCCGGCGTCAACGGCTCGCCGTGGATGATGAGCGTCGCCAACCGGGCGCCGCACCCGAACGCGGCGAAAGTTTTCGTCAACTGGATGGCGTCCAAGGAAGGGCTTGAGCTGTACGCGCGCGGGTACGGCTCGGCCACCCTGCGCACGGACGTGGACGAATCGTTTCTAAGTTCTGGAAATGTCCCGAAGCCCGGCGTCAAATATTTCGACGACACCGAATGGAGCTGGATCGTCACCGGACGGCACGACAACCGGGAAAAAGTTTGGAAGATATTGAAGGAAGCCAAACGGTAGCCAGCGGCGCCCGGCTACTATGGCCCTTGCGCGCAACCTTATATTACATCTGCAACGCTGAAGTCCGATCGCTGGCGGCCTGAGAGGAAAGGAAACTATGGCGGGGACCAAAAAGATTCGCGTCTATTATCGGGCGGCGGGCCACGTGCCGCTGTGGAGGGTCATGGAGGTGGGCGGGTTTCTCAAAAAGCACGGCGTGGAGATCGAGCTTGGTTCCAGGGAAGGGAAGCGAGAGCAGGCGCTTGCGGAGTTGCGGGCCGGAGAGCTGGATATCATTTCCGGCAACCACCATAATCTCTACGCTCCGCGGGCGTTGAAGGGCGAGCCGTTTGTCCACATCGCGCAGACCAACAATCTGTGGAAGGAAAATTGGCTGGTGCTGCGTCCCGGCATGAAGGGACTTCAGGACCTCAAGGGGAAGCGCCTCGCCATGGACGACTTCCACAGCCATAACGGCCTGAACGTCTGGCGCTATTTGCAGCTTAACGGTTTGGAAGAAGGAAGAGACATCGAGCTGGTCAACGGCGAGCGCAAAGGGTTGGATCGGATACGAAAGGTAATGTCCGGCGATTATGACGCGACGTTCGTGCGACCCGTCGAGCAGCTTCGCGGGCGGTCGCTCGGCGCGAATATCGTCGAGATGCCGTCGATGCCGATGATCGAAGGCGTGACGATCACCACGACGACGACGTACGTGAACAATCATCAGGAAGAGATCCGCGGCCTGCTGCTGGCGCTCATCGATGCGACCCACTTTTTCAAGACCCGGCGGCAGGATACTCTGAATATTTTGAAGCAACATTGCAGCGACGTTCTGCAGCACCAGTCGGATGAAGAGACGGACTTGTTTTATAAGACTCAGGAGAATTCTCTGGAGCCGAAGCCGTATCCCACGCTGGGCGCGATCGAGAATGTTTTTGCCCTGGCGGCGCGCGAGTGCCCGGAAATTCGCGATTCCAATCCTTTGGCGATGTGGGATCTGCATTACGTTCGCGAGATCGACGACAGCGGTTACATCGATAAGTTGTGGGCGAACAACTAGAGCGCACGAAAAAATAGTATGAGGCTCCTCGCGACGATCGTTGTTGCGGCGATTTTTGCGCTCACCGCCGACGGGTGGGCGCAGTCGGACTGGAACAAGGAATGGGAGAAAACGCTTCAGGCCGCCAAGAAGGAAGGGCAGGTCACGGTTTATATCTATCGCTACGAGCGTCTGCTGGAGGCGTTCAAGAAAGACTACCCGGACATCAAGGTGCTCACGGTGACCGGGACGGGAAATCAGCTCGGCACCCGAGTGCTTGCGGAGAGAAGAGCGGAAAAATACATCGCCGACATCTTCAGCACCGGGCCCAACTCCGCTTTCAACATCCTTTATAAAGCGAAAGCGCTCGATCCGGTGAAGCCGGCCTTTATGCTCCCTGAAGTTCTGGATGAATCGAAATGGTACGGCGGACGGCATAACTTCATCGATCCCGAGGGCAAGTACATCTTCGGCTACCTCGCGAATCCCAGCTCGGCGCAGCTTTATTACAACAGCAAGCTGGCGCAGGAGAAGGAGTTCAAGTCGCACTACGACCTTCTGAATCCCAAATGGAAGGGAAAGATCGTCTCGCTCGATCCGCGTCTCACCGGCCTCGGACAGACGATGCAGTTCTTTTACTATCATCCGGAGCTCGGCCCGGAGTTCATCAAGAAATTTTTCGGCGGCATGGAGATCACCTACGCCAGAGAATTTCACCAGATGACCGACTGGCTGGGACAGGGAAAATTCGCGATCTGCGTCGGCTGCAAGGACGGCGACCGCGCCAAGCATCAGGGATTGCCGGTGGAAGGCTTCGACACGAGCCCGTGGAAAGAAGGCGGAGCATTTTCCAGCGGCGGCGGCAGTCTCAGCCTGGTTAACCGCGCGCCGCATCCGAACGCCGCCAAGGTCTTCATCAACTGGCTGCTCTCGCGCAAGGGACAGATCGCGCTGCAGAAGTTGGCCGATCCCGATGATCCGCCCAACTCGCGCCGGAACGATATTCCCAAAGACGACGTGCCGTCGTCGAACCGGCTGGTGGAAGGCAGAAGATATCTCGACGTGGGCCGCCCGGAGTGGCAGGACCTGGAGCCGATCTTTGTGCTGGCGCGCGAAATCATGAAAACTCAAGAGGCCAAGTAAGGAGACAGCCATGTTGAGCAGAGACGAAAACGCATACTTGACTCAAGTCGGCGCCGGGACTCCGGCGGGCGAGCTTCTGCGCCGCTACTGGCATCCGGTCGCGGTCGCCGGCGAACTGACAGACGTGAAGCCGATCAAGGCGGTCAGAATTCTCGGCGAAAATCTCGTCCTGTTCCGCGACACCAACGGCCGCTTCGGTCTCGTCGCCGAGCGCTGCCCGCACCGCAGCGCGTCACTCGCGTATGGACGCGTCGACGCGGAAGGGATTCGCTGTCCTTATCACGGCTGGAAGTTCGACCGCGCCGGTCATTGCCTGGAGCAGCCGGCGGAATCGCCGGAGAGCACGTTCAAGGACCGCATCCGCCAGCGCGCCTATCCCGTGGAAAAACTCGCCGGCCTCTTGTTCGCGTACCTCGGCCCGGAGCCCGTGCCGCTCTTGCCGCGCTGGGACGTGCTCGTGCGCGAGGACGGCAAGCGCTGGACGGTGATCGATTCGCCGATCGATTGCAACTGGCTCCAGCCGATGGAGAACTCGGTGGACCCGGCGCATCTCTTTTGGCTGCACGGCGACTCGGCGCATCTCGTCGGCCATTTGCCCGACTACGGCGAGACGCACGATTTTATCCGCTTCGAATACGGCATCATCAAGCGCCGCACGACGCCGGGGAAAAAACCGGGCGATGCGCCGATGGTAGACGAGCACCCGCTGGTTTTTCCCAGCATCTTGAGACACGTAGCGCGCTTCAAAAAAGACACGGGCTTTCGCCACAATCTGCAGATCCGCGTGCCGGTGGACGACACCCACACGCAGGTCTATCGCGTGAATTTCGTCTCCAATGCGACCAATCGTTCGCCGGCCGATCAAGATCCGCCGTTCGAGCACTGCGCGCTCAAAAACCAGGACGGCCGCTTCAACATGACGCTGGTGCCGGCGCAGGACGCAATGGCCTGGGAGACCCAGGGCGGCGTGACGGACCGGAGCCAGGAAAATCTCGGCGCTTCGGACCTCGGCGTCATCACACTGCGTAAGCTCCTCAAGGAGCAGATCGACATCGTCCGCAACGGTGGCGAGCCGATGGGAGTCGTTCGCGACCCGGAGAAAAATAAAGTCATTCACTTCGACGTCGTCAACGAGAGAATCGGCTTGTGCCGGCCGACGGACAAGAAAGTCGCTTAAAGAAAACAACCGTGGAAGGAGAATCGGATGGCTGAAGAAAAATTGGAGAAGTTGGACCCCACGAAGCTGCCGCGCGTCGATACCTATCGCAATTGGCAGGAGGCGCAAAAAATCCCGATCATCAACGGCTTCTTCGTCGAGGACCTCAAGGCGGTCGAGGTCGCTCCTTGGGATCTCAAGGGCGGACTCGGCGCTTTCATCGTGCTCGACGGCACGGGCGGGGTCAACGACGCCTACGTCTGCGAGATTCCGCCGGGAGGAAAGCTCAAGCCGCAGAAGCATCTCTACGAGGAGATGGTCTACGTCGCCAAGGGCCACGGCGCGACCACGGTCTGGCAGAAAGACGGCAAGAAGCACACCTTCGAGTGGGGGCCGGGAAGCCTGTTCGCAATTCCGCTCAACGCGCGCTACCAGCACTTCAACGGCAGCGGCAGCGAGCCGGCGCGCTATTTTTCGGTGACCAACAGTTGCTTCATGATGAACCTGTTCCACAATCTCGACTTCATCTTCAACGACGATTACGCTTTCACCGACCGCTTCGATCCCGGCGTCGACGATTATTTCAGCGGCAAGGGAGATATTTTCGGCCGCTTCTTCATGACGACGAACTTCGTCGCCGACACGCACACGGTGACGCTCAAAGATTACAGCGAGCGCGGCGCCGGCGGCACCAACATGAAGTTCGATCTGGCGGGCCAGACGATGGGCTGCCACATCTCGGAATTTCCCGTCGGAACCTATAAGAAGGGCCATCGCCACGGTCCGGGCGCGCACGTGATCGTTCTCGGCGGCCAGGGATATTCGCTGCTCTGGCCCGAGGGACAGGAAATCCAGCGCGTGGACTGGCGACAGGGCAGCGTCGTCGTGCCGCCGAACCAGTGGTTCCACCAGCATTTCAACTCCGGCGCGAAGCCGGCGCGTTACCTGGCGCTGCGCTGGGGGAGTTGGAGATACCGCTTTATGAGGTTGACGGACAACGAGGGATCGACCTATACCAGCGTCAAGCAGGGCGGCGGCCAGATCGAGTACGAGGACGAGAACCCGCGCGTTCATCCGGAGTTCGAGGAGGCGGTGAGAAAGGCCGGCGCGGTCTGCCGGATGGGCGAGCACCATCCGGCGTGCAGCCAGAAGGTCGCCGCCAAGGCGGGTTAAGGCCGCTCACATAAAAATCCGCGGCGCGGCGGAGGCACGAGCTATGGCAGAGAAGCCGGAAGGAATATCTATGGCGGACGCGACGGTTCCCGCCGGCAATGTGCGGTTCGGCGCGTGGCGAGGGTCGCTCAACGGCGGCGTGCTTCTGATGGCGCTGTTGATCGGCGTCATGGGCTTCTACGTCCTTTATCCGCTGATCCTGATCCTCATCAACAGCTTCAACGTCGCGACGATCGCCGAGCCGCCCGTCTATGGCCTCAAGGCGTGGAAAGAGGCTTTCAGCGAGCCCGGTATCCTGCGCTCGCTCTGGAACAGCGTCAGAGTCGGCGTGACGCTGCAGCTCGTCGCGCTGCCGCTCGGCATATTCGTCTCGTGGCTGCTCGCGCGCACGAATATCTTTTTCGCCGGCGGCTTCGAGTTGTTTTTCTGGGTCTCCTTCATGATGCCGGCCGTGGCGACGACCTTCGGCTGGATGTTGATGCTCGACCCGAACACCGGCCTGTTCAATACGTTCATCCGCGATATCCCGGTGCTGAGAAATCTCACGCTGGATATTTATTCCTTCTGGGGAATCATCTGGGTGCATCTCGTGTCGAACGGCATCTCGACCAAGGTGATGCTGATGACGCCGGCGTTTCGCCGCATGGATTCTTCTCTGGAAGAGGCGAGCCGCATGTCCGGCGCCAGCACGTGGACGACGATGCGCAAGATCACCGTGCCGATGATGACGCCGATCATCATCGTGGTCCTTCTGCTCAGCGTGATCCGCATCTTCAGCAGCTTCGAGGTCGAGCTGCTGCTCGGCGTGCCGTGGGGATTTTACGTATATTCGACCAAGATCGTCGATCTCGCGCGCCAAGAGCCGCCGCTGGTCAGTCACGCGGCGGCGCTCGGGAGCATTATTCTTCTGTTCCTCGTCGCCTTTATTCCACTGCAGCGCAGGCTGATCAACAGGAGAAAGTTCACCACGGTAACCGGCCAGTACAAACCCAGGATCATCGATCTCGGCGCGTGGCGCTACCCGGCGACGATTTTCGTCGGGCTGATCGTATTCGTGTTGGACTTCGTGCCGATCTTGAGCGTCCTCGGCGGCAGCTTCATGACGCGCTTCGGCTTTTTCCATCTGCCTAAAACCTGGACGGTGGAGTATTGGAAAATGGCCCTCGGCGATCCGCGGCTCACGATGGCGCTGCAAAATACGCTGATCGTCGCGGTGAGCGCGGCGCTGGTCGGCGCGATTTTGTTTTCGCTCATCGCCTACGTGATCGTGCGCACGAAGCTCCCCGGCCGCTCGCTGTTGGATTCGATTTGCTGGTTGCCGTCGGCCATCCCCGGAGTGCTGACGGGATTGGGGCTTTTGTGGCTGTTTTTAGGCACGCCGGTTTTCCGTCCTTTCTATGGAACGATTTTCTTGATCGTCGTCGCCTATGTTCTCGGCGGCGTGACGCTCTCCACGCAAATCCTCAAGGCCAACTTCGTGCAGCTCGGCAGCGAGCTCGAAGAGGCGTCGCGCATGTCGGGCGCCGGCTTCTGGCGCACTTACTTCGGCATTGTGCTGCCGCTGATGGCGCAGACGATGGTCATGATCGGCGTGATCAAATTCATGTTCGCCTCCCAGCACGCAGCGAGCATCATTATGCTGGCAACGTCGGAAACCCGGACGCTTATCCTGCTTGCGCTCGATCAGGTGTTTGCCGGCCACCGGGAGGTTGCTAGCATCACGGTCGTGTTCATCATGACGCTGACCCTGGGCGTGGCGTTGATCGCCCGGTCGTTCGGATTGAAAGTCGGACTGCGCACGGAGTAGCCGAAACGCGGCGGCAAGCGATGAGCTTTGTTCGCATTGAAAATCTCACCAAGCGCTTCGGCGAAGTCCTGGCTGTGGACCGGCTGAGCCTGGAGATCAACGAAGGCGAGTTCTTCACGCTGCTGGGCCCCTCCGGCTGCGGCAAGACCACGACACTCCGAATGGTGGGCGGCCTGGAGAAACCCGACGCCGGAGAAATCTACCTGGGAGAGCGCTGCATCGTCTCCGACCGTCAAGGAATCTTCGTCAAGCCGGAGCGGCGCGACATGGGAATGGTGTTCCAATCCTACGCGCTGTGGCCGCACATGACCGTTTTCGAGAATGTCGCCTATCCGCTCAAGCTGCGCCGCATGAAGCGGCCGGTGATCCGTGAAAAAGTCCTCGCGTCGCTTGAGCTCGTGGGACTGGCGGGATTGGAAGAGCGGCCTGCGACGGCGCTATCCGGCGGCCAACAACAGCGCGTCGCGCTCGCGCGCGCGTTGGTTTTTTCCCCGCGGGTCCTGCTACTCGACGAGCCGCTCTCGAACCTCGACGCCAAGCTGCGCGAAGAGATGAGGCGCGAGCTGAAGGCGCTGCAGCGCCGCGTCGGCGTCACGGTTCTATTCGTCACGCACGACCAGATGGAGGCGCTGAGCCTTTCGGACCGCATTGCGATCATGAACCGTGGCAGGGTCGAACAACTGGGCACGCCCGAGGAGGTCTATTACCGGCCTACGACGCCCTTCGCGCGGGACTTTTTGGGAAAGGTTTTCGCCTTGACCGGAAAGATCGTAGAGGCGAACGACGAAGGATTCCAAGTCACGCTCAAAGATCTCGCCGCGCCGCCGTTTCGCGTCCGAGGTTCCTGTCCGGCTCTTGAGGGCGCCGGCACGACGGGCAGGGAAGTGATGGTGGCGATCCGGCCCGAGCAGATCGCGCTGTCGAATTCAGCGGTCGATGGAAAGCGCAACGTGCTTCCGGTCACTCTACAGGCCAGCCAGTTTCTCGGCGACCGCTACGAGTATACCGTCGCCGTCGGGTCGGAGAGCCGCGTCTTGACCACGCCGGCTTCGCAGCCGCTCAAGCCCGGGGAAAAGATCTACCTCGAGCTCGATCCCGATTCGATCACGCTCTGGCCCACTCAGGCCGCCTGAATTCATGGACCGTTCAATTATCGCGTATTGCGCCGGATCGTTAGGCGCGGGGCTGCCTGCCGACTCGAACAACGGCGGCATCTCAAATTTCAAATCTCAGATTTCAGATTTGCTATTTGAGATCTGAGATTTGAGATC
>CAZNES010000004.1:0-112940 GCA_964572145.1 uncultured Syntrophobacteraceae bacterium
CGTCGCGGAATTTTGCGTTGCGTTGTCGAGGCGGAGATTACCGTTGCCCGGATCGAAGTCGGCTGTCGTCGTGCTAAACGTGTACTGAATCGTTATCGCTCCGCCTTGTGCTCCATTTACACCGGTGGAACCTGTTGGACCCGTCGCTCCGGTAGGTCCAGACGCTCCCGTCAGGCCAGTTGGTCCAGTGGGACCAGTCGCTCCCGTTGGACCAGTGGGTCCGGTTGCACCTGTTGAACCCGTGGAGCCAGCCAGGCCGGCAGCGCCGGTTGGACCAGTGGCACCGGTTGGACCCGTCACTCCTGTTGGTCCAGTGAAACCAGTAGCACCCGTTGGACCTGTCGGTCCAGTTGCGCCTACGCCATATACTGAAAGGTCGAGTGTAATGTCTAGTTGGGCATAATTTTTTCCGCTCTCTTTAGAATCGAAAGTTACAAAGAGTGCCCCGCCGCCGGCATACACGAGGGCAATACCATAATTAGGCGCGCCATTGACCCAATCTTGCACCAGCGTTGTGAGATCGATGCTGATGAATTGGTTGGCATCCAAGGTTCCGACGTTAATTCCCGTGACCTCGGTCACGCCGAGTCCGGGGAATGTGGCATTCGTGACGCTTAACTCATTCCAAGGTCCCGTCACGCGCCCGATCTGAAAGGATCCCGCCCATACCGTGCCCCTTATAAAAAGCGTGAGAGTGGCCTTTTTTACGTCGTCTCCCGTGGTGCCGGCGGGCAGCGACGAGAGGTCAAACAGGAATAATCCTTTAGAAGTCGGGTTGACTAAAATCGTTGGGGTCTTGCCGAACTTGCTGGTCGCCTTGTTAGAAGCGATATAAGCGTCTTCCAGAAGCGTGGCTTGCACCGCAAATGAAACCGCAGGCCAAATGAGTCCTATCGCGACTGCAAGCACTGTCGAAAGGAGAATTTTCTTCATAACTTTTCCATTCTTATGCACGGAACCGTGCTCAGGTTTTGTCCGGGATACGAGATAGCAAGGCGGAGGCCAATCTATGTGGGAGCTCTCAAGGACTGCAGTGTTCGTTCTACCCACTTAGACTCTGCTTTTTGCTCTTCTGCTATCTGTGGATTCACCGAGAGAACCGGAACTTCCGTTCGCACCGGGAGTGATTGAGATATTGCGAAGAAATTTGACCGACTTGGACCCGGCAAGTCATTAATCTGAAAGACAAAATACGCCGGGGCGTATTTAAAACAGTACAAGGCAGTGTGGGTTGCGCTCGCAGGCGAGATTTTGAACGGCAGGGGCTACGGTGGCCGGCTTAAAATGGGCAGCGTGCAGCGATCATGGTTTGACCCGTCGATCCCGGCAACCCGGTGCGTCAGGGAGGTTCGACAAATAAGCTCAAAATTGGCCAAGTCTGGCCAATTTTCTCTGCTCCGCGGATTTCGGTGGCACGCCGGTAAATTCGATATAGTCGGGCACTTCATGCGCGAGGAGCCTTTGTCGGCGGGCGGCCGGCGCTTACTTGAAATCCTCCCGATAACGAAATCGGCTTCGAGCGAAAAAAATCGCCGGCTGCATCGCTGGATCGCATATGCTACGTTCTTTCCCGCATGGACGAGAGTTCGCAGCAGTTCGGACTTAGGGCGTTTGCGACGAGCGCCTGATGGCGCGACTCGGTGAAGGGAAGGTGCACATCATAACTCGAGTGTTAGGAATTGTTCTCGCTGCCCTTGCCGTGCAGTACGTTCTCGGCGGCATCGCGGGTTATTACGGGTCGTTGGGTGGCGGGAAGTGAGCATGCGCTCGACGACGCCCGGGAAACTTTTTCTCTCCGGAGGCACTTCGGCCGTATATCGGAACTGCGCCGAGGCGCTGGGTCTGAATTTTCCAGAACATCTTAGTGATGTTCAGGCGAGATCCCGTAAGGCTCGGCGCGCCGCGAAATAACCGCACATGCCGTGGACGCCGCCGCCGGGCGGCGTCGAGGCCGAGCAGAGATACAAGCCTTCGACCGGCGTGCCGTAAAACCGCGCCGTCGGACGGAGAAAAAATTGTCCCACGGTGGCTGCGCCGCCGTTGATATCGCCGCCCACGAGATTGGCATTATGACTCTCCAAGTCCGCAGGCGAATGAATTTTCCGCAAGAGCACGCGGTGGCGAAATCCCGGGGCGAATCGCTCGATCTGATTTTCTATTTTTTCGGTCATGTCTTCCGTCGAGCCGTTCGGCGTGTGGCAATAGCCCCATGCCGTATGTTTTCCGGCGGGAGCGCGCGTCGGATCGAAGAGCGACGGCTGCGCCAGCAGGACAAACGGTTTGTCGCAGGACTTTCCTTCCCACGCGGCGCGCTCGGAGAGCGAGATCTCTTCCAGCGTCCCGCCCAGATGAACCGTGCCCGCGCGGCGGCAAGCTTCGTTCCTCCATGGGATCGGGCCATTCAACGCCCAATCGATCTTGAAGACGCCCATGCCGTAACGATATCGCTCCAGCCGGCGGCGAAATCCTCCCGGCAGTCGCGGCCCGGCGATTTTTAACAACTGGCGCGGCGTCAAGTCGCATACCGTCGCACGTACGTTCGGAAGATCGTCGAGCGATTCGATGCGCGTTCCCGTGACGATCTTGCCTCCCAAAGATTGCAGATAGCCCGCCAAAGCGTCGGCGATCTTTTGCGAGCCGCCTTCGGGTATCGGCCAGCCGACGGTGTGGCCGGCCGCGCCCAGCACCAATGCGAAGCCCGCCGTCATGGAATATTCCAGCGGCAGCATCGAATGCGCCGCGAGCCCGGCGAACAGAGCGCGGGCGCGATGTCCCGTGAAGAATTTTTCTGCGATTTTCCGGGCCGAGCCCAGCGCGCGCAAGCCGAAAGAGAAAAGCTTGAAAGGATGTGAAGGAAAATGGGGCGGCGCTAAAAAGTCGGCGAGGAGAGTTTCCCAATTGTCAGTCACCGGGCCCAGCAATCTCCGGTATGCCGCCGCGTCCTCGCCCAATTGCGCGCAGGTTTTTTCCCAAGAGCGCTCGAGCAGGATTGCCGAGCCGTCGTCCAGCGGATGAGCCAGAGGCGCCGGCGGTTGAATCCATCGAAGGCCGTATTCCGCCAGGGGCAGTTTGCGAAAACAGGGCGAAGCAAGCGCCAGCGGGTGGACCGCCGAGCAGAGGTCGTGCACGAAGCCGGGCACGGTCAGCTCGGCCGATCTCGCGCCGCCGCCGTACGTAGATTCCGCCTCGTACACGACGACCGGCCAGCCGGCCTCGGCGAGAACGATTGCGGCGGCCAGTCCGTTGGGACCGGAGCCGATCACTACGGCATCGTGGGCGCGCGCTGGCATGCTCACGGGGAGAATCGCACGATCCTATTTCAGATGCCACTGACGGCCCTGATGGACAAATTTCACGGGAAATGAAATAATCATTCTTTCACAACACTATGCCGGAACTCAGAAAAGATCCCGTGATCGGCCGCTGGGTGATTATTTCTACCGAGCGCGCTAAAAGACCCCATTACGAGCACAGCAAAACGCCTCCCCGCAGCGGTCCCTGTCCGTTCTGCGAAGGAAACGAAAGCCAGACGCCGCCGGAAATATCGGCCTACCGGCCGGGCGGATCCCAGCGGGACGGTCCTGGCTGGACGCTGCGTGTCGTTCCCAATAAGTTCCCCGCATTGATGATCGAGGGCAATCTCGACCGGCGCGGCGAAGGGGTCTACGATCTCATGAACGGCGTCGGCGCGCACGAAGTGATCATCGAGACGCCCAAGCACGAAGTGAACGCGGGGAATTTGGGCGACAAGCAATTCGAAGAGCTGCTCTGGGCCTATCGCGACCGCATCCTGGACTTGAGAGAAGACAAGCGGTTCCGCTACGTTCTGATTTTCAAAAATCAGGGCGCGGACGCCGGCGCCACCATGGAGCACACCCATTCGCAGTTGATCGCGCTGCCGATCGTCCCGCGCAACGTCACCGACGAGCTGGTCGGCGCGGGGGAGTATTTCAAATACAAAGAGCGCTGCATCTACTGCGACATCGTGCGCCAGGAAATCGAAGACCGGACGAGGATCGTCGCCGAGAACGACAGCTTCGTCGTCATCTGTCCCTTCGCGCCGCGCTTTCCTTTCGAGACGTGGATTTTGCCCAAGAAACATTCGTCCTACTTCGAGCACGCGACCAAGCTGGAGTACGTCGATCTGGCGCGCGCGCTAAGAGAGACTCTGATACGGCTCAACCGGACGTTGAACGATCCGCCTTTGAACTACCTCATCCACTCGATGCCATTTCAGGAAATGGACAACGGCCACTTTCACTGGCACATCGAAGTGATGCCGAAGCTGACCCAAGTGGCAGGCTTCGAATGGGGCACGGGCTTTTACATCAACCCCATGCCGCCCGAGTTGGCCGCCCAGTCCCTGCGGGAGATCGTGCCGTAAAAAATTCCCTTCCTTGGCGGACATCGCCGCGAAGGCATTTTGGCCCGACATGAAGATTCTCATGGCCGCATCGGAGTGCGTTCCGCTGGCGAAGACCGGCGGGCTGGGCGACGTCGTCGGCGCTCTCTGCGCCGCCCTGGCCGGGCTCGGGACCGAATCGGCCGTCGTTCTCCCCGCCTATCAATCCATTCTGGAAGGCGGCTTCTCTTTGGAAGAAACCGGAATCGAAGTCGAGGCCGAGCTCGGGAAAGATTGCGTTAAAGGCAAAGTTTTAAAGACAACCTTAGACGGCGGAGTCCCGGCTTACTTGATCCGTGAAGACCGTTATTTTCGCCGGCCGCATTTTTACGGCACGCCGCAAGGAGATTACCCGGACAACGCCGAGAGATTCGCGTTTTTTTCCAAGGCCGTGATCCATCTGGCGCAAACGACCGGCCCTTGGGACCTGATCCATTGTCACGACTGGCAAACGGCGCTGGTTCCGACGCTCAAAAAACTCGACGCGGCCTCCCGGCCCGGCGCCCAAAAGTGCAAGACCGTTTTTACGATCCACAATCTGGCCTATCAGGGAACTTTTCCCTTCTCGGCCTGGAGCCTGTTGAATCTCGACGCGCGGTACTTTGCGCCGCCATATCTGGAGTTCTACGGCCGCGTCAATCCACTCAAAGGCGGAATTCTATTTGCTGACGCGCTCACGACCGTGAGCCGCAAGTACGCCAGGGAGATTTTGACTCCGCAATACGGCTGCGGGCTCGATGGCGTTCTGCGCGACCGCGAGCGCGACCTTTACGGGATTCTAAACGGCGTGGATTACCGCGAATGGAATCCCGAGACCGATCCGCACATCAAGAAAAATTACGGCCCCCGCGATCTCAGCGGCAAGAAGATTTGCAAGAACGATATCCAGGAGATTTACCGGCTTCCTCGGAGAGCCGCAACGCCGTTGATCGGGGTCGTCTCCCGTCTGGTGGATCAAAAGGGCTTGGACATCTTTCTCGAAAGCGTGGAGGACCTTTGTCGGATGGGTTTACAGATCGTCATTCTCGGCGCCGGCGACCGGAAATATGAGGTTCTTCTCGCGCAGTTGCCCGGCGCGCACCCGGGAAAGATCGGCGTCAAGATCGGGTTCGACAATGCGCTGGCGCATAAGGTCGAGGCCGGCGCCGATATGTTTTTGATGCCGTCCAAATACGAGCCGTGCGGGCTCAATCAGATCTTCAGCCTCAAGTACGGGACGGTTCCGATCGTGCGCGCGACCGGAGGCCTTGACGACACGATCGAAGATTACGATCCGATCGCCGGAGTGGGAAATGGGTTTAAATTTACCCCGTACACCGCGCCGGCCTTGATCGAGGCGGTCAAGAGAGCGAGCGCCGTTTATGGTGACAAAAAAGCCTGGCGGAGAGTAATCGCCAACGGCATGGCCTGCGACTTTTCCTGGGAGAAGTCGGCAAAGGAATACTTGTCCTTGTACGATAAGCTCAGCGGGCCTTCTTAGCGCTCGGCCGAAAAAGATTCCCTCGCCTGCGTTTGCCTTGACGTTCGTCCTCAATCTGCCCTAAGTTACAGAGCGTTGGTTATGCTGCTGTAACTTCTTCGGAGGAAATCGCAATGCAAGATTACGAGCCGGTTGAGATTCGCGGATATTTTCGCGCCTATTCGCATTTGCCGATCTGGGAGGTGCTGGACAAGGCGGGGATCTGGGAGAAGGTCGGCATCAAGATGCGCGGGATGGAGTTTTGCGCGAGCCCGCCGGAGGCGGAGGGCGCTCTGTTCGACGGCAAAATCGATTTCATCTCCGGCAATCACATCACGCCCTACGCGCTGGTCGGCCAGGGGAAGCCGATCGTTTGCCTCGCGTCGCCGAGCAACAGCGTGCGCGACCGGCTGGTCTCGCGCGAGCCGGTCCGCTCGTTCGCGGAGCTACGCGGGAAAAAGGTTGTTGACCTGGCGTTCGAAGGCCGCGTCGCCGGTTTCAACCACCTCCGCGGCAACCACGCGCTTTACATCATCCGCGCCGGACTCAAGCTCAACGACGTCCAGTGGGTCGAGATCGGCGACGACATAACGCCGGCGTTCAGGAAGCAACAGTTCGAGCTCCTCACTTCGGGCAAGGCCGACGCGGCCTTGATTACCGGCAGCACCGCCCAGTACGAGGAAGCCGGCTTGCATGTCTTTCAGCCCGATCCGTTGCCGATGATCAACGGACCGACGATGACGACTGCCATCACCGTGCTCGAGCGCAAAGACCGTCTCGGTGAGAGAATGGTCAAAGCCGTCGTCATGGGCATCCACTTCGCGCGCACGCGCCGCGAAGAAACCGAACGCATTCTCGACGGCCTCAGAAAACGCGAGCCCGAAGCCGGCTCGGTCCGCTACGAGAGCCTGGCGCGAATGCCGATCAAGCCGTATCCAGCGCTGGACGCGGTGGCGAACGCCTACGAGCTTTGCCTGATGAAAATTCCCGAGGCGAAAGCGTTCAGCCCGCTGGCGCTATGGGACACGCACTACTTACGAGCGCTCGATCAGTCGGGCTTCATCGACGGACTCTACAAATAGGGAGAAGGCCGTTGAAAAGGCTCACCTGCTTCGTTGCACTCAAAAGACTCGCTCGACGTACTGAAAAAAGTACGCCTCTGCTCGTCTTTTTCGCGCGCCTCGCATCTGAGACCTTTTGAACGGCCTACAAGCAAGAACACTACAACGGAATAAATTACACCATCGTAGAAACGGTGACGCGTACTATTGATTGAGAGAAGACGGCAACTGAATCCGCCGCGGCGCATGACCGGTAAAGAGCGCCGTTGGCTCGATCCGAACAAGGGTCTCTTCAAGTTATTCGAGCGCGAGATCGACTTTCTGGTGTCGCGCTTCGTTTTTCCCCATCTGCTCGGCCTCTGGCATCCTTACTCCTGGCTTCTCCCGCGCCGTTTTTGTCTGGCCGAGATCACGCTCGCTCCGGCGCGCTGGCCGAGAGATATGGCGCCGCTCAAAGTGCTGTTGTTATCCGACATTCATACCGGCGTGTTTCTCAAGCCGGAAATCCTGACGGAGATCGTCGTCTCGTTGATGGAGCTCCGGCCCGACCTCGTCGCCGTGGCGGGCGACGCCGTCACGGCCGAGGCAAGCGACCTCGACGACTTTCTCCCCGCGCTGGCGCCGCTCGCACGCGCGCCGCTCGGCGCCTGGTATTGCCACGGCAACCACGATTATTTCGGCGATGCCGCGGCGATCCGCAGCCGTTTCAGCTCGATCGGAGTAACGACTCTCAAGAACCAGTCGGTGGTACTGGCGCATGGGGGCGGCAAATTTGTTCTCGGCGGCATCGACGACCGCATCTTGGGAAAGCCCGATTGGGACCGGCTTTTATCCGAATACGGCCCGCCCGATCTTCTCCTGGCGCATAACCCCGATTCCTTTTACGAAGCCGAAGCGCGCGGCGTTTCACTGACGCTCTCCGGCCACACGCACGGCGGTCAAATTCGTTTCAAGAACGGCCCGCCGCTCGTGCGCCAGAGCAAATACTGTCTCGACGAGGGCGCCTACGCGTTCCATTCTTCTCTTATCGTCGTCTCGCGCGGGCTCGGGAGCGTCGGCCTGCCGTGGCGGTATGGCGCGGATCCCGAGGCGATCCTGATAGAAATAAACGGCCGGCCATAAAGGCCCATCTACGGCGTTGCGCTTCAAAAGACTCGCTCGACGTACTGAAAAAAGTACGCCTCCGCTCGTCTTTCTCGCGCGCCTTGTAGCTGGGAACCTTCGACTAAGCTCAGGTCAGGCTCTTTCTGACCGGCCGCAAAGCACGCATTTGTTTTTGCCTCTCGCCTGACGCTTGACGCGACCGTGGCTTTGCAGTATGCGGTTGGCATCGTACGCAAAGGAGGTCGCTATGACACGCCTTTGTCCCGGCCTGGTCCTTTCACTGCTGTCGATTTGTTTTCCGCTTTTACTGCTGCACGCCGCGGAGGATAAGCCCGCCTGGCAAGTCGAATGGGAAAAATCCGTTCAAGCGGCGAAGAAGGAAGGCCAACTGGTAAATTACGGCGGCGAGGAGATCACCCACCCCGAAATTCTCAAAGCGTTCAACAAGGATTATCCGGAAATCAAAGTCACGACGGCGGGCGGCCACGGCAGCGAGCTTGGAGCGCGCATTTTGGCGGAGCGGCGGGCCGGCAAGTTCCTCGTCGATCTCTACGCCGGCGGGCCGACCACGCCGTACCGCGTTCTATATCTCAGCAAAGCCCTGGACCCGATCACGCCGCTGTTTCTCTTCCCGGAGATAACGGACGCCTCGAAATGGTTCACCGGTAAACACATTTACGCCGATCCCGACAACCGCTATTTATTTTTATTCGAAGGCAGCGTCTCCGGCGGCGCGACCATCTACGTAAACACCCGGTACGTGAACGCCGCGGAATTCAAATCCTACTGGGACCTCTTGCAGCCCAAGTGGAAGGGAAAAATTCTTTTCATGGACCCCAAGTCCAGCAGCCTGGGGCTCAACGCCTCCACGTCTCTGTTCAACGACCCGGATATCGGGCCGGAATTTTTAAAGCGGCTCTTCACCGAGATGGACGTGGCGATCTCCGGCAACCGGCGGCAGGGAACGGACTGGCTTTCATCCGGCAAGTATTACATCTGCTTCGCTTGCCGGGACACCGAGATGGCGATCAAGCAAGGATTGCCCGTGGGCGAAGTCGATCCGTTATCCTTGAAAGAAGGCGCGAACGAGATCGGCGGCGGCAGCAGCAGCGTGCTGGCGTTCTTGAACAAGGCGCCGCATCCCAACGCGGCGAAAGTTTTCGTCAACTGGTTTCTCTCGCGCCAGGGACAGATCCTCTGGCAAAGAGTGATGAACAAGGTCGTCGTGGAAGGCTCCGATTCGATGAGAATCGACATTCCCAAAGACGACGTGCT
This sequence comes from uncultured Syntrophobacteraceae bacterium, assembly GCA_964572145.1. Taxonomy (GTDB): domain Bacteria; phylum Desulfobacterota; class Binatia; order UBA9968; family UBA9968; genus JAJPJQ01. The sequence continues at coordinate 9,302 of CAZNES010000004.1, forward strand.
GCCCGACGCGAAGCGAATGCCCGGACGCAACTACCGCTTGATCGGTTTCCGGGATCCGAAACCGGTGCTGAAATTTTTGGCTGAGACTCTGCAATAGGCGAGAGACGACAGGCGAGAGAGGGGATAGATCCTTCGCGCAGTTTACCCTAGCGCAGCCGAAGGGCTCAGGATGACGATAAGGCCGACGGCTCACTCCTCTTGTCCTCTGAGCAAAGCAAAGAGTCTCGATCTAATTTAGAAACTCGCGCCTCGCAACCCGCGCGGTTTTTTGTTGACTCTTTGTATCGGATGGCCTTATCTTAAGGACATTCCTATTTTGTTAGCGCGCTTCGGCTGGATTTTCTCGATCCAGTCATATCTCCGATTCGAATCTCGGACGCGACCGGTTCACCTCAGCCGGATAATGACGGGTAGTTTGATAGTATCGTCAAACGGAGTCGTGGAGCGGTGTGATGCGGATTTTGGGTGACACTTCGACCGGCCGGGGTATCGCCGGAATTACATACGAGGTCGCGTTGCGCACGGTCGGTCAGGATCTCGCGGCGCTCTTGATCGAATCGCTGGAAATAACTTTCGAGGGCAACGCTTTTGTGGCGCAAGGGTTTGGCCTTGCGGCCAGACGGGGCGAGCGGACGGGCAAGGAACCGGCGCGGGAGTCGTTTGCGCGCAGGTACAGCGCGGAGGATATCCGCCGGTTGCACAAGCTGGGTCGGAAACGGCAAACCGGCGCCGTCAATACTCCCGATGCCTCCTCGTTGGCGGAATCGCTGCGCACCATCGGCAGGGCGCTGGATTCGAGTCGAGGACAATTGATCAAGCTCTCCAAAGGCGAGCGCTAGTTCACGCTCGTGTATAAGGACGAGAAGGGCCAGGCCCAGAGACAGGAATACCTCGGCCTTTCGGTCTATAAAAGCCAGCAGGAAAGGTTGTCGCTCAGGGACAAGAAGAAGGATATTTGGGACGACAGTAAGAGTTAAGCGACAGGCGCCGCCGTCCGCTCGGAATCCGGGTAGACGATCTCTAATTTGCCCTTCTGCCATTGACACAATTTCATCGCGCCGGAAGCAAGACCGTCTTCTCTAAATTGCAGTTTCCCCATCGCGGTTCTGAACGTCCGGCGCAGCTACTGTCTCGGCGTTTTCGAGAAGATTTCATTTAGCAACTTATCCGCCGGGCGGCGGTCGGAAAATTTAGGATCGTCGCCGTCGAAGTAATCCACGCCGTCGAGCCGGCGGTTTTCCGGAAGCACGTTCTGCTTGGGAATATCGATTCTCAGCGAGTCCGAACCGTTGCGCCGCTGAAACTCGAGCTGGCCCTCGCGCGAGAGAAGCCAGTTCACAAAGAGCTTTGCCGCGTTGGGATGCGGCGCTTTATCGATCAGGCTGATCGTGCCGCCGCCCGAGGTCATGGTGCCGCCTTCCTTCAACTCGACGATTTGTCCGATGGGCAAACCTTGTTTGATCGCATTCCTTGTCTCGCGACTGTTGCACGGCATGCAGATGGCGAATTTTCCCGCGGCCAACCAATCGATCGGCTGGCGGTAGTCGCGCGCGATCGTGACATCCATATCACCGTAGAGTCGGCGCATGAACTCAGGGCCGAGCCTGGGGTGGTAGTAGAAAAACAGGACGAGACTGTCCATCCCGCCCATTCTCGGATCGGTGCCGGTGATTTTTCCCTTCCATTTGGGATTCAACAGGTCCCAATAGGTCGCGAACTCCTTCGGGTTTACGAGCTTGGTGTTGTAGCGAATCTCGACGACGCTGCCGCTGCCGACGAAGACGAAGATGTACTTTCCCTCCGCGTCGGCGTATTTGTGCTTGCCTTGCCACCATTTGGATTGATCCAAAATTTCGGGTAGGACGGGGAGCGGCTGGATCGGGGCCAGGACCTTAGCCGGATAGAGAACTGCATAAGCGGTTCCCTTGCCGCCGATGAAAAAGTCCACCAGATATTTTTCCGCTCTTCTCTCGGCGATGATTCTGGGCCCGAGCTGCGAGCCGCGCCCGGTGAGCGTGGTGACTTTGATCTTCGGGTAAGCGCTCTGAAAAGCTTCTTCAATTTTGGTCTCGGACGCCTCCCCGCCCGTATAGACGACAAGCTGGCCCTCTTTTTCCGCCGCCGCGACCAGGTTCTCCCATTCGCTTCGCGTTTCTGCAGCGACGGCGGCTGTGGCTGTCCATAGAACGAACAAAGCGGCAAGAGAACTGGCGGGGTGATGTTTCATTTTAGCCGAGCTTATTTGCCCGACTTGCCCAAGATCTCATTCAATAATTTATCCGCCGGCCGCCGGTCGGAAAATCTGTCGTCGTCGCCGTCGAAATATTCGACGCCGTCCCGTCTCACGTTCTCTTCCGGCACGTCGTTTTTAGGAATGTCGATCCGAAGCGAGTTCGAGCCGGTGCCCGGGCGGTCCTTGCGGCCTTTCTGGACCTGGGTTTGTCCGTCGCGCGAGAGCAGCCAGTTGATAAAAACTTTGGCGGCGCTCGGATGCGGCGCCTGATTCATAAGACTCAGCGTGCCGCCCGAGGAGGTCAGAGTGCCGCCTTCCTTCAAGTTAAAAATCTGCGCCACCGGCAGCTCTTGCCGCATCGCGCCGTCCATCTCGTCGCTCACGCACGGAATGCAAAGAGAAAACTTTCCCGTCGCGAGCCAGTCTACGGGCTGGCGGTAGTCGCGGGCGATCGTGACGTCCATCTCGCCGTAGAGCCGCCGCATGAATTCCGGGCCGAGCTTGGAATTGTAGTAGAAAAACAAAACCGGCGTGTCCATCCCGCGCGTGCGCGGATCGGTGGCCACGATTTTGCCTTTCCATTTCGGGTTGAGGAGATCCCAGTAAGAGTTGAACTCTTTGGGGTTCACGAGCTGTTTGTTGTAGTTGATGTTGACGCCGCCGCCGTTGCCGACGAAAGAAAAAATGTATTTCGCTTCGGGGTCCACGTACTTGTGCCGTCCCTGCCACCATTTCGTCTCGTCCAACACCTCGGGCAGAATCAGCAGCGGCTTGATCGCCTCCAGAGTCTTCCCGATGTAGAGCGTCGCGTGCGCCGTTCCTTTGCCGCCGGTGAAAACATCCACGAGGTATTTTCCCGCCCTGCGCTCCGCCATGATGCGCGGCCCGAGATCGCTGCCGCGCGCTCGAAGCTGGTTCACCTTAATCTTCGGGTAGGATTTTTCGAAAGCCTGGACGGTCTCGACTGTGACGGGGCCGGCGTCGAAGATATAAATGGTGAGCTGGCCCTCCTTTTCGGCTGCGGCAACCGTCTTTTCCCACTCCACTTGCCAGGCCGGCTTCGATTCCGCGGCCAGGCCGCTGGTTCCGGTCAACAAAAGGATGCAAAGACAAAATAGCAATTTCATTCGAGCACGAACCACAATCACGTTCTGCGTTCAGTCGTCTTGGCCAGGTCTTTCCGAAAACGCGGTGTAGCCTTCGGGGATGAGACGAATGACTTCGTCTTTTTTCGGATCTCGATTGATGCCGAGCGGGTCGCCGCCGTTCTCTACCGCGCGCAGCTGATCGCGCAGCAATTTTCGGAACAGGGTGACACCGCGATCCGATTCGCCCAGATGCTCGTTGGGACGATTGGCGACCCCGCCTTGCGTCTCCCAGGCCATCTGGTCCTGGCTGGGAAAATTTTCCATGTGAAACTCTCCGGCCTCGTTCCTGGTGCTGACGAACTGCGCCGGCGGAATTTCAGGTTGCTCGACGGCGTTACCGTCCTTGGTCGGATTGAAGCGCACGTGAAAGATCTGCGTATTATAATCGTCGACCGGCGTGCGGAAATGCATGTTGTAGCTGTTCGTGGCGGGAACTAGGAGCATGTTCGGGAAGATCAGCGGGTGCGGCGCCTCGACCGGGCCCGCCTCGCCGGCAAAAAACCTTCGCTTCTGAATTCCTACCCACGCAGGATGCACCTCCACTTCGAACTCGAGTTTCTCCACCGGCCGATAGTAATAGGCCCCTTGGCTAGTGCCCCTCAGTCGTAGCGTGTGGGCGTGGAGATAATAGGTATGAACGGGATCGACCGAGTTCTCCATCGCCTGCAGCCAGTTGCATTCCAATACCTGATAGATCTCCAGCCGCCGCACTCCATCTCGCCGGGTGAGAATATCCCACTTGGGCAGCAGCGGTTTTTTCTCCGGCGGGCCTAGATAGGCGAACAAGAGCCCGGCTAATTTTTCCACGGGGTAGGCCGGCTGCGAGATTTTGTCCTTGAAGTCGGCCTCCGGACTTTCGAACGGCTGCTCCAGACAATTGCCGCAGGCGTCGTACTTCCAGCCGTGATAGGCACAGCGGATGCCGTCGTCTTCGACAAATCCGTAGTAGAGCGACGCGCCGCGGTGCGCGCAGTGCTCCGCGACGAGACCGTAGGTCCCGCTGCGATCTCGATACAGCACTAAATCCTCGCCTAGCACTCTGACTTTCTTTTTTGGTTTTTCTTCCGTGATCTCCGCCGCCGCCGCGACGACGTGCCAGTAGCGCCTGAGGAGTTCGCCGCCCGGAGTTCCGCGGCCGACGCGCGTGAGCAGCTCATTTTCTTCTTGGGTGAGCATGGGACAGTCCTTTTCTTAATCGATGCCGTTTGCGATCGGCGCTTTCTCGACCTGGCGGGGATGCTAGTAAAAACTCCAGCAGAGTGTCAACCGTAGAACCCCCCACCGGAGCGAAAACATCCCTAAAGGAATGACCGCATAGGTCGATCTATATATTTATGTTTCGGCTACAGACAGATTTGGCGAAACGAACCGGGGACGGGCTCGAGCATGCCGTCGCGCTCCGCGCGATCGGGCAGAACCTGACCGGCCTGTTGATCGAATCTCTGGAGATTACGGTCCTGGACGGCGTTTTTTACGCCCGAGGTATTGGTTTCGGCGCAGGCAAAGAATCTTCACGGCAGACCTTTGCGTGCCGTTACCCCCGTTGGATATCACCCGGTTGGATGAACTGGGCGCGGCCCGCCAAACAGGGGTCTCGGGAACTCCCGACGCTTCCTCTCTGCCGGAATCGCTGCGGACGGTCGGCAGGGTGGTGGACGAAAAGAAAGGGCGCCTGGTCAAGCTTTTCAAAGACGAGCGCAAGATCGCATTCGAATACGAGGACGAGAACGGGCAGCTTCACAAAAAAGAGCTTTACAGCCTCTCGCGCTACCAGAATCAGCAGGAGGGGTTGTCGCTCAGAGGCACGAAAAAGAAAGAGGATGTGTGGAAAGACAGTCAGGGGTGAGCAAGAAGAATCGCCGATACTTTTTTCACCTCAGCTTCTCAACGAAACCGCTCTTCCTGACTTCCTCCACGAAGCGCAATTCGACAAAATCCTCCGCCTTGGCCTTGGCGGCTCTCGGGTCGGTCAAGGCTTGAATCTCCAGCGTCTGCTTCAACCCTTCCAGCGTCAGGTAACCGTCGTCGACGAGCAGTTCGGCGATTTTTCCCGTGTCTGTTGCCTCACATCAATCGTAATTGCTATATATTGTCGCAGAAATTCCCGCACTCAAATACCGCGCGGAGCAGCGCAATGTTTTGTTCGAGGGCAAAGCAACTCTTTTTTTTCGGCTTGAGTCTCGCACTGCTCTGCTCGTGGGTGGGCCGTGGAATTGCGCGAGCGGAAGAGTCCAAGGCGGCCTGGCAAGTCGAATGGGGAAAAACCTTGAAGGCGGCCGAGACCGAGGGCGAGGTTGCGGTCTACGTGGTCGACTATCCCAGGTTTACGGTCGAGCATTTTCGCAAAGCCTATCCCAAAATCAAGCTGTCTTTGGTGGACGGTCCGAGCGGCCCCGATCTTTCCTCGCGGCTCATGGCGGAGCGGCGAGCCGGAAAATATCAAGCGGATCTCTATATCGCCGGACAGGGGACTCACGTTTCCGTTTTATATCCGGCAAGAGCTCTCGCGCCGATGCCGGGCGCTTTCATACTGCCGGAGGTTAAAGACGAGTCGAAATGGTTCAAGGGGAAGCACCGTTTTATCGATCCCGAGACCCATCACTCATTCGTCTTCCAGGGTCATCGAGGGCTTTACGTCTCCTATAATACGCAGAGGGCGAAAGCGGACGACATCAAATCATGGTGGGACCTCACGCAACCGAAATGGAAGGGCCAGATTCTAGGCTACGATCCCTCCATTGCGGGCACCGCACGCAATGCCCTCTGGTACATGTACAAGAATTCATCCCTGGGTCCTGAGTTCATGAACAAGCTCTTCGGCGAAATGGAGATTACGCTTAGCCGCAATCATCGGCAGGTGGTCGATTGGCTGGCAGGCAAGGCCGCTCTCTGCATTGCCTGCAATGACACTGAGAGCGCGGTAGGGACCAGGGCCTACCCGTAGAGATGATCAAGCATACGCTCAAGGAAGGCGATTACGTCGCCGGAGGACAGGGTGTCGTCAGCCTGATCGCCCCGGCGCCGCATCCCAATGCCGCGCGCATCTTTCTCAACTGGTTTCTCTCCCGGGAAGGACAGACACTTTTTCAGGAGTACTCCGTCAAGTCCGGACAGCAAAACGCGAACTCGAGGAGAATGGATATTCCTAAAGACGTCATCAAGCCCGAGTACCGCTTGAAGGAAGACGCAATCTATTGGGAAAACGGACCGGCGGTGGATCAAGAGACGGCGGAGGCCACCAAGTTGCTCAAGGAAATTTTGTCCCGGAAATCGAGATAGGGAGGAGAACGATGCTCTCCAGAGAAGAAAACGAACTGCTGACGCGAGTCGATCCCGGCAGCCCGATGGGAAATCTACTCAGGCGATACTGGACTCCCGCTCTGCTGGCGGAAGAAATTCCCGCGCCCGATTGCCCTCCCGTGCGGGTGAGACTTCTCGGCGAGGACCTGGTCGCCTTTCGCGACACGCAGGGAAGGATCGGCCTCTTGGACGAGCACTGCTCGCATCGAGGCACGTCGCTGTTTTACGGGCGCAACGAAGAGTGCGGTTTGAGGTGCGTCTATCACGGCTGGAAATACGACGTCGAGGGCAATGTGCTGGATACACCCGCCGAGCCTCCCGACAGCACGCTGAAAAACAAGGTCCATCATACCGCTTACCCGTGTGTCGAGGCGGGGGGCATGGTGTTCGCTTATATGGGACCGAAAGACAAGATGCCCATATTCCCGACTTACGCCTGGCTCGGCGTGCCGCAGAATCAGATCTACATAGCGAAGAGTCTCTTGGAGTGTAATTATCTCCAAGCCTTGGATGGCGACTGCGATTCTTCCCATCTGAATTTTCTCCATCGGATATTCAAGCCGGACGAGCGCAGAGATTTTCTCGCGTACGAAGATCAGTCGCCCGAATTCGAGATCGACGAGATGGAGTTCGGCTTCCGGGTCGCCGCCATCAGGAAGATGGGCGCCGACAAGAATTACGTCCGCATCTCGCAATTCGTCATGCCGTTTATCGGCTGCGTTCCGGTCGGCCGCCTGATCGACGGGAAACTCGACGGTTTCAAAGCCGTTTACCAGGTTCCATCCGACGACCGGAATACCTGGAGATACGATTTCTTTTTCAAATGGTCGCGGCCGATTACGAAAGAAGATTCGTCGAAGCGCGATTTCGTCGGCCCCGATTACAAAAAGATTCGCAACCTCCGCAACAACTATCTCCAGGACCGGGAGGCTCAGAGGACGGTCAATTTTACCGGGATGGAAGAGTTCCTAAACCAGGACGCGTGCGCGACCGAGAGCATGGGGCCGATCGTGGACCGTACCAGAGAGCACCTCGGAGTGAGCGACTCGTACATTATCCAGGTGCGCCGGTTCTTGCTGAAGGCGGTGAAAGACGTCGAAGCGGGCAAACCGCCGCCGGGTCTCGTCTACGACCCCGGTAAGGCCGACTTTTCCCGCATTCGCTGCGACGTCGCCCATTTGCCTTCGAGCGTCTCCTGGAGAACGCTTTTCGCTTAGTCGAGACCTGTCCCAGAATTGAAATCAACGAAGAGGCTGCGCCGGAATTTTTTATCTGAGCTTCTCCACAAATCCGCTCTTTCTGACTTCGTCCACAAAACGCAGCTCGACGAAATCCTCGACCTTGGCTTTGGCCGCCCTCGGGTCGGTCAAGGCTTAAATCTCCAGCGTCTGCTTCAATCCTTCCAGCGTCGGGTAACCGTCGTCGACCAGCAGCTCGGCGTTGGCCGCGTACGCGCCGTCCAACACGTCGCGGCTGAGCCCGCGGGTATATTTCTGCATCACTTTGATCGACTGTTCTTTGTGCGTTTTGAAGAAATGCGTCGATTCGGTCATGGCCAGGACCACGCGCCGCGCCTCGTCGGGATTTTCCCGGATTTTTTTTCGCGTCGTCACGCTGCAGTTGAACTGAAACGGGACTTTCATTTTGGTCATGTCGATGATCGTTCTGAGCCCGGCTTTTTCAGCCTGGATCTTCTCTCCCTCGGTGACGACGGTAAAGTCCAATTGCCCGGTCATCGTCGCGGCAAGCCGCGCGGGGCCGCCGCCCACCGTGACCGCTTTGATGTCTTTGTAAGCGACTCCGACTTTGGTCAGCGCCAGCCGCAGAGCGAAATCCGCCGAGGTCCCCGGAATATGCACCGCCGCGGACCTGCCTCTCAGTTGCTCGGGCGATTTGATGTTGGGATTTCCCACGATGAAATAGGGCAGCGTGTTCATCTGGCTCTGGATGATCGCGACGTCGCCGCCGGCGAGCTTGGCGTTGATGACCGCGGTGCCGACGGCGCCGCTGTAGCCGAGATCGCCGGCGATCATGCTCTGGATGCCGCGCACGCTGCCGTTGATGAAGATCAACTCCAGGTCGAGCCCGTGCTTTTTATAGAGGCCTATATCCTTGGCCAGCCAGTAGATCACCGACGAGCTGGTCGAGTCGGAGATATAGGCGATGTACGTGGCGGCCCCGGCGCTTCTGAACGGCAGGACGGTCAAGCAGAGCAGCAAGACCGAAACGCCGGCGAGGATTCTGGTCTTCATGGCGGTAACCTCCGCGACGACGACTTCGCAGACTCGAGATAAGCCCATTCTTAACGCACCGGGAATCGCCGGGCAAGAGATCCCTTTTCTTCCGATCAACACGGCCTTTTTGTTTTTGGCCGGAGCGGCTGCTATATAGGGTGAACTTCGGCTCATGGAAACCGTCAAAGCCACGTTGTGGATTTACCGCGTCGCGTTGCGCCGGGGCGTCGAGCTGCTCGCGGCGAACTGGGGCATCATCTTTGCGCCGCTGGCGTATAGCTTGATCTTGTCCGCCGCCGCGGCGCTCGTTGCGCCGTTGGGCTTGATCGGCGGATTTATTATGACGGCGGTGACGGCGGCCTGCGGCAGCTCGGGGTTGTTTCTCATCGAGAACGTCGTTCGGATGGGCAAGTTCGATTTCAACGATTTTTTCAAAGGTTTTTCCGCCTATCTATGGGAGATTCTCGGCATCGCGTTCATCCTGTGGATTCCCATGACGCTCTTCCGCCAAGTTGCCTACACCACGGAGGAAGGGCCGCTCATCGTTTTACTCATTCAGCTCCTTCTCTATGTCATCCTGAACCCGGTACCGGAGCTGATCTATCAAAGCCGTGTTTCGGGACTCGCGCTGCTGTCGGCGAGCTATGAGTTCATCGTCGAGAACTGGATCGAATGGTTCGCGCCCAACGTGTCGATCACCGCGGCGGCGTATGTGTTGTTGGGTTGGCTGGACGTTCCGGCGGCGTACCTGCCGTCTTTCTTCCGCTTCTTTTTTCTCTTTGCTATTTTCGGCCTTCTTCTAACGTTCCTGATGATCTTTCGCGGCCTGCTGTTTTCCGAGCTCGCCGGCTCGACGCGGCGGAGCCGGGCGTACCGTTACCACGCTGGGGCGTCGAAGTGAGACCGATCCTCGACTTCCACCGCTGTTTGCACCAATGGTATCCTCGCCGGCCGGCGAGAAAGATTCCGGCGCTGAAAGCCGCCCAGCTTACGATCGAGGCGGCTGCCACGGCGGCGACTTTCATCTGCGCCGACAACGGCAAAAATAGAATCACGATAAAAGCCGGATAGACCAGAAAGCTCAAGATGATCAAGGCGATCCCTGCGAAGAAACGCATCGGTCTGCCGGCAGGTATGGGAGGCCTGGTCGCGTCCGGAATCTCCATGTTTCTGAAAATACCACGTTTTCCGCTTTGCGTCGCTACCGCGCTGCCGGCCGATAATTCATCTTCCGTTGCTTGACACCGCCGCCGCCTTCGTGGTGAGCTACAGCGCGAAAAGTAAAGGAGGTCCTATGAGACGATGGTCGTTGTACCTGTTGATGTTCGCGCTGTGTCTGACGGCGAGTTCGCTCCACGCCAAAGAGGTCGTGATCGTCACTTCGTTTCCCAAGGAGCTGTTTGAAAATTATAAAAAGGCTTTCGAGGCGAGATATCCCGGCACCACCGTCGTCATCAACAGCAAGCAGACCAACGCCGGCGTCACGTATTTGCGCGAGACCAAGGCGAAGCCCGAGGCGGACATCTTCTGGGTCAGCGCGCCGGACGCGTTTCAGACGCTGAAAAACGACGGCCTGCTGGAAAAGTACGCGCCGCCGAAGGAGATCATGGCGAAGATTCCGGCCAAGATCGGCAATTTCCCCATCCACGACGCCGACGGGACTTATTTCGGATTTGCGATCAGCGGCTACGGCCTCATGTGGAATAAAAATTATCTCTCGGCCAACAAGCTCGCCGCGCCCAGGGAATGGACCGATCTCGCGAGCGCGAAGTATTACGGCCATCTCGTCATCAGCGCCCCGTCGCGCAGCGGCACCACGCATCTCACGATCGAGACGATTCTCCAGGCGTACGGCTGGGAAAAAGGGTGGAATCTTCTCTTGAACGCCGGCGGCAACATGGGCGCGATCACCGAGCGCAGCTTCGGCGTGCCGGAGGCGGTGATCAGCGGGCAGTACGGCATCGGCGTCGTGATCGACTTCTTCGGCCTCTCGGCCATCGCCAGCGGACAGCCGGTCGATTTCGTCTATCCCTCGCTCACGTCCGTCGTGCCCGCGAGCGTCGCGATCGTCAAGGGCGCGCCCAACATGGAGGGCGCAAAAACTTTCGTCAACTATCTATTAAGCGAGCCGGGGCAGATGCTCCTCTTCTCGCCCGACATCGCGCGCCTTCCCGTCATGCCCGATCTCTACGCCAAGGGGCCGGCGAACTATCCGAATCCGTTCAAGACGAAAATGGGCGGCGTGGACTTCAACGACCAGCTCTCCTCCGGCCGGCGCGACATCGTCAACTCGCTCTACGACCACGTCATCACCTTTCGCCACAAAGAATTAAAAGACGCCTGGGCGGCGATTTACAAGGCGGAAGAAGCGGCGGCGAAAAGTAAAGCGCCGAAAATCAATGATGAGGCGCGCAGCCTGATTGCCGAGGCGCGAAAGCTCGCCGCGCAGGCGCCGATGGACGAAAAAAAGGCGAGCGATAAAGAGATCGTGAAAGGCTTCCAGGGGAAATCGGGACTCAAGGCCCAGATGGAGACCGAGTGGGAAAACGCCGCCCGGGCGAACTACGCCAAGGCCAAAGAGCTGGCGGACAAGGCGGCTGGGCTGGCGCGCTAGGAGGCGTCGGTCAGCCGGCAGCGACAAGACTCGGAGAGATCCTTCGTTTCACTCAGGATGACACTCTAAGAATGTCACTCTGAGCGATAGCGAAGAGTCTCTGCAAGATCTATCCAATGACTGCCAAGAGTGAAGCAGCTCCATCCCTTCGCCTGACCGTTCGCGTTGACTGGCTCCAGGGCGCGCTCATGGCGGCGCTGCTGGTACTGCTGTTCGCTTTCGTCCTGTATCCGGTAGCGCGCGTCCTGTGGGTCGCGCTCGCCGACGAGAACAGCCGCTTTACGTTGATCCACTTCCAAAACTTTTTTCTCCGGCCGCTGTTCCGCGAGGCGCTGTGGAACAGCCTCTGGAGCGGCTTTCTCGTCGTTATCTTCGGCAGCTTTCTTGCCGTGCCGCTCGCCTACGTGATCGCGCGCTACGATTTTCGCGGCAAAGTCCTCTTGCAGACGCTGGCCACGCTGCCGCTGGTCGTGCCGCCGTTCGTCGGCGCGGTCGCTTTCCAGCAAATCCTCGGCCGCAGCGGCGCGGTCAATCTTCTGCTCATGCGCTGGTTCGACTTCACGATTCCTTTCATGGACGGCCTGACCGGTGTCGTTCTCGTTCAGACGCTGCATTTTTTTCCCTTCATCATGCTCAACACCGCCGTCTCGCTCTCCAACATCGACGCCTCGCTGGAGGAGATGGCCCAGAGCATGGGCTGCCACGGTCTCAGGCTCTTTCGCCGCGTCACGCTGCCGCTCATGCTGCCCGGCTTCATCGCCGGCGCGCTGCTCACTTTTATCCGCGCGATCGACGACCTCGGCACGCCGCTGATGTTGAATTACAAGAACCTCCTCGCGCCCCAGGCCTATCTCCGCATCACGACGATCGGCATCGACGACGCGGACGGCTACGTCATCTGCGTCGTCCTGGTCGTTCTCTCGCTCGCCTCGCTCTTCGCGGCGCGGAAATATCTCGGCCTGGCGGAATACGCCACGGTCCAGGGCGGCAGGGACGCGAGCCGCCGGATCGCTGGAAAGAAACTCTTCTTCGTCCTTCTCTTCAGCGCGCTGGCTCTCGCCGCGGCGTTGCTGCCGCATGCGGGAATTTTTCTGCTCTCGTTGTCGAAAGTGTGGAGCTATTCGGTTCTTCCCACCCGGTTTACTCTGGATAATTACACCGAGATTCTTTTCCGCGTGCCGCACTTCATAAAAAACACGCTGCTCTACAGCGGGCTCGCCGCCGGCTTCGACGTGATTCTCGGCGCGGCGATCGCGTTTCTTCTTTTGCGCAGCCGGTTGTGGGGAAGAAATCTGCTCGACGCGCTTGCCACGCTGCCGCTGGCCGTTCCCGGCGTCGTGCTCGCGGTCGGTTACATCCGAGTTTTTCACGGCTGGGATTTTCCCGGCGTCGGCAAGCCGCTGACTTCCACCTGGTTCGTTCTCGTCATCGTTTACGCCGCGCGCCGGCTGCCGTACACCGTCCGCGCCTGTTACGCCGCGCTGCAACAGGTCCACGTCAGCCTGGAGGAGTCGGCGCAGAATCTCGGCGCGAACCGCCTGAGAACTTTTCTCCGCGTGACGCTGCCGCTCATCGGCGGCGGGCTGGTGGCCGGAGGGCTGATCGCCTTCGTCACTTCCTGCGTCGAGCTTTCATCTACAATCATGCTCGTGCCGCGAATCGAGTACGGGCCGATCTCATACGGCATCTACATCTATATGCAAAGCCCGCTCGGACGGGCCGCGGGCGCGGCGCTCGGAGTCGGCGCCATCGTAATGGTCGGGATCGGAACTTATCTCACGCACCGTATTTTCGGCGCGCGCGCCGGGAGCGCCTTTAGGGTGTAACGATGAACGCGGCTCAAGTCCGGCTGGAAAAAATCGGCAAGAGGTACGGCGAGCTGTGGGCGGCGCGCGACGTCGACGTCAATATACAAAGCGGAGAATTTTACACACTGCTCGGCCCGAGCGGTTGCGGCAAGACCACGCTGTTAAGAATCATTGCGGGATTTCTCGCGCCTGATGAAGGAACGGTGTGGTTCGACGACAAAGCGGTCAATCACGTCCCGCCGTGGCAGCGCGATGTCGGCATGGTGTTTCAGAATTACGCCCTCTGGCCGCACATGACGGTTTTCGAAAACGTCGCCTTCGGCCTGCGCGAGCGAAAGGTCCCGCGCTCCGAGATCACGAAGAGAGTTGCCGAGGCCCTCGCGCGCGTCGGCCTATCCGCTACCGAGAAGCGCCGCCCCTCGCAGCTATCCGGCGGGCAGCAGCAGCGCGTCGCTCTGGCGCGGACGCTGGTCGTGCAGCCCCGAGCGCTCTTGCTCGACGAGCCGCTGAGCAACCTCGACGCCAAGCTGCGCGCCGAGATGCGCATCGAGCTGCTGAAAATCCAGCGCGATCTCGGCATCACGACCGTCTACGTCACGCACGATCAAGAGGAGGCGCTCGCGCTCTCGACGCGCATCGCGGTAATGGATGCGGGAAAAGTCGTGCAGGAAGGCAGCCCGCGTGAGATCTACGAGCGGCCTCGGTCGCGCTTCGTCGCCGAGTTCGTCGGCCAATCGAATCTATTTTTCGGGACGATCAAACAGTCCGGCGGCGGATTCGTGGAGATTCAAACCGGCGAGGGGTTCACGATCAAGGCCGCTCGGAACGAGGCTAAGGCCGGAAAAATTACGCTGTACATCCGGCCCGAAGCGATCGAGTTGGTGCCCGTCGGCGACGCTTCCCCGGCGAGCAACCGGCTCATCGGCAAGGTCGCCGCCTCGGCCTACCAGGGCTCGTCCGTAGCGTATGAAGTCGATGTCCAGGGTAGATCGCTCCGCGCCCACGTGGCTCATCCGAAAATTCTTTTCCAGCGCGGCGACGTGGTCGCGGTGGTATTCGACCCGAAAGATGTAGGATGGGTGGTGGAAGAGGGTTGAGGTGTTTTTCTTTTTGGAGGTATTGAAACATGAAGCTTTACACTTTTTTTCGCAGCTCGGCGTCGTACCGGGTGCGGATCGCGCTCAACTTGAAAGGGTTGGAGTACGAGCACGTGCCGATCCACTTGCGGCGCAGCGGCGGCGAACAGTTTTCGCCGGAGTATAAAGCGAAGAATCCGCAGGCGCTCGTGCCCACGTTGGAAGACGGCGGGCGGCTTCTCACCCAGTCGCTGGCGATCATCGAGTATCTCGAAGAGCTCTACCCCGAGCCGCCGCTGTTGCCGAAAGAGCCGGCCGACCGGGCGCTCGTGCGCGCGATGGCGCTCGCTATCGCGTGCGAAGTCCATCCGATCCAGAATCTCAGAGTGCTGAACTATCTCAAAAGCGAGTTCAAGCTGGGCGATCTTGAGGCGAACCGTTGGGCGCAACATTGGATCGGGCTCGGCTTCTCGGCGCTCGAAGAGATGGTGCGGGCCGCGCCGAAGCGCGGCAAATTTTGTTTCGGCGATGCGCCGACGCTGGCCGATCTCTGCCTCGTGCCGCAGCTTTCCAACGCCAGAAGATTCGGCTGCGATTTGTCCGCGTATCCAACGCTGGTCCAGATCGACGCGCACGGCGCGACGTTGCCGGCTTTCACCAAGGCCGCGCCGGAAAATCAGCCGGACGCGGAATAAGGCGTAGAGGCGATGAGAGCCAACACCCACTCTCCGAGCCCGCGCAATGGGTCGGTGATTAATCCAACCCCCAGTGTCGGATGCGCGGGCTCTCCACGCGGGCATCGGCTCTCATTCGAAGAGAAGAGGGGAAGAGTAAGATAGGAGTTGAACATGGAATTTAAAGGCATCTACTGCGCCAATATCACGCCGTTCGAGCCGGACGGCAGAGCGATTCGCATGGACGAGCTGGAGCGGCTTTTCCTGGAGCTGAAGCAAGCCGGTGTCGCCGGCATGGTTTGCAACGGCCACGCTGGAGAAGGCGAGCTGCTTACGCGGAAGGAAAAAGCTGATGTCTTGAGATTGGCGCGGCGCGCGCTCGGCGCGAATTATCCCGTCGTTGCGGGCGTTCACGCGCTGCCGACGTGGGAGTTGCTCGAGCAGGTCGCGGATGCGCAAGAGACTGGCGCGAGCGCGGTGATGCTCTGCGCGCCGCCGCTGTTCGCCTGGCACGCAGACCGTCACCCGGATTTCGGCATCGCGCAGATCCGCGCGGTGGCCGAGGCGTTTCCGCAAATGCCGATCGTGCTCTTCCAGTATTCGCCGAACAATCCCTTTTATTATCGGCCGGAGACGCTGGCGCTGATCTGCCGCGAGATTCCGCAGGTGCAGGCGATCAAGATGGCGACCAACGTGGACGTGGGCCAATTCGAAGAGGAAGTGCGCGCCGTGCTCACGGTTCCCCGCAAAGTCTATCTGTTGCCGGCGAACGGCCGGACTTTTTATTACGCGTTTCAGCTTCAGCCGGACGGCGCTCTATCCGGCTCGGCGAACTTCTGCCCGGCGCACGACGTCGAGCTGTTCGAAGCCGCGACGCGCGGAGACTTGAAGCGCGCGAAAGAATTGCACGATCAAATCTTTCCGATCTTTCGCCGAGTCTACTGCGATCCTTACGTCTACCTCCACATCCGTTATAAGTATTGCGCCTGGCTGCTGGGCAAGATATCGAGCCCGGCCTTGAGATCGCCGTTGGTGCCGCTCCCGGAAGATGAAGTGAAAGGATTAAAAGAAGGCCTACGCGCCGCGGGGTTGGAGCCGGTGCGCTAGCTGAGAATCTGTGGACTCCGTCGAAGATTTGATCGTGCTTCAGTATCACGTAAATTTGTAGGGGCGACCCTGTGTGGTCGCCCAAAACCGGGCAGGCACACAGGCCTGTCCCTAAATGAGATTACGGGCTTCTTCTCAGAATCGTCAGGGTCGCCTTCTTTGTCACGCCGCCGTAAGAACCGGAGATCGTCAAGGAGGTCTTTGCTCCCGCAGTTGTATTGACGGTGAAGGTGGCGGAGCTGGTTCCCGCCGCTACCGTGACGGTTGCCGGGACACTTGCTCTAGTCGGTCTGCTGCTTGAGAGCGAGACCAAGGTGCCGCCGAGCGGAGCTGCCCCGTTAAGACTCACGGTTCCCGTCGAGCTCGAACCGCCGCCGACCGTAGTTGGATTTAGCGAGAGAGAGGTCAACACGGGTGGCTTTACTGCGAGCGCTGTAGTCTGTGTGATGCCGTTGTAATTCCCCGTGATCGTCGCGGTGGTCGTTGTCCCTACCGGCGATGTATTCAGCGTGAAATTCACTGAGGTCGAGCCGGCTGCGACTGTGACGGTCGCCGGCAGCGTAACCGCGGCGTCGCCGGTGGAAAGATCGACGACGATGCCCTCGGCCGGCGCGGCGGCCGTCAGAATCACAGTGCCGCTCGCCGTCTGCCCGCCCGTAACGCTCGACGGGCTTACACTCACGGCCCTCAGCGCCGCCGCCGATTGCGCCGGGGTATTGTAGCCCAGTTGGATCACTTCGAAATCGCTTGCCGTGAGCGCGGCGAAGGCTGGATTCAAAATCCCGTTGTCCCAGCGCGTGTCGTAAGTTCCGGTGATGTACATGTCCGAGCCGTTGTCCACTACGATGAGCCCGTACTTCTGCATTGCGCGAAAGATTTTCCGCGCGTTGGGATCGGCGGTGCGCTGGTTTACGTCCACGCTCGCGTTGAGTCTCAGCCGCGCTCCCATGGGCAGCGCTCCCGAAGTTGTGCCCGCGCGATGGGAGGCGGGATACACGTAGCCGTTGGTAGAGCGCACGGTGACGCGGAACGCGTGGCCGATGTCGGCGACATTCGGATCGTAAACTTCGTCGTGGCGGATCAAGCCGGGAAGGATTGCCAGCCCGGCGGCGTCCGCCGAAGTCCACGTCTCCGGCCTGCGGTCGTTGGTATTCATGTCGAAGAACGCGCCCGAGCCGGCATACCATTTTATTTGCGTCGGATTGTAATAGACGTTGTAAAGCTCGTAGAGGTAGTTGCGGTCGGCGTCTACGATGAGCATGTGGCGGTCCTGGCTGCTGCGCAGATCGACGTCGCCCGGATCGCCGCCTTCGATCCAGTAAGGCTGTGTCGCCGCCGCGGGCGGGATCGGATAGAAGGGAAAACTCTTGCCCGTTATAAGGTCGACGCCGTCACTCTCGTCCCAATATAAAAAATCCACCGCGACCAGGTCGGACGGCGTGACGCCCGACACGACGGCGTAGGGCATGCCGTAGGTGGCGTAAGTGTCCTGCGGTGTGGACGCGTCGCCGCCGAGGTCGGGATGGAGCCGCCGCGCGCTGCCGTTATTGATAAAGGCGATGTAATTGGCCGAACGCGGATCGACCGGCCAACTGCGGATGTCGAGGTTCCACCAGTTATCGGCCAGGCAAAGCGGGAGCGCGTCAGGCAGCGCGCCGCCGGCGATGCTATCCAGAGCTTGCGCGGGTTTACATGTCCCGAACCAGAGCGCGATGGCTGCGAGCAGTAGCGAAAGACGAAAGAAACTGTGAACCATGTCTGCCTCCCTCGCCAACGCTACAGCAAGCCCCATGCCGGGGCGCCGCCGCCGGCAACTCCGGGAAAAGCTGGGATTGTGCTGGAAAGAAAAGACAGATTGAGAAATCGCGCGATATCCAACTTTCGTCACTCCGCGCGCCTCTGTTCATCTTTTCCTCCATCCGTCCCTTTTTATCCTTCATCTTTGTTCTTGACGCTGGTCGGAGAGTTGCCCTATTTTGCAAAAGAGGGAGGATGAGAAGATGAGATTAATATCGCTATTGATCGCCTGCATGCTCTGGTGCGCCACTACACTCACGGCCGAAGCCGCCACGGTGTCGGTCCTCGTCGATCTCGATCCGAACAGCGCGGACCAAACCGTAATCGTCGAGACCGTCACCGCCGATCAGCAGGGTCGGCTCTATGTCTGCGACCGCGTGACGGGCAATGTCATCCGGATCGATCCCAAAGATCCCAAGCTCGTCGTGGTCGGCCGGCTTGAAGCGCGCGAAATCGACGGCAAGAAGGTCAGGGCCGACAGCTCAGGTCTCGTCTTCAACCGGCAGGGAGATCTCTATCTTACCAGCGGCGCGTTCCGCGAGATCCTCCGCATCAATAAAGCCGATCTCAATCCGGAAAAGCCGGGCGTGGCTGAGACGTTTGCGACCGGCACCGAAGGCGCCAACGGCATCGCCTTCGACAAAAACGGAATGCTCTATGTCTCAGGCGGCCGAAACGGAAAAATATATCGCATCGGGCTTGCGGGCGGCGCCGCTGAGGATTGGGCGCAGATCGAGCTTTACACGCGCACCCTTCCCGATGGGAAGACGCAGCAGGCGATTCCGGCCAACGGGCACGTATTCGACGCCAAAGGAGAGGTTCTTTATATAGCGGACACCGCACGGGGCGCGATCTGGAAAGTGGCGGTCGGCGCCGACGGAAAATCCGGCAAGCCTGCGCTCGTTGCGCAGAGCCCGCTGCTGGAAGGAGCGGACGGGCCGGCGTTCGATCCGAAGGGAAATCTTTGGGTCGCGGCCAACGAGCGCAACGCGATCGTCATGGTCACGCTCGACGGCAAAGTGGAAGACATCGCGAAGAATGACAGCAAAGGGCCGCTGGAATTTCCCACTTCGGTCGTTTTTGTCGGCAACACGGCGTACGTCAACAACTTCGATACGCCGCGGCGCGACAATCTCGCCGCCGACGGCAAGACTTCGCTGGACGGCATCGGCGCGTCGATCGTGCAGATTACGCCGTAGGAGGAAGAGGATGAGCGCGATCGACATTAAATTCCGCATCCGACACACGATGCTGCCGGTTGTGGACATGGACCGGACGATCGATTTTTACACCCGGCTTCTCGGCATGGACATCATGCGCATCCGCGAAGAGCCGGAGAAAAAGCTGCGCACGTTTTATCTGGGCTACGGCAGCGAGGACGACGGCCCGGCGCTGGAATTGATCCAGACCGGCGCCGCGGATGCGAACGCCAAGATGGCCCTATGGTCGGGCCACGTCGCGCTGTACGTCTCGGACCTCTACAAGCTCGCCGAGACTTTGAAAGCGGAAGGCGTGAAATTTACCATGGAGCCACGGCCGAATAGACCCGGCAGCAAAGATTCGGATGCGTTCATTCAAGTTCCGGATGGATATACGCTGGAATTGACCGAACGGCATTCGACTACGGGGCCGCCCCTCAAGCGGTCATGAACGTAGCCTAGCCGGAAGTATCTCTCCGGTCCGATGCGATACGTCTGTGTGGCGCTCACTTAATGTGCTTAAGGTAGGGGCGGTTCGCGAACCGCCCCTGCGACTCGGTCGACCATCATATGCCCGTCGTCAGCAAATGGATCAGCGCCCCCACCGCCCCCGAAATAATCGCCAGATAAATTCCGAAGAGCGCCAGTGTAATGAGGAGATTTTTTCCCCAATGCGCACTCAACGCGATGCCGAATGGAATCCCGGCGACGAAGCCGATGATGTGGGCGACGTAGGCCACGTTGTGATCGTAGCCCTGAATACGGCTGGGGTCGTAGACTACCGCCACGTTGTACACAAAGTATATGATCGCAACGAGTCCCTGCGGCGCGAGGAAGAGCCAGGAAAATTTGAGCGGGCTCACCAGCGTCACGCAAGCGGCGACGGTGAAAATAGCGGCGGAAGCGCCGAGCATGCCGGCGCCGCGCGGCATGAACGGGATGCTCAGCAGGAAAGCCAAAACTCCGCCGGTGAAAAAGACCATGAGGTGTTTTGCCGCCCCGACGTTTTTCTCCAGCGTATTGCCGAAAACAAAAAGAAAAAGCATGTTGCCGAAGAGATGCAGCGGACTGGCGTGAACGAAGAGAGCGGGCAGTAGCGTCCAGGGCCTGCCGTGTAGGAGATTGTTCGAGCTGAAAACGAGATTGGGTTCGGCGAACGCCGGCGGTTGCTGCCAGGCCCAAAGGCTCGCCGTGATGCAAGCGAGGATCAGAAGATAATTGGCGCGCATCACACGCAACCGAGCGCGCGCGCCACATTCGTCAGCAGCTCTTCAAAATCATCGAGCGAGTTGAAGCGTGGCGAAGCGCCGAGGTGCGGCGTGATGATCACGTTCGGAAAGCCGAGCAAAGGATCGTCGGTGCGGCCCGGCTCGTCGTAAGGCGGATCAAGCGCAAAGCCGCCCAATCGCCCCGCGGCAAGCGCTTCGATGAGCGCCTCGCGGTTTATGAGTTGAGGCTGCGACACATTAACGAGCAGGGCGCCCGGCCTTATAATAGCGAGCTCGCGCCGGCCGATGATGCCCCACGTACCGGCGCCGCCGGGGAGATGGAGGCTCACGCAATCGGAGGTCGCGAGCAATTCGTCGAGGGAGACATAGGTCGCGTGATAGCGCCGTTCTTCCTCCGGGGCGAGACGATTTCGCTGCGTGTAAACGACGCGCATGCCAAACGCCGCAGCGCGGAGCGCCAGCTCGCGGCCGATTTCGCCCAGGCCGAAGATGCCGAGCTGCCGACCGTGCAGCGTCCAGAGGCCGGGGACGCGCGCCCAGTTGCCGTTGGCGGTGTGTGCGCGATCGAAAGTCGTGGGATCGAAACCGGCGGCGCGAAGTTGCTCGACGCTGATGTGATTGGCGGTCCGGGTGAGTTTACGCGCAAGCGCAAGCATCAGCGCCAGCGCGTGCTCGGCCGTGGCAATATTGGCGAGCCGTCTCACCGTGAGCACGCGGACTCCTGCGCGCACGCAGGCGGCGTGATCGATGGATGAAGTGACGACGCCGTATTTCTGCACGATCTTGAGCGCGCCGCCTGCGGCCGCGATCTCTGTCTCGCCGACGCGGAATCCTTCGACGACGAGGACATCCGCCCCCGGCAGGCTCGCCCCGAGCGCCGCTTCGTCCGCTACGAGCCGGACTTCCGCTGGATAGAGACGGCCGAGGCGCGCGCGGAGCCGCTCGCACCAACCGGTAAAGTCGGGCAAATCGTGAGCGACGAAGTGATCAAAAGCCGCCGTGCGCGCGGCAGGCGTCGCCGGATCGAGAATGACCTGGATCAGACGCGGAAAGGGATCGTCTTCGACAACGATGATGGGTCGCGGCGGAATAGGCATCGATGGATATTAGCCGGGCTCGGGATCGATCTTCAACGCCTGCAGCACCCGCGAGAGCATGTTATAAGCGCCGATCAACATCGTGAGCTCCACCGTCCGGCGCTCGTCGTAATGTTTTCTTAGCTCGGCGAACACCGCGTCGGGCACGTCGATGTCGCGCGTCATCGCATCGACGTAGGCGAGCAGGGCACGGTGTCGATCGCTGAACATCGGCGATTCGCGCCAGTTCGCCAGCGCATCGACCTGCGCTCGGGTGAGCCCTTCTTTTAGAGCATAGACGGGGCCATGGGCGCGGAGAATGTAATCGACGCGATTTAAAATCGCGACGCGCATCACCGCCAGCTCGCGGCTTTGCCCATCGACTTTGGTTCCGTAACGCACGGCCTGATTGAGCTCGAACCAGCCGCCGGCCAGCGCCGGGCTGTGCAGCATCATGCGGTAGATGTTCAGGAGCCGGCCGCCGCGCGCGCCGCGAATCTTGGCAATGAGATCGGACAGCTCAGGATAATTCTGCTCGTCGATCAACGAGACGCGGGCCATAAATTTCCTTTTCGGCCGCGGTAGCGCACCGTGATGCCGGATCAGTTTATGAAAGCCGGCGGAAGTCCACCTTATAAGAGACCAGCTTGCGATTGCAATTCCTGGAAAGAAAACACGAAGAGGGTAGCCGTAAAAAAACGGCTACCCTCTTCGTCGGCTACCTGAGCTGTGCGTGCCCAGGTTTATAAATTGTGCTAATTTTTTTCTGAGGCTATCTCCTTCCTCGGACGAATTTGAAAATGATAGCGCAAGCAGCATGCCAACGAAAAGAACTGCCGATTCGGCGATTTTTGTGAACCGCCGATCATTTGCGCGCCTCTTGCTTGAAGGCTCCAGCCTACAATGAGCTGGCGTAACCTGCACATCTTCGACACGGTTCGACTTGCAGAATATCTCGAGCATTATCAAAATAGCGCTCCGAGAGTTTCCATGAAGCGTTGGGCCATTATTATTTTCGTTGTGGCGGTGTTATTTGCGGCAGGGACCGTCGTGGGCTTTCGTATCGCGGTCGGGATGCTCAAGGATAAAGTCGTAGCGGCGCTCGGGCCCGGCAGCGAGCTGCGCGAGCTCAAAGTCGGCTGGAACTCGATCGAGCTGGCGGGGCTGAACATCAAGGCGCCCAAAGATTGGCCGGCGGCCAAGACGCTCGAAGCGGAGCGCGTGACGATCGTTCCTAGCCTTCGCAGTCTTCTCGTCGGCGAGATCCGGATCTCTTCCATTACCGTCGAGAAACCTTATCTCTCCATATTACGCACGCCGGGAAAGCTCGCCATCGTCCCGAGTCTTATCCACCCGGGCGAGAAAAAGCCGCGCGAGGGTGAAACTTCCGGGCGCTCGGTCACGATCTCCCGGATAGAATCGAAAGACGGCGTAATGGAAGTTTACGACGCGACCGTGGGCCGGCCGCCGGTGAGGATCCGGCTGGAGGCAATCCACGCCGTCGTGCGCGACGTGGTCGCGTCGGTGTTACAAGAGAAATCGGAATTTGAAATCGATGCCGTCGTCAAAGGCGCGCGGCGCGACGGACGGGCGAAGATTTCCGGCTGGATGGCCGAGACCGGCAAAAATTCTTCCTCGCATTTCATCCTCGACGGCGTCGACCTCGTGGGCCTGCAACCTTATCTGGTCAAGAAAGGGGATGTGCGTGTCGAGAAGGGGAGTATCGACCTGAACCTCAAGTCCGAGGTCAGGAACAACCAGCTCGACGGCAAAGGCAAGCTCATCATCCGCGACCTCCAGCTCGGGCAGTCGAGCGGTTTCATGAGCACGTTCATGGGCATGCCGCGCAACGCCGTGGTCAACTCCTTGAAGGACAAGCAGGGCGTGATCGATATCGATTTCGCTCTCAAGGGCGACATCACCCATCCGAACTTTTCGCTCAACGAGGCGCTCTCGACGCGCATCGCCGCCGGCATGGCAGGACAACTCGGCGTCTCGATCAAGGGGTTGGCCGAGGGAGTCGGGGCGCTCGGCGGCAAGGGCGTCGAAGGCGTCGGCAAAGCCGCCGGCGGCATCGGCTCCGCGGTGAGAGACCTGTTCGGCGGCGGCGAAAAACGCTGATACTTGTTTGCGGGCCGGGATGATTTTTCTTCGTCCGCTCAAAAGGGAAGGTCGGAAGATGCGCCGGGCCGTAAAGCGCGTGAGCGCAAAATTCTCCCTCCGCTTCGCGGAGCTGCCGTTGAGATTGCAATCCCCGATGCTTCCTCGGTTTTTCTACGGATTTGCCGAGACCGGTTTCTTCGGAGGCTGCACCAACATGATCAAGACCGCCGATAGCAGAAGCGCGCCGGCAAATAGAGTAAACGAAACGAAATAACTGCCGGTCGCGTCAAACAAGAATCCGAAAAACGGCGCGCCGCTGGCCGAGAAAATTTGCGTCAGCAACATGCCCATGCCTCGGACCGTGCCGAGAGACAGCCGCCCGAAATAGTTCGCCCAGACCACTTCTCGCAGCACAAAGCTTCCTCCCAACCCGATGCCGTACAGAAAAAATCCTGTATAGACAAATCGAAGTTGCGTGGACGTAATGGCTATTGTGAGCCCTAAAGTCAGGGTCAGGAATTGCCCCATGGCTGCCTTTCTTATATCGATGCGCTCGGCGAGCAGACCCCAAAAAAGCGTGGAACCCAGTTGGGTGAACGCGATCGTGCTCATAATGGTGGCGGCCGTTATCGGCGGATAGCCGAGATCTGTGACGAATGCGAAGACGTGAAGATTGAGTCCCGCTATTCCCACGCTGGCGACGCCGAAGGTAATGACCAGAAGCCAAAATGCCCGAGTGCGAAGCGCTTCCGCTCGGGTCCACGGCACGTCGGCTGCCAGCGCCTGGCGTTGGGTTGCGGAAAGCTCGGTCTCTCTGTTCCTGGACGAGTCCGTTGGCTGTGGGACCGGTTCGCCGTCGGGATGAAGCCCCATCTCCTCGGGGCTGCTTCGAAGGAATGCGAGAGTCGGCCATACCACCAGTGCCAGTGCGAGAATTCCGAAGACGGTCCAGGTTTGGCGCCAACCCACCCAGACAAAAAGTGACGCGGCGAGGAGCGGCATGCTTACTTTGGCAATGCCGGTTCCCAGGTTGGCAATAGCGATCGCTCTGCCACGCTTGCGAATGAACCAGCGCGAGATGATCACCATGACGACCATGGAGCCCATTAGCGTGTCGCCGACGACCACCAACGTGCAGCGCAACAGAAAAAATTGCCAGAACTCCTGAACCTGGCTCAAGAGAATGTAGCCTACACTGGCGACTATGGCGCCGATAACTATCAGCAACCGGCCGCCATGGCGATCTATGAGAGGACCGACGAGAGGGGCCAACGCAGCGCTGACGAGCACTTCGCCCGTTCGGACGAGCGAGAACGCTCCCCGCGAGACGCCTAAGTCGTCCGTAATTGGCTTGAGGAAAACGCTCAGAGTGCTGGAGAGTGAAAACACGCCGGCAATTTGGGTAAGAGCTCCAATGCCGACGATCCACCAGCCATAGAAAATGCGGCGACTTTTTTGCTCATAGCGAGACTGATTCTGGAAATTCACGATGCAACCGCCGTGTTCTGTGCATGCCTTGCTTATCAAGGATTTGTAGTGAAGTAAAAAGCGCTTGACTGCCGGTCGAAAGCCCGGCTAGTGTTAATGTGAGCCAAAAGATGACGGCATAGGGAAAGGAGCGCGGCCATGTTGATCTGTTTATCGCCAGGAGGTCAGACGACTACGGTCGGTGAGTCGCCTAGGGACAAGCTTCTCGTCGGCACGGTCGAGGGAGTTTTTGCTTTCATTCGGAGCGGCGGTTCATGGACATTTCAAGAAACGTTTCTCACCGGCGAACACATAAGCGCGCTCCTCTTTGAGCCGTCGAGTCGCACGCTCTTTGCGGGCGTTTATGGCGAGGCGCTATATGCCAGCAAGGATTTGGGACGAAATTGGGAAAGACGAGATCGGGGGCTTCAAGGATTGGAAATCTATACGCTGGCGTGTCAGGAGATTTCGGGGAAGCCTCGCATGTATGCCGGAACCCAGCCGGCACATCTCTTCTCCAGCGACGACCTGGGACAAAGCTGGATCGAGCTTTCCGCGCTACGCGAAGTACCGGGCGTCGAGAAATGGACCTTTCCAGGTCCGCCGCATCAAGCGCACGTGAAAAGCCTGGCTTTCGATCCGCGGCGTTCCGAGACGTTGTATGCCGCAGTCGAAGTCGGAGGATTTCTAAAGAGCGAAGATGGCGGCAAGAGGTGGAAAACGGTTTCAGGTTTGAACCCAGATGCGCATCGTGTTTTAGTCTCACCTTCCGATCCCGATAAAGTTTATCTGGTTATGCCGACTACCAACTGCGGACCGGCCGACATCGCCGGCGTGTGCGTAAGTCTAAACGGCGGTGAAAGCTGGGTGAGTCTGACGCCAAGAGATTTCCGAATTGGATATGTCGATCCGCTTCTGGTCCATCCTTTTAACCGGAACCTAATGTTTGCTGCCGGCGCCAAGACGGGTCCAGGCAGTTGGAGAAAGTTGCACACGGCCGATGCGCGCATCGCCCGCAGCAGGGACGGCGGCGAGAGCTGGGAAATCTTACATAAAGGATTGCCGGAGCACATCCGAGGAAATATCGAAGCTCTTTCGATGGATGTCTGGAACGGCGGGGCGGCGCTTTTCGCCGGAACCACGGACGGAGAGGTTTTTTATAGCACAGACGAAGGAGAGAGCTGGGAGAAGATCATTCAAGGGATCGGTCCCGTTTCAAAGGCTCATCATCATCAGAACCTGCAAGCATAGGCTGCCTGGTAGCCTAATTATTGCGCCTTCCAGTG
Organism: uncultured Syntrophobacteraceae bacterium; assembly: GCA_964572145.1. Classification (GTDB taxonomy): domain Bacteria; phylum Desulfobacterota; class Binatia; order UBA9968; family UBA9968; genus JAJPJQ01. The sequence continues at coordinate 35,653 of CAZNES010000004.1, forward strand.
CGGAATATATTACCCGATCAGGTGCAAATGCCCTAAATCCGCCTACTCGAATTAATACGGACCACCAAGGGATTTAGGCCAACTTTGACGCTATTGCCCGATTCTTGTCCAGTCCACAATGAAGAGGGAAATTTTGACGGGTGAAATCCCCTGCTTTTTTAATACCTTGCTTTTAAAAGACATATCAATTTACTGGCATATATATTGCGTTGCTGATCGGCAATCCTCCTACGGGTGTAGGTTTAACCGCTCATGTCAATTCTCGAGGCAAAAAAATGGTATGTGGTGTACTCCAAACCGCAGAAGGAGGAATTCGCCGAATTTTGCCTAAAGCTTAGAGGCATCGAGGTTTTTCTTCCCAAGCTTCTTTTTCCCGAATCGTCGAAAAAACGCAAGCGGATCGTTCCTCTGTTCCCTAGCTATCTTTTTACTCGGATTTATACCCCGGAACAATATCACTGCATACTTTGGACGCCGGGTGTGAAGCGTATCGTGAGCTTCAATGGAGCGCCCGCTCCGCTTGACGAAAGCGTCATTGAGTTTCTTAGGCAAGAGGGAACTCCGGAAGGAATCATCGCGGCCCGCTCTGATATAAGGATGGGGCAAGAAGTGCAGATAACCGGCGGCCCTTTCGAAGGACTCGTCGGAATTATCCAGGAACCCCCTGATGCCAAAGGTAGGGTCAAGATTCTCATGAAATTGTTGAGCCGCCAGGTTAAAGTAGAGGTGCCTCTGCAATTTGTAAATTGTGGCTGGGTTGCGCAACCTTCCAAATCGATGCATTTTGATTTGGAATCGTCCGTTCCTCAGGCGAACGCCTGAGGGATCAGTTTTCCCGCAGAATTTTAAAGTAGGGCCGACGGCCCTAGATGGCGGAGCTATATCCTCCGCACGATAAACGGTACTTTCCCACCTAAAAATCCTTATTCCTTTGAAGTCAGCTGTCTGACCTCGGTTTTACATAATCGGAAGTAACCATATGTATAATTCATATTTTGAATTTCGGGAAAAACCCTTTAACGTTACCCCGGATCCTCGGTATTTCTACACCAATCCAATTTACCAGGAGGCTTATGCCAGTCTCCTATATGGAATCCGAGAACGTAAGGGGTTTATCGTTATGACGGGCGAGGTTGGGACAGGCAAAACGACACTTCTCAGAAAGTTGATGAACAATCCCGAGGAAAATATTCGCCTCGTGTTTTTTTACAATACAACGCTGAGTTTTGAAGAGTTGGTAACTTTCGCTTGTGATGAACTAGGCTTACCGGTGAAAGGCAGTGGACGGCTCCAAAAAATCCAGGCGCTTAATGAATTTCTAGTGGAACAATCCAAGAGGGGTGGCACGGTGGTGCTGTTAGTGGACGAGGCGCAAAACTTAACGGACGATGTATTGGAAAATTTACGGCTTCTTTCAAATCTCGAAACTGCGAACGAAAAGCTGCTGCAAATAGTCCTCGTAGGTCAAACAGAACTCGAAGCAAAGCTCAGTCAACCTCAACTGAGACAGATCAAGCAGCGGGTCGCTCTCCAGTGCAGATTGGATCGACTGAAAGATCGTGAAATCGGTCCTTTTATCAATTATAGATTGCGTGTGGCCGGTTATGAACGGGAAGGACTGTTTACTCCGGATGCCATCCGAGAGATTGCTGTCCAGTCGAGGGGCATTCCCCGGTTGATCAATATCATATGTGACAATGCCCTGCTCATCGCATATGCTACGACTGCCAAAAAAATCACCATCGAGATAATCAAAGAGGTCGCAAACGATCTCCGTCTCGATTCGGAAGGGCTGGTCGTAGGGGCAGATCCTTCGACCGCTAAAACCTTGCCAAGGAGTGGAAGAAAAGAAACCCGCGCCAACGTAGGAGTGGGAGAACTCGCTTCCCCTACACGAAATCGGACGACAATTTTTGTTGGAACTCTTACGGTATCAATTCTCGTTCTTTTGGTCGGTGGAGCAGTTTTTTACCAATCACAGGATGACACGTGGCTTTCTAAATTAGTTTTCAGCCGATTTGGACTGGTAAGCCCGCGCCCAATCGTCTCGCAGCAGATTACAAACGCGGGGAGCGATGCCTCCTTAAGCGCAAAGGTTTCTCGTGAGGAGACCCAGCCGGTAGCGGTAAAGCAAATTGAGGTCTCATCAACTCCTTCGGCTACCTGGAAGGAAGCGCAACCAGACCTTCCGACGGTCCCTATACCACATCAAATAGCTGAAAGCTCCGCGAAATCGTTACCTGCTCAAAAGGAGCAATCCGTTATCATTCCATGGGGGAGCACGATTAGCCGCATCGCTTCCGAGTACTATGGGTCCGATAAGGTGCTGCTTGCGATGGATATTCTAAAGGAGTTCAATCCCCGCATCAAGGATCTGAACTGGGTTCTAGCGGGGCAGAATATCTCGGTTCCTCCTCTGAAACGGGAGACTCTGCTACGCAAGCAATCCGACGATACCTATTATCTTGTCCTCGACTCGTTCTTTAACGCGCAGGAAGCGGCTAAATTGGGCAAGGCGGTACGATCAAAAGGATATGAAGCCGCCATAACAGCGCGGAAAATTTCCGAAAATCTGGGGCTCCATCGCGTCGAGATTCGCGGTCTGAGCAATCTGGATGCAGCTAATCAAGCCTGGGAAGTTGCCATGGCAAATCGGTGGGTTTCATCGGGCGGCGGCCCTCCGTCGAAGGAAAATCGCTGATTTAGGGTCGCAACTGCAGGTTATGGGTTGCAAATGAATCTTAAATTATGCTAATTTGCGCAAATGACTGGCGGAAGATATGCGCAATCGAGAACCTTAACGCTCGATCGCGGGGGAGACGCTCAGCCAGTAGACAAGCGCTTCCCTCGGTTCTCGCCACACGCATTTTATGGCGCAACGCTTTTTGCTAAACTTCTAGTTGCATTCCTAATTTTCACTATTTTATTTGGAGCGAGTGAAGCGAAAGCTGGATTCGCCAGCGGTTTTTCTTTTTCCCTCGGAGAGGAATACAACGACAATATTTTCTTTTCAAACGAAAAAAACAAAAAAAATGAGCGTGACTTTGTAACTCATCTAGTTCCGACCTTTACGCTTCTCTATGCGCTTCCTTCAGAAACCATTCCGATACTTACCGCGAGCCTAAGTCCCGAGGGACAGATTTTTGCGCATCATGGGGACCTCAGCAATTTTGGCCAAAATATATCCTTTAATGTTGGCTACACCTATCGGTATTCTCCGAGGCTGACTTTCCACGCGGCGGATAACTGGAGCCGTGGGGGCAGCACCCGAACAGTAGGCCTGGAGGCGTTAGGTCCGCCTCCTCAGTTACCAGGCACGCCGACTGCGTTCCCCGCTACCGGCGCGTTCGTACCTCTCCCGCTATACCAGGATATAGGATCGTTGGTAACCGAGGGGAATACCGCTGCGAACTATTTTTCGCTTTACGGGTCGTACCTATACTCCCCCAATTTCACTATGTCCGGAGGATATGCTACCGGATATTCGAATTTCAATGGGGGAAGCGAGATCTCTCAATCGATAGGTATTAGGGGTAGCTATAACTGGGCCCAACTGCACAACCTCCACGCTGGCTTTACGGTTAGCTTTATAAACGGCAATGGCAATGGCAACGGAGGCGGGAAACACAACGGAGGATCAAACGTCGTTTATAACCTTGATATCGGGGACGATTATTTTAGTCTCCTCAAAATTCAGTTGACCCCGACCTTAACGCTGTCCGGATCAGCCGGTATTGGCCTCAATGCTTCAGGCGACGGTCCAGGGATTGTGACTAACGGGAGCCTGACCTTGATAAAAATTTGGGAGACCGCCACGTTTAACATAGCGGCTCGGAGGGGATTAACCCCCAGTTTTGGAATTTCCGGACTTTCCCTAACAACAACTGTTTCGAGTGGTTTTGGCATTCGTTTGACAGAGCGTCTCGCTGGCATTCTGGGCGTTGACTACTCTCTTTTCAATACGCAGGACGATGACGTTAAGGTTTTTCGGGCTGGCGGCGGGCTTCAGTATTGGATCACAAACTGGCTTTCTTCGAACCTCTTGTATAGCTACCGCTGGCGCGATTCCGGAACCCTCGACACCGGGGGGGGCGGATGTAATAAGACCACGAATTGCTTGCTGACTGCTGGCCAGGTGGCAGGGAATAGCATCTTTCTAGGCTTGTCGGTTCACTTCGATGTTGGGCCTAATGTTGGATTGGCCCGAGGGCCCATACGCCCATTGTATGCTCCGATGGGAGCTCCACTGTATGCGCCGCCGGAATTTCAGCAACCTCTAAGACCGGCACCTGTGCCCTCGCAATCGCCCATATCCCAGTAATCCGCTTTTTTGGGCGTTTCCCGGTTATTCTTCAAAAGTGTAAAAGAATCTCCGCTTTTGTTTGGCGTCATTGCACGACGCCGTGCGTGCAGCGATTCTAGGTTCCGATAAATACATCTCAGGAAAAGGAGACAGGAGCGACTATGAAAATTACAAGACTTCTCTTCTGCTTGTTGATTTTGCTTCCAGCGGTATCTTGCGGAATGAAGGAGCTTCGAGTGCAGGAATATCAGTTAGCCGGCGATGTCCCCAATCCGGCAAAGCCCCCGGACGAATTCTATACCATAGGTCCCGGCGATGCGCTGGATATTGTCGTTTGGAAAGAGCCGACTATTTCTGGACCGGCCAAGGTTCGGCCGGACGGATTTATCACTCTTCCTCTCATCAATGAGATTCAAGCTGTGGGAATGACCACGGGTCAGTTGAGGAAGGTTCTTGAGGAAAAATATCGAGAATTTGTCGCCAGTCCCTTCGTAACCATCCGAGTGACTGGAATAACTTCCAACGAGATCTTTTTGATCGGGCAGGTGGCCAAGGCGGGAGCTTATCCTGTGGTTGGGAACGATACCATCCTGCAACTTCTCACTCGGGCAGGCGGACTCACTATATTTGCCGATCGGCATAACATCAGAGTCGTGCGCCGGCTAGAGGGAAAGGTCACAGAATATTTCGTGGATTACGAGGCGATCGTGAAGGGAGATCTCAAGCAGGATATTGTGCTTAGACCGGGAGATCGTATCATCGTGGAGTAGTGGTCTATTGGCAACGTAACCAAAAGTCAAACAAAAATCTTCGGAGGTGCTTATGCAATCATATGGTTTGGATGCAAGAAGAGTAGTCAATGTGTTTTACGTGCAGAAAGGGTTTATTATTACCGTATTTTTAGTCATTTTTGGCTTGGCGGTTTATCTGTCAGCGAGCCTGCCCGATATCTACAAATCGAGCACTCTGATCCTTATCACGCCGCAAAAGCTTCCGCCTTCCTATGTCAATTCAACTGTGACAACGTCCCTCGATCAACGAATCCGTTCGATAACCGAGGGCATCTTCAGTCGCACCCGGCTCGAGAGAATCGTCCAGGAGTTTAACCTATACCCGATGCTCGGTAAGATGGATGGGCGTGTAGAGAGATTGCGCAAAAGCATTCAAATCGACGTGCGTAGGACCGATGCCTTTGCGCTTTCCTATGAACATAGAAACCCTGAGAAAGCGATGCAAGTCACGGCTCGGCTTGGAGGGCTTTTCATCGATGAGAATTTGCAGATAAGAGAGCAGCAGGCAACCGGAACGACGATTTTCATCAATGCAGAGGCCGATAGATTGCGCAAGGATTTGGAAGAGCAGGAACAAGAAGTCAATCTCTATAAAGCACAACACCGTTTCGAGCTTCCGGAACAACTCGAGGCGAATCTCAGGACGCTTGAGCAGATTCGCGCGGAACTCCAGGGCAATATGCTGCGCCTGACGTCTCTACAGGAACGGAAAGGGAATCTGGAAAAGCAACTGGTGGAAACCAAATTTGTCGTCGCCGAAGGACAAGGCGGCTCCGGCTGGCAGTCGATTGACGACCGGAAGCTGCAGTTGGAAGACCTTCGTACCCGCTATAGTGACAGACATCCCGACGTCCTTCGTTTGAAGAGCCAGATTCAATTGTTGGAGGCGGAAGCAAAGAAACAAGCTACGCAGACTAAAGGATCTCCAGCAACGGAGGTGCCTGTGCTGCAAAATCCCCTTCAGCAAACGCTTTTCAAGCAGATCTCAGAGTTAAATTTGGAAATCAACGCCCTCCGATCACGCAACGAGATTTTGCGAAACCAGATCGCATCGTATCAGGCCCGCGTTGACAATACTCCGGTGCGGGCCATTGAGCTTTCGAAGATCAGTCGGGTTTATGACATTACCCTCAAGAAATACAACGACCTTCAGGGTAAGGCACTTGATTCACTATTGTCGGAAAACATGGAGAAAAAACAGAAGGGCGAGCAATTCCAGGTCACCGATCCCGCCAATTTGCCGCAACAACCCGTGGCGCCGGACCGAATGCGTATTGTGTTGGTCGGCCTGGTGTTAGCGTTGACCGCCGGGTTTGGGTTGGCATTTATGAGAGAAAATTTAGACACCTCTTTCAACCGGGGCGAAGAACTGAGAGAGCACATCAATCTGCCGCTCCTAGCCACGCTGCCCGCCATCATCACGCGTGGGAGTATTCTGGAGCATCGGCGTTCTCAAATGAAACTGTTGTTGGCTTCGGTAATGGTGTTTGTGGTCGGGGCGGTTTCTATTCATCTGTACGGAAGCCTATTCTATTAGAGGCGTCGGGACTTTCTCAGTATCACATCTCAACATATCGGTGAAAAATTTGACTGGAGGTTTCTATGAGCAGAGTTTTTGAAGCACTAGAGAAGGCGAGCAAAGAAAGGACGGAGGTTGTGATCGAGCCTGCGAATGGGCAGACGCAGGCGTGGAAAGAAACGGTCGCCCCTAAAGTAGCGGACGTCAAGCCTAAGTCCAACGGCGGGCATCCTTCCATCTTAGCTCCAGGGAAATCCTGGCGCGAGAGGGCCGAGGAGCTTCTCTTTGGGCGAGACCTCAGGAGCTATGACAACTTTCCCCTTGTTGCCGTCGATAAAGGTTCTCCCGCGGCAGAGCAGTATAAGATCCTCCGTGAGCAGGTGAGGAAGCTCCGCGGACCGGCGGGAACACGGATTATCTCGGTTACCAGTCCTATCAAACGCGACGGCAAGTCAACCGTATCAGCGAACCTCGCCGTGGCCTTGGCGCTGGATTACGGCGAGCAAGTCCTTCTCATCGATTGCGATCTCCGCAACCCGCAAATGCATCAATACTTCGGTCTCCCGCGCAATCCGGGACTAACCGATTATCTAACTTCAAGCTCCAACGGGAATGTTCTGAATTACGTCCAACAGACTTCGCTGCCCGGTCTCAAGCTTCTTCCGGCTGGGAAGTCTGCCGGTATCTCGTCAGAGCTCTTGGCGATGGACAAGATGCGAACTATTTTCGCGGAGATCCGAGAAAAGTTTCCTAACCATCAGATTATCGTCGATAGCCCGCCCGTTCTCTCGACCCCGGAACCGTTGATCTTGAGCGCCCAAGTTGACGGAATCATCATGGTCGTCCGCGCCGGCAAAACTCCGCGGGACTGCTTGGTCGAAGCGATTGAAAGCCTCAAGACCGACAAAATCATGGGCATTGTGTTAAATGGAGCCGAGCTTGGGATCACCTCCAAGTATTATTACTATTGATAGAACGGCGAGGAATCCTAACTGCCCATGAGGCTGTTAAAACGCTACTATTCCGGCTTCCATTTGCTCTTGCCTTCGGTGGATCTCACCATGGCGGTGCTGATCGCCGCGATAAGCTGGTGGGTGGTGGATTTTCGTGACATTCGAGCCGGAGTCTACTGGGTCCGATACCTGTTGCAAGGAGGGTTCGTTGGAATCCTGGTTGTTATCGTTTTTTACTATTCAGACCTTTACTCGCTCGATTCGACCTTGCCTGGAAGGGAATGGTCGCTTCGTCTGGTCACTGCGTTCGGGATTGCTTGTCTCATTTTGGGTACGTTGAGTCACTTTATACCCAGACCCGGATTGCGAGATATCTCTCTCACCACGATGCTCCTGATAGGGCTCGGGATTTTTGCGTGGCATATCGAATTTACACGGCGGCTGAAGAAGCGCAGGATCTGCGGCAAGATTCTGATTGTCGGGACCCAGACGATCGGAAAAATCCTGGCCGAAGAATTATACCGCTGGAAACATTTGGGAATGGAGGTCGTCGGCTTTATCGCCCCCCAACCCGGGCGAATCGTGCTTTCTTACGGAAATCCGACGCCAGTCAGTTTGCCGGTGTTTCCTCGTCACGCCACGATTCAAGTGGTGGAGAGCAATGGTGTCAACCGAATCCTCGTCGAGGGCCCGGAGAGCTGCGCGGATTTTCCCGCCCAGGATCTGGTTATGCTCCGTATGCGCGGTACGCCGATCGAGGACTGCCACCGGTTCTACGAGCGCGTCATGGGCAAAATCCCCATCACGGATCTTCAACCCGGATGGCTCGTTCTTTCAGAGGGGTTTCACCGGAATCGTTGGATATTGTCCAGTAAAAGAATTGTCGACATTGCGGTGTCAATCATGGGCCTGATACTATCCGCTCCCATCACCTTGCTGGCGGTGATCGCCATCAAGTTGGATTCCAAAGGACCGATTATTTATAGTCAGGAACGAGTGGGGCAGTACGAGCGTCTTTTCAAGCTGTACAAGTTCCGCTCGATGTGTAACGACGCTGAGAGTGGCAGTGGCCCGGTTTGGGCGGTAAAAAGTGATCCACGGGTCACCCGCGTCGGGAAAATACTTCGTAAACTCAGAATCGATGAGATCCCTCAGATGGTCAACGTCCTCAAAGGCGAGATGAGCTTTGTGGGGCCAAGGCCGGAGAGACCGTTTTTCATTTCGAAGCTCAAAGAAAAGATACACTACTATCACCTTCGCTTTTCCGTTAAGCCGGGGCTTACGGGTTGGGCGCAAATCTGCTATCCCTACGGCGACAGCGAAGAGGCCGCGATCGAAAAATTGCACTACGATCTCTATTATTTGAAAAATATTTCCGCGTTGTTCGACCTCCAGATCATCTTCGAGACTCTTAAAACCGTTCTTCTTAGGCGCGGCGCCCAGTAATGACCGTCGACTTTGCCGGTCATCTTTGTCCCACCTCAGACTGCCGAAGCTCTCTTTCCCCAATCTGGAACTCTTCGAAAGTTCTTTAGCCGTCGCCTTTTTGGCCGGTAAGGGCAGAGCCGTGCGCCGGATTCGATGTGGCGCGAAAACGCGTGAGCAGCCGCAACCCGCGGCTTGGGCTTCTGACGCAATTGAAAGGCTCCCAGCGCGCGATCTGGAAAAACTTGCCGTTGAGGGCTCTATGTTAAATGCGTTAAGCGTTGATGTAGAAGACTACTATCAAGTCTCGGCCTTTGAGTCGGTGGTTCGGTTCGAGGAGTGGGGCCGTCGTGAGAGTCGAGTGGAGTGGAATACCCATCGCGTCTTGGATCTTCTCGATGAATATGACGTAAAGGCCACTTTTTTTGTTTTGGGCTGGGTTGCCGAAAGAAACCCCACGCTGGTGCGGATTATCTCGAAGCGCGGTCATGAAGTCGCCTCTCACGGATATGCCCATCAACTTGTTTATACTCAGACGCCCGAGGCGTTCCGAGAAGAAACCCGGCGCGCTAAGAAAATCACCGAAGATATCATCGGCCAGGCCATTATCGGCTACCGCGCGGCCAGTTATTCGATCACCGCGCGTAGCCTGTGGGCGCTGGACATTTTGGCCGAAGAGGGATTTCAGTACGATTCCAGCATTTTTCCAGTACGGCACGATCGGTATGGGATACCGGGCCACGAGCGATTTTTTCATATTCTCAACGGCAATGGACATCTCTCCATCGCCGAGATTCCTCTCTCGACCGTCCGAATTGCGGCATTAAATATTCCCATCGCCGGCGGCGGGTATTTGAGGCTATTGCCATACTCGATGACTCATCTCGCTTTGCTTTACTTGAACCGGCTGGAAGGCCAGCCGGCTATCGTTTATTTTCACCCCTGGGAGATTGATCCGGACCAGCCGCGGATCGATGCCAGTAGGACCAGCCGGTTTCGGCACTATACGAACTTAGGCGGCATGGAGCGTAAACTGCGCAAGCTCTTGGCTAACTTCTCTTTTGCCCCGATACGCGAGGTTTACCAGGGTAGCTTCAGCATGCCCGTGAACGCTGTGCGGAGTGATGCAGCCTGAGATGCAGGTCGAAGAGGTCTCGCTGGGCGAAGCAACGTGGGACCCTTATGTTATTGGTCATGCACGGGCAAGCGGTTACCACTTGATGGCATGGCGGCGGGTCATCGAGAGAGTCTTCGGACACCGCACGTTTTACTTGGCAGCGAGGGATGAGCAAGGACAAATTCGCGGGGTCTTACCGTTGGTTTGTCTTTCGAGCCGGATCTTCGGTAGCTTCCTGGTGTCTCTTCCCTTTGTCAATTATGGTGGGGTGCTGGCGGACAATGCCGTTTCCCAAGACGTGCTGTTGAGGCGCGCGGTAGATCTGGCGAAGAAGCTCGGCGCCGGCCACATCGAACTTCGGCACGAGCAACTGCCCGGTCTGGAATGGCCGAACAAACAGCACAAGGTCTCTATGCGGCTGGAGTTGCCCGATGAGTTCGACATCCTCTGGAAGAAGTTCCCCGCGAAGCTGCGCAGTCAGATACGGCGGGCCGAGAAGGAAGGGATGACTTTCCGAGTCGGAAGAGACGACGCACTGGAGGATTTCTACGCTGTTTTTTCAAGGAACATGCGGGATCTCGGAACCCCGGTGTACAGAAAGACTTTTTTTGCCGAGATTCTGAGCAGCTTCCCAGACACTTCTCGTATCGGCATCGTCTATCTGAAGCATCGACCCATAGCTGCGGCATTCTTGTACAGCTTTCGTCGTGTTTTGGAAATTCCGTGGGCCTCTTCGGACCGGCGATACAACCGCCTCGCCCCGAACATGTTGCTGTACAAGTCGGTGCTTGAGCACGCCTGCCAAGCTGGGTTTCAGGTATTCGACCTCGGGCGTTCAACTCCCGGTGGCGGCACGTACCGCTTCAAGGAACAATGGGGAGCCCGGCCGGTTCAGCTTCATTGGCATTACTGGCTATCCAGCGGCGGTCCGCTTCCAGACTTGAGCCCATCGAACGAGAAGTTTCGGTGGGCCATTTTTTTGTGGCAGCGGCTCCCCTTGTTCGTGAGCGAGCGCCTGGGGCCGAGCATCAGCAGATCGATACCCTAGAGGCTCTATTTAAGATATGGAAGTCACGGAACCACACCCGGCCATTGATATCCCGGTTGTTCGGATCGACGCCTTGGACAACCGGTTTTTATGGGAACTGCGGGAAATGTGGCAGCACCGGGAACTGCTGTATTTTCTCATTTGGCGTGAGGTCAAGGTACGGTATAAACAAACCGCCATCGGCATTTGGTGGGCGGTCCTTCAACCCTTCATGATGATGGTGATCTTCGCGGTCATCTTCGGTAAATTTGCGAACATTCCCTCCGACGGTTTTCCGTATCCGCTTTTTGCCTACACCGCGCTCCTCCCGTGGATATATTTTTCTCAGGCAGTCACTCGCAGCGCCTATAGTCTCGTGGGCGACGCGAGTTTGCTCCAGAAAGTTTACTTTCCCCGCTTGATTCTCCCCTTAGCGGCGGTAATTGTGCCGCTGATAGATTTTTTGTGTAGTGTTTTGGTGCTGCTAGGCATGCTCTTCTGGTACGGTGTAACACCGACCGCCGCCTGGCTGACCTTGCCGATTTTTTTATTCATGGCTTTTTTGACTGCGCTTGCGGTAGGACTTTGGCTGGCGCCGCTGAATGTCCGATATCGGGACGTCAACGTCGCTATCCCCGTTTTAATTCAGTTATGGATGTACGCTTCACCGATTGTGTATCCGACGAGCATGGTGCCGGAAAAATGGCGCTTGCTCTACAGTCTCAATCCCATGGTCGGCGTCATCAACGGGTTCCGGTGGGCTCTGCTGGGGGACGCAACGGTGAATTGGTGGCCGGTCTTAGTCAGCGTCTTGATGATCGCGCTCGTTTCGTTCGTTGGAATCATTATCTTCAGGCGCGCCGAGCCGTTTTTGGCGGATATTATCTAACAAAGCGCGGTCAGCTTTTATGAGCGATATCGCTATTAGCGCAGAAAATCTGAGTAAGCGATACTTTATCAATGTGCCGAGGTTTCGCCACGATACCTTGCGTGATCGTATCATCGATGTGGCGAGCGGGTTGTTTTCCCGCAACGGTTATTCCTCGCCGTCCGAGGGAAGCGTCTGGGCATTGAGCCAAGTCTCCTTTGAAATAACGAAGGGACAAGTCGTCGCGGTCATCGGTCGCAACGGCGCCGGAAAAAGCACTCTGTTGAAGATACTGTCTCGTGTGACCAAGCCGACGAGCGGTTCTGCGGTGATCCACGGCCGAGTCGGATCTCTCCTGGAGGTCGGCACGGGGTTTCACCCGGAGCTGACCGGCAGAGAGAACATCTATCTAAGCGGCGCCGTCTTGGGCATGCGCAAGGCTGCTATAGAGCGACATTTCGATGAGATCGTCGATTTTTCCGGTGTGGATAAGTTCATCGACACTCCCGTAAAGCGCTACTCGAGCGGTATGTTTGTCCGGCTGGCTTTTGCCGTGGCGGCGCATCTCGATTCCGAAATCCTCATCGTCGATGAAGCGCTGGCGGTGGGCGACGCGGCGTTTCAAAAAAAATGTTTGGGAAAGATGGGGGATATAGCGAAGGGTGGAAGAACCATCTTGCTCGTCAGCCATAACATGGGATTTGTTTCCAGCCTGACTCAATCTGCCATGGTCTTGGAAAACGGCAGGCAAAAGTTCTTCGGTGATACCGCCCGAGCCGTTCCCGTGTACCTGGCGAACGTCTCAAAAAAGGAGCGGGAAAATCTATTGGAGCATGCAAACCGCGCGCCGGGCATGAGACCGGCCTTCATCTCAGCCGGTCTCAGTGACAGCGATGGACTAGCGCGGGACATCTTCTCCACGGGCGAAGAGTGGTCTCTGGAAATGGAATATGCTTGCGTGGACGAGGTAAAACTAGCCGGCGCCGGATTCACGATCTCGACATCCGATGGCATTCTTGTGGGCGAGTTGAATTCCTTCATGTGTTTGCCGCCCCCTCATCGAATCGCGCCAAAAGGCAAAATACGATTTTGCATCCCCGAGCTGCCGCTGTGTCCGGGGTCTTATACCGTAAGCCTCTTTTTGGTGAAGGACGATACTTTCCGCTACGATAGTATAGATTGCGCCCTCGATTTTTCGGTCGAGAAGAACGATCCGACCGGCACGGGATTCGTCCTTACACGAGCGCATGGCCTGTGCGCGTTAAAAGGCTCCTTCCAAGATACGGATGGATAGCGCGTTGGCGACTTAAACCCATCCACAGCCGAGCATTGCCCTAGCGGGAGATTTGAGGCAGTTCAAGTATTACGGGAGATCTGATGGAAGTTACGACTCAATCTGATGATGCTTCCAGCCGCGTGCCCGGTGAAAAGGAAACGATGTCTAGGTTCGACGTGCGCGACGAAAAACAAGAAAAGCCGGATCTGCCGAGCATTCGTATCGAGCATTCCCGCGGTTGGGTTTCGCTTCGACTCCGGGAGCTATGGGATCATCGAGAGCTTCTTTATTTCCTGGTCTGGCGTGACGTGAAAGTACGCTACAAGCAGGCGGCCCTTGGCGCCACCTGGACAGTAATCCAACCGCTGATCACGATGATGATCTTTACCGTGATCTTCAGCTATTTTGCGAAAATATCTACGGCGGGGGTGCCTTACCCGCTTTTTGTTTTCAGCGCTCTGTTGCCTTGGTACTATTTTGCGTCGGCGTTCGCCCGCGGCGGCAACAGCCTTTTGGGCGACGCCCATCTAATCGAGAAGGTTTACTTTCCGCGCTTGATTCTTCCGCTTTGCGCTGTGACCACCCCGCTGATGGATTTCTTGTTCAGTTTTGTAGTTCTGATTGGCCTGATGTTCTGGTTCGGAATCACGCCTACGTGGAACGTAATGGTCTTACCTTTTTTCGTTTGTCTAGCGTTGCTGACCGCTCTTGCAACGTGTCTTTGGCTCGCGCCTCTCAATGTCAGATACCGCGACATCGGCCACACCATCCCGTTTCTGATTCAGGTATGGATGTATGCTTCTCCGGTGGTTTATCCGGTGAGCATGATTCCGGAGCGATGGCGCTTGCTCTACAGCCTGAACCCGATGGTAGGCGTGATCGAGGGCTTCCGCTGGGCACTATTCGGCAACAAGAGACCGGCTTTCGACTTGATGGCGGTGAGCGTCGCGATGGTGTTGCTGCTGCTTTGGGGCGGAGCGATGTTCTTTCGGCGGATGGAACGGACGTTTGCGGATATCGTATGATGACAGCCGACGGTCGACCGCCGACGGTAGACGGACGACGGCCGGTGAGAGACCGCCGACAGTAGACGGTCCATGGCCCTTGGTCCATCGTCCACGGTCCGCCATCGTCAGTCCCTCGTCAACCGTCTGCGGTCAGCGGTCGGTATTTTGTTAAATGTACAAATTTGAGAAATTAGAAGTTTACCAGTTGGCTCTCCAATACACGGATATGATTTACAGCCTCACGGAAAAGCTTCCGAAGAACGAGGAACACAATCTGAAGTCTCAAATAATACGGGCCGCCACTTCGGTCGTGCTCAATATTGCCGAAGGCTCGACCGGTCAGAGTGATGCGGAGCAAAGACGGTTCCTGGGTATGGCAATTCGTTCGCTTTTGGAAACTGTAGCCTGCCAACAACTCATTGAACGTCGTCGATATGTTAACAAGGAAGAACTATCTAAGGATTACGAGTTTAGCCAGATGCTTTACGCGAAGCTCCAAGCCATGCGTCGCTCGCTCCAAAAAAGCAGGAATGAAAAGTGAAGACCCTTATTGGCTGTCCGCCGTCGCCCATCAATGGTCAGCGATCTTCTTCATCAGTCTACCGTCCTCTGTCTACCGTCAATCGTCGTTAATTTAATACCATGAGCGACATTGCCATCAGAGTCGAGAATCTCTCCAAGCAGTATAAAATCGGAGTGGCCCAGTACCGTCACGATTCCATACGGGATCATCTGACGGAGTGGGTTAAGTCGCTGTTCGTTCGCAATGGCACTCCCTCTCCCTCAACTCTCGTCACTGAACCCTCCGCTCTTGGCCCTCAGGCCTCAGCGCCCAGCGGTCATCCGTCTTCGGTCGACGGTCGTTCAGATACCATTTGGGCCCTCAAGGATGTCTCGTTCGAAGTCAAGCAGGGCGAAGTAATCGGCATCATCGGTCGCAACGGCTCAGGAAAAAGCACGCTGCTCAAGATTCTCTCCCGCATCACCGAACCGACCAGCGGTTTTGTCGACATTCACGGGCGGGCAGGCTCCCTGCTGGAAGTCGGCACAGGCTTTCACCGCGATCTTACCGGGAGGGAAAATATCTATCTCAACGGCGCTATTCTGGGAATGAAGAAGGCGGAGATTGAGCGTAAATTCGACGAGATCGTTGATTTCTCGGGGGTGGAGAAGTTCATTGACACGCCGGTCAAGCGATATTCGAGCGGCATGAACGTACGCCTGGCTTTCGCGGTTGCGGCTCATTTGGACCCGGAGATTCTAATCTTGGACGAGGTGCTGGCCGTCGGCGACGCCGATTTTCAGAAGAAGTGCCTGGGCAAGATGGGCGATGTAGCCAAGGAAGGTCGAACGGTCTTGTTCGTCAGTCATAATGCTGTGGCAATAAAGAATCTGTGTCACAAAGGTATCATGCTCGAAGGGGGCACAATTGCATTCAATGGCCAAGCGGAAGACGCCGTGGATTTTTATCTTGAGAGCGTAGAGAAAAAAGAGCAGATTTGCAGATCCCCTGTGGTTGATCTGAGCAAGGCTCCGGGAAGGCGCGCCGGCTTCGCTCCGTTACTACAACGGCTCGAGCTTGTCACGGAAGGCGACCGGCCCGTAACAGACGGTCTGCCGGTCGGCGCTTCGTTAACGGCGCGGATACATTTTCGGTTAGAAAAACCCGCCTCGAACGTTCACACGAACATCGCGTTCGACAACCTCTTTGGACAACGAATCTTTCATGCCCACAGCGGTTATGATGCCGATTACCAACAAGTGACGCGGGTAGGTGACCAAAGATGTATATGTGAGATCCCCTGTCTTAATCTGATTCCTGGGGAGTACAAGATTAAAGTAGGGCTCGATATCGACGGTGCTCCTGGGGACGGTGTAGAAGATGCCGTCCGTCTTAGGATTTTTGAGTCTGATTTTTACGGCACTGGAAAAATTCCACGGAGCGGTACGTTCGTTATGAAGCATTACTGGCGCTTCATCTAAAGTAAATCCTTGCTCCTCAATCAGGAATCGGAGCTCTATTGTGAACCAAAAAATATTACTCATTGGTCTCGGCGGGTTTGGCCGAAATCATCTTCGCGCATGGCACGAAATGGGTATGGGAGACAATCTCTTTGTGGCCGAGCTCAATTCAGAGCGGCACCGAGAGTGTCGATTGGTTGGGATGCCCGAAGAGAGAATCACCACAGATTATCGCACCGTGCTGGATCGAGTGGACGTGGTGGATGTAGTGACTCCCTCCACCAGCCATTTTGAAATCTGCAAGGCGGCACTGTTGGCGGGAAAAGATGTTTTCGTAGAAAAGCCCATGACGATGACTTCGAAAGAAGCCGTCGATTTGGCCAATCTCGTTGTAGAGACGCGACGTATCCTTCAAGTGGGCTATTATTACCGCTTCCATCCTATCTCTCAGTATTTGAAGGAGAGGATCCGTGCCGGAGCGTTGGGAGACCTGAGATACCTGTCTGGCAATTTCATGGGGTTTAAACGAGCGCGAACGGATGTAGGCGTTACTCACACGGATGGTATTCACTTTCTCGATCTATTCAACTGGTTCGCGGGCGGACTTCCAGAGCAAGTTTATGCTGAAACGCGGGACCATTTCGGGCGTGGAATGGAGGACTGGTCTCTGGTCGTGCTGCGTTATCGGGACGGAACGGTTGCAAAGGTTGAATGCGGTTATATTCAGCCCGGCAGATGGCACGATAAAGTAGTGCCGAATGCTATGACGACAAAAGAAATTTTTGTCTGTGGAACTAAGGCCACCGTCGAGGCCGATTTCGAAACCGAGAATTTCGTGGTCCACGATGTACGTCACGAATTTCAGCAAAACACTTGGGTTCCTGTAGGAAGCGGAAGCCAACTGCCCCAGGTAGGCACGGCAACACCCATTCAAATGATTTGTGCCGAGCTGCGCGCGTTCCTGGAATGCGTGGCTTCCAGAGGACGTCCTGGCAGTAACGTGATCGGCAGCGGCGTCGTACTGGCGAAGGTGATGGAAGCCATTTATGAGTCGGCCCGGCAAAACAGGCCGATCACGCTGCAATGGACAGCCGAGGAAGCGAAAAGCCTTTAAGGAAAGCAGACGATGAAAGATATCACGGACGGCGATCTTAAAGACCGCATTCCACTAGCTGCAAAAAAAAACGAGAGCCATCGCTCAACCATCAAGGTAGGTGGAGTGGTTATCGGAGGGGAGCGGGTCGTGGTCATGGCGGGACCGTGCGCGGTGGAAAGCCAGGAGCAGGTGCTTGAGATCGCTCATCGTGTTAAAGCTGCTGGCGCAGCGGTTCTTCGGGGTGGCGCGTACAAGCCTCTAACTTTCCCGTATCGCACGGATAGCTCTTTCGAGCTGCGGGAGCTTGGGCTCAAGTACCTTGCTGAGGCCGGCAAAGCCGCCGGTTTGCCCGTGGTCACCGAGGTTATGGACCTACGCCTAGTGGAGACCGTAGCAGAATTCGCAGATATCCTCCAGATTGGCGCACGCAACATGCAGAACTTCCCTCTATTGGAGGAAGTAGCCAAAACCAGGAAGCCGGTGATGCTCAAGCGTCACTTTGGGTGCAGCTTGCGGGACTGGCTAGGAGCAGCCGAGTATATCCTCTATGGCGGAAATCCTAATGTGATCCTCTGTGAGCGCGGTGTGGTCGCGCCCCATAC
Organism: uncultured Syntrophobacteraceae bacterium; assembly: GCA_964572145.1. Classification (GTDB taxonomy): domain Bacteria; phylum Desulfobacterota; class Binatia; order UBA9968; family UBA9968; genus JAJPJQ01. Next base: position 53,599 of record CAZNES010000004.1, read on the forward strand.
CCACGCCGTCGCCTCGAGGTTCATTGTGGACATTCAGGCGGTACCCGCGGTTAAAGAGTATTCGCACCTTCCGGTCATCGTCGATCCCAGTCACTCCACCTTCAAACGCAGCTATGTTGCTCCCGTCGCCCGTGCTGCGATAGCTGCCGGCGCAGACGGAATCATCATAGACGTACATCCCGTTCCCGAAAAGGCGGCGGTCGATCCGCTTCAGGCGCTCTCCTACGAAAGCTTCTCCGGCTTGATGCAGGAGCTTCGCGGCATAGCTCGTGTGATGGGTCGGAATATCTGAGCGCAAGAGATGCTGGATGAACTTCAATCATACTTGAGTAATCGCCTTGATCCTTTAACCGGTACGCACAAGTGGGTCGCGGGTATTATCGGCGATCACCCGTCCCAATACGCCAAGAGCCCATCGTTGTGGAACCAAGCTTTTACGACGTTAGGGCTCGACGGGATTTTCCTTCCGTTCGATGTGGATGCCCCGAATCTCCGCTCCTTGCTGGAGATCTTGCGCCAGAGCGAACACGTCGTCGGTTTCAGTGTGACGGTTCCTTACAAGGTAGAAGTAATTAAGTTCCTCGACGATCTGGACCAGAAGGCGCGTCAGATCGGCGCCGTCAACACGGTGGCGCGAACTCAGGACGGAAAACTTGTAGGCTACAACACCGATGGTCAAGGGTTTCTGGACATGCTGACCAAGCCGCTGCCCCGTCAGCAATGTCCATTCTTTGAAAAATTAGAGGGACGGCATGCATTGTTGATTGGAGCAGGCGGCGCCGCCAGAGCCGTAGCTTTCTTCCTGGCCGAAGCCCTCGGAGATAAGGGTCGTCTTACGATTGCCAATCGCGATTCCAATAAGGCCCGAGAGCTGGTCAACGCCGTGAAGGATACGAATTCTTCTAATGTGGACTACATCGCCGAGACGGATATCCACGGAACGGTCTCAACCTTAGACCTGATTATCAATGCCACTACCAAGGGCCAGAGTGGAGTCCGAAGGCTGGTTGGGAATCGAGCGACGTGCCTGGAGCCCTATTCTGCCTTGGCGCCTGCGAACCCCGTCGAGCTTGATGGGGAATCATTTTCCAGCGAGTCTGCGTTCTACCGTTCCTGGTATCAGCAGTCCTACCCAGACATAGAGACCAACGTTCGTCTAGCCAATAAGATTTTGACGGCGACACCGATGAATACTGCCTTTGTCGATCTTATTTATTCACCCCTGGAGACGCGGACACTCGCGATGGCTCGTTGGAGTGGTCACCGAGTCTTGAACGGGAGAGAGATGAATGTCCGTCAGGCAGCCGACGCCTTTGTCAACCGTGTCATGAGTCCCTACTTAACCGCGATGGGATGGGATCTGCGGAGTACTTATCGACGCGTCTCTGAGATTATGGGCCAAGTTTGGTAAGGGAATTCATAACCCACATGCAAAGTCTCGACAGGATCCATAAGAAACCCACTGTCGTGGCGGCTTTGGAAAGCAACCACAACGGAGACCTATCTCTAGCCAAGCGGATGGTGGATATAGCAGTTGACTGCGGATGCGACGCAATTAAGATCCCGGTGCGGCGGGTCAAAGAATGCTACACGGAAGAAACGCTTCAACAGCCCAACTACAAGCATCCCGAGCTCGGCGCTACCTACGGCGATGCCTTAGAGAGATTGGAACTAAAAGCGGACGCTTTGCGCTCCGTTCGCGATCATTGCAGAGGACGCATCTCCTTCATCGGCGCTCCGTATGACTTGTCTTCGATGGACTTGCTCGGAGATCTAGACGTGGATGGCTACCAGATTGATCCGCCGTTGCTTTGCCACCAACCGTTAGTTCAAGCGATAGCCGATCGGCAAAAAAAAGTTCTGGTGTGTGTCGGCATGTGCTCGGAGCAAGAACTCGCGGCGGCACTACAGATTCTGAAGAACGTGCCCGTTATCCTGCTCCACTGCGTTATGGCCAAATCTCTTCGCCTGGAGGATACCGCGCTCGACTATATTCCTTACCTGCGTCGGCGTTTTGGATGCGAGATAGGATACCTGGGATTTGAGGACGGCATTCATGCCGCGCTAACGGCCTACACGATCGGCGCGACGACTATTGAGAAGATATTCACAATCGATCGCCATCTGCCCGGCCCTGGACGCGCCAATAGCCTCGACCGAGAAGAACTCAGGGCTCTGGTTCAGGGTTTAGTGGCATTGGAATCCTCGCTCAAGCCCTCCGGTCCCCGCCAGCTCCTTCCCGTGGAGTTGGAGACATTCACCGATGAACGGTGCTCAGTCGTAGCCGCTCGTCCTCTAAAGGCGGGCACTACCATTCAAGCTGATATGCTTACGGTTAAGGCGGCGCTCAATGGAGTCAGTCCCCAGTTGCTCTCTTGGCTGGAGGGCAAGCGGTTGCTTTTCGACTTGCCGTTAGACGCGCCGATTACCTTCGGGGTCGTGGATCTGTGATTTCTGTAGTTATCCGCACCAAGAATGAGGAACGGTGGCTCCGGCGATGTCTCACGGCCGTGGCGCTTCAGACATATCGTCCTCTGGAAGTTATCGTGGTGGATAATGCCTCTACCGACGGCACCGTCGGTATCGCCAAGGAGTTCGGATGTCGCATCCTTTCAATCGATGACTGCGATTTCAGTTTCGGACGCGCCCTCAACCAAGGTATTGCAGTTGCAGAAGGAGAATTGATCGCTATTCTCTCCGGCCATTGCATTCCGTTGAATGAAAGATGGCTCTCCTGCCTCGCCGCGTCGTTCGCGGATGAGCTGGTGGCGGGTGTCTATGGGCGGCAGGAACCGTTGCCCGATAGCGATCCTTTCGACAAACGGGATCTATGGACGACCTTCGGCCTCGAGCGGCGCGTGCAAACCCGAGACATTTTTTTTCACAATGCAAATTCCAGCATCCTGCGGCGCGTGTGGAACGAGGTCCCTTTCGACGAAGAAATTTCCGGCGTGGAGGACCGCGATTGGGCGAAAAAAGTCCTAGGAAGAGGTTACAAGATTATTTATGAGCCCAGCGCCAGCGTGTATCACCATCATGGTATTCACCAGGGCCGGAATGTGGAGCGGGCCGAACGTGTCGTACGGGTCATCGAACTGATCAACAATGGGGGAAGAAAAGAGTGACTGAGAGATCTCATGTCGTATGCATCATCCCAGCTCGGGGGGGATCAAAAGGGCTTCCGCGAAAGAATGTTTGCAGGCTCGCAGGGAAACCGCTGATCGCTTACTCCGTCGAGGCCGCTCGAAAGTGCCCGCTGATTGATCGAGTCATCGTTTCTACGGACGACGAGGAGATCGCTGATATTGCCAGATCCTATGGAGCTCAGGTGCCTTTCAAGCGGCCGGCTGAGTTGGCCGTCGATGACGCCACGACGGAAAGCGTCCTCCAGCACGCGGTGCGCTGGTTGGAAGAAAATGAAAAGTATTCGGTTGATATCGTGGTCTTTCTCCAGGCCACCGACATTTTTCGCAAGCAATGGATGCTGAACGAGGTGGTTCAACGAGTGTTGAGGGACTCTACCATTGACTCTGCCTTCGTCGCGTTCGAGACGCACAAAAACTTCTGGCGCATTGTCGACAAGCAGCCAGTTCGGTTGGCGGACATACCTTATGGAGCACGTCAAAAGCGCGAGCACGTGTACCGGGAGGATACGGGCATAGCTTGTGCCACCAGGGCAGAGTTTATCAAGCAGGGAAAAAGATTGGGTCCGCGGGTTTCTATTGTGGCTAATACCGATGCCGCCTCCTTTATCGATATTGAGGATGAATTTACGTTCTGGCTTGCGGAGCAGGTGCTGTTGAGCGGGAAGCGGACGGTGAATGACTAATGAGTGAGAGAATTATCGCTATCATTCCCATCCGGGGCTCGGACGATGAATTCAAAGAGAGTCCCAGCCCTATGCTGGGGGAAAGGCCTCTCGTAGAGTACACCCTTTTAGCGGCGAAGGAGGCTCGGCTTCTGGACCGGGTGATTGTGTCCACCGACAGCGAGGCGGTAGCTGACTTCTGCCGGCGATATGGGGTTGAAGTTCCCTTCATCAGGCCAGCTTCGCTAGCCGAACCGACCGCTACCGTTACGGATGTTTTACTTCACTGCGTTGAATGGCTGGAGAGCAATGAGCACGATCACCCCGACTGGGTCATCAAGTTGGAAATCACTCATCCTTTCAGGCCGACGGGCATCATCGATACCCTGATCAAGACCGCGCTGATGCAGAATGTGGATTCGGCTTTCCTCGCCTATGAGGAAGTTCATGGCTTTTGGACTCTGGATCATGACGGCAGTCCCCGACTGGTAGGCGAGGAGGGGAATCTTCCCAGAAAAACCCGCAAGCCTTTTTATAGAGACTCAAGCGGGCTAGTCGCGATGACTCGCGTGGCCAATCTCAAAGCAGGCAAGCTCTATGGTAACAATCTTGGACTGATTCCGTTTCGGGACCTCTTTGCCATCGTCGATACGCACGAAGGCGCCGGTTCATCCTATCGGGAACGAATGGGATTTCGGCTCGGCGAAATCCTTGCAGCTGAATTTAACAAAACTGTTTCCTGGAAGGGAAAATGAATAAAGAGCCTAAAGTCGACGAAAGGGGGCAAGCGAGATCTTTGCCAAGCGCGCTGTTTAGCGCGGTTCGGACCCCGTTTCTTCTCATCGTTGGGCTGATCCTGGTGCTGTTCAGCGAAACATTTATTCCGAACTTGGTCGCGTTGTTCAACTACTGCGCCACGCCACAATTGGCGGGGTGAACCATCTTCGAGGAGGAGAGGTATGTATGCGCAGACGAACATTCAGCTTTTCAATCAACTCCAGCTCGAAGGCTATTCGAATGCTGAGCTGAGTTTAATCCGCGACGCCTATGAGCTGGCCATGCATCTGTTCACTGGGGTCTATCGAGCGTGTGGCAAGACGTTTATTGCCCATGTTGTTGGTACAGCGAGTGTTCTCGGTACCCTCCACACATCTGCGAAATTAGTCGCTGCGGGTCTTCTCCATGCCGCCTACGTGTTCGGCGACTTTGGTGAGGCGATAAATGGGATCTCGCCCAGGAAACGCCAAAAGGTCAGGGAAGCTGTGGGGGGGGATGTGGAGGAATACATTGCTAGATATACAGCCTTCAAGTGGGGACCGAAGGACATTGGCGCTGTCTATGAAGGCTTTCATGAGCTTGGGCCGACTGATCGCGACGTTCTTTTGATACGCCTGGCAAATCAAGTGGATGACTTAATGGATCTCGGTGCCTTGTATCGCCTTGCTGGAGAGCAGAAGCGTCAGCACTACGTTGGGATTGGTCCCATGACGGTAGAAATGGCCGAGAAACTGGGATTTCCTACCTTAGCTGCTGAACTGACAAGAGTGGTGAGAGAAACGGCTTCGACGGAAATTCCCGCCGAACTCCGTCGTCGGTATACGAATGAGATCCTGATCGCACCAAAGTCTTATTACCGACGGCCGGCAATAATGTTTCGACAAAAACTGAGTCGAGCTCTTGATATCTTACATCGTAGTCTGGGTCTCTTAGCTAATGAACTGAAGCGGCTAAGTTGGCAGGTCGTGGAATTCACTAGCCCCATACGGGTTCGATTAGGTATCACTCGGGCGAATCTAGAACGGCTCAAAATATTTTTAACCCGCTAGGCCGGACGCCTGATTGGATCGTCATGGCCTCGGTCGAGAATAGTTATACGATGAGATTCAATGCAAAGTCGCTTTTGCTGAGCAACAGGGTGACAGAGATTGTTTATGATCCGTTCTGCCTTTTTGAAGTGAACGACTATTTGCCTGTGGAAATGTATCAGGCTCTACTGGAGAGTTTTCCTCAAGCGCCGTGGTTTGTGGAACAAACCGAGGGCGACAAACGCCGGCTCAACTCTTCATACAGTCCAGAGGTTCTTAAAGATTTTTGTCGCGAGCATCCGCTCTGGGAACAATTCTTCCAATTTCTGGGCTCAGCGGCTTTCCTTCGCGACCTGAACGCCGTGGTGCGCCTTCCATTATACAAATCTCGCGGCCTTTCAGGCTTGAGGCGCTGGTCGCAGACGGCGAATCACGGTTCCTTGACGGCGATTATAAAGACGCCGGTGACAATGCAATTCGAGTTTTCCAGGTTGGGGAGAGGAAGCTTTGTCCCGCCGCATACCGACGATCAAAAAAAACTCGTAAGCTTGCTGCTCTATTTTCCCGATCAAAAGTGGCAGGCGAATTACGGTGGAGCCACGGAGTTCTATCGCGCCAGGACCCTCGCCAAGGGAAATAATTGGAACAATCAAAGGGTCTCGTTCGAGGATTTGGTCCCGTTCGCCAGCGCGCCGTTTGTGGCGAATCGGCTCGTAGCCTTCGTCAAATCGAGTAATTCTTATCATGGCGTCCGACCGATCGCTTGTCCCGAAGGAATGGCGCGCGCTTCTCTAAATATTAACGTGAATCGCATTTAACTGCGGCGGATCGGGTATGATGGAAGGGGCGAGGAATGTCACGGCGGACCTTTTGGCAAAGGGATTGTTTAGTCGTTATTTGGAGTGTCCGATTTGCGGTTCTACCGACCGAATTCATACGGATACTCCCTTCCAATCCAATGGATACATCGCCGCAGCGGCCCGAGGGCTCGGACTTTCGGAAAAAGACTTGGTTGATTCCATGGAGGGGCAGAAGTGTCTTGCCTGCGGGGCTCTTTATTTTGATCCGTGGTTAAGCGGTTCGTTCCAAAGGGAGTTGTACGAAGAGCTTTCGCCTCAACACAACATGGGCTGGGAGATCTTCTGGTCAATCATCAAAAATCCGTTAGAGCGTCCGCGCGACGCGGTTTTATGCGAAATGATCCGGGAAAAAATTCCCACTCTTAACACGTATGCCGAGGTGGGCTGTCCTTTTATTGGGCTCATTCCGTATATCAGCCTTCGGGAATATCAGTACGGATCAAGGACCTTCATGGATTACCCGGGAACCTACACCATCAAAAGTTTCATCGGAGCGCATCCGAGAGTCGGAGGAGTGCTTAATCTTGAGCGTCTGGGCAGCTACCTGGCGCGATTTTTCAATCGGCTTCAGCTCCTGAGAGCGTTTTCATTCAAGCGGCTCATCAAGCGAAGTCTTATCCGATTCGGGCAGGCACGAGAGATTCGGCGTCACGGGCCCGATTGCTACTACATCCGGCACAGCTCGAACCTCCTGTGGGGCAAGAACTGTAAATCTCTGGGCGTGGATTGTCCGACAGCGCTTAAGAATGTTTTTGGTGCCCGGATCATTAGCTTCGAGGACCTACAAACAGAGAACGTCCGCTTCGACCTTGTAGGGATCTTCAATTCTCTGGACCACTATAAAAATCCGATCGGACTTCTGCATCAACTCTTCCAGTTTACAGATTATATCTACCTCGAAGGGCACTGCGCTGGAGCGGATTGGGGAAAACAGCACCTCTACTTCTTTGAAAAAGAAACCTTCACCGCCTTGCCTCGGCTCCTTCCATTAGGGGAGGCAATGGGCGATTTCGAAGGACGACCCTCTCAACATTGCTACAGTATTTTGCTCAGAAAAAAGAACGGCCACCAAGCCAAAGAGCAATTGGTGGCGAGTTTGTGACTTCGGTCTTGTCGTTCAGAGTGAGCGGCGTAAATTCCGCACGGCTTTCTTTTTTCCACAAGTTGCCTGCAAGGTTTAATTAGCTAGAACGAAGAGGCCATTTGCCTTCGCGCCAGCGCAGTCAGGAAGGAAGTAAAATGAACCCCAAACGGCTTGCCAAGAGTTTTGCTCATTGGACTATCCCGCCGGGGTTTCAAGACATATTACGGTCTTGCCTTGTAAGAAACGGAGGTATGCCCGCCACTGACCCCCAAGAGGACGCCGCTATCCTGGAAAAGCAAGCAATCCCGAACCGCGAAAAGCAAGCAATCCTGAACCGCAATATGAAGTTTCTGAATAAACATAGAGGTCGGCGATGCTTTGTGTTGGCGACGGGTCCCTCGATTTATAAGCAAGATCTGAGGCCTCTTCAGAACGAGTGGTGCATCGCTGTCAATGAGTTTTACAAGCACGAGCATTATAGCCTCATTAAGCCCGCTTATTATACATTGCCGCCTACTTGGACAACCCGCCTAGACATGGGAAAAAGATTGAGAAGATTAGGAGAATTGAAGCAACTTTCTCAAGACGAGATATTCTTTTTTGACGTGACCGACAAAAAGTGGGTGGAGAGTTCGAACTTTGCCGACAATCTGGAGCGGGTGCACTACCTCGACCTTAGAGATGATTTTACCCCCTCAAGTATAGACCTTACGGGATGCATGCCAGGCCCGCAGTCTACGGCATTAATTGCGACGTGGATTGCCATGTATATGGGGTTTTCTGAGGTATATCTGCTCGGATGTGACTACGATGTTTTGTGGAAATGGGATGGGTCCTCACGCTACCTTCGAAAGGACCTTTACAAGCATTTCTACCAAGGTGCGCCTACTGTAGGCTACGAGCCGATGGACCTTGATGGCGAACTTCGCGGGCACCTACGGCTGAGAGAACAGTATCGGTGGACTGATGATATTGCGGCGCGCCAGAACACAAGGCTTGTTAACGCTAATCCACAGAGCTACCTGGATATCCTCCCCAGAGTGCCGTTAGAGTCAGTTCTTCTACCAGAATCCCCCGGCGTACGATGAGAGCGTTGAGAGGGTCCTCTACTAACGCCCCTGCTCTTGCCTATCTCAGCGTCGAGAATCCGAAACCGCTGATGAGTACGGGATCCAACGACAACGTGGGCAGTTCCCAAAAACAATCGGAGGCCCCGTCGTGCTGAGCATTTTTGCGTTTCCCAAGCCGTTCCGGGGGCACATCGGCGTTATCCAACGCAATGCCATCGGCAGTTGGAAGCAACTGCGACCGCAATGCGAGATTTTTCTTTTCGGCGATGAAGAGGGGACCGCCGAAGTCGCCAAAGAACTTGGTGTAGTTCACGTTCCCGACATTGCCCGCAACGAGTTCGGCACCCCTCTGCTAAACCATGTCTTTAGTAAAGGCGAGCAGTTGGCGACCGAGCGGATTCACTGTTACGTCAACTGCGACATCATTCTCGGCGAAAGCTTCATTCCAGTTATCCAGCAAGTGGCCCGGTGGCGTCCTCGCTTTCTCGTGGTGGGCCGATGCTGGGACATGGACATCAAAGAACCCATCACGTTCCAGAAGACAACTTGGGAGAATGAGCTGGCCGCAATTCTGGCCCAACGCCCGAGCATGCGGGGCGAGTGGGCGATCGACTATTTTGTATTCCCCCGAGGTCTCTACGGGCAGATGCCGCCATTTGCGCTGGGAAGGGCCAAGTTCGATAACTGGCTGGTTTGGAAAGCCGGCGATCTCAAAGTGCCCGTAGTGGATGCCACACCGGTTCTAAGAGCTGTTCATCAAAACCACGATTATTCGCATGTCGCTGGGGGAAAAGATTACACGCTCTACGGCGAGGAAGCCATGCGGAACCAAGAGTATGCCGGCGGCGAAGCACACTGCTATGGGATTCATCATGCGACGCACAAGTTTCAAACCCGCGGCATCCAGCGCAACTGGCACAGATATCGTTTGCAGTTTGACCGGCGTATGGAGCGGATGAAAGAGCATATGCATCCGATGATCCGGCGTATGCAACGGATGAAAGTCCGGCTGACGCCGACTTTCTGGCGGGTCATGGAGCGGACCCGACCGATCCGCCATGCTCTCGGCCTGCACGGCACGAACTGGAACAAGCTCAGGAACGTGCACAGGAAGAAAGAACGGATTCAGTGAGAGACCTGAGCATGGCGTTGCCACTTCTCCACGCGCCTACATGTAGGTACAGCGAGCGCGGAATCGCCGCTCACTTCTAGTAATCGACAGAACAGGGTTTATCCAACTGTGCGTGTGCCCGTCGCATTTCTGATATTTAATCGGCCTGATCTCACCCGACGTGTGTTCGCAGAGATCGCCAAGGCTAAACCGCCGAAACTGTTGATCGTGGCCGACGGCCCGCGCCAAACCGTGCCCGGCGAAGTGGAAAAATGCGCCGCCGCGCGGGCCATCGTCGAGCAGATCGAGTGGGATTGCGAAGTGCTCAGGAATTACTCGGATGAAAATCTTGGATGCAAGCGTCGCGTGGCCACAGGGATCAGCTGGGCGTTCGAGCAAGTGGAGGAAGCGATCGTTCTCGAAGACGATACTCTCCCGCATCCGACGTTTTTTTCTTTCTGCGAGGAGTTGCTGGAAAAGTATCGCTGCGACGAAAGAGTGATGCATATCTCCGGCGGGAACTATCAGCTTGGGCGGCGCTCCGGCGCGCACAGCTACTACTTTTCCAAGTACGATCATATATGGGGATGGGCATCGTGGCGCAGGGCATGGCAACACTACAACGTTGACATGAAACTCTGGCCGAGCCTGCGCGACACGGACTGGTTATCGGATGTTCTTGGCGACGAGGTCGCCGCAAGATGGTGGCGGGATTGGTTCGATCAGGTCTGGATGGGGCAGGTGGACACTTGGGACAGCCAGTGGGTCTTTACCATCTGGCAGCAGAGCGGCCTCTCCATCACTCCGAACGTGAACCTCGTATCCAATATCGGCTTCGGTAGCGATTCGACGCACACCCGGGAGGCCCATCCTTTGGCGACTCTGGCGATTGAGAAAATGATCTTCCCACTGGAACACCCGTCCCGCATGCTGCCCGACGCAAACGCCGACCGGTTCGCGTTCGAGTTGGCTTGTCGACCGGAAACGTCTCAAGAACACCGCGCCGTTTCAGCGCGGTCCGACGGAAACTCTCCAGGCTATTCTTCTAGGGCGATGTCAAAGCTGCTCAAACCTCTCTATCGCCGCGTGCTGCGGCCCGGCGTCGCGGACGCCGTGAGATTTGCTTCGGCGTCTCCGAGGATCGCAAAGATTCTGTTGCTCAACTTCCTCCATCGATCCGATTACAAAAGATGGGGCGATTCCCGCAATCTCGAAACTTGGTGGGTCGCGCGGACTGAAAAAATAGCCCAGCTCGTTCCCCATCACAGCCGCGTGATCGAGTTCGGAGCGGGCCGAAGACAACTGGAGAAATTGCTGGATGGAAGCTGTGATTATATACCTTCCGACCTGGTGGATCGCGGTCCCGGCACCATTATCTGCGATCTCAATAAGCGGCCGCTCCTCGAGTTGAAATATTTGGCGGCCGACGTGGCGGTTTTTGCCGGCGTCTTGGAATACATAGGCGATCTGAATTCGCTCGTCGAATGGCTTTCCGAACAGGTTTCTTCTTGCGTTGCGTCTTATGAGTGCGTTGCGCCTGCGCCGGGCGGTCTCGTTGCGCTTCGTCGGAAACTCAGGCGTCTTTACTACGGTTATATGAACAGTTACACCGAGGAGGAGTTTGTCAGATTGTTTAGCCGGCGCGGCCTGATGTGCGCCGAAAAGGTAACCTGGGATAATCAAGAAATATTCCGATTCGTCAATCAGGCGACAGCGTCGGCGTCCCGCGCCGCCGCCGGTGAGTCTCGATGAAGCTGGCCGTTCCCTTTGGCTTCTACGGCGCGGGCAATATCGGCGATGAATCCACGCTCCAAGGGTTTGCGCGATTGGTTTCTCGTGATCACGATGGCATGCGGGTCTGGGTAGCCTCTCGTAACCCGTCGCACACGGCGCGAGTCGAGCCTTCCTTCAAATACTACAAATCTGTCGGTCGTGATCCGCGTAAATGGTGGGCGCAATATCGGTCGGATGCATACGTATTTGCCGGCGGCACACCGATCATGGATATTTTAGGGAGTTGGCCGCTGAGCGAAGTGGTACCGTTGATCTCTGCGGCTCACAGTCAAGGAAAACCCATAGCCTTCGTCGGTGTCGGCACGGAGAGGCTCCAAAGCGAATCATCGAGGCGCACGGTGTCGGAGGTTCTCGCGCCGAAAGTCGCTCGCTGGAGCGTGCGGTCCGAACGCGACAAGGAGCGGTTGACGGATTATGGAGTGCGTCCGCAATCGGTCACCGTGGCCGCGGACATGGCCTGGTTGCTCGACCCGGTAACGATTGATTTCGGCAAGCAGCATCTCAAGCGGCTGGGACTCGGTGAAAACGAGCCCTATGTGGGCGTAAACGTCAATAATGAGTCCTTTATGCTGAAGCAGGAACCCCGGCTCTTTGAAAAGCTTGGTCGTTGTTTAGACGAGATGATCGTGCGTTACGGGGTCCGCGTTTTGTTTTTGTGTAACGAGGTGCGCGAAGACGACATGTTCGATATGGCGGCGAGCCTTAGAATTCGCGCGTCCATGAGGCACAAAGAGAGCAGCGTTTTAGTGCCGAATGAATACTTCACGCCGCAACAGATGCTGTCGCTCATCGCCTGCTGCCGCGCAACCGTAAGCACGCGCTATCACTTTTGCCTTTTCTCGGCACTACAAAAGGTGCCTTTCCTGGCGCTCAAGCGCTCCGACAAAGTCGCGGACCTATGTTGGGACCTGCAATGGCAATACGGGGCGTCCTTATCAGACATCAATGTTGCCGATCTGAGTGACGCCTTCTCGGAAATCGAAGGGAGAAGAGCGGAACTGGTCGTCCAACTCGGAAACCGCGTACAGTGTATGAGAGAAAGGGCCTTGAGGAATAATATAGCCCTCGAGGTTTTGACGTTGCAATAGATGCGGTTGATAGGAGCGAGGGAGTGAGTTCAAGGCAATCGTTGAAAGTGGCCATTGACGCGTGCGGAATCGGCCTGAGAGGGGGCAGCGGGGGTGTCGGACAGGCACTTATTAGTTTGGTTCATGACCTTGGCACCCTTAATGACGGCTCTGAAGCTTACACGGTTGTGGTTAGCTCGCAGGAACAAGCGGAGTGGGTTAAGCCCTATCTTGGACCGGGTGACAGAATCGTGTTTAAACCGATGCCGCCGCCGGCACAAAAAGAAAATTTACCGAAACGTCTGCTCAAACGCATACGCAAGCACCTCGTGGTGGACATCCGGCAATGGCCTGAGGTGCCGATTTCAAATGGGTTTTACGAAAGCCTTGGATGTCATGTGGTTCACTTCCTGAATCAACTTGATTTCGTGCTGTGCGCGCTGCCGACGGTCTACAATCCCCATGATCTGCAACATCTGCATTATCCCCAGTTTTGGACGCCATCCGTCATCGCTCTGCGGGAGACAATCTACCCGGCTGCGTGTCACTTTGCGCAGACTGTGGTGGTGGGATCGCAATGGGTAAAAGACGATGTCATCCGACAGTATCGAATCAACTCGGAAAAAATACAAGTTATTCCCGAGGGTCCGCCGACACAGTCATGCCCCGAGCCTTCCGAGACCGATGTTGCTCGGGTGAAAGACAAGTATGGGCTTACACAGCCCTTTGCAATTTATCCCGCTGTGACATGGGAACATAAAAACCATCTCAGACTGCTCGAGGCGCTCGCCTTTCTCCGAGACAAACAAGATCTGATCGTTCCACTTGTCTGTACCGGTTCTCAGTATGCGTTCTGGCCCCACATTGAAAGGCGCGTTGGCGAGCTAAACCTCTGGCCACAAGTTAAATTTCTGGGCTTTGTCCCTGATGAAGATTTGCGATGTCTTTACCGGCTCTCTCAGTTTCTCATCCTGCCCACGCTCTTCGAAGCCAGCAGCTTGCCTATTTTTGAAGCTTGGCTGGATGGCGTGCCGGTTGCATGCTCCAACGTGACCGCGCTTCCGGATCAGGTCTTGGATGCGGCGCTGTTGTTCGACCCTACCGATATTACCTCCATTGCAAATGCGGTCGCCGAGATAACTGCAAACACGAAGCTGCGGCAGGAACTGGCTGCGCGAGGCTATCGGCGTCTCCAGGACTTCGATTGCAAACGAACCGCCAGGGCTTATCGGGCCGTATATCGCCGCGCCGCCGGTTTTCCTCTCATGGATGAAGACCGCTCGCTTCTGAGTTGGGACTGGATGCGAAGTCCGGAAAGTGCCACGCGAGATCCGTTTACCGACGCGCAGAGGCCTGCTTTACGTTACGCTAGGTAAGATTCTGTTGCGGGCCCAGAAGAGAGAAGATGAAAAAAATCTTAGTCACGGGTTCATCGGGCTTGATTGGTTCCGAAGTGTGCGCTTACTTCGGGAACGAAGGTTGGGCTGTGCACGGCATTGATAACAATAGCCGCGCGGTCTTCTTTGGCGCCGAGGGAGACACGCGCTGGAACCAGCATCGTTTGCAGACCGAAACGTGCTTTACGCACCATGAACTGGACATTCGAGATCGCGGCGGGGTGCTCCGGTTGTTGGAGGATTTGCGGCCATGCGCGATCGTGCATACGGCGGCACAGCCGTCGCACGACCTGGCGGCGAAGATCCCGTTCGAGGATTTCGACACAAACGCAGTCGGGACGCTGAACCTTCTGGAAGCCGCGCGTCGCTGCTCTCCCGACGCTGTCTTCGTTCACATGTCAACCAACAAGGTTTACGGCGACGCGCCCAACGAGCTGCCGCTTACGGAACTAGCCAAGCGTTGGGATTATAGCCGCCCCGAGGATTACAAGGGTATCAACGAAGAAATGCGGATCGACCGCAGCAAGCACTCGCTGTTTGGGGCTTCGAAGGTAGCGGCGGACATCATGGTGCAGGAGTACGGCCGCTACTTCGGCATGAAAAGTTGTTGTCTCCGCGGTGGGTGCCTCACGGGCCCAAACCATTCAGGCGTGGAACTGCACGGTTTCCTCAGCTACCTGGTGAAATGCAACTTAGAGGGCACAAAATATACGGTCTACGGCTATAAAGGAAAACAGGTTCGAGATAACATCCACTCGTTAGATGTAGCGCGTTTCATCCACTCGTTCATCATGAACCCGCATTGCGGCGAGGTTTACAATCTCGGCGGTGGCCGGGCGAATAGTTGCTCGATCTTGGAAGCATTTGAACTCGCAGAAAGCGTATCGGGGAAAAAAATGGTCTACGACTATGTAGACCGAAGCCGTGAAGGGGACCACGTTTGCTATATCAGCGATCTTTCCAAGATGGTCAGCCACTATCCTCACTGGGGCATTACCAAAAGCCTGAGCGACATTTTTGAGGAGATCTATCAGGCTTGGGTCTCTCGAAACGGCACTCAGTCGTTTCGGCAGTTGAATCCCTTAATTGATGAATAATTTTTCAGTTTGGCCCTGGGTAGAGCCGGCCCATGACTTCGCCGGCGCCCGGCCTCCGGATAAAGCCTGGCCGAAAATCAGCATTGTAACGCCAAACTTTAATTATGGACACCTCATCGAGGCTACCATCAGATCCGTTTTGATGCAAAATTATCCTAATCTTGAGTACATCGTTATCGACGACGGCAGCACGGATAACAGCGTCGAGCTCATCAAGAAGTACGAGCCGAAACTCGGCTATTTCGAACGCCATGAGAATCAAGGCCAGTACTCGACGATTAACAAAGGTTTCTCAAAGGCGACCGGGGAAATTTTTGGTTGGCTCAATAGTGACGACACGTATTTCCCCTGGACGCTTCACATTGTTGGGAAAGTCTTCGCTGAATTTCCAGAAGTCGATTGGATTATCGGCAATCCATCTACGATTCAAGACGGGGTTGTTCACTATCTTCACCCCCTGAAGCCATTCCCGCGCGCGATGATCCGAGCCGGGTTGTTTCATGAGGGTGAGGGGGGCTTCGGCTATATCCAACAGGAGAGTTGCTTCTGGCGGCGGACTTTGTGGGATAAGGCAGGTGGTCTAAGAGTTGGGTTGCGATACGTAGCTGACTATGAACTGTGGACCAGGTTCGCTAAATTCGCGGAGCTTTATTCGGTCTCTACTCTTCTAGGCGGATTCACTGATCGTGGCAGTGGGAACAGGAGCGTAGCCAATAAGAACGAATATGTCGCCGAAGTGAAGAAAGTGATTGCGGAAATTAGGGCAGACGGAAGCTCTCCTGAGGCAAAACTAGCTCGAAGGCTCGCGATGGTCCTTACCTTGGCCAAAGGGAGTTTATATATGACATCCATTGTCAAAAGAATGCCTTTGTTGAGGAAGCTGCAGGGCCCGGTTTTGCATTGGGACTTTCGGGATCCTATTTATGGATTGACCCAGCGTAGTTTCTTTTGAGATGAGGCCAGTAGCGATATTTAAGTTCGCTCTTGAGGTTCGCTTCGCACCAAAGAGGCTTGTGTCTCCTACGCTCGGATTGAGTGCAAAAGTTCCAATGAAGACTGGAGGGTCATAATAATAAATGGTGCAACGATTCATCCCAGTGGCATCTCCGGTGCTTGGTGGTAGAGAAAAGGCATATGTGCTCGACTGCCTGGAGTCCACGTGGATTTCCTCGACGGGCGAATATATCGGGCGGTTTGAGGGCGCCTTCGCGGAGTTTTGCGGCGTAAAGCACGCCGTTTCCTGTTCCAATGGGACGACCGCGCTGCACCTTGCCATGTTGGCGCTCGGCGTAGGTCCCGGCGATGAGGTCATCGTTCCCACGTTGACCTTTGTGGCGACCGCCAATGCCGTCGCCTACTGCGGGGCCCGTCCTGTTTTCGTCGATTCGGAGCCGGACACCTGGAACATCGACCCGACTTTGATCGAAGTCAAGATCGGTCCCAGGACCAGAGGCATCATCGTGGTCCATTTATTCGGTCATCCGGTAGATATGGACCCCATTTTGTCGATGGCGCGCCGCCACGGTCTATTCGTGGTGGAGGACGCCGCGCAGGCGCACGGCGCCGAATATAAGGGAAGAAGGGTCGGGTCTATCGGCGACGTCGCTACCTTCAGTTTCTTCGGCAACAAGATCATTACGACGGGTGAAGGCGGCATGGTCACGACCAACGACGGCGCCATCGCCGACAAGGTCCGACTGCTAAAAAATCACGGCATGGACCCGGCTCGGCGTTATTGGCATCCCGTCATCGGCTATAACTATAGGATGACCAATATCGCCGCCGCGATCGGTCTTGCCCAGGTCGAGAAGGTCGAACGGGAATTGGAGCGGCGCCGCGAGGTCGCGGGATGGTATCGTGAACATCTTCGCAGGGCCGATGGAGTGGTCTGGCAAAGCGAGAAAGAATGGGCTAGGCATGTATGGTGGATGTTTAGCGTCGTATTGGACGACGATCTCGCCGTAAAGCGGGATCAAGTCATGGGAGATCTTCATGAGCGCGGGATCGAAACCCGCCCGTTTGTTCACCCACTGCACACTTTGCCGGCATATCGCGACGCCATGAGGGAGGGTAGTTTCCCGGCGGCCGAGCGCATCGCGCGGCGCGGCATCAACCTGCCCACCTGGGTGGGCTTGACGCGTGAGGAGGTGGGTTATGTGTGTGAAAGCTTACAGCTGGGCCTGGCCGAAGCGAAACCCTCCCATGCCTCGTGGGTTTAGCCCCAGGATAAAGCTCAGACGATCGCAAGCAATGCCAGATTAAATCATACAGAATTCAGGTAAATATTATCGAGTAGCAGCGTGAAGCGATCCTGATATCGAATCGAAGATAGGTTATTAAAGAAAATCTTGACACCAACTCTCGCTTGGGCTATTGAAGCGCAAGCTGACTCTGAAGGAAGCAGAAGCAAAAGTAAGCTCTCTTTCTCCGGTTCGCCCAACCGCTGGAACGGCCCAGCCGTAATCTCGGCAGCAAGAGTAGCGAGTCGGTACTATCCTAACAATAGAGGACCAACGTGAGAACATTTCCTGTTTGTATAGTCAGCCTTGCAGTGGCCGTGCTCTTTTTACTGGGCGGTGTCGCGCAGCCCGCTTCTGCTCCTGTTGCATATAAGGTTGTTGACATGGGCGCCGTCGACCAGACCATAGGTGAGGTCATCCGCGGTTCCAACACTACGGATGGAGTGATAGGTGGGTCGGCAAGTTTTGGTTCTGGGACGCGCGCCTTTCTCTTGACCAATAGCAAGTTCGAGAATCTTAAGGGTTTGCCTGGTACCGATCGGAGTGTAGCTCACGGCACCAACGAACAGAGCTCAGTGGTCGGCTCTTCAAACAGTGCCAGTTCGCTGCGGGCCTTTCTCTGGACGCGCAAAGGTGGGGTGAAGGATCTGGGCACGCTGCCGGGCGATAGTGGCAGTGAGGCGTTCGGGATCAACAAACACAACGAGGTCGTCGGCTATTCAAGCGGCCCCCGTGGAATCGAGGCCGTTCTTTGGACCTCCGATGGAAAGATCCGGGGTCTTGGCGCATTGTCGAGCGGCGATTACAGCCGAGCGTTTGCCATCAATGAACTCGGCGAAGTTGTCGGCAGTTCGGGAAACTCCAGCAGGACTCGCGCCTTTCTTTGGACTCCTCACGCTGGGATGGCAACCCTCGGTCCGTTGCCCGGCGATACCGATAGCGTGGCCGTCGGTATCAACAGACATACTCAAGTGGTCGGCTATTCAAGCGGGCCGAGTGGGACTCGGGCCTTTCTCTGGACGCGTGGCGGTGGGATGAAAAACCTGGGCACGCTGCCAGGGCACGATTACAGCCGCGCTCTTTCCATTAACGATCACGGAGATGTCGTGGGGTTTTCGGGGAGTCTCTTAAGGGCTCGTGCCTTTCTTTGGACAAGCGGCCACGGGATGGAGGATCTTAACTCGTTGATTGCTGCGGGCGCTGACTCCATGCTCGCAGAAGCGGTTGGTATCAATGATCGCGGCACGATACTGGCCATCGCTCGCGATGACGACGGCCATGGAGATGCACATGACAATCACGAGTTGCCAGCTCGTGTCTTTCTCTTAGTACCTGCCCGGTGAGCGATGCTCGAACCGACAGGGAACACGGCCAAAATCTTATTGCTGTCTTTGGCTGTTCTCTGTCTCGGTATCAGCGCCGGCATGGCAGCCCAGACTGATCCTGCTGTGGTAGGGCGGTGGTCTTCCGTGCCGGATTTGCCCTTCTACCCCGTACACCTCCATGTGCTTCCCACGGGCGAGGTGATGATTTGGCCAGGGGATGGAGGGATTTCTGGTAACGACCCACGGCTCTGGGATCCGGTCACGCAGGCCACCACCCCTTTGGCCAAGCCTGGCTATGATGTTTTCTGTTCCGGCCATTCCTTCCTGGCAGACGGCCAATTATTCGTCGCAGGCGGACACATTATAAATAACGTTGGGCTTCCGAAGGCGAGCGCCTATAATCCATTCACGGATACCTGGACTGCTCTGCCTAACATGAACGCAGGACGTTGGTATCCTACAAGCACCACATTGGCGAACGGCGACGCGTTGGTAGTCTCCGGGAGTATTGATACAACCGTGGGCGCTAATCCGCTGCCCCAGGTTTTCCAGGTAACGACCGGCACTTGGCGTGACCTCACGAATGCGCAACTGAGCATGGATCTATACCCGCGGATGCACGTGGCGCCAAACGGCAAGGTGTTCAATTCCAGCCCGACTACAGTCACACGCTACCTCGACACCTCTGGGACCGAAGCCTGGACGGCGGTGGCCAATCGCAGTCTCTTCCGGGACTTCGGATCGTCTGTGTTGTATGACGATGGGAAAATCTTGATCATGGGCGGCGGAGACCCACCCACTAAAACAGCCGAGGTCATCGATCTGAACGCGGCGTCTCCCGCCTGGAGGTCCGTGGCTTCGATGGCCAACGCCCGCCGACAACTGAACGCTACGATCCTGCCGGACGGCAAGGTGCTGGTGACCGGCGGCACTAGCGGGCCGGGGTTCAACAACGCCAGCTTTCCCGTCTATGCCGCTGAAATGTGGGACCCGGCGACCGAGCTATGGACAACGATGACCAGTGCCCAGATTCCGCGGCTCTATCACTCGGCTGCTGCCCTGCTGCCTGACGGGCGCCTTATCAGCACCGGAGGAAATGGCTACCCACAAACGGAGGTCTACGAGCCGCCGTATTTATTCAAGGGAGCTCGGCCCGGGATCACTTCGGCGCCCGCGGGCGTGGCCTACGGGGACACGTTCTTCGTGCAGACGCCGGATGCCGCCGGCATCACGCAGGTTACCTGGATACGGCTCCCCTCGGTGACACATGCGTTCAATACGGAGCAACGGATCAACCGTTTGAGTTTTTCGCAGACAGCGGGGGGGTTAAACGTAGTGGCGCCCTCTAACCCGAACCTGGCTCCGGTAGGGTATTACATGCTGTTCATCCTCAACAGTGCCGGCGTGCCGTCGGTCGCTCAAATCGTACGAATCAATACCGCACCACCTGGACCGGCTCCCGTTCCCACGTTGAGTTCGCTGTCGCCGAACAGCGCGATCGCAGGCGCTTCAGCCTTTGCCCTAACGGTCAACGGGAGCAACTTCATTGTTGGGTCGATGGTGCAGTGGAATGGGACGGCGCGGCCCACCACGTTTGTGAGCGCCACGCAGTTGACCGCGGTAATCTCGGCCAATGACCTGGCGGTGGCGGGCGCAGCTTCGGTAGCGGTGGTGAATCCCGCGCCGGGAGGGGGCGCCTCGAATGCGCTCATCTTCGTAATCAATCAGGCCAGCGTCACGGCAGGGCTGGTGGCCGCCTACGGCTTCGATGAAGGATCGGGCACGACGGTGGGAGACTCGTCGGGCAACGGCCACAGCGGCGTCATTTCCGGGACGACGTGGACGACGAGTGGAAAATATGGGAACGCCCTCTCGTTTAACGGCACAAATAGTTATGTGAGCGTTGCAAATCCAAATCTTCCCACCGGCGACTACACCTGGTCAGCCTGGATCAATCCCAATCAGACCAGTACCTTTCGGGGAATCATGGTCTCCCACGGTACCGGTCCCGGGCAACTAGAAATGGACATAGACTCTGGCCGTGTCGTCATTTACACCAACGACAGCCAACGAATCGTGAGCGCTACGATAATTTCCACCGGTGTATGGACTCATCTCGCTCTTTCGCGTGCGGGGAGCACGATCAGGTTATACCTCAATGGAAATCAGGATCCGAATACCGGAACAGACGCTGCGGCGCAAAATTTTCAAGGGTGTCCCTTGTTGATAGGCGTGGACAATGATTCCGGCTGCACTGGAAGCCTAAACGGATTTTTTGACGGCCGCATTGATGAAGTGCGGATCTACAGCCGTGCGCTGAGTCAGGCAGAGATCCAGAGTTACATGAACACACCGATCACTCCGCCGGGGCCTGACACCACACCGCCGGACACAAACATCACGGCTACTCCCGCGAACCCGAGCAACAGCAGCAGCGCAAGCTTCAGCTTTACCTCCACCGAGGCAGGCAGCAGCTTTGAGTGTCAGTTGGACGGGGGAAGCTTTGGCGCCTGCACGAGTCCCAAGAGCTACACCAGTTTGGGCGACGGGAGTCATATCTTCTACGTGCGCGCTATTGACGTTGCCGGAAACGTTGATCCGACGCCGGCGAGCTACACGTGGACGAGCGATGTTAGCTCTCCTACCATCACCATTACCTCCCCAACTTTGAATCCGACGTATACGACCGGCAGCAGCCCGCTGAGTCTTGGTGGGACCGCGAGCGACAACAATGGGGTGACACAGGTCACATGGGCTAACGATCGGGGTGGGAGCGGGACGGCCAGCGGGACGGCGAGCTGGAGCGCGAGCGGCATAATTCTTCAAAGCGGGACCAACGTTCTTACGGTGATGGCGCGCGATGCAGCCGGCAATACGGGAACGGACGCTCTTACCGTGAGTTATACACCACCGCCCCCGCCGCCCGACACGACGCCGCCGGACACGAGCATAACATCTTCACCGAGCAATCCGAGCAGCAGCGCGAGCGCGAGCTTTAGTTTTACTTCCACCGAGGCGGGGAGTTTTGAATGTAAAATGGACGCCGGCAGTTTTGTGAGCTGCGCGAGCCCTCAGAGCTACAGTAACTTGGGGAACGGAAGTCATACCTTCCAGGTGCGGGTTACTGACTTGGCCGGTAACGTCGATCCGACGCCGGCGAGCTACACATGGACGATTGATGTCACAGTAGTCACGACAGGGCTCGTGGCCGCCTTTGGCTTCGATGAAGGATCAGGCACGACGGTGGGAGACTCGTCGGGGAACGGATACACGGGCAACATTATCGGCGCGGCGTGGACGGCGAGCGGAAAGTTTGGCAACGCCCTCTCCTTTAACGGGACGAGCAGTTACGTGAGCGCTTCGATCCCTACCCTTCCCACCGGTGACTATACCTGGTCGTCGTGGGTGAATCCCAATCAAACTGGCACCTTTCGGGGGATTATGGTCTCCCGCGGGAGCGGTCTCGGGGGAGTAGAACTGGATATAGACGCTGGTCGTATCAACGTTTGGTCCAACGGCAACCTAGGATTAATAAGCGGTACAATAATCCCTGTTGGCGTATGGACACACGTGGCTCTCACGCGTGCGGGGAGCACGATCAGGTTATATATCAACGGGAGTCAGGATCCGAATACCGGAGCGGATGGGCTTGCTAACGATTTCGCGGGCTGTCCACTGTTGATCGGTGTCGATAATGACAGCGGCTGCACTGGAAGCCTAAACGGAAATTTTGACGGCCTCATTGATGAAATTCGGGTCTACAATCGGGCGCTGAGTCAGGCAGAGATTCAGAGTTACATGAACACACCGGTCACTCCGGTGGGGCCCGACACCACACCGCCGGAGACGAGCATCACAGCCGCTCCCGCCAATCCGAGCAACAGCAGCAGCGCAAGCTTCAGCTTTACCTCCACCGAGGCAGGGAGCAGTTTTGAATGTCAGTTGGACGGGGGAAGCTTTGGCGCCTGCACGAGTCCCAAGAGCTACACCGGTCTGGGAGAGGGCAGCCACACCTTCCAGGTGCGGGCCATTGATTCGGTCAGTAACATCGACCCGACGCCAGCAAGTTATACGTGGACGATTGATAGCACGCCACCGGACACGACCCTTACAGCGACCCCGCCGAATCCGAGCAACAACGGCAATGCCAGCTTCAGCTTTACGTCCCCGGAGTCGAGCGTCGGTTTTCAATGCCAGTTGGATGGCGCTGCCTTTGCTGCCTGCACAAGCCCGAAGAGCTATACCGCTCTGGCGAGCGGCAGCCACATTTTTCAGGTGCGAGCCGTCGATGCGGCGGGAAACGTCGACCCCATCCCGGCAAGCTATACTTGGACTTATACGCCAATCACTCGCTTCCCGGCTGCCACGACAATAGAAACTGGAACGCTGTTGGCAGGCACTGCCACTAGTCTCAACGCCGACGACAACAATTATTATCAGGTCAACTCCACCTCGTCGGGCACCCGCACCACATCATGGTACGGCATTTTCACCAGCGTGCCGAGCAACCTCAGCAAACTGAAGGTGAGCTACAAGGGCAAGAACTCGCAAAGCTGCACTCAGACGATCGCCATATGGCGCTGGACTGATAGCACGTGGGTGCAGCTCGACTCGCGCAGTGTGAGCACCACCGAGGTTTCGATTGCCAACCTTGTTCCGGCAGGCGCGGCCGGCCAATACGTCAACGGCGCCACCGGGGAGCTTCGGGTAAGAATCCGCTGCACGCGCTCGGGTAACTTCACCACCAGCGGCGATCTGATGAATATAGTCTACGATACCCCGTAGGCCGGCCTCTCGCGACCTTACTGCCATTCAATCTTTTTACCGTGAGTGTGACCGCGGATACGGGCCAGTATCCGGCGCGGTCGCGAACTTTTTGGAAAACAATTTGCACGACCTGGAGAAAGTGACGGCGGTTATCCTGGCCGGCGGCCTGGGAACTCGGCTGCGCCCGGCCGTAGCCGATCGGCCGAAGGTGTTGGCTGAGGTTGGAGGCCGGCCGTTTCTCGCTTATCTTTTGGATCAATTGATGGCCGCCGGTGTCCGATCCGTCGTGCTATGCACGGGGCACCTTGGACAGCAAGTGCAGGACAGGTTTGGCGATTCTTACGGAACTTTGCGCCTGCGCTATTCACGCGAGTCATTGCCTTTAGGGACGGCCGGCGCCTTGCGTTTGGCGCTACCGCTTTTCGACTCAGCCAACGTGCTGGTTCTCAATGGCGACTCTTTTTGCGACAGCTCGCTGGGTGATTTCTGGACTTGGCATTGCGCGCGCGGCGCGGATGCGACTCTGCTGCTGGCGCATGTGCCCGACACGAGCCGTTACGGCCGCGTGCAGGTCGACGCTGAGGGTAGCGTGCTCAGGTTCGACGAGAAGGACGGCAACGGCGGGCCGGGCTGGATCAACGCGGGAATCTATTTACTGAAGGATCATCTCCTCGAGACTATTCCGGTCAACGGCGCTGTGTCCCTGGAGCGAGAAATGTTCCCCGCATGGATCGAGCGAGGGATCTACGGCTGCCAAGGCAGCGGGCGTTTTATCGATATCGGCGTTCCTGAAGCCTATGCGGATGCCGAACATTTTTTCTCAGGTCCCGACGCCATACGATGAAGCACGCTAATTTCGTTCTTCTCGTTCTCTTCGCTCTTAAAATTTTCCGGCGCAGTGATCCCACAGCCCTCGAATCCGGCGTCTAAAAGCGAAGCCGAAGGTTCTCAACTAAAGCGGGCGAGAAATCGGTTCTGAGCTGAAGGTCCGAGCGGTCAAAGAGATAACGCGTATGAAATTCTTCATTTTTTCTTTGAGCTGTATGGCCATTTTACCGCTTCCGGACATCAGTTTTACGCCGACCAGTTGACGCCCATAATCGCCGATACCGTTACTGATGCCGTTAAGAATCGCGCGGAACGGCATTGAGACCGAGCGCTTCGCGTTGGTAAGGCCGAGGAAGACCCGTTGTCCAGGTTCACCGTGTCAGGAATAGGAGAGCCGCAAATGAGAACACGACCCGATTATTCTCAACGAGTAGAAGAATGTCTGCTCCAGAGCGCAGAGATCAAGCGGCAAACCGCCGAGAAATGCGGGAACGCGATTCTCGCGGCCGCCGAGATGATCGTGGATACATTTCGGTCGGGTGGAAAGATTCTTTTGTGCGGCAATGGCGGCAGCGCGGCCGACTGCCAGCACATGGCAGCCGAGTTCGTGAGCCGTTTCACGAAGGACTTTGACCGCCCGGCCTTGCCCGCTATCGCATTGACCACGGATACGTCTTTTCTGACGGCGTTCGCCAACGACTGCGGCTTTGACGGAATATTCGAGCGGCAGGTGGAAGGTTTGGGAAAGCCCGGCGACCTCCTGATTGCGATCAGCACCAGCGGCAACTCCGCCAACGTGATCCGCGCGGTGGCGGCGGCCGCAAAAGCGAGCATGCGCACGATAGCTCTTACCGGGCAAAGCGGCCGCTTGGCCGGCGTGGCGCATGTCGCGATTTCCGTTCCGAGCGCGGACACGCAGCGCATCCAGGAATCGCATCTCGCGATCGAGCATGTGCTCTGCGAATTGGTGGAGTCGATGCTTTTCGGTCAAAAGGACAACTTGATGGAGATGGTTATCGGGAGGGCCCACAATGATCATTAGCAGGACTCCCTTTCGAATTTCTTTTTTCGGCGGCGGGACGGACTATCCAGCCTGGTACCGCAAGCACGGCGGCGCCGTGCTTGCGACCACGATCGACAAATACTGCTACATTACCTGCCGCTACCTCCCGCCGTTCTTCGAGCATAAGTACTGCGTGATCTACTCGAAGATGGAATACTGCCAGACCGTGGACGAGATCGCGCACCCGTCGGTCCGCGAGGTCTTGCGTTATTTGAACATGAACCGCGGCCTGGAGATCCACCATGACGGCGATTTGCCGGCCCGCAGCGGAATGGGATCGAGTTCGTCCTTTACGGTCGGACTGCTTCACGCCCTCTACGCTCTTCAGGGCCGCATGATCAGCAAGCATCAATTGGCGATGGAGAGCATCCATCTTGAGCAGGAGTGTCTTAAAGAGACCGTCGGATCGCAGGATCAGGTGCTGGCCGCCTATGGAGGCTTGAATCACATCGTGTTTCTTTCCAACGGAGAAATCTCGGTGCGGCCCGTAACCGTCACGCCGGAGCGCATGGCCGAGCTGAATTCTCACCTCATGCTTTTTTATACCGGCATCATTCGCACGGCGGCCAATGTCGCCGAGAGTTATGTGAACGGCATCGAACACAAACAGCGGCAGCTGCGCGTGATGCAACAACTGGTCGAAGAGAGCGTTTCGATCTTGAACAGCAAAGACGATGTGACGCGTTTTGGAGAGCTGCTCCACGAAGCGTGGCAGGCTAAACGGAGCTTGAGCAGCCAGGTATCCAATCCCGACGTGGATGAGTTATACGCCGAGGCGCTTAAAGCGGGCGCCGTCGGCGGCAAGCTGACCGGAGCCGGCGGCGGCGGGTTCTTATTGCTTTTCGTTCCTCCATCAAAGCAAGAGGCGGTTCGAGAAAAGCTCGATAAATTGATCTACGTTCCGTTTAAATTTGAATTCTCCGGAAGTCAGATTATCTTTTTCGATCAAGAGCAAGACTATTCAGCCGAGGAACAGGCGCGCGCCAAGCAGACCATCCGGCCTTTCCGAGAGCTCGGCGGGAAAAGCACTCGATTGGGACGCCAGGCCAGGAGTTAGATTGTGAAGATCTTAGTCACCGGCGGGGCCGGTTATATCGGTTCGGTCCTGGTGCCGCTGCTTCTGGCGGAAGGGCACCACGTAACCGTCCTGGACAGTTTCTTGTACCGGCAAACGTCGCTTCTGGACTGCTGCTACGACAAAAAACTCACCGTCGTCCGCGGCGACGTGCGGGAGGAGCGGCTCAGGTCCGAACTTGTTCGCGGCGCGGATGTCGTGTTCCCGTTGGCGTGTTTAACAGGCGCTCCGATTTGCGCGCGCGATCCCGAGACCGCAAAGGCCGTCAACTTCGCGGCCGTAAAAGCCATCGCGGAGCAGTTGAGCAACGATCAGCGGATCATATTTCCATCGACGAACAGCGGCTATGGAATAGGGCAAGCCGGCATTCATTGCGACGAAGAAACGCCGCTTCGGCCCGTTTCCCTGTATGGCCGCTTGAAGGTGGATCTCGAATCCCTTCTCCTCGACAAAGGCAACTGCGTCACCTTCCGTTTCGCCACCCTTTTTGGCGTCAGTCCCAGAATGCGGTTGGACTTGCTGGTGAACGACTTCACTTATCGGGCGGTCGTCGATCGATGGGTCGTCTTGTTCGAGCCGCACTTCAAGAGGAACTATCTCCACGTGCGCGACGGCGCGCGCGCCTTTATGCACGCGTTGAAGAACTATGACCGGATGAAAGGCCGCCCGTACAACGTCGGTCTGAGCGACGCCAATCTGAGCAAGCTGGAGCTGTGTCAGGTGATCCGGAAGCACATTGCGGATTTCTATTTCATGGAGGCAAAGGTCGGGGAAGATCCGGACAAGCGCAACTACATCGTCAGCAACGAGCGGATGGAAGCTACCGGATTCAAGCCGTCCGTCGATCTGGACGAAGGGATCGAGGAGTTGATCAAGGGTTATCGCATTATCCGACGCAATCAATTTTCCAACGTATAAAGGAGGCTCGTCATGAAGAAAATTCTAGTCACCGGAGCTGGGGGATTTATCGGACACCATCTGGTTTCCTACCTGAAGCGGCGCGGCAATTGGGTGCGCGGGGTGGACGTCAAAAAACCCGAGTTCGTTTCCACGGAGGCCGATGAGTTTTTGCGTCTGGATCTTCGGCGATGGGAGAATTGCCTGCAGGCCACCCGGGATGTGGACGAAGTCTACGCTCTGGCGGCCGACATGGGAGGAATGGGGTTCATCTCCTCGAACCACGCTCAGATTCTGCACAATAACGCTCTGATCAACATTCACACGCTCGAGGCCGCGCGCGCCAACGCCGTGAAGCGCTATCTCTATACGTCCTCGGCATGTATCTATCCCGAGTACAAGCAGATGGAGGTCGATGTCACTCCGCTCAAGGAGGAAGACGCCTATCCGGCGGCGCCTCAGGACGCCTACGGCTGGGAGAAGCTCATCGCCGAAAGGCTCTGCCGGCACTATAGAGAAGATTACGGCATCGAGACTCGCATCGTGCGGTTTCACAACATCTTCGGGCCATTGGGCACATGGGACGGCGGGCGAGAAAAGGCGCCGGCCGCGCTGTGCCGAAAAATCGCGGTCGCGAAGCTCACCGAGAATACGGAGATCGAGATATGGGGGGACGGTGAGCAGACGCGTTCGTTTTGTTACATCGACGATTGCGTGACCGGCATTTATAAGCTCATGGAGTCGGACTATGCCGAGCCGCTCAATCTCGGACAGGATCGTTTGGTCAGCATCAACCAGCTTGCCGATATGATCGCGGAAATCGCCGGCATTCGAATCATCAAAAAGCATGTCTCGGGTCCCCAAGGAGTCCGGGGGCGGAATTCGGACAACACCCGTCTGAGGCAGGTGCTCGGCTGGGAGCCCAAGATCTCACTTGAGGAAGGATTGGCCCGCACCTACGCCTGGATTGAAGGAGAAGTGCGCGCCGGGTCCGTTCCGACGAAGCGTACGACCGAGTTAAATAGTTTCGTGCAAGTGAAACCTCATCAGGTTCCGTAGTTTTGCCTGCAAGAGGCAGTAAGTAGATGGCTGGTAATCTCAATTCAGGAGGCGAGAGATGAAGTCAAGCCGTAGCGGATCACCTTGGAGGGAGCTTGACATTCCACGGCAAGTCCTGCGGGCTCTCGTATTCCTCTCCCTCTTCGTCACTTTAGGCCTGTCTGCCGATTCCAGCATGGCACAGACGGCGCACGTGGTCGGTCAGTGGGAAACTCTCCCCGATCTTATGCCGATTAACCCGATTCACCTCGGGCTGTTGCACACCGGCAAGGTGCTGATCTCGGCAGGATCGGGAAACGACCTGTCTGACTTCGATGAGCACGTTTTCCAAGCGGCAGTGTGGAATCCGCAGAGTGGAACTATCATGCTACAGGACCTGGAGTATGACTTGTTCTGCAACGGCATGGCGTTTCTACCCGATGGCCGGACCTTGAGCATTGGTGGCACCGACGAGTACGATCCATTTCACGGCGACTCGCGAGCTTCGATCTTCGATCCCGCGACCGAGAAATTTATCCAGGTCCAGAGCATGCAACATGGCCGGTGGTACGCCACCGCTACGGCTTTGAGCGACGGGCAGGTCCTTACCTTTTCGGGCATAGACGAGAGCGGCAACTTTAATTCGGCGGTCGAGACCTACAAAGCGGCTTTCGGGTGGAGTCCGGAATCTACAGCGCCTTGGACACCACCGCTCTACCCATGGCTCCATCTTTTGCCCAATGGCAAGGTGTTCTACTCCGGGGCGACACCTGACTCTCACATTTTCGACCCGGCCGTAAGTGCTGACCCGGTTACACATGGCTGGACTCTCAATGTCGCCAGCACCCTATACGGCAGAGTCCGAATATACGGCAGCTCCGTTCTGCTCCCCTTGCTGCCGCCGAATTACGCCCCGCGTGTGATGATCCTGGGGGGCTCGGATGTACTCAACAACCCGAGTGCTCCGGCGACGGATACTACCGAGATCATCGATCTTTCCCAGCCTACGCCGACATGGCAGTTGGGACCACCGATGTCGGCGCCGCGTATTCAAATGAACGCGGTCCTCCTGCCTAACGGGAAGCTTTTAGCGCTCGGAGGTTCCGAATTCAACGAAGACACTGCTACCGCAAGCCACAGCGCTGATCTTTTCGACCCTGCCACCGAGCCAATGACGGTGGCGCCGGCGGGCGTTGCCACCTTCGATCGTTTTTATCACTCTATGGCGCTGCTTCTACCCAACGCAACGGTCGCGGTGGTCGGTTCCAACCCCGGCCGCGGTGTCTATGAGAAAAATATTGAGATCTATTCACCTCCTTATTTATTTAACCCCGACGACAGCGTGGCGGTGCGGCCGACGATCAATGGTATTAAGGTTAATGGTGTTGAGTCATCGATCATCGGTTACGGCATGACGTTTGATGTTCAGGTGGACAACCCCGCTGACATCGTCGCAGGGGGATTGGTAGCATTGATGCGCCCCGGATCGCCGACGCATGGCTTCGACATGGAACAGCGGATGGTCGGGCTGAGTTTTGCCTTAGGGCTTGCCCCCGGCACGATCACAGTAACAGGACCGCCGTCAACGAGTTTGGATGGCGCAAATATCGCGCCGCCTGGCTATTATATGCTGTTCGTTCTCAACAGCGCCGGCACGCCTTCCGTTGCGAAGTTCGTTCAACTCTCTCTGATTCCGGCGAACCAGCCCCCTAAAGGAACGATCATTTCTCCTGCCAACGATGTCACTATTCACGTCGGCCACTCAGTTACTTTCGCTGGCACGGGCACCGATCCAGAAGACGGGACTCCGACACGCTTTTCCTGGGTTTTTCCTGATGCCACACCGGACTCGAGCGATTTACCGAACCCTGACGCTGTCACTTTCCCAACGCCAGGAACTTACGTCGTATCGCTGACCGTGGCTGATAGCGCCGGCGCTAACGATCCAAGTCCTCCGACTCGCACCATTACAGTAGTGAATCCTGTTCCCGTAACCCTGCACATTGACAGGACAGGAGCAGGTAGCGGCACCGTGACGAGCAATCCTTCGGGAATCAACTGCCCGGCGGATTGTGACGAGGACTATCTTCCCGGCGCGCTTGTGACGCTCACGGCTGTCGCCGACCCCGGCTCTGTTTTTACCGGCTGGAGTGGCGGATGGTGCAGCGGCACGGGCACCTGCATGCCGACCCTCAACAGTAACACAACCGTCACCGCTAACTTCGTCTGGCAGTTTACCCTAACGGTGATCAAGGCCGGCACCGGGAGCGGAACTGTTGCAGGGACAGGGATCAGTTGTGGAGGAGACTGCTCTGAAGTCTATAACAGTGGCACGGTTGTTACCCTTACGGCCACTCCGACATCCGGTTCTTCCTTTTCGGGTTGGAGCGGGGGAGGTTGCAGCGGCACAGGCACGTGTATGGTAACGATGAATGCTGACACAACGGTCACCGCTACTTTCGTCGCCTCTCTAGCCCTCGCGACTTCTCCGCTTCCCGATGCGGAAGTCGGCGTGAGTTACAGCACTCCGCTGGTAAACGGGGGCGCTCCGCTTTACGCTTTCAGTTTTCTTAAAGGCTCTTCTCCACCAGGCCTGAGCCCCGACTCCACCCACGGCACGCTTCAAGGAACGCCCATGACGTCGAAGGGTGGTAGTTTCACGGTTCAAGTCAACTATCCTTCCGGCTCGCCGGTGACGGGCAGTTTTAAGATCACGGTCTTTAAGGCACTTGGCATTTTTACCAAAAGTTTGAAGGCGGGGACTCAAGGAAAAGCCTACAAGGGAGGGTTTCAGGCCTCGGGAGGGAAGGCACCGTATAGCTGGTCTGTGGTAGCGGGAAGTTTACCCACGGGCTTGACTCTGAACTCTTCCACGGGCGCGATCACAGGCACACCGACGACGCCGGGAACCTACAATTTCACCGTCCAAGTGACTGATCCTATTAAGGTGACCGATTCTTTGAGCGCCCCAGTACAGAAGAGCTTTACGCTTACCATCAAGTAGCCTCTACCTGGAAAGTTTACCGTTATGCCGCTAGGCGTTGCCGGGGGAGCAGGCTGAGTGAGTTGCCGGTACAGTTCATCAAAACTCTGCAGGTTAGCGTTGATCTTGAAGAGTTTTTTTACGCTGGTCGGCACGACGAGCGGCACCGCGAAGACAAAAAGGACGAGCGTCAAGTTCAGTCTGAACACAATGAACTTTTCCTCGGTGCACACACTTTCACGATGACCGTGACCGACTCGACCAACGCGAGCGGCACAGCCAGCGTGAGCGTCATGCGCTGAGTAGAAAAACTCGATCCGTAAATCTTATTTCCGGTTATCTATTCGATTGAAGCGGAGCATAAGCGGCGGTCAAAATGGCAGTGAGGCCGCCGCTTCGCGCTCCAATCAGTCCAAATCGCCCCGCTCTCCATCAAGCTGAGATGCATCTATGAAGCTTCTGGTAATATCCGGCGCCTTTCCTCCGATGCCCGCCGGAGAGGCGGATCACGTGTTTCACTTGTGCCGCCGCTTGGCCGAACGCGGTCTGGACGTCCACGTCGTGACGAGCCGGGCGAACAAGACCGCAGCCGCATTTCCCTTCAAGGTCTATCCGGTGATTCATGATTGGTCGTGGCTGGACTTTCTTCGCCTGGCGTGGCAGTTGAGGCACATCTCTCCGGATGCGGTGCTCTTGAAGTATATCGGGTGGATCTACAACGATCACCCGATGATTACTTTCGCGGCGACCCTATCGAAGTCGCTCAAGCGGTCGGCCGTGTTCGTCACGCAATTCGCCAATGCAGAGGGCGCGCCGCCTGAAAAAATGTCCTTGGTCACACGGTTGATCCGCAATGTGATCGCGCGCAAGGCCGGCCTTGCATGCCTGGACGATCTTTACGGAACTCTGTTGCGGGACAGCGATCGGCTGATCTTTCTCAGCGATCTGCATCGGCGTTGGTTGGCGGAACGTTTCTCGGTCGTGAATGGCAAGAGCGTCTTGATTCCCCCGCCCCCTATCATGATGATGTCCCCGGAAAATAACGGCGCCAGCAGGGAGAGAGGCAGAGAAAAGTTGGGAGTCCGGGCAGATGAATTTCTTCTCGCGTATTTTGGCTATGTCTATCCGCGAAAAGGTGTCGAGACGCTGCTTCGCGCTTTTCAGATCGTCGCGCGCAACAAGCCTCAGGCGCGCCTTTTGATCCTTGGAGGATTTATTGCCAGGGAGTTCCCGAATTGCGCCGCTTACCGGCAAGAAATATTGGCGTTACCGAAGCAGCTCGGCATTGCGGACAAGGTGATCTGGTTCGGGGGATACGCCTGGGACAGCGACGAAGCGTCGGTCTACTTGAGGGCTGCCGATGCCGCCGTCATTCCCATGGACTACGGCGTACAGTTGAACAACAGCGCGTTCGCAGGGGCCGTGGCCCACGGGCTTCCCGTCGTCACGACCCTGGGATGTGATTTGGAAGAGCAGTTCGTGCATGAAAAAAATGTCCTTTTGTGCCCCCCTAGAAACCCAGAGGCGATGGCAGAGGCAATTGAAAGATTGATGGAAAACCCGGAGCTGTTTCAGCGCCTCAAGGACGGAGCGCTTGAGTTCGCCGATAATTGGTTCTCGTGGGAAAAAGCGGTCAGGCGCACCCTTGGAGCGTTGACCGAAGCCGCAGCCGTTTCTTAGATTGAGCCGCCGCATGAAGATTTTGATGGTTTCGAATCTCTACCCTCCTTATTACGTAGGAGGATACGAGCTAAGATGTTCGCTGGTCGCCGAAGGACTGCATCAGCGCGGCCACGACGTGAGGGTTCTCACCAGCCGCTTTGGATTGTCCCCGGAAGCGCCCTTAAAGGAGAGTGTCGGCGGTGTGCCGGTCGAGAGAGTTTTTCGCCAATATCATCACGGACCGCAAGCTCCGTTCAGGCGACCCTATTTTCTATCGAGGGTGAGGCCGCAGTTAGAAGACGCGCGTCATTTCATTCGAGTCCTCGATGAGTTCAAGCCGGACATAGTCAACTGGTGGTCGATAAGCGGCTTAACGAAGGCGATCCTCCCAATTGCAAGGCTCAAAGGTATTTCTGACGTGTTTTGTGTTGACGATGACTGGATTATTGAGGAGCAGACGCAGAGCGAGCTTGGCGAACGGCCGCCGTGGGCGGGCCTTTGGAAGAAAGACGATAAGCCTTGGTACTGGCGTCCTCTATTTGTCTGGCTCATGGAAAGGTGGAAAAGCAGTCTCCTCAAAGAGAGGATTGTGACCTCCGCCGTTCCCTTTTGTCCCACACATGTTTCTTTCGTGAGTGAATTTCTACGCGCCGACTACGAAACCCAGGGCTTTCGATTCCCGTCGGCGGAAGTCGTTTACGGAGGAGTTCCCGCGGCCAAATTCTTCTTCGAGCGCGGTGCTGCAGTGGAGAATGGGCGACCTATTCGGCTCCTCTACGCGGGGCAAATTTACAGAGACAGAGGGCTGCACACGGTCATAGAGGCTTTAGGTCTTCTGCCGCCCAAGGCATATTCTCTTGCTGCGCTCACGGTAGTAGGGGATTCTTTTGACGTCAACTATCAGCGCGAGGTTCGGGAGCAGGTCCGTGCCCTGAATCTCTCAGAGAAGGTCATGTTCATCGGGAAAAAAAGCTATGACGAGATGCCCGAGATCTATCGGTCTCATGATCTGCTGATTACTCCTTCTTTAAGGAAGGAAGGTTTGCCGTTTACCATGATGGAAGCTATGCTTTCGGGCTGCGCCGTGGTGACGACCGGAAGCGGCGGCGCCATTGAGATAGCGCGCTTGGCTGATCTTCCTCTTTTCCCCAAGGCCGATGCTGCGGCCCTGAGTCGAGTCCTTGAAGATCTGATCGCGGATCGCCGGGCGCTAGCAAGAATCGCCAAACGCGGCCAGGAAGTCGCTCTCAGGGAATTTACTTCCGATCGAATGACAGACCGCTTTGTCGAGGTATTCCAGGGCCTGTGTGAGACGGCGCAAAAAAGAGTTCTCCAGGATGACTGCGTTCTAAAGGACAGCCACAAAGTCGAGCCTCTCGCGCACTCACGCTTATGAAAATTCTCAATGTCACTCCGCTGTACTTCCCCGTCAATCGGGGAGGGGAAAGGCACGCCCAGGAAGTCTCGGAGCGGCTCGTATCGCGCGGCCACCAAGTCACAGTTGTGACCACCGATGCGACCAGCGATCTTGCGCTGCACGATGGCGCCGGCGGTTCACTCCAGAAGGTCGAGTCGATCAACGGCGTCCGCGTAGTGCGAGTTCCTATAGATGGAAAAGTGCTGGGTACGATCCTAGACTTCGGCCTGCGTCTCAAGGGGGGATATCGGTCGCTGAATTACCTGTTCACTCCTGCTGGACTGGAAGTTCTTTCACGCAGTCCGCGCAGCCTGGGCTTCCTTAGGTCGATTCTGTGGTCGGACGCCGATTTGATAGTATCCTGGAATTGGTTTTGGCCCCCAGCCTATCATGCGTATCTCGCGAGGTCACTCAAACGCTTTAAGCTTGTCGGCATACCTTTATTTCACACCGCAGAGAGTTGGGTCCGACAACCCATGTACGACCGGATGATTGCAGCGTGCGACGCTGTTGGCGTCAACACGCTATACGAGAAGGCATTTATACAAGGTCGCGTGCCGAGCATGGAGAACATCGCGGTTCTGGGCGCAGGCGTCGAGCCGGAACGATTCACGCATCGGGACGGCCGCGCTTTCAGGAGCCGCTACGCTCTCGGTCGCCGGCCCATTGTGGGATTTGTAGGCAGCATGGGTGCGAACAAGGGAGTGGACAAGATTGTCGAGGCCATGCCCCTTGTCTGGAGTTGGAACAAAGAGGTTCATTTAGTGCTCGCGGGGTTCCGTGGGGGGAACTTCCCCACGTTTGATCGGGCGCTTAAGCGTCTCAGCCCGGCTGAGAAAGAGCGCGTCTTGATACTTCCGGATTTTGCCGAAAGCGAGAAAGCCGACCTATATGACGCCTTGGATGTTTTTGTTATGCCCTCGACCGGGGAATCCTTCGGCATTTCCTATCTTGAAGCGTGGATGTGCCGTAAACCTGTTATCGGATCCAGAATCGGCCCCACTGCGTGTGTCATTGACGAAGGCAACGACGGGCTGCTCGTGGATCACAAAAATCCGTGTGAGATCGGACGGACGATCATCGAGTTGCTTGCTGATCCCGATCGGCGGATGCTCATGGGCGAGCGAGGATACAGAAAGACGTTAGAGCATTTTACATGGGAAAAAGTTTGCGACCGAGTGGAGCGGTTCTTTCTGGTAGTCATCAATGAAGCGGTCCAGCCCCGACTGTGGAAGCGGCGGCGGAAAGCGCCCTCATGTCCGGTCAAGGCCGCCGATCCCATTAGTCGGGATACCTAGTAAGGTTCATTCTCGGCAAGGTTTATCTCTTCCACACGGAAATCTGATGAACCGTGCTACCCGAAACGGCTGGAGCGTTCTATGGCGGCGCGGGCGTCCGCTTTAATGCGGACGCGTTTAAATCCTTTGCAGTGAAAATTGGAATCTACACAGGCGCTTCCGGCGGCAGCATTGGAGGAGCAGAGTTCTCCGTCGCGGTGTTGGCGGAAGCGTTGGGGCGCTTCCACGAGGTCGAAATAGTTCATCACAGGCCTGCGCTTACCGCTGGGCAACTCGAAGGCTTCTTTGACGTGGACCTAAGCAAAGTTCGTCTCCGCTCTGTCGCGCTAGAGGCAAATCCCTTTGGTGATTCACGTCTCCCATGGCGCCGCTACCAGCAGGCGCGAGCCTGGCACCGCACGTTGAGTGAAGGCTATGACCTTTTCATCAACTTTACACATCACCTGCCACCTTTCTGCCATGCAAGCGTTGGAGTACTTATGGTTCTCTTTCCCCTCTTTGACCGTCACGAGACTTGGCCTTGGGCATCGAAGAACAGAGAAAGCAGCGCTATAAGTTGGGAATCTTTTCGTCACCTTTACTACGATTGGGAATGGAAAAAACGCGTCGGTAGTTATCATTTGAAATTGGCTAATTCGCAATTTACCAGGGAGTGGACGAAACGCCGCTGGGACGTAGACAGTGAGGTGGTCTATCCGCCCTTGGGGATCTGTTTCACGAAGCGTCAGAAGGCGAACATGATTTTGAGTGTAGGACGATTTGCAACGGGAGGACACTCAAAGAAGCAGGTTGAGATGGTAAGCGGCTTTAGGTCTTGGCTGGGACAGGGTGTTCAAGATTGGGAATACTCCTGCGTGGGCGGACTCGGGGGCTCGCCAAAGGATCGCGCTTATTTTGAGAAAGTCCGTTGCTTGGGCGAGGGCTATCCGGTTCAGGTTATTGATAACGTTGAGCGGAAGGATTTAAGGAAGCTCTATGAACGGGCTAAAATTTTCTGGCATGCAGCCGGTTACAACAATGACTCTGAAATCTATCCCAAGCTGGAAGAGCACATCGGCAGTTCAAAAGTGGAAGCCATGGCAGCAGGATGTGTGCCGGTAGTTATCAATCGCGGCGGATCTCCCGACTGAAACGGAGGAACAGGTATGAGAGCGGTAATCTTAGCAGCGGGCATGGGGCGTCGACTCGGAAATGGAATGCCAAAGTGTTTAACGGCGCTGTCAGATGATGTTAGTATTCTCGACTTGCAGTTGGCTCATCTGCGGCCTTTCACCCAGAATATCACCATTGTTGTAGGCTATAAGAAAGAGCTGGTGATGGGAAAGTATCCGGCCTGCTCGTTCGTCTATAACGACCGCTATGACGTGACCAACACCGCTCGCAGTCTTAGCAAAGCTCTGGAGGTCGATTCGTTGCAAGACCTATTGTGGATCAATGGTGATGTTGTCCTTTCGAGCGAGGTGATTGCGAAGGTCCTATCGGTAAGTGACTCCTCGATGGCTACTAAAAGGTGCGATACGGCGGAGGAAGAGGTCAAATATCAGACGGATGACCATGGAAGGATCATTGCAGTTTCGAAAGAGCTGAAAGAAGCGCGCGGAGAGGCCGTCGGTGTGAACATGGTGCGAGCTGAAAGTCTGGGTCTGTTGATCGAAGGCTTAAACCAATGCGGCGATCAGGATTATTTTGAAAAAGGTATCGAGTATGCGATAATCGCTGGTTTGAGAATCTTCGAGGCGGACGTTTCGGATCTTCCATGTATAGAAGTTGATTTTGCGGAAGATTTGGCGAGGGCCAAAACCATGCTGCGCGTGTGTCTGTAGTTTTCTCCGGCTGGTAAGATGCCAGGTTTCCGGGACGAGTGTCTGAATGAGCACTGGTTTGGGTATCTCAAAGACGCCACAGAGAAGATCGAGGGCTGAGGGACTGAATACATTCTTGCAGACCCAACACTCCCTGGAAAAATTGACTCCGGAAGAGTTCCTAAGACAGCGCCCAATAGGCCCTAAACATCCTAAAAGAACGGCCAATCCGGTTGGCCGGTAAACGAGGCAGGTCACATGGGTAATTCCGACTCGAGCATCCGTCCCGAAAGTTTCGCCAGGAAAGTGTTGCGCATCGCACGAGCGGGACATTTGCCATGGAAATTGCGTTGGATTCTGTATCTTCATCCTTTGAAACCTATACTTTCTTTAAAGCTCATTTTGGCTTCGCTTATTAAGGCTCCTTCCGCGCCTTGCCTTATGCTACAAATATTTGGCCAGAGGTTCCTCCAAGAAACATTGCAGGCCTGCAGCAATGTCGGCATACGACCCTTTCTTGCCTTTGGTACTTTGCTTGGTCATTGTCGAGAGGGAGGATTTATCAAACACGATGCGGATATCGACCTGGGGCTGTTGGAATACGACATACACAAGATCCCTCACCTCACTCGCGCGATGCAAAAAATGGGATATGTTGTCCGTATCAGCAATGATCATGAAGTATCGTTTTATAAGCCCCATTTTCCAACGTTGTTCGTGGATTTTTTTGTCTTTTACAAGAAGCACGATAGAGCGGTCTATTACGACACGCGTGGCGATACAAAGTATGAATTCTTCTTCCCGATAGAAACATTTGATGAATGGAGTGAGGTGAAGTTTCTCGGTCATATCAATGTCTTGATACCAAAGAGGGCGGAAGAATTCTTGACAAGCAGCTATGGAGATTGGCGAACTCCCAAAAAAGACTTTGACAACGTCCACGACCATCCAAATATTAGAGTGCTGTAATTTCGGCTCCTACATTTGCGCGACGGCCAGCCA
This sequence comes from uncultured Syntrophobacteraceae bacterium, assembly GCA_964572145.1. Taxonomy (GTDB): domain Bacteria; phylum Desulfobacterota; class Binatia; order UBA9968; family UBA9968; genus JAJPJQ01. The sequence goes on from CAZNES010000004.1 coordinate 92,089, forward strand.
ATTGTAGATACGGATACCCGTTACGTTTTCTGCTCAAACTTCTGAACGAGATGAGCTGCCAGAATCACCCCGTCGCTTTGAGTAGGCTCATCGCAACGCTTGTGAAAAATCGGAAACTGCTTGCGGAAATCGCCTAGCCCGGACAGGAGGCAGTGCTCCGGGAATTCACCTTCGTACGGATGATGGAAGACTTTCGCCGGACCTTCCGAACGTTGTGTCATGAAGGAAGAGCGGAGCGACAGTACTCACCCACATTGCGGGATAGCGAGGCCTCCCGAATTCTCGCGTAAAAAACAACATGAAAATTCTCCATATCGGTGCAATGTACGCTCCTGCTTTGGGAGGGGCCGAACACCACCTGAAGGCAATTTCGGAAGGCCTCGCCTCTCGGGGTCATGACGTGACGGTCCTTACCGCCAATGCTCGTGATATCCCGGAGCTATGGTCGGGGTATAGGGGGACTCTCCCTGCGGTTGAGTTCAAAAACGGCGTTAAAGTGATCCGCTTCAATTCCAATGGCGGACTGTTGGGCTCTGCCTTTCACTGCTGGCAACGGATGCGAGGGGGGTATAGGTCTCAGCGGTATCTTTTTGGAAGTGACGGGATGGAGTTTTTAATGCGGAGACCTTTATTGGTGCAGCTCGTCCCGTATCTCGCCTACACCCACGCCGACATCGTAATGACCATGAATTGGTTCTGGCCGCCCGCGTATTTTACGTATCTCGCCCGAAAATTAAGACGGTTTAAATTAGTCGGTATTCCTCTATTTCACACCGCGGAGACGTGGTGCGACCGCGCGATCTATAAACACATGCTCGCAAACTCTGACGCCATCATCGTTAATACACCCTATGAGAAAAATTTTGTCGAAAAATGCGCTGAAGTGCAGGTGGAGGTGGGTGGGGTGGGAATCGAACCTAAATGCTTTGAACATTGCGACGGGCATGAGATCAGGGAGCGTTATAGGCTCCGCGCTTTTCCGGTCGTCGGATTTGTCGGTAGGCAGGTTGCCAATAAGGGAGTGATTAAGCTGCTTCAGGCGATGGAGACCGTTTGGAAATGGAACTCTGAAGTCCGTCTGGTCCTCGCCGGGCCGAAATCGCACCGCCACCCAGAGGTGGACGCCAAAATCGCCTTTTTGAGCAATTTCGAGCGCTGCCGCGTCGTATTGATCGATGATTTTCCCGATAGCGACAAGGCTTCGCTCTTTGATGCGTTCGATGTCTTTGCTCTTCCCTCGACAGCGGAATCTTTCGGCATCGCATATCTGGAAGCATGGGCCTGCAGAACGCCGGTCATCGGCTCGCGCATTGGCCCAACCGAGTGCGTTATCGACCATGGGATCGACGGTCTCTTGGTCGATCCGGCAGATCCGGAGGACATAGGCCGCGCGATCATCGACTTGCTCTCAGATCCGAGCAAACGGCAGAAGATGGGGGAAAAGGGGCGCGCCAAAACGCTTTCACATTTTACCTGGGATAAGGTCACGGACAAAGTGGAAAGCCTGTACTTTAGTCTTATTCGTTGTTCAGACCCGCGAAAGATTCGAAGGGTCGAGCCGATATTATAAACAGCTATGCAGCCAATCGATACACAACCCCCATACGCCGATAAGATTCGACAAACGAGCGTCATCATCCCCTGTTACAACGGCGAGGAATACCTGGAAGAAGCGCTGGAATCTGTTTGCAGGCAGACAACTCCGGTGCGGGAAATCATCGTAGTGGACGACGGCTCAACGCAGCCGATTCGATATCCTGATTCATGGGAAGGTCCTACGCTGAGAATCGTTCGGACGGAAAATCGCGGGCCTTCCGCGGCGAGGAATTTAGGTATCTCGCTCACAACCGGAAACTTTGTGGCATTCCTCGATGCCGACGATGCATGGGATGCGCGAAAGATCGAAATGCAGGAGGCCGCGCTGAATTCCAATCCCGACGCCATCGCGGTTTTTACGAGATTGATCGAGAAGCCGGGCTGGACTCCTTGCCCGGAACTGCCTTATCCTGCGCCCGATGTGTCGGAGGATCGATTTTGGTCGTCCCTGTGGGAAAGAGACTTTATTTTTCCCTCGTCGGTCACGATTCGTCGCGATGTCATCTCCCGCATCGGCGGGTTTAACGAGAAGCTCCGCGCGTGCGAGGACTGGGAATTTTGGTTTCGTCTGCTTAAGGCCGGCCGATTCCTGCAGGTGCCGCTGCCGCTTTCCTACCGTCGAATACATCCCAACCAACTGACGAAAAACTTGTATCACATGGCGGTTAACCGCAGAAAATTCCGGGCTGTGGTAATGGCCGAACACGGCCGGCGACTATCGGCCGCAGGCGTATCACCCAACCGGCAGTACAAAGACATGAAAGAGGAGTACCGAAGGAATATCCTCATCATGTATTTCGAAAGGCAAATTGGATCGGTGCGCCGCCTTCTCTGGGGTTATCTACGTCAATATCCCAACGATCTCAAAGTCCTCAAGTATGCTCTTTTGTCACTGTTACCGGCGCGCTTCTTTATCGCGGTGCGCGACAAGGCAGGGCGCTGAATCCGATGATGATTTCAGGGGGCAGCTGGAGAGTGTTCTAAAGCAGCCGGACATTCTGCAAGAGACGGGAGAAGCCGCACGGCAAACCATTGCCCATCGGCATACTTGGGACAAGCATCTTGATCCTTACGAAGCCTTGTTTGACGAAATGATATTCGAGAAGGGACATGGGAGCAACGTCGGAAAACCGTCTTCTCCACACGTTGATGTTCAGGCTCTGGGAAGGTCGGAGCACGGCTTTAGCATAGCTTTTGGCCGGGAAATTGGGGTCAAACAAGAAATCGCTTTGAGCTACCATCAGTTGCTGATCTCCCGCGAAATCGGTGGCGCCGGGTTGGTTGCTCTTCATCTTGCGAAGACGCTGAGCCGTCGAACCGAACAATGTCATATATGGATTCCTGGTAACGGACCGGCACAAAGAGCAGCTGATGAATTGGCACTGACGTCACACGAATACGACTCTACTGGGGTATTCAGCTCGGGGAAGGTTCAATCGGCCGTCGCCAATTGGAAGTTTTACCGTGTTTTGCGTGATTATAGACCTGGCATCATCCATGTCCATTCACCCATATGTTACGGGGCAGTACAACGCGGATTGAAATTGTCGAGGCTGAAGCGGATTGTGCATGTACATGGGGAGGAGGAGATGGATACGCTCCGGTGGGCTTTCAAGTATCCGCCGGAGATGATCGTTACCTGCGCGCGATATTTAGTCGACTATGTCAGGGGATCGCTTGGCGAACGATACCAGAGGAAGCAGCGTATTATAGCGGTTCCGAATGCCGTCGACACCGAGAAGTTTTTTCCCGGCGACAAGGATGAGGCTAAACGTAGGACCGGGGCCGCGACCGATGTGCCATTGATTCTCATGCTTGCCAACCTTGCGCCTCTTAAGGGTCAGGAAACCGCTATTCGAGCGGTAGCTGAACTTAAGAAGCGAGGTGTCCATACCAACTGCTGGCTCGCAGGCGTCGAAAGAGGGGGCGGAACCTACACTGCTCAGTTATCTTCTCTCATAAGCGAGTTGGACGTAGAAGACAGGATTCGGTTGCTGGGATATCGGAGTGACGCACCCGATTTATTACGGGCGGCAGATTTTTTCTTACTGCCTTCGACTCACGAGGGCTTACCACTTTCGATCCTAGAGGCGCAGGCGAGTAAGTTGCCCGTCCTGACCGCTCCCACGGGGGGCATACCTGAACTAGTCTCGAATGGCGAGACAGGGTTTCTGATCCATGCCGGGGACTACGTTGGCTATTCCAACTCTATTCAGACTTTGCTGAGCAATCGAGGCTTGTATGAGCATGTTGCAGAGAATGCCTACGAGCAAGTGAAACGGGAATACGAGTGGAATACTTACTGCGAACGGATCTGGGAAATCTATTGTGAGCTTTTAGCTAATCGAGAAGAAACCCTCAGGCTTAAGTGATTGCCAGGCAGCCCAGGCAGTAGAATAGAGACGCTGAGTTATGACTGTCGATAATAAAGATGAAATTACAGGTTCAGCAACTCTCGAAGAACCATACAATCCATCTTTGTGGGTTTGTAGACGATCCGGATGACCTGCCACATGTGTCCGCGTTGCGACAGTACTGTGCCTCTAATGTAGATGCTGTCCGGTATTTTTGCGAGGATATATTCCCCCTCGTGCGTCGAGCGAACCCGAATGCTCAATTCTATATGGTTGGCCGTAATCCGACACGACAGGCGAGGGAGTCAGGGAAACAAGCCAATGTGGTTGACCCAGGCTTTCAAGGAAGGCAATCATTAAGTACTTTCGATCGCTAATCAAACTCTACTGGATGGTCATCCTGCAGGTGGGCCGGGTTATTAGTGCTCTTCTGCGCGGTGAGCTGGATATTGCCGCCGTGCAAACGCGGGCGCTGGCTATCCTTGTCCATGATGACGTGGCTCAGATGCTTGCTGCGTTGCAGAGCCTTCTCCCATTCTGGCATCTGCAAAACGCCGACATTGACCGGATCCTCGTCGTGAAGCTTGATCGCATCGGTGATATGGTGAACACAACCCCGGTCTTTGATGCCCTTCGCTCAGCGTTTCCCCGAGCCAGCTTGGACATCATAGGCCACCCGACGCCTCTTTCGCTTCTCGATGGGGATGATCGGATCGCGCAAAGAATTCCTTACAGGTCATGGCTCTATCACCCACTACCAATCCGGCTCCCTGGCTGGAAGTCGTGGTCGCTTGTTCTCAAACTGCTTTGGCAGCGTTATCCCCTCGTGGTCTACCTTCGCGGGTCGTTTCCCTTTCTCCTGTTGGCTGCCACCTCGCGTCTGGCCGCGGCCAAGTTCGTTCCTGACGAGCCAGTGATCGCCCGCTATCTTAAGCCGCTGGAGTCGCTTTTTAGCCCCATTCTAAACCGCGATCCCAGGTTGCAGATTAAATCCGAGCACCTGCGATTTGCCCGCAACCTGCTCTTTGAGGGCAATGCTCAGGTTGGGCCCAGAATCGCCATTCACGCGGCAGCAAGCACACCGACGAAGATGTGGCCTATCGAGCGTTTCGCAGCTCTTGCAGACGAACTCCACAGAACGTTCAAGGCTCAGGTGCACTTTTTCGGGAGCCCGGAAGACAGGCCTGTTCTGGAACAGATTTCAAGGCTTTGTGTTGATTCGCACTCGTTTCACTGGAGCTTGACCCTGCAACGAGTCGTAGCCGTGGTTGCAGCTTGTGACCTCTTCATCGGCAACGACTCCGGGCTTGCGCATGTAGCGGCGGCACTCGGAACTCCGATGGTAGTGATTTGGGGATCGGCCAACTTGAATGAGTCGCGGCCCACAGCTGCACCGGCACGTTGCGTCATTCTTTACAACGATGTGAAGTGCCGGGCCATCTGTCCCGAAATCTACTGTGCGAATTCGGTCCAACTCGAATGCCTGTTGGAGACTCAGGTTGCTGACATCGTCGAGGCTGCCAAGCGCCTCTTGCGAGATTCAATGTGTCCTATATAAGGCTTCGCCAATTGGTCACGCAGGAGAACCAGAATCCTGGGTCAGATTTCGCGGCTCAACACCTTTCTGGAATTCTTTTTGAACGGGGGCGGGTTGGTAGTTGCGTTGACCGCGGACAGATTGTTCTCGAAGGTAGGACGCCCGTTGCCATAGCTTGCGACCATGGACTAAACATTAGCAAGACTCGTAGAGAGTTTCTTTGTCAGTTCAGTACCTAATTGGTACCTGAGATGAATATCTTATATCTTGCGCATCGTATCCCTTATCCTCCAAACAAAGGGGAGAAGATTAGGACTTTTCACCAGATTCAGCAGCTCGCAAAAAACCATACGATCCATCTCTGCAGTTTCGTGGACGATCCCGATGACCTGCCACATGTGTCCGCGTTGCGACAATACTGTGCCTCAGTCGAGGTCGTCTATCGCAGCCAAGCGCCGACTGTTTTTCTTGCCGCCGCCGCTTTTCTGAGGCGCTCCCCTTTTTCTGTTTCGTTGTTTTACCGGAGGGCTTTAGCAGAAAAAGTTCTTCAAAAGGCGGCAAGAGAACGCTTGGATTGCATCATCGTCTCTTCGTCTTCCATGGCGCAGTACGCTTGTCAGGTGCCCGACGTCCCCAAAATACTCGACTTTATCGACGTAGACTCGGAGAAATGGCGTTTGTATGCTGAGCACCATTCGTTTCCTCGCTCTTTTGTCTATCGACTCGAAGCGCAGCGGTTGGCGAGGTACGAAGAAACGATGGCCCGTGTCTTTGATCATTCCATTTTTAGTTCCGAAGTGGAGTCGCGGCTTTTTCGAGCGGAGGTAGGCGGCAGGCCGATTTCCATTATTTCCAACGGAGTCGATCTCGAATACTTTGCGCCTTCGCCAATCGACTCTCTCGCAGCTTCTCGGCCAACCATCGTCTTTACCGGAGTTATGGATTATTTTCCTAATGTGGACGCCGTCGCCTATTTTTGCCGGGATATTTTTCCCGTCGTGCGTCGAACTGTACCTGATGGTTGCTTCTATATTGTTGGCCGCAATCCGACACGACGGGTGAAGGACTTAGGGAAACAAACCAATGTAATCGTAACCGGCGCGGTCCCTGACGTTCGTCTCTACTTGGCGCAGGCGAGGGTTGCCGTCGCGCCGGTTCGCCTGGCGCGCGGAGTGCAGAATAAGATCTTGGAAGCCATGGCAATGGGTGTGCCGGTGGTTGGAACCGCCGAAACTTTTAAAGGTATCGCGGCCACCGAGCAAGACGGTGTTCGGATTGCCGGCGATACGTTGTCTTTTGCTCGACAGGTTACGACGTTTCTTCAAGGAGATGCGGCGTCAAGCCGTGAAGCCGGGCTTCAGGCGCGACGATATGTCGAGCGGCACCATCGATGGGAAGATCAGGGAGCCAAATTGGCAGCGTTGTTGGAAGAAGTCGTGTGGCGAAGAGCCGAGACTCAGCCCTTGGGAGTTAAAAGCGCCGCACTCGCATAGCGTCATGCCAATCTTTTATGAGAGTAGCTGATGGAAACATTTGGCGATGTTGAGAGCGAGAGAGCCCTGCCTCTTTCATCCCCGGGACTTGTGACTACGATTAACCAACAGAGGAAGCCGGCGCCGTTTTGGTCAACTGTGCTGGCTGATATTAGTCGTTTTCGGGAGGAAGAGGATTCTGTTCGCGCGTTGATTCGCGGCCTACTCTCCCAAGGATTTCAGGCTTTGTTCGTCTACCGCATCTTTCGCTGGTTCTATGAGCGCCGCATTCCCACTCAACCGTTGCGTTTTGTTGTTGAGCGCTTCGTTGAAATCATCACGGGTATTTCCATTCCGGCTCAAGCGACGATTGGGAAGGGGCTGCGTATTCACCATTTCGGCGGCATCGTCGTGCATTCGGCGGCGGTTTTGGGTGAATACTGCACTGTTTATCATGGGGTGACGTTAGGCGACCGCGGAGGTTCGGGAGGCGCGCCGCGAGTCGGCAACCGGGTGATGATCGGCGCAGGAGCCAAATTGGTTGGTGAGATTGTCATTGGTGACGATTGCGTCATTGGCGCCAACGCAGTGGTTCACACCTCCGTCCCGGCAGGGCATGCGGCTGTGGGGGTGCCGGCGATCAGCAAAAAACGCGAAACAACAGAACGGTCGGATGCGGATGAGTAACCAGGTTCGTACTTTTTTGCCTACCTTAGTGCTGGTAGAGCATTTTCTACCTACCCGCGGGGGACCATTACCTGGCTGCTCCAGACGTATAGCAGGTATCATTCCGGCGAAGTAATAGTTGTTGCCGGAGAGAACGGCGACACGAAGCTCGTTGACGAAAAGCTGCCGTTCAAAGTCGAACGCATCCGCATGTCGATGCATGACTGGGATCCCACGCGGCCGGCCTCGCTATGGCGCTATCTCGATATGTTTTTCCGGGTGCGAAAAAGTCAGAGACGTAATCATTCAGCACAGATCCACTGCATGAAAGTGCTGCCCGAAGGATTGGTAGCGTGGTGCATGCGTCGTTTCGCCGGCGTGCCGTATTTGCTTTATGCTCACGGGGAAGAGATTCAAATGAGATTGACGTCTCGTATGCTGGCCTGGTTGATCCCGCGTGTATATCAAGGGGCGGCCGCCATTATCGCAAACTCGTCTTATACAAAGAAATTGCTGGAGGAGATCGGAGTACGACCGGAGGGAATTCATATTATTCATCCGGGAGTAGAAGCCGCGGTGTTCCGAACAAACGAGGATGAGAGGCGCATTGTTCGTCAACGTCACAATCTCGGCGATGCTTGCACCTTGCTTACCCTGGGTCGTCTGCAACGTCGGAAGGGGCAGGATATGGTTATCAAAGCGCTGCCTCTCATCAAGATGAGATTTCCCAACGTGAAGTATCTGATCGTCGGAACCGGCGAGGAATTGGATTCGTTGCAACGCCTGGCAAGCAACCAAGGCGTCTCGGATAGCGTGCTCTTTGTTGGGTCGGTGGCCGACGATGAACGATCTATTTATTATGCGGCCAGTGATGTTTTTATCATGCCCAACCGACAGATCGGCGCCGACGTGGAAGGTTTTGGCATCGTCTTCTTGGAGACTGGAGCGGCCGGCAAGCCGGTGATCGGCGGCACGCGAGAGGCCATTCAGGACGGTCAGACCGGACTGCTCGTGGACGGTGAGAGTGTCGAGACGATAGCCGCGGCGGTGATCGAGCTGTTAGCGGACTCCGCAAAGGCGCGCGCCATGGGAGAGCGGGCGAGGCAGGGTCGATACGACGTTCACTTGGGAATCTATCGTTGAACGCACCCGGCAAGTCGCTGCGAAGGCCGCGCGAGGAATCTAATCGATGACTCTTCATGGTTCGAGCGCGCATGACGAACAGAGCGTCAGTGCCCTGTATGAAAATCTGGCGGTTGCCGAAACATATATTCGTCAACGATTTGGCCACGCTTGGGGACAGGTGCTGCACCAGAAACAAGCCGCCGAGATCAATCAAGTGATCGAGGAAACAAAGCCTGAGAACATTCTTGAAATCGCTCCCGGCCCGGCTCGGTTGGCAACCGAACTCAACGGGGTGCGGCGTGGCTTAATGATTGATAACAGTGCGCCTATGCTCGCGCTGGCAAAGCATCGCTTGCAGGAGGCCGGCTTGGCCCATCTTTGGGAATTAGAGCAAGGGAATGCTTTCGAGCTGGAGAAGCTCCGGCGACGGTTCAACTTCTTGTTTACATTTCGTTTCATCCGCCATTTTCGACAGGAAGATAGGGAGCGTCTCTATTCCGCTATCGGCGCGTGTCTCGATCCCGGCGGTCTCTTAATGTTCGATGTCGTGAACAAGACGGTGCGCGACAAGCTAGATGCACGCCGGCCCCACAAAGACCCGGGCCAGTTGGACGTCTACGATGCGACCTACTCGGCGGATTCTTTTCGCCGCGAAATGGGGGAGTACGGTTTCAAGGTCATCCGACTGGCTCCGGTGATCCATCATTTTTGTCTGCAAAGCTCGATCAGCCATCGGCTCGATCATCGGCTTCCGAAACTTTCCTCGGCGCTGGTTCGTTGGCTCGAAATGATCCCCTCGCAGGAACCGCTGGAGTGGATCGCTCTATGTCATAAAGAGTAGCTGAGAGGGGGAAGCCGTCGATGCGAGTCGCCTATTGGACCAACTGCTGCTTACAGCCGGAGATCGAAGCAGTCTCAAAGGAAGTCTTTCAGTTGGCCAGTCATTTTCATGGAAGCTTCACATTCGGCGTCGGTCCTCACTATGTTCTCCATGCGTCGTGGAAAGACCGTTCCATCGGGTTTCATAATGTGTTCGATCCATTCTTGCGCCTGGTGATCCCGATTGTCGAAAGTACCTGCGACATTAGCCATGTGTATGGTGACCCAACCCCATGGACCTTCTACAAGTCATTGCGCTCAAGGCCCCTTGTTCTTACCGTCGCGTCGGGACAAGGTTTGCCGAGACGCGACTTCGTCGCACGCTGTCGGAAAGTGCTCGTTCAGACCAACTCTTATTTCCAGAGGTTACGCGCCCTCGGAGTCGAGACGGACAAGCTCGAACTGCTCTATCCGGGACTGGACCTGCATAAGTTCCACCCTGGTACGCGCGCGGCATCGTGGCACGACAATCCCAAGATCCTTTTTGCCTCGGCTCCGCGCAGCGAAGAAGAAATGCAAAGCCGAGGAGTCTATCTGCTGCTCGAAGCGGCAAAGATTAGCCAGGAGGTGCAGTATCACTTGCTCTACCGGGAATGGCGCAGAGGCTACACCAGCCTAGCGGCGACAAGAGGATGGCTGGAGTCACAACGTCTTGAAAACGTGACTCTAACGAATAGCGTCGTGAAGAACATGCATCGTGTCTACCGCGATTATGACTTCACCATCATTCCCTACACTATGGCCGACGGCGGCAAAGAGTGCCCGATGAGCGCTGTCGAGGGATTGGCCTGCGGACTTCCAGCCTTGATTTCCTCGCTCGCGCCCTTCGCGGAATTCGTAGAACGCCACAAGTGCGGAGTGGTGTTTGACCCAACTCCGGCCAGCCTCGTGAGCGCCGTTGAAACCGGGATGCGTCAATACCGTGAACTTTCGACGAACGCGGTGAATGTGGCGCAGCGTTTTTTTTCCTTGCAGCGACTCTTGGAAAGAATGACACAGATTTACGAGGAGATTCTTTCCCGCTGAGCTGGCCAGGCGCAAGCTCTTCTTCGAGTTGGCCAGGGTAGCATGAAACAAATTGTCCTCCGTCGCATGAGACCGAATGTGACACTGGGATACAATGAACAGCCACAATGAGATCTCAGGGTCGCTCCTCGTCGAAGAGCGGAGAGGGCGGAACAGATTCAATGAGCCGGTGACTTTCGGCATTCCGTTTCCCAAAGGAATGGTTGCCGATTCTCGGTCTTTAACGTTATGGGACCCGAACGGTCGGCAGTGTCCCCTCCAGGTGAAGACTCTGGCAAGGTGGTTCGATGGCAGCGCTCAATGGGTGTTGTTGGACTTCCCGGCAAATGTTCGAGCGAATGCCCAAGCCGTCTATCAAATCCGTTCCAGCACGACACCTTCGACAGAGGTACGGTCGCCAAGTCTCTCCGTCCAAGAGTCCATGGAACAGATCGTTGTCGATACCGGTAAAGCGAGGTTTTTTCTAAACCGCCGGATGTGCAAACCATTTGACCGGGTGGTTGTAGGGCAGGCGGACCTCCTGGCAACGCAAGGAAGCTCCTTCGTGCTGACCGATGAAACGGGCGAGCCGTGTTTCCCTCGCATTGACGATACCGCTATTGAAACTCAAGGTCCTCTCCGAGTGACCATCAGGGCGCGGGGCGAGATGCAATCCGCCTCTCGCACGAGCTTCGCTCGCTTTGTCGTGCGTTTAAGTTTCTTTGGCGACAGCAACTTTGTTCAGATGCAGATGACGCTTCATAATCCGCGAGCGGCACGCCACGCTGGAGGTCTATGGGATCTGGGCGACGAAGGCTCCGTTTATTTTAAAGATCTATCGCTTCGGGTGCCGTTACAAACGCAGGCCAGTTCAAATATCAGCTGGACACCTCATCCTTCCCAGCCTGTTAAGAAACACACTGCTCGGGAACTTGAGATCTATCAAGATTCGAGTGGCGGTGAGAATTGGCAAAGCACAAACCATGTCAACCATTTTGGTCAAGTAATGCAATCGTTCCGCGGGTATCGAGTGATGGCCGACGGCACTTTACTTGAAGAGGGACTTAGAGCGAGTCCCATATTAGATATTCATGGGCAGAATGGCAGGGTTGCTGCGACCATCGAGAAGTTTTGGCAAAATTTTCCAAAAGCCATCGAAGCACAAAAAAACGAGCTCGTTCTTCGCTTGTATCCGCGGCAATTTAACGACGTCTTCGAATTACAAGGGGGCGAACAGAAGACGCATACCATCTATCTTCAGTTTGCCGCTCCAGGAGACGGGACGGTAGACCTCGGTTGGGTGCACGATCGACTGGTGCCGCGAGCGGCACCCGAGTGGTATGCAGAGTCGAAAGCCTTTCCGCATCTCTCGCCTGTGGCTCAGGATCAAAATTCAGAATGTAAAGAATTGATTGAAAGTGCGATCGCGGGCGCGCAGTCATTTTTCACCCGACGAGAGATCATCGACGAATACGGCTGGCGTCACTTTGGCGATCTCTATGCCGACCATGAAGGGGTTGGCCACGCCGGCGAGACAGCGTTGGTTTCGCACTACAACAATCAATACGATGTGATCCACGGCGCCATCGTGCAGTACCTGCGCGGCGGTGACCGGCGGTGGTTGGAGCTCATGGCCGATCTCGCCAGGCATGTGATCGATATCGATATCTACCACACGCAGGTGGATCGGCCGGCGTATAACGGCGGTCTGTTCTGGCATACCGATCACTATCTTGACGCAGGCACCGCGACGCACCGTGCGTACTCAAAGGCGAGCTTGATAGCGAGGGATCCTCGCTTCTACGGCGGTGGCCCCTCGAATGAACAGAACTATACCTCCGGGCTGTTGCATTACTACTACCTCACGGGTGACGAAACGGCTCGTGAGGCCGTGCTCGGCCTCGCCAATTGGGTGATTAACATGGATGACGGTTCGCAGCGGCGGTTTGGAGCCATCGACCGCAGACCAACGGGGTTATCGAGTTCCGCGGCGAGCCGAGATTACCACGGTCCCGGCCGTGGGGCGGGAAATTCGATCAACGCGCTGCTTGATGCCTATGTTCTCCAACGCGAGAATCGCTATCTTGATAAGGCGGAGCAACTCATCCGCCGCTGTATTCATCCGAAAGATAATATCCAAAGGCGAAACTTAGACGATCCTGAGCACCGCTGGTCTTATCTCGTATTTCTGCAAGTGTTGGGGAAATACCTGGACTACAAAATTGATAAAGGCGAGATCGACTTTATGTATGGCTATGCTCAGGCGAGCCTGCTCCATTACGCCCAATGGATGCTGGAACATGAGACGCCGTACTCCAGTGTGCTTCACAAAGTTGAGATACCCACGGAGACATGGCCGGCCCAGGATATTCGCAAGAGTGTTGTATTTCACCTGGCTGCAAAACACGCAACGGGGCCTAGGCGCGGCGCGTTTAGGCAGAAAGCAGCTTATTTTTTTGACGCTTGCGTAAAAGACCTCCGTGCCTTTCCTACCTGCAGGCTCACAAGACCGCTTGCCTTATTGCTGACCAATGCCTACGTGCACCCCTACTTTGAGGGGCACTGCGAGGAACAAGCGCCACGCACCAATGAACAATATGATTTCGGTCGCCCCCTGCGCTTCAGGCCTCAGTTCTCTGAATTGCATTGGGTGCGAGGAAAAATTTCAGACGCGCTGCAGGCGGTACGGAAGAGAGGTCGATTCATGAGCCGTATCGCGCGGAAGGGACAGATTCCGCTGGGGGCGCAGCGTGGCTAAGGTTCGACTTCTCGAACTCCGGAACACCTACAAGTGGGGTGGCGGCCCGGACAAGACGGTTCTTCTGTCCGCGGAGCAACATGACCCGTCACGCGTTGAAGTCGTGGTGGTTTACATTAGGGACGTACGGGATCGTGAATTTAGTATCGGCGAAAAAGCAAGGACAAAGGGACTGACTTTTTATGAAATCGAGGAGCGCGGCAAGTTCGATCCGCGCGTATTGAGGGCGCTCAGGGAAATAGTTCTGCGGCACGATATCAATCTGGTTCACAGCCACGATCACAAGAGCGATCTATTCGCCTTTCTCTTGCGGCGGTGGCTTTGGCGCCGGCAGCTAAGCCTTGTTTCTACCGCGCATGCCTGGGTCATGATCGGCCTCAAGGGAGAAATCTATCGCCGATTAGATCTCTCGTTAATGCGTCGTTTCGATCACCTCATCGCCGTCTCTCACGCGACGAAAGATGAGATGGTCGATGCGGGTGTGCCTGCTGATCTTGTTAGCGTGATTCATAATGGCATTGACACGGACACGTGGGCGCCCAACCGAGCATCCGGATCGCTGCGCGACGAGCTGAATCTAAGACAAGCGTTCCCGGTGATTGGCTATGTCGGACGAATCATGCCGGAGAAAGATCTGGAAACATGGTTACGAGCCGCTGCCCTGGTAGCCAAACAATATCCGCATGCGCGATTTGTACTCGTCGGCGAAGGAAAGGACGGCATCACCCTCGGGCAGCTCAAACAATTAGCCGCCGAGCTCGGCATAGCAGACCGCACCTACTTTCCCGGCTACCGATCGGATCTTCTTCCCGTCTACGCAGCTTTTGATCTCTTCGTTCTGAGTTCACGTCGAGAGGGTTTACCTAACAGTATCTTGGAAGCAATGGCCATGGGGCTACCGGTAGTGACGACGGACGTAGGTGGAGCCAAGGAAATAGTCGTGGATGGCCAGACTGGGTACGTCCTGCCTCAAGGAGACGTGGAGGGTATCGCGCGCGGTCTCATGGCCCTGGCGGAGAACGGGTCCTCTCGACAGCGAATGAGCATGGCCGGTCGAATGAGGGTGGAACGGGAATTCTCTTTCTCGATTCGCCTGCGACTTATCGAAGCATTGTATGAAAAGATTTTGGGCGTGCCGACGCATGATCTCGCGGTCGGCATCGAGAGCGCCAACATCGCGAGCTGAGTTCATCATGTGTGGCATTGCCGGGAAAATCTACTTTGATCATGACCGTCCTGTTACCCCGCAGGAGGTTCAAGCGATGGGCGCTGCCATGTCTCACCGAGGACCGGACGGTGAGGGAGTGTGGACGGACGGGAACGTTGGCTTAGCTCACCGCCGGCTGGCGATCATCGATCTTAGCGCTGCCGCAAGCCAGCCCATGTGCAACGAAGACGGCTCTGTGTGGATTACCTTTAACGGAGAGATCTACAACTTCCAGGAGTTGCGAAAAGAGCTCGAGGTACGGGGGCATAGTTTTCGGACTCACAGCGACACTGAAGCGATCATCCATGCCTATGAGGAATATGGGCGCGGCTGTCTTGAGAAACTGCGCGGAATGTTTGCTTTTGCGGTCTGGGACACTCGTTCTCGCACCTTGTTTCTTGCGCGGGATCGTGTTGGCAAGAAACCACTTTTTTATTTTCACGGTGCCGATCGTTTTCTCTTTGCTTCAGAAATAAAAGCGCTGCTCACGGACAGCACGATTCCGCGGCAGCCCGATCCCATCGCGATCGATCATTTCCTTGCGCTCGGCTACGTTCCCGGACCTCGCACCGCTTTCCTTCATATTCAGAAACTGCCACCCGCGCATTGGCTGGAGCTACGGGATGGCAAAGTAGAATTTGGTCGTTACTGGAAACTCCGCTACACGCCGAAGCGCAAGATCTCTATGGAGGATGCCGTTTCGGAGCTTCGCTGGCGCCTTGCCGAAGCGGTGCGTTTGCGGTTGGTCAGCGATGTGCCATTGGGCGCCTTTCTCAGCGGCGGCGTCGATTCGAGCGCGGTGGTTATTCACATGGCAGAGGCTATGAATCGTCCAGTCCGCACCTTTTCCGTCGGTTTTGGGGCCGCGACGTTCGATGAACGCCCCTTTGCTCGTCAGGTCGCGGAACGTTATGGGACAGACCACACTGAACTTATGATCGAAGCGCCGGTGACGGACATTCTGACACGGCTCGTTTGGCACTATGATGAGCCTTTCGGCGATTCATCGGCGGTCCCGAGTTACGCAATCTCGGAGTTAACGCGTCAGCACGTTACCGTCGTGCTCAATGGCGACGGCGCCGACGAAAGTTTTGCCGGCTATGACTGGTACAAAATGGACCGTTTGATCCAACGTGGACAAGTGGTGCCATTGGAGGCGCGACGATGGTTCGCGGACCTGACACGGCGTTTCCCCGCCGATTGGAAAACGAAGGCCCCGCTCCGAAAAATAGCTCGTTTAGCCGAGGTGCTGGCCTTGCCGCCTTCCCGTCGCTACGCCCAATGGACCCAGCATTTTGGACCGGAAGCGCGTCAGCAAATGTACACACGCGCGTTTGCGGAAACGGTCAAACAGAGCGATCCCGATACCTTGTTTGCTTCTTCGTTTGCGCAGAGTGATGCCGAAGACTGGCTCGATACCGTGCTTCAAACCGACGTGAATTTATATTTGGCGGATGATCTGTTGGTGAAGATGGACCGTGCGACAATGGCGCATTCTCTAGAAGCGCGCTCTCCGTTTCTTGACCATGTATTTATGGAATTTGCTGCGAGTCTTCCCGCGCGGTTCAAACAAGCTTGGGGGCAAAAAAAGCGAATTTTGAAAGCTTCGTTGCGTGGGCGGGTCCCGGACGAGCTTCTCGATCGTCCGAAAATGGGTTTTAGTGTGCCGATTGCGGAATGGTTCCGGAGCGATCTGCGGGAAATGGCTCACGATGTGCTCTTGTCGCCACGCGCTTCGGAAAGAGGATATTTCCAGCGTGAGGAAGTTACTAATCTGTTACACGAGCACGCCAATCGAATAGATCACGGCACGAGGTTGTGGGCCCTACTGATGCTGGAATTGTGGCATCAGACGTTTATCGATGGCTCGGCGCCGGTAGTCTGTACACCATCAAGGCCCGCTTCTGGAGCGGAGGACCTCCGCGAGCTTCGATAATCTTTTCTAACACCAAAACGAGAATATTCACCGTGCAAAACTGCCACCAGATGGTCTTCACCCGCGAACTGGGAGGAGCCGAAGTAGTCGCTTTGCAGCTTGCCGCGGCCGTGCGCAAAAAGGCGGGTCACTGTAACTTGTGGGTTCCAGGATCTGGTCAAGTCACGACCGCGGCGGTGGAAATGGGTGTCTCTTGGCGAAATTATGACGTGGGAGATTGTTTAAATAAGTCAAGGATTCAAGTCGTTAAGTCCAACTGGAGAATTTGGCGACTGTTACGATCGGAAACGCCAGGCCTGCTGCATGTTCATTCACCGTATCACTATGGAGTGCTGTCGCTTGGATTGAAAATGTCCCGTCTCAAGACTGTCGTGCATGTGCAGCTTGAAGCGGAGAATGAACTATTTCGTTGGGCGTTTAAGAGACCCCCGGATATTATCATGACCTGCGCGCGTTTTCTCAGCGATCGTATACGCGGAATTATCCCTACGGCGCTACAGGACGTTCAGAGAATCGTGACAATGCCCAACGCGGTCGATATAGATCGATTCTATCCTGGCGACAAAAGCGCGGCAAAAGTGCGGTTCGGTGTTTCACGTCAAACGCTTCTTGTTCTTATGGTTGCTAATCTTGCGCGGCACAAAGGGCAAGAAACGGCCCTTAGGGCAACAGCTCTGCTGAAGGACAGAGGGATGCCGGTCCAACTTTGGTTGGCAGGGGTGGAAAGGGGAGGGGGGCAGGACTTTACAAATCGGTTGAAACTGCTTGCGCGGGACTTGCAAATTATCGAACAGGTCCAGTTCCTAGGACAACAGCAAGATGTCCCCGAGTTGCTGCGAGCCGCGGACTGCCTCTTGCTGCCATCGACTATGGAAGGGTTGCCGTTATCGATTCTTGAAGCCCAGGCGTGTAAGACGCCGGTATTGGCGGCGCCTACCTCGGGAATACTCGAGATCGTCACGCACGGGAAGACGGGCTTCTTGATACCGGCTGACGATGCGGTCGGTTATGCGCACCACTTGTACGGCATGCACCAAGATCGAGCTCCGTACGGACTGGTCGCGGAAAAGGCGCACGCGGCAGTCGTAAGCGCGCACACTTGGAAAGACTATTTCGCACGCGTGTGGGAAACTTATGAAGCGCTTTTGTGCGATCGTTCCAAGTATTTGAGACACTTCATGCAATTGATTTGTGGAATTGTATCTTTTTACACGAGCACGCCAATCGAATAGATCACGGCACGAGGTTGTGGAACCTACTGATGCTGGAATTGTGGCATCAGACGTTTATCGATAGCTCGGCGCCGGTGGTCTGTACACCATCAAGGCCCGCTTCTGGAGCGGAGGACCCCCCGCGAGCTTCGATAGTCTTCCCTAACACCAAGCGAGGGTATTCACCGTCAAATAGTGGAACTGAATGTGCGGTAGAACCGATGTAAGCAGAAAGGGTTGAAAGAAAGCTATCACTATGTCGGAAACCGAAATTGCAAATTACAGCCCAGGGATCAGCTATTTTAGGTCGGACCTCGTTTGGGTTGCTATAACGGCTCTCAGTGCAAACCTTCTGCTGTTGATAATAATCGCGGCCGGAAACCCGCAATACCTTCGAGACTACCGTAAAAACGCCAATCCAGACGCGCAGCACTATGTGCTGCTAGGCGAGAATTTCTGGTCAAGAGGTGTTTACTCTCGTCAAGCAGAACCTCCGTTCAAACCAGACATTGTAAGGACCCCGGTCTATCCTCTGCTCGCGGGAGGTCTTAATGTCCTTTTCCGGTCGATTCTGCCTCTTTACATTCTTCAGGCGATATTGGCTACTGCTACTGCTCTCCTCGTTTACAGCATCGGCGCGCGACTATTGGGGCGTCGGGTGGCGTTGCTGGCCGGATTGCTTTACGGATCCGATCTGATGTTAGCAATGCTTAATTTCGAAGCGATGAGCGAAACTTTGTTTCTGTTTCTATGGACGTTATCGATCTGGTTATGGGTCCGGACGATCTGGAGTAAGGGTCGATTGGCTTTGTCGTTTCCCGTTCACGGCCTCATCGGACTGTTATTGGGTCTAGCGATCCTCACGCGACCGATGGGTCTCTATCTCCCAATAGTGTTTCTTCTCATCGAGATGGTTCTTTTGTTTGTCAGGAAGCAGCTGTCGGCTTTGCTCATGCCTTTAACGACGGTCGCGGTCGCCTACGTGGCAATTTTTCCGTGGATTGTAAGGAATGAGGCACTATATGGCGTGCCGCGCTTGACTATCGTCGATTCCGTTAATCTTGCGTACTTCGCGGGTGCTGGCGTTTACCAAGCCAAGTTTGGAATTTCGAGGGAAGAGGCGCAAGCCAGAATCGCCGCTGACTACGACTTGGTTCCCCATGTGATGACCAACAATTTCTGGCTTGCCAACCAGGATGTCGCAACGATGGACTCGCAATTGCGCAAGGCAGCCTGGGATATCCTCGCGAGAAATCCCGTTGCGGCGCTGCGTTCCACAGTGATCGGAATTGTCAAAGCCGCGATTTCTCACAACACCAATGAACTCGCCGATGCTTCCGGAAAGAATTGGACGTCCCCGGAATTGGCGAGGCTTGTTCGGGGTGACGTCATAGGGTGCTTCAAACAACTTCTTAAAAACAAGCCCTTGCTGGTGTTGGTTTTTTGCTGGCAAACGTTCTTAGCCGTAGCGACCATATTTCTGGGCGTAGTGGGCGCTATCGCTCTTCTTCTCGATCGTGCGAGAAGACTTGTCGCCATTAGTTTTTTGGCATTCATCGGATACTACGTACTGACCATTGCTCTTGTCGGCATGGATGCCTATGCCCGCTTTCGATCAATGATCGTGCCGATTGGCGTTATCTTCGCTGCGGTTGGTTGTGTCAAGCTGTCAGACTACCTGTTTGCCGGCCCTGGAAAGGAAATCACGAGGTACACGGAAAGCACCCGATGATGTTGAATACGGATAGATATAGTCTGCTTGCAGCCCTCGAACTCAGGAGGAATTCGACATACGTTGCCATTGTTACCACTCCATTAGACCTGAAGAAGTGGTTGCTCACCGTACGGATCTACGAGGTTAACCGTGAAGGCTTCCGTCATCATACCGATCTATAACGAGAAAAATACTTTGTTCCAGATCGTGGAGCGGGTTCACGCCGTCGATGTGGGCATTGAGAAAGAAATCATCCTCGTCGACGATGCTTCAACCGATGGGACCCGGGAGATCCTAAGTTCCATGTCCTTTGACGGCCTTAAAAAATTTTATCACCAAGTAAATCAAGGAAAAGGCGCCGCCATTAGGACCGGAATCCACGCCTCTTCGGGCGATATCATCGTAGTGCAGGACGCGGATCTCGAATACGATCCGGCAGAATATCCCAAACTGCTCAAGCCCATCTTGGAAGACAAGGCCGACGTGGTTTACGGCTCCCGCTTTGTCGGCGGCGACTCCCATAGAGTCGTGTATTTTTGGCATTACGTAGGCAACAAAGCGCTGACCCTCTTATCGAACATGTTCACCAACTTGAACTTGACCGACATGGAGACCGGCTACAAGATTTTTAAGGCCGAAGTCCTTAAAAACCTCAACCTAGAGGAAAATCGCTTCGGTTTTGAACCGGAAGTAACGGCTAAAGTGGCGAAAGCCCGATGCCGCGTTTACGAGGTAGGCATCTCTTATTACGGCCGCACATATGAGGAAGGCAAGAAGGTAGGTTGGAAAGACGGGGTACGGGCGCTCTACTGCATCCTTAAATACCATTTAGTGGCGAAGACGTGATCATTTCAACGGTTTCTCTCATGCATGAGGAACCCATCGTGAATTCACCGGCGGACGCCGTTCGCGCGTTTCTCCAAGGTAATCTCGACTACTTGGCCATTGGCGATTTTCTGGTAACTCACCCCTCGCGCCGGAGCCATGAGAAGGATCGAGTCCTTCCGTCTTAGCCGCTTTGGCGCCCGCCTTGGCGCATCTGGGGTTGGTTGTGGAACAACCGCTGATCTCTTTCGTCATTGCCGTCTTAAAAGGCGAAAAATATATAGCCCGTTGTTTGACCTCTATTCGAAATCAGCGTTTT
The DNA here is from genome assembly GCA_964572145.1 of uncultured Syntrophobacteraceae bacterium. Lineage (GTDB taxonomy): Bacteria > Desulfobacterota > Binatia > UBA9968 > UBA9968 > JAJPJQ01. Next base: position 112,693 of record CAZNES010000004.1, read on the forward strand.
CCATCTGAGCAGTTCGAAGTTCTCGTTGTAGATAATGGTTCTACGGACAAGACTTCGGAGATCGTGCGTGATCCAGGATTCAAGATTGAAGTCATCCCGAGAGTGAGCATCACAGCTCTGCACAATCGTGGAGCAAAAATAGCGCGTGGAAATTACCTTGCCCCATTTGACGAGGGGGCTTCCTCATAATACCACTACCCGCTCTACGGGGTAGTACATGATTATTCGACCCGTATGTTAAACAGTTA
>CAZNES010000005.1:0-94875 GCA_964572145.1 uncultured Syntrophobacteraceae bacterium
CCGTCCACACCGCGAACGCATACGCAAGCCAAACGACACGAAGGAGGAACTTTGAGCGGTATTCGCTAAGGGGGCTACCGGCATGCGGTCAGGTGTAGCGGTTGTGTTAGGCGGGGTTTCCTTTCTTTGCAAGTTCCTTTTCAATCTCTGCCTCGATATCCTCGAGTGGAATTCTTCTCGTGCTCGCTGAGCGCTGGTCAAGAAATCTCTGAAAAGCCTGACTTCCTCGCAAAGTTTCTACTTCCTTCTCGAAGTCGTCCGCTTCCGCGATACAAAACTCTTTGCCATCGGGGGTCACGAGCAATACCGGCTCCCGGCGGGCGATCTTGATGACTGCCGCCAAGTCCATCTTCTCTTTCTCCAAATCGATCGTTTTCATATCTCTACCTCCTTGGTCTTGACAAGTTATGGGAGAGGGTCGATTTGCGGAAGACGGTGCCTAACTTTACTTCTTCTCCGCGATGATCAACGTGCCGCCCGGCATCGTGTTGGGGATATCGGCGTGGCTTTCGATGGAAGTGAAGCCGGCTTTTTTTAGCCACTCGGTGTACTGCGACAGAGTCCAGCACTCGCCAGCGGGTGTATGGGTCAGAGTATAGACGGAAAAGCGCAGCGGGAAGGTCGGGCCGGTGCGCTCTTCGTCGGGGAGAAAATCGTTGACGACGAAAATGCCGCCGGGTTTCAGCGCCTTGTAGGCCGCGCGAAAGAGTTCCTGGTTTCCTTCCGGCGATTCGAAGCGGCAGAAGTTGCTCGCGAGCGCCAGATCATAAAACCTCTCTTCGATCTTCGCCGAGCGAAACTCGCCGTCGACAAAACGGATCTTGCCGTCGAGGCCGCGCTCGTGGTTGAGCTTCTTCGCCACGGCATTCACGTTCGGCCAGTCGAGCTGCGTCACCTGCGCCGAAGGATCGCGCGCGAGGATCGTCATGCCGAAGATGCTCGAGCCGCCGGCGATGTCGAGCACGCGCAGCCCCTTGCGCTCCGTTCCGATGCCCAAAATATCGCACAGCGCCTTGGCCACCGGCTGGGCGATGGGAATGATGCCGAGGACGAGCTTCTCCCAGACTTCCAACTCCGTCGTCGTGTCCATGCGGCTCAGCGGCTTGCCGGTTTTGAGCGTTTCTTTCAGATGCGCCATGCCGTCCCATAGCGCCAGCGCGACGTAGCGGAAATCCCCCATGTAGCTCGATTTGCCGCGGACTAGAAAAGTCTGGCTGATCGGCGTGAGAAAATATTTTCCCTGGCGCTTCTCCAGCATTGCGAGCGCGATCAGTCCATCGAGGACGATGCGCGTCGCCCTGGGATCTGTTCCCGCCTGCCGGGCGATTTGTTCGTAACTGTGAAACCCGTGGTCGATGTGACTGAAGAAATCGTACTCGATCGCCGCGTTGAGGATCTGGCTGTTGCCGAAGTCTCCCAGCAGGCGCATCAATGGACGCGGCGAGAGACTCTCTTTTCCCTCAGGATGGCTCATCGTGCCTCCTGAGACAACATTGCTTTGGCTGTCAGCGAGTTCGCCCGCGCTACAATTTTGGATTTTAGATTTTGGATTTTGGATTGAGGAAATCGAAAATCGAAAATCGGCAATCTAAAATTATCGTCGACCGTTCTCATAATACACTCACTTCGTTCAGCAACATTCAAGGAAAATATATCTCACTACCGGTAAAGCCCTTCTTTCTTGATGGATTGATAGACGCCTTCGAAGAACCAGGCGAAGTACGCCGTGCCCATGCGCAGGCAATATTCCAGGCTGAAGCCGGGGCGCGTCTCGGCGCGTCCTTCTTCGAGCATCTTTCTCAACACCATCCAGTCGAGGCCCGCGTGCGCCATCACGCCGTCGTGCTCTTCGAGGTCCGCTTCGGCGTGCACGCGGAAGTAAACGATCTTTTCCTCGGGGATATTGTAGGATTTTCTGAGCGCGCCGCCGAAAAACTTCGCCCAGTGGCCGACCGCTTCTTCGACGCAGAACGAAGCCCACCATTCGGCCATGGTGCCTTCATAAAGCACGCCGCGATAATATTCCAAAAACGCGCGGCACTCGGGCAGCATCTCGTACTCGACCATGTCGTCATCCTTCAAGCCGAAGTTGCGCCCTTGCTCCAAGACGATCCGGATATGTCCCGGCGGCGTGGGGTGGATCATTTCGTCGGCGACGTGGTTGGCGAAATGCTTTTGCAATTCGGGATGGCGTTTGAAGAACGGCAGGTGGCGTTGATAGGCGACCCCGTGAAAGTTGTTGATCTCGGCGACAAAGCCGTACCAGTTCTGCCAAAAAACTTTGATCGCCTCCATCGGCAAAGTTCCCTTGCTCAGCTCGGTGTGAAACCGGCCCTTGAAAAGCCAGCGGTCGGCCAGTCCCATGAGATATTCTTTCAAGTCCGCGACGACCTTTTCGGCCTCCTGCGGCGATAATCGCTGCCCAGTGTAATCTTTGCTCATATCTATCTTCCTTTTTGGAGTACTGGAGTGGTGGAGTAATGGAGTAATATTAAATCAGAAAATCCAACACTCCAGAACTCCAATGCTCCATCACTCCAATTTTCATAGAATCGCTCCGGGGTTCAAAATATTGTTCGGGTCTATCATTTGCTTGACCTCTTTGACAAGGTCGTAGAGATTTTTTAGCCGCTCGTAGGGATACGGCCCCTTGGTGCTGAGCGTCGGCGCGGTCCAGACGACGCCGCGCTTGTTGCTGAACTCCATCACTTTGCCCATCCACTTGCGGAGTTTGCCCACGTCCTCGTCGTCGTATGGGTTGTAGAAGACGAAATACTCTTCTTTCATGGCGAGATCGCGCGTGACGTAGCTGTCGTGCTGCGGCGAGTGCTCGGCGTCCCACAGACCGCATTCGCGCTTGGCCGCTTCGTCCAAATCGTACATCTCTTTCAAAAAGGTAATCGGATACATCTTGGAAGTCACCGCGAACATTCCGGTGTGGCGCACGACCGCGCTGCACCAGCCGTCGGGCCCCATGATGTGCCAGTCGGGCCAGCCGTGCAGGCCGTATTCCTGCGCTTTGACGCCCATCGACTTCTCCGCAATCTCCCGTGCCTCGACGCCGCCTTGCGCATCGTAGATTTTTCTCATGCGTTTCTCTTTGTACGCTCGCTCTTCGTCATCGCGCGCGAACAGCATCGTCTTCAAGAAAAACCAGGCATCGTCGGGGATCTTCGCCTTATCGACGAGCCCTTCCTCCATCGGCCAGTGGTATTGCCAGCGGTCGACGAAGTGGATGTCGTAGACGACCTCGCCTTTGACGAGGCCCATCATCGCTTCCTGGACGTTGTCGAGCTGGTCGCGGCGAAAAGTATAGCAATAGTCGTGGAGCCATTCTCTCCGGCCTTCGATCGCGCGCAGGCAGACTTTACTGATAATTCCAAGCGAGCCGGCGGCGAGAGTAAACATGCCGAGAAAATCGGGCAGATGAATCCATTTCTGAAACGGGCCGAAGTCGGTGCCCTGATTGGCGAGCGCGCCCAAGCGCAGCGTCTCGCCGTTGGCGAGCACGACCTCCAGACCGAGGACCATATCGGCGATCCAGCCGTAGCGCGTCATGCCGTAGCCGATGCCGCCCTTGTTGACCATCGCGCCGATGACGACCGCGGGGCCGTAAGTGCCGAAGTTGGGCAGCATCAGCCCGTGTTGGCGCAGCGCGTGATGAATCGCGTAGACGCTGGCGCCGCCTTCGGCGATGACGTACTGAAGCGTCGGGTTCACTTCGAGAACTTTATCCATGCCGAGCATGTCAAGGAGAATGCCGCCTTTGAGCGGCGAGCTGATGCCCATGCCGACGCCGCCCTTGGCGACGATCGGGATTTTATTTTCGTTGGCAAAAGCGAGGAGCTGCGACAGCGGATTGTTTCCGGAGGCGTCGGATTCGATCCGGACGATCACGTCCGGCAGCGCCTTGTACGCGCCGTAGGCGAGCGTGTGCTGGTAGTTGATCTTGTCGATCGGATTGGTCGAGACAAACCGCGGCCCGACGATCTCCTGTAGCTTCAAAACAATTTCGTCGAGAGAAAGCATTTTCTTGGGTCTAATGCAAAATGCAAAACGCAAATTGAAAAATGTAAAATGAGGATTCGGAGCAGAAATTCACAGACTCGGGCCGAATCTCAAGAAAATTTTGCACTTTGCCTTTTGCAATTTTCATTGTGGGTTACAGCTGCAGATGGCTTCCCCCGGTGACGAGAATATTGCTTCCGGTCAGCATATCGCTCTCGTCGCCGGCGAGAAAGGCGATCGTGCCAGCCACGTCCTCGGGATAGAGATGTTTTTGTAGCGGACGGCTCTTCCGCACTCGCTCCTTGAACTCTTCGGACATGATCGTGGAGGCGTCGGTCAGCGTGAACGCGGGCGTGACGATGTTGACCGCGATGCCCGACGGGCCGAGCTCGATCGCGAGCGTGTTCGCTATCGACTCCAGCGCTGCTTTGGCGGCGGCGTAGGCGCCCATCCGCGGCAGCGGCTGCTGCGCCAGCCGGGTGCTGATCACGATGATCTTACCTTTTTTCTTTTCGATCATGCCGGGAACGAAAGCCTGGACGCAGTTGTGTAAGGCGCCGAGTTCTTTGCTCGTGGCCTCTTCGAGCTCTTTCCAGGACATCTGGTCAAGCGGCGCAACTTTGAAGGGAAAGAAAGCGTTGTTGACTAAAATATCCACCGCGCCGAAATTTTCCCGCACCGCCTGCGCCATGCGATCGACCTGGCTGCGGTCGGTGACATCGGCTTGCCAGACCATGCCGCCGGCGCCCTCGTTCTCGACTTCCTTGAGAACTTCCATGGCCTGGTCCCGGCTCTTGAGATAATTGACGACGATGGATGCGCCGCCTTGGGCCAGGCGCCTGGCCGCAGCCGCGCCGATGCCTCGGCTTGCCCCCGTGATCAAAACGACTTTGCCGCCGAGGGGCCGGCGCTTGCCTTGCTCCATGAATCGGCCTGAGGTGATTTAAATCGCGACGGCGTCTTCAGCGGCGCCCTTTTCGTAGCGCGCGGCGTTCTCCTTCATCGAGAGAAATTTCTTGCTGATGTAAGGAGAGCTATAGCCGTTGAGGATGCGCTCGATTCTGCCGGGCTTGCTGTAAAAAGACTGGAAAGCCCAGCCGGTCAATTCGCCGAGTTGCTGCCGGGTCAGGTGCTTGGTCGGCATGACGCAGTGCTCGAGGTCGTAGAGGCTCAGATCTTCGATCTCGATGATGCCGTCTTTGGTCGCCTTCTTCCAAATGGGCGAGCCGGGAATCGGATTCAGTAGCTGGATCATGACGATGTCCGGATCGATCTCATCGACCGCGCGGGCGCGCTGGCGGACCTTCGCCTCGTCGTCTTCCCAGAAGCCGTTCAAATAGGTCGCCACCGTCGAAATATCGTTCTGGCGCAGGTAGCCGATGATGTCTTTTAATTCTTTAACGCCCACTTTCATCGGGCCTTTATGCGCCTCGGCGATCTCCTCGTCGGTACCGCCGTCGATCCCGATCAGCACTTGATACATCCCCACCTTGCGCAGCCGGGGAATGAGATCCATGTCGCGGATGAAGTTCTGCGCGCGCCCGAGACAGAACCAGCTCATGTCTAAATTCTTTGTTTCCAGCGTGTCCACCAGATCGACCATCTTCTGGCGGTCGGAGTTGAAGTCGTCGTCCATGAAAGTCAGCGCCTTGACGCCGTACTTCTTGTTCAGCAACTCCATTTCCTCGGCGACTTTCTTACCGCCGCGGGTGCGGTGGGAGCTGAAATCGCGTGGGCTGCGCGGATCGACCAGCCACCACTCATAGCAGAAATGGCACGCCCCCTCGCAGCCGCGCGAGGTCACGGCTTCGTTGTAGTTGGGAATGACGGAATAGCCGTAATACCGGTCCATCGGAAAGAGATCGTAGGCGGGCATCGGCAGCTCATCGAGATTGGTGTTGAGACTTCTCCTCGGGGTGAGGACCATCTCATCGCCCTTGCGGTAACAGAGGCCTTTGATCTCGCCGAGCTTCGGCGCCGGCTGCTTCAGCTCTTCCAACAGCTCCCACATCGTATATTCGCAGTCGCCGAAGACGCTGACGAGCGCGTAGTCGAGTTGCGGGTTTTGCCGCATGATTTTCTCCGGGACCGCCGTATACATGATGCCGCCGGCCACCGTAATGGTTTTCGGCGCGGTCTCCTTGATGCGCTTCATGGCGGCGTGAAAGCGGTTGAGCTGGGCCGCTCCGCCCGCCGCTGCAATCAGGCCGCCGAAGAAGACTACGTCCGGGCGCCTGCTTTTAACCTCGTCGAGCATCTGCTGGTCGTTGAGTCCCAAGGCGCGGCAGTCGAGCACCTGGACCTCCGCGGCTTTCTTCTCGCGAATGAAAGCAGCGAGCTGGGCGTGTAGCGGGTTAGCTGCCAGGTGTCGGTCGCCCCAGGGGGCCCAATTGCCCATCGGCGGCGTAAGGAAAAGAAGCTTCATAAAGGGTTCCCCCCAGACGTATGAGATGATTCAACTTAAAATATTTAATACCTTAACGATTGTCAAGCTTCGCCCGTGCGCCGGCGGGTTGACAGAATCCTCCGGCTGGGGAAAAGTTGACGAATGTCTTCCGCGCTGAGACCGCTTGCGCCGGTCGTTCCGGTGTTTATCCTAATCGCGATCGGCTTTTTCTTCGCGCGCTACAAGAAAATCAGCCTGGAGCCCATCACCGAGATCGTCATCTATCTCGGCGCCCCTTGTTTGGTCTTCACTTCTCTAGCCAGCAAGCCGTTGTTCGCTACGGACATCGCAGTTCTGCTCGCCGGTCTTTTGGGAATTATCGCGGGCGTGGGACTTCTGATCTGGATCTATAGCTTGCTGACTCATTTCAGCTCGCCGGGATTCACTCTCCCGGTGCTTTTCATGAACGCCGGCAACATAGGCATTCCCCTGGCGCTGTTCGCCTTCGGCGAGCCGGGCCTCCAGCGCGGAACACTTCTTTACGTGATGATTACGTTGGTCCACAATTCGCTGGGCCTCTATATTCTTGGCGGCAAAGGCGGCGTGGGGGAGATCTTTCGGCTCCCGCTCATTTATGCGGCCGTCTTGGGGCTTCTTTTCAATGTAGCCCAGATCCGGATTCCGGAGCCGATCTTTCAGCCTCTTTCGCTTCTCGGATATTCCGTTATCCCGCTGATGCTCTTGAGCCTGGGGTACCGTCTCTGCGGCATCCGGTCGCTCACGTGGGGCCACTCGATTGCCGGCGCGCTGATGCGGGTCGCCTGCGGCTTCGCCGCGGCGTATCTGACCGTGACGTTGCTCGGAATCGGAGGGATCAATCGCCAGGTCATTCTGCTTTACGGCTCTCTTCCCTCCGCCGTTATCAACTTCGTTCTCACGGAGAAATATAGCCGGGATCCCGAGCTTGCCGCTTCGATCATTCTATTCTCGACGGTGCTTTCGCTTGTGAGCGTGCCGCTCGTCCTTTGGTTTATTCTCTGAGCTTTGAAAAATTTCTTGACAAGTTCTTCTCTGCGATGTAGTTTTCTTTCGCTCTAAGGCTCCAGGGAAGTCCGGTGCGAATCCGGCGCGGTCCCGCCACTGTAATGGCGACGAAAGCCGCAAGTTAAGCCACTGTCAGCCTAACATAATGGCTGTCGGGAAGGCGCGGCGAGTAGAATAAAGCCTAAGCCAGGAGACCTGCCTAGAGCCCTTTTATAACCGGCCTCTCCGGGAGAGAGAGAAAGGTTCCACCGTTTTCTCCTTCATTCTCTTTTCCGATATCGAGACCGGCGCGGTCGCCGATCATGAAAATGTTTTCATTTCTGTTCCTATCGCTGGCGTTGCATGCCGTGGCGCTGGCTTATCCGGCGCTGTTTCCGGAGCTGAAAGTTGTAAATCCGCTCGTTGTGACGGTGCTTGACGCAGATGGAGGCAACGGCAACGGGCCAACCGGCGATGAGTCGAGCGCAAAAAAGAAAACCGCGCGCTTGGCGCGGAAAGCTACACCGGAGAAACGGCTTGAGCAAACCACCGCGGAACCGGAGCGGAAGGTGGAGTTGCCGAAGAGCGTTTCAACGCCGGACATTTTACCGGACGTGAAGGGGGAGATTCCCATTTCCATCGGTCAGTACGACTCGGCCGGTGCTGTAGAAAACTCCTCGGGGTCGAGCGGCAGCAAAGGAAGTGGGAGTGGGACGGGTGGAGACGGCAGCGGGCTCGGTTTAGCGGGGGACGGACATGGCGGAGGAGGACTGGGTGTAACGTCAACCTATGCCGGTGTAAGTTACGCGCACACGCCAAAACCGGCCTATCCCGAGCAGGCCAGGAAAGCAGGCTGGGAAGGGACTGTGATACTCGGGGTCCTGGTGAATGTTGGAGGGAAGGCGGAAAGAATTGAGATCCAAGGCAGCTCTGGTCATGAGGCGCTCGATCAGGCCGCCGTCGAAGGGCTTAAGCGGTGGCTTTTTCGGCCTGCGCGCCATGGAGCGAGAGCGGTGGAGAGCTGGGTTAAAATTCCGGTCGTGTTTCGGTTGGCTGAAGTCAAAGATTAGTCATCAAACTCGATTTAAGGAGGCAAGCAGAAGCGATCTTATCAACCGCAGGTGGATGTACGGGAAAGGGGTGACTCCCCCTTGCCTCGGCCCTCCCCCATTTTCGATTTTAGATTTTGGATTTTTCCGCCTGAGGCGGATCAGCCTCCGGCTGAAGATTCACTAATCCAAGATCGCCAATCCAAAATGGAAGGGTAGGGTGAGGGGCGGGAAATCCCCTGCTGCCCCGCAACTGTGATGGCCACGAAAGCCGCATTAAGCCACTGTCAGCCTAGCTTAATGGCTGATGGGAAGGCGCGGCGAGTAGGACTGATCGTGATCGTGGATCGTTACCGTGTTCGTTCAAAGAAATTTACGAGCACGAGGGACGAGCACGAACACGACTAAAAAGCCTAAGCCAGGAGACCGGTCCTTCCTGCCCTAAACACTTCCCCTTTCGCGGGATAAGGAGGGGCTCATGTTCTCGATCTTTCTTTTTTTAATCTCAGTCTTACTTTCCACTTTTGCCTACGCGGCCGCGCCGGGCCAGGAAGAGAGCTTGCCGCCGGTGGTGGTGATCTCCACCAGACTTCAAGACGTCGAGGAGGAGGCATCCAAGGTTCCGGGCAAAGTCATCGTCATTACCGCCGAAGATATTCAGCAACTCGGCGCGAAAACCGTGCAAGAGGTCCTCCAGTATCAAGCGGGTGTCATCCTCTACGATCAGATCGGCAACGAGTTTCAACCGACGATAGATTTTCGGGGCTTCAACGGCCAGCCGGTCCCCGCCATCGCCGTTTTCGTGGACGGCGTCCGCATCAACGAGCCGGACTTCAACTCGACGAACTTCGATCTTATCCCGATCGAAGATATCGAACGGATCGAAATTATGCCGGGCACGGCCACGGTTTTCGGGCGCAATGCGCTGGGCGGCGTAATTAACATCCGGACCAAGCGGGGCCGCAAGGACAAGCCTCATGTCGGGTTGGAGATCGGCGGAGGCAGCTATGGCAGGCAGAAGTATTCCTTTACCTCGGATGGGCCGCTCCCGCTGGACAAATTCGACTATTACTTCAGCGCGACGCGCGAGCTGACCGACGGATTTCGCGAGGCATCGGGAGGACGGATTACCCGCATCTTCGGCAAGCTAGGCTTCAAGTATGAAGATATAACCGACGCGACGCTTTCCTACACACACGTCGAGGATCACCTCAAGCAAGCCGGCTCTCTGCCCGCCAACCGTCTTCGCCGCGACTACAACGATAACCTGACGCCCGGCGATTTCTCGGACAGCAATCTTCACCTGGTTGCGCTCAACGTGCGGCAGAAGCTGCCGGCGGGCTTCTCTCTCGCGCTGAACGGCTTTGCCAGGATGAACGACCAGGAGTCGTTTGTCAGGGGCCTCTCCAGCGTCTCCACGCTCCTGACGGAAACGACCTCCGGCGGCACTACGATCCAGGCGACACACGACGGCGTCATTCTCGGCAGGAAGAACCTGCTCAGTCTCGGCGCGGAATATACCCGCAACCGCTTCGACATCGTTAACTCCGGCCTTTTCTTCCCGGACTTTTCCTTCCTTACTCGTCAGTCGACCAAGGAAGACGTCGCCGGAGCTTACCTCACCGACAGCTTCAACCTCTTCGACTTGCTGGTTCTGAGCGGCGGTGTCCGCTACGACTGGGACCGCTACGATTTTACCGACAAGATCGACCCGACGCTCGGCGGAGGTAAAATTTTCCGGCGGGTAAGCCCCAAAGCGGGCCTCGTCTTTACGCCTATTAAGGATTTGAGCTTCTCATTCAACTACTCCGCGGGAGTCAGAATGCCGACGGTCAGCGAAATCTTTGCCCAGGGACCGTTCGTTTCTAATCCCGACCTCGTGCCGATGACAAGCCGCAACTTCGAACTTGGGGCCAAGGGCAAAATCGCGGATTGGCTGGAGGCTTCTCTCGCTCTTTTTTACATGCCGGTCAAAGACGAGATTCTCTTTGTGGTCACCGACCCGGTCAACTTCTTCGGCAAAAATGAAAACATCAGCCGCACCTTGAGAAGGGGCGTCGAGCTCTCACTCAAAGGACGCTACCGGAAGTGGTTCGATGCTTTTCTAAACTACACCGTGACGAAGGCAACCTTTGAGACCGACGTGCTGTTATCGTCGGGGCAGGTTAAAAAGGGCGACGAGCTTCCGATGGTTCCGCGCCACCGCGTCGGCCTCGGCATCAACCTCCACCCGGTGGAAGATCTCACGATCTCCTTATTGGGAAACTACGTCGGGCGGCAATTTTTTCTCAATGACGAGCCCAATCGATTCAGAAAGCTAGAGGACTACTTCGTCCTCGGCGGCCGGCTGAGCTATCGGTGGAAGGACCTCACCGGCTATCTTATGGTGAACAATCTGACAAATCAAAAATACTCGACGTCCGGCATCAAAGTAGCCCAGCCCTTCCTTGTGCCCGCTCCCAGAATCAACCTGTTTGCCGGTTTGATTTACCGCTATTGAACGGCGCCGGCGTCCGCTTAGATGGTTGTCACGAGATAAGAAAGCTGTTAAATGTCGCATCGAGAGCCGGATCAAAAAGGAGCTTCCAAATGAAACCACGGATGGCGTTATTGACGACAATGATTTTCGGCGCGGCCGCGCTGCGGCTGCTTCCTCATGCGCCCAACTTCGATCCGATCACGGCGCTGGCTCTGTTCGGCGGCGCGCAGATCGAAGACAAGCGCTGGGCCTTTGTTCTGCCGCTGGCGGCGATGCTGCTGAGCGATCTGCTCATCGGGTTTCACCCGCTGATGCCGATCATCTATCTGACGTTCGCGCTGGTGGTGTGGATGGGGATTTCCTTGCGCCGGCGGCTCACGCCTCTCCCCGTGGCCGGAGCGGCGCTCGGGGCCGCGACGCTCTTTTTCGTCATCAGCAACTTTGCCGAGTGGACTCTGGGCATGTTGTATCCCAGGACCGTCGAGGGTCTGGTCGCCTGTTACATTGCAGCCATCCCGTTCTTCGGCAACACCATCGGTGGAGCGCTGTTCTACTCCGCGGTGCTGTTCGGCGGTTGGGCGCTCGCGCAGAAAAGATTTCCGCAAATTGCTTCCGAAGCGCGCCTGGCGGCGCGTTGAATCCGGCGCGCGGGAGATGCACGGGGCTTTCATGGAACAAGCGATCCGGATTTTAGACGAGCGGTGGACGGTCGCGGGCCTGACCATGCTCGGCCTATTCTCGCTGTATGTTGTGGCGCTCGACCAGGGATTTCTGCTCTCGTTGATCCAGGGTCCGGCCGCCTTCGATATGAATCTGATTCATGAAGCCGTTCATGACGCGCGCCACGCCGCAGGATATCCCTGCCATTAAATTGTTGTCCGTCCATCCAAGTCATTTTCAGGTGAAGGTTTTCACGGGTGCAAACCCAATCGCTCGCTGAGATACTCAAGGCCGCGGTGCTCGCCGGCTTGCTCGCGGGTTTGGCAGCGGCCGGCTTCCACTGGATTTTTACCGAGCCTCTCATCGACCGCGCCGTCGCGATGGAAGAGCACGCGTACGAATCTTCGGGGGCTTTTCACACAGAGCCCGTGGTCAGCCGTCCGGTCCAAAAGCTCGGACTGTTCATCGGCTTTCTTCTTTATGGCGGCGCCTGGGGAATTCTGTTCGGCCTTCTGGCTTACGCGATCCGGCCGTGGTTTGCCGATATGGGAGGACAAGGATTTTTTCTTTCCGTTCTCCTCGGTTGGGCCGTGGCGATTTTTCCATTGCTCAAATATCCCGCCAATCCGCCCGGCGTCGGCGCGGCGGAGACGATCGGCTACCGGCAGGAGTTGTTTCTCGTCTTCATCGCGCTGTCGTTGATCGGGACCTTTGCGGCGCTCGGCGTCGAGCGCTCGTTCCGCCGTAGCAGCCGGACACGCGTCGTTGTGCTGGTCATTTATCTAATCTATCTGGTCGTGATCTTTCTCACGATGCCGTTCAATCCAGACGAAGTCAGACCGCCCGCCGAGCTTGTCCGTGAATTTCGCATTCTTTCACTACTGGGCCAGCTTCTTTTCTGGACCACGATGGGCGGCGCGTTCTGTTGGCTGTGCGGAAGATTTTCCCGGACCGTCCCTGCTCTGGAGTAGAGCTTCGATAATGTCGGAACGAAAAACACATAAGGTTGCGGCAAGCTTGAAGCGATATCCGGCAGTGACGAGCGCGTTGGAACTGTTGCCGCTTCGCTGGTTGATACCTGTTTCCGTGGTAGCCTTGACTGTTATCTTTTTCTTACCCGTCTTGCAAAACGGCTTCGTCGATTGGGACGACGGTAAAATTCTTCTCGAAAATCCGTACTATCGGGGTCTGGATTGGCCGCAGTTGAGCTGGATGTTCAACACATTTTACATGGGTCATTACCAGCCGCTTACCTGGATCAGCCTGGGTCTGGATTATCTTCTTTGGGGCATGAATCCGCTCGGCTATCATTTGACGAACCTTTTACTCCACGCCGTCAACGCACTGCTTTTTTATTTCATAATGCTGCGCTTACTGTCGCCGGCTTTCCCCGGAACGGCGTCCAATCGAGAATTCGAATTGCGAGTAGCCGCGTTGTTTGCCGCGCTCGTCTTCGCCATTCATCCTCTCAGAGTCGAGTCGGTTGCCTGGGTAACCGAGCGGCGCGACGTTCTCTCCGGATTTTTTTTCCTCTCGTCGTTACTCTGCTATCTCAAAGGCGCCGCGGCGGCGAAGACGGATGCTTTGCGCCGGTTGTGGATGACGGCGGCCGTATTTGTCTATGGTCTCTCTCTGCTCTCCAAAGCCGCCGGCGTTGCCCTCCCAATCGTGCTTTTGGCGCTCGACGTCTATCCGCTGCGACGTCTGGGAAGCGAAGCAGGCGGGTGGTTTGGACCGGCGGTGCGGAAAGTCTGGTGGGAGAAGATTCCCTTTTTGCTGCTGGCGGGCGTATTCGGCTTCATCGCGTTTGCGGCGCAACGGGAAGCTCGGGCGCTATTGTCTCTTGAAAGCTATGGAGTCGCCGCGCGCTTGGGACAGGCGCTCTTTGGAATTGCCTTTTATCTTTGGAAAACGATTCTGCCCGTGAACCTTTCCCCGATCTACGGCCTGCCGGGTCAGCTCCGGCCGTTGGTTTGGCTGCCATTCTTCCTGAGCGGCATCGTGGTATTGGCCGTAACGGCAGCTCTCGTAATTGTCAGGCGCGGATGGCCCGCCCTTCTGGCTGTTTGGATTTGTTATTTGGCGTTGCTTGCGCCCGTTCTAGGTTTTTTTCAAGCCGGACCGCAGATCGCCGCCGACCGGTACACGTATCTCTCTTGTCTTGGATGGGCGGCGCTTGCCGGGGGAGCCTTATTTTATTTTTGGCAGCGCTGGTCTCGCGGCCGCGAAAGCGCGCAAATATTTGTGCCGCCGGTCCTGTTGGCCGGCGTGATCGTGATCGCTTTGGGGACATTGACGTGGCTGCAGGCTCGGGTCTGGCACGATTCCGAAAGCCTGTGGCGACACGCGGTCAGCGCGTATCCCGACGGGCCGCGAGCGCACAACAACCTGGGCAACGCTCTCGTTCACGGGGGAAAAATGGCCGAAGCGATCACGCATTACAAGGAGGCCGTGCGAATCGAACCGGACTACAAAGAAGCGCACCACAACCTCGGTCTTACTCTGGCCGAGCGCGGCGAGGCGGCGGAATCGATCGACGAGTACCGCGAGGCGCTGAGGATCGATCCGCGCTACAAAGAGGCGCACAACAATCTCGGCGTCGCCCTGTTTTACTGGGGCGATTCGGCGGCGGCGATCGAGCACTATCGCGCCGCGCTACAAATCGATCCGGCCTTCAGGGATGCCCACAACAATCTCGCTATCGCGCTGGTTCGCCGGGGCGAGATGGCGGAGGGCATTGAGCATTACCGCGCCGCGCTGGAAGTCGATCCCGGCTACACGCAGTCCCGTTATAATTTGGCGATCGCTCTGACCCAACTGGGGAAGGTCTCGGAGGCGATCGAGCAATATCGAGAAGCGCTGCGCATCAATCCGGGCTTTCAGGAGGCCCGGAACAATCTGGACATTCTCCTGGAAATGCAGAGCCAAAAATAAGTCGGAAAATCTATCGGTCAGGATAGAGCCGTCACGACCGGTTTGCCTTCCGGTAGCCCAGCGCGTCCTGGGCGATGATGATTTTTTGAATGTTCGACGAGCCCTCGACGATCTGATACGACTTGGCGTCGCGCAGGTAGCGCTCCACGGGAAATTCCGTCGAGTAGCCGTAAGCGCCGAGAATGCGCAGCGCGGCGTCGGCGGAAAAAGCCGCGGCTTCCGCGGCGGTGTATTTGGCGATCGATACTTCGAGGTTGTTCGGCTGCTTCCGGTCCGCCAACCAGGCGGCGCGGTAGACGAGCAGACGCGCGGCCTCTTCATGCACGATCATCTGCGCGATCAGGTCCTGGTTCATCTGGAATTGACCGATCTTCTGGCCGAACTGCTCCCGCTGATTGCAATAACTCACCGCCGCCTCGCGCGCCGCGCGCGCCACGCCCAGCGCTCCCGCGGCGCAATTCAGCCGCGTCTGGTTGAGTTGCCACATGCAGATTTTAAAACCGTCTCCCTCCTTGCCGAGGAGATTTTCCGCCGGGACGCGGAAGTTTTCAAAAGCGAGCTCGCCGATCGGCGAGGCATGAGCGCCCATGGTTTGCAGGGCGCGGCGGGTGACGCCGGTCGCATTGAGGTCGGCAAAGAAGGCGGAGAGGCCGCGATGCTTTTGCGCCCGGTCGGTGTAGGCGTAAATGAGAGCGGTGTCCGCCACGGGCGCGTTGGAGATCCAGATCTTGGTGCCGTTTAAAATATACGCGTCGCCTTTATGCACCGCCGTGGTGCGAATCGCCGCGACGTCGGAGCCCGCGTCGGGCTCGGTAATGGCGAAGCAGCCGATTTTCTCGCCGCGTACGAGCGGCGGAAGCCATTGCTTTTTCTGCTCCTCGCTGCCGAACTGAAGCACGGCCAGCGCCGGTCCCACCTGCATGTTGATGTAGACTCGGAGCGCGCTGTGGACCCGCGCGATCTCCTCGGTGACGAGCGCGAGCGCGAGAAAGCCGAGATCGTTTCCTCCGTAGACTTCCGGGATCACGCAGCCGTAGAAGCCGAGCTCGCCCATTTTGACGGCAAGGTCCTTGCGAAATCTTTGTTGTCTGTCGTCTTCAGCCGCCGTCGGCGCGATTTCCCTTGCGGCGAAGTCTCGGGCAAGATCGCGCACCGCGATCAACTCGTCGGATAAATCGAAGTCCATCTCTCCCTCCAATTGGCGGTAGGCGTGAGGCGTGAGTTTTCCCTCCCGCCTGTTGCCTCAAGCCTCATGCCTTGTTCAACAGGCTTCTTGCAACCACGAGCCTCTGAATCTCGGACGTTCCTTCGTAAATCCTCAAGGCGCGGACGTCATTGTAGAGCCGGGCGATCGACGTATCCTCCACCAGGCCGATTCCGCCGTGGATCTGCAGCGCCTGATCGACGATTCGCTGCGCCGCCTCGGTGGCGAAAAGTTTGGCCATGGACGAGCTTCTCTTGAGATCGGCTTCGCCGTGATCGTGCGCCCAGGCGGCTTGATAGACCAACAGGCGGGAGGCTTCGAGGTCGGTGGCCATGTCGGCGAGCTTGAACTGAATTCCCTGGAACTCGGCGAGACTCTGTCCGAACTGCCGACGCTGTTGGCTGTA
Source organism: uncultured Syntrophobacteraceae bacterium (assembly GCA_964572145.1). Classification (GTDB taxonomy): domain Bacteria; phylum Desulfobacterota; class Binatia; order UBA9968; family UBA9968; genus JAJPJQ01. Next base: position 16,150 of record CAZNES010000005.1, read on the forward strand.
GCGGACCGCTTCGTCTAAAGCTTGGCGCGCCATCCCGACGGCCGCCGCGCCCACGGTGCAACGCAGGGTATCGAGCGTGGAGAGGGCGATCCGGATTCCGTCTCCTTCCCGGCCCAGGAGATTCGACTCGGGAACCACGCAGTTCTCGAAGGCGATGACGCCGATGGGATGGCGGGATAGCAGCCGCGTTTTCTCCTTGACGATCAAGCCGCGGCTTTTGCCGTCCACGACAAAGGCGCTGATACCTTTTCCTTTTTTTTCCGGCTCCGTCGAGGCGAAGACGACGTAATGATGAGCGATGCCGGCGTTGGAGACAAATGATTTGACGCCGTTCAAGCAATATTCACTGCCGCGTTTTATGGCTCGCGTCTGAATCGATGCGATGTCCGAGCCCGCCTCCGGCTCGGTCAGCGCAAAGGCGGCAATCATCTCGCCGCGCGCCATCGCCGGGAGACGGCGCAGCTTCTGCTCCTCGGTTCCGGCAATCGCGATCGGATAGCTCCCGAGCGCCTGAACGCCGAACACCGCGTCCGCAAGGGAGGAGGCATGAGCCAATTCTTCCCGTAAGAGACATGAATCCCGCGCCTGGATTTTTTCGCGCACTCCGCCAAAACTCTTCGGCGTCAAATAGGCGAGCCATCCCGCCCGGCCAAGCTCTGCGGCGATGCGTCGCGCGGATTTTTCCACGTCCGCTTCTTCCCCGCGGTCACGGGGAAAATATTCCTCCGCCCAAGCGCGCGCCCGTTGCTGCAACAGCAGATGGTCGGGATCGAAGTAGGCGAGCATCGTTCGTCCGGCTAAGAACGGTTGAACGTCGGCGTTCTTTTCTCCACGATGGCGCGGTAGCCTTCGCGGAAATCCGCCGTCTCCATGCAAATCGCCTGGGCCCGCGCTTCCATTTCCAACGCCGCTTCCAGATCCATCTGCAGCTCTCGATTGAGCAACTGCTTGGTTACGCCCAAAGCGTAGAGCGGCGCGTCTTTCAGACGCCGCGCCAGACTGTAAGCCTCTTTCATCAAGTCCTCATGGCGCACGACCCGGTTGGCCAGGCCGATGCGCCACGCTTCCTGCGCGTCGATAGCGTCGCCCAGAAACAAAAGCTCGGTGGCCCGCGCCTGTCCGACGATCCGGGGCAGCAGATGAAGCGCGCCCATGTCGGCGCCGGCGAGTCCCACCCGGACAAATAGGAAAGCAAATCGCGCCTGAACCGAGGCGATCCTGAAGTCGCTCGCCAACGCCAGCATCGCGCCGGCGCCGGCGGCCATGCCGTTGACCGCGGCGACGATCGGTTTTTTTAGATTGCGCATATTTTTTACCACGTCGCAGCTCATGCGCGTGAATCGATAGAGCGCCTCGGCTTTCATCTCGAGCAGCTTGGCGATGATCTCGTGCACGCTGCCGCCGGAGCAGAAACCTTTTCCCTCTCCCGTCAGCACGAGGACTTTGATTGTTTGATCCTCGGCCAGCTCTCTCGTCAATCGTTCCAGCTCTTCGTAGGTCTGAAACGTTAACGCGTTCAGCCTGTCGGGATCGTTGAGCCGCACGGTCGCGATCTCGTCTTCGACTTCGTAGATGAAACTCTGGTAAGCCATAACGACTCCTCAACTCCAAATCTTCTTCACGTCATCACCGCATCGCGTCCACATTAGGGCCTCCGTGCCGCAACGTCAACCGTTCCGCTGTTGCTACGCCTAAGCACACACTCTATAATCAACGCATGCTTCAACGCGGCGCTCATTTACTTCTCGCGTTGTTGATCGCCGGGTGCTCTTACCTTCCGCTTCCCTCCAGAACGCAGGACGCGCACGCGATCCAGGAAGACGAAGAGACGAAAATCAGCCGCCAGTTCCGCCGCGAGGCCAAGAAACATTTGAGTCTTTTGAACCATCCGGAAATCGAGGGCTACATCGATCAAGTGGGGCGAAGGCTTCTGTCCGCTATGGGCCCGCAGACTTTCGAGTACCGCTTTTTTGTGGTGGAAGATTCGCAGTTGAACGCCTTTTCCGTGCCCGGCGGATCGATCTATGTTTACACCGGGCTGTTGGAGCGCGCGAAGAGCACGGGCGAGATGGCCAGCGTGTTGGGTCACGAAATCATTCACGCGAAGGACCATCACATGGCTCGCCTTTCCGGCGGCCCGGATCCCATCAGCATTTTGGCAATGCTCGGAATGATTCTCGCCCGCGGAGGGGCGGCCGCTCAGGCCGCGGGAGCCATCGGACAGGCGCTGGCCGCAACGCGGCAATTTTCTTATAGCCGACAACTGGAATTGGAGGCGGATACCCTGGGCACCCGCTACATGGCGCAAGCGGGATACGATCCCCGCGGCGCCCTGAGCTTTATGAAGACGCTCGACCAGCAAAGAGCCATCAGTCAAGCCGATATTCCCGCGTATCTAATGACCCATCCGATGACGCAGGACCGCATCGCCAACGTCGAACTGATCATTCGCTCGCTGAACACTGAGCGGCCGCGATCCGAGGGACCCGACCCGCTCAAGAGAATCCAGGTGATGTTACGCTTGGAGCAGCATGACGAGGCGGCTGTGATCGGCGAATATGCAAGACTCACCGGCCAAAATCCCGACAATGCCCAGGCGCGGCATTTTATCGCGCTGGCGCAGCAGTCCCAGGGAAAATTGCCTGAAGCCCGCGCGAACTATGAGAAGGCGAGGACGCTCGATCCGGCCCTGTCGGGGATCGATCGGGATCTGGGAAGGCTCTATGGTCAGATGGGAGAGTTCCAGCTCGCCCACGAGGCGTTTGACCGCGCTGCGCGCGCTCAGCCCCGTGAAGCGTTAAATTATTTCTTTTTGGGAGAGTTATTCGAGCGGGAAAATAATCTGAGGGAGGCGTCGCAGGCGTATCTCAACGCGAGCAATTTTTCTCCGCTGTCACCCATTATGTTCAACCGTTTGGGACTGGCTTACGGCAGAATGAACCGCCCGGGCGACGGCTATTACTATCTAGCCCGGTCGTTTCTTCTTCAAGACGAGGATGCACGGGCTATCGCAGATTTTGAGCGGGCTATAAAAGTTCTTGGCCCAGCTTCGCCCAGGGGTCAGATGATCAAAGAAGAGCTGGAGAGATTAAAAGCTAGAGGGAGATGACTTAATCTGCCGCTGCGGCGGCAAGCGAGTAGAATTTTCCCCGCGACGGTCTTGCGAGCCTCTGCTCCCGCTTTAACAATAATCCCCGCGTGTAGTCGGGATCGAAGCCCAATAGACCGCAGATATTATCGAAAGAGAAAAGCCAGTCGGTGCCGCCGTCTTCTATCCATGCCAGGGCGTTTTCATAGAGTTCCCGGCCTGGACTGTTTCTGACGCTGCGATATTTTTCCAGACACTCCACGGCGTCTTTGAGAACCGCGATCATGAGCCTCTTTTCGCCTTCGAGTTGGCGCGAAAGACCCCGGTTCCCCCAGAATTGGGAAGGCAGGCAGATATCCGGTTCCAGTATCCGGGCTAAGAAATCGTCGTACATATACGGCCTTGTTTGTTAAATGGCTGAAAGAATAAGCACCTATATCACAGGCCGTTGGAGATTTCAATGACATTCTTTGCCCACGAGTCGGAGATGGTTTGAGCAAAAAATTTCCCAGCAAAGTCAGCAGCTTAATCAACCGAGACCAACCATCAAACCGGCCAGATTTGCCTTGGCCACGTAGTGGTCCCACACTTTCTGAATGACTGAAGGCTTTCTCCGGCCTTTACCCACGCGGGCTGTCTCGTCCTCGGTATAAAAGCGCACCTGGCCCAGGGTGGAGGCCAGGCAGAGCCGTGCGGCGCTCTCTTCCAGGTCGACGCAGGCGGCAAACGTCCATTCAATCGACTGACCGACGACGATAGAGCCATGACCGCGCAAGATGGCGGCATCGCCCTTCCCGACGGTTCGAGCCACTTCGTCTCCTTGTTGATCGGTGTGTATCAGGGCAGGGTCCTGATATACCGGGATGGCGCCGGGACCGAACAGTGCACCGGGATTCGATGCCGGAATCAGCGGCCGGTCCGCCATGCTCAGCACCACGACCATGCGATTGTGAAGATGAGCGACGCTCTGCACGTCGTCGCGCGCGCGATAGGTGCGGATGTGCATCGGCAGCTCCGAAGGCGGGTTCCATTTGCCGTCTATCTTTTTGCCGTCGCGATCGACCGTCACGATATCGTCGGGCGTGACTTCGCAGCGGCTTACCGGATGGCCGTGAATCAAGAACCGATCCGTGCCGGGAATTCTTACGCTGATGTGGCCGCTGTAGTCGACCAGCTCCGCGACGAACAACATGCGGCAGGCCATAGCCACTTTCATTTTTAGCTTGTCTATCTCCGACATGCAGTCTCTCCTTTGCGTTTTGAAATTTGACGCCGTCGTGGCTGAAGCGTGGGACTCTCCTATCACAGAGTTTATGGCTTTTACAGTTCATCACGAACGGCTTGCCAGTCCGCCGAAGAAATGGTTACTTAAAAACGTTATTGGAGAGGAGATTCTATGGCAGCCAACAGCGCTGAAGGCATCCGCTGGGACTTGAGCGATCTTTTCGCCTCGCACGAAGACCCGCGGATCGAAGCGACGCTCGATGAGTGTCGCACGCAAGCGGAGAGCTTCGCCCTCAGGTTACGCGGCAAGATCTCGCGAGCCGATCTGACCGCGACAGAACTCCTCGGCGCTCTCAAAGAGCTGGAAGAGATCGAAGACGCGCTCAGCCGGGTGGCGAGCTATTCCAGCCTTCTCTACTCGGCGGATTCCTTGCGGCCTGAATATCAGGATCTGGAGCAGAGAGTCGAGCAGCGGGTGACGGAGATAAAAAATCTGCTGCTCTTCTTCGATCTGGAGTGGCTCGAGCTCGGCGACGAAGCGGCGGAGCAAATCGCGCGCGCTCCCGCCATGAGGAATTACGCTCACTATTTGATAAGTAGCCGTCGCTTTCGGCCCCACAAGCTCTCTGAGCCCGAAGAAAAAGTCGTCAACGAGAAAGACAATACCGGGAGGAACGCGTTCGGGCGGCTTTTTTCCGAGATCACGTCCGTTCTGACGTTTTCGTTGGAGAGAGAGGGAAGGAAAGAAGAGCTGACCTTGAGCGAGATTCTGGCGCTCCTTCATGAGCCGGACCGCGAGCTCAGGCGGAACGCGATGGAAACGCTCTATCGGGAGCTTTCGGCGCACGGGCAGACGCTCACGTTTATCTACGACACGCTGGTCCAGGACCATTTAACCATGGACCGGCTTCGGCGTTATCCCGATCCCATGCTGGAGCGCCATCTAGTGAACGAGATCGACGGAGGAGCCGTCGCTCAGATGATGCAAGTGACCGAAGCGAATTACGGCGTTGCTCATGATTATTTTAATCTTAAGGCGCGTCTTCTCGAACTTCCCCGTTTCGCTTTGTACGACCAGTATGCTCCGGTAGGAAAGGAGCTGACGCCGTTTCGGTTCGCGCAAGCGCAAGAAGTTATTCTGCAAGCGTTCGACGCCTTCAGCCCGCTTTTCCGCGAAACCGCTGCCGAATTTTTCGCCAAGCGCTGGATCGACGCGGAGATCCGTAAAGGAAAACGGGGCGGCGCTTTTTGCGCGTCGCCTTCGCCGAAACTCCATCCTTACATCCTCTGCAACTACACCGACAATTTGCGCGACGTGATGACGGTCGCGCACGAGCTCGGCCACGGCCTTCACGGGTGCTTGAGCCGCAGGCAGAGTTTTTTCAACTACGATACGCCGCTCACGACGGCGGAGACCGCATCGGTCTTCGGCGAAATGCTGGTTTTCGATTATCTGGTCGAGCGCCAGACCGATTCTCGGGTCCAGGTCGCGCTCATTGCCGGCAAGCTCGAAGACATCTTCGCCACCGTCTTCCGCCAAAACGTCCTGACGCGTTTCGAAGAAGCGGTGTTCTCGAAGCGCCGCGCGGGAAGACTGACGCCTGAAGCGATCGGCGATCTTTGGATGGGAGCCAATAAGCCCTACTATGGAAACGCAGTCGAGATGCCCGACGGATACCGCTGGGGCTGGTCCTACATCCCACACTTCATCCACAGCCGCTTCTACTGCTACAGCTACGTCTTCGGCCAGCTTTTAGTTTTGGCTCTTTATCGGTTGTACCGCGAGCAGGGAAAAAGTTTTGTCGCGAAATATCTCGCGCTGCTCGAAGCCGGCGGGTCCGATAGCCCGGAGGCGCTGCTCAAGCCATTAGGCGTCGATACTCGTGATCCAAAATTTTGGCAGAAGGGATTTGAAGAAATCAGGGGGCTGGTGAAGAGGTTGGAAGGGCTGGTGGAAAAAGGCCGATAGTCAAACGCTGCGTTAGTCAGGATTCTCTGAAAGCTTGCCTTGTATTCCCAGCCAGTTAGCCAGTGCCCGTTCGGCGACGCTGTCGTGAATGAAATACGCCCCACGGTTGAATGACCCGCGATCGGAGATCAATCCCTTCCGTGGCATATGGTCGACGCCCCAATAACTCTGTCCCCGCAGTGTGATTACAAGCGCTGAACCAGCCTTTGCTCTCGTAACGATTTCTGTAGTTACAAATTTGACTACTGCCTGAGCGGATGGCAGAGCGTCAACGACACGCGGAGGAATGCGCCATCTTCGAGAGTGGTATGGGACAAGCTCGATGACCGCCAAACGCTTCGCCAGATAAGACAATGCAGCTTGGTAAGTTTTTAGGTTTTTTTCCCGCTGAATTGCCTTTACGAAGCGCCACAACCTGCTCTCCCAATAACCAAAGCCTCCATGCCATGAAAAAGCTGGATTAAGCCAAGGAAATGGGTAAGGAGTGTCCGCCAGCTGCTGCTTAAGGTTCCGCATCAGAACGGATCTCACAAGCGGAACCTCACGTTCCCCAAAGTAGTCGTGTGCTCCGAATCCAGGATTAAGCTGCAGCAGGAAGATGTTAGCCCTGGTGATGTCACCTATATAGGGAAGGGGTAGCAGGTCAGCGAATAACGCATCTTCATCTTCCAACAAATACTTGCTGCGTGTAAACTGGCGGTAAGAACCACACATAACGCAGTCCACGTTATGCTCTTTAAGAACCTCGCGGTCTCTCGGGAAAAAGAACGGCGGTTCTCCCGAAGCCACTTTGGTCCATTGTCGGGCCAGAGATCTTAAGGCATACATTTTGATTCGATCTACTTCATCCTAAACGCCGGTGGCATGACTTCATCCACGCTCTTTCCCGTCCAGTGCCATTTAGGAACGCTGTCCCAGACTGCTCGCCTTTGGCTTGAACTTTTTCCAGCAGCTCGTCTTCGTTGAGACGTAGAGCGATTATCCCGTACGCAATCGCGGTTTCCACTCAATACGGTCCAAGGAAACGCTTGCCATTGAAGTGAATCATGTGGTCCGGGGCGTTCGCTACCCAGACTTCGGTCTCCCACGCAATTTCCCCGAGGTACTTCAAGAACCCACGACGATCGAGAAATGCCGTCACGAACACCAGGCCTGCTTTACTACCGGCGAATAGCGCTTTCAATTCAGTGAGACGCTTCGGGTTCACCGGGCCGTGACTCGTTACTGCTTCAATGAGAACCAGCCAGTTCTTTTCGGTGAAATGCACGACCACATCCGGCATCTTGCCGTGCTCCTCGACGGCAACACCAAGGTCTCGTAGATAAGCGCCATCGAAGTAGGCCCATTTTTTGTGCGTATCGCCGACGTATATGGGCTTGCCGCAAGGAGTAAAGCGCGGACAAAACTCGTTGATAATTTTGCGTATGAGAGCGTTCTGACCGCCGGGCGATAACCTGATTGCGACACCTGGCGCGAGATCGAGCGGAATATATTGCATGTCACGCACTTGAGCATATCGCAGTGCGAGCGTTCCGAGGTCCGCTATGTAATGCCGGAGAGCGGTGTTCCACTTGGGCGTGCCAGATTCTCGAATGACGGCTATCGTCCGGGGTTCAACCTGGTAACAATATTTCGGGCTGTTTGTCGGGCGATCGGGCTGGTCAGGATTGGCCACAATCAGTCCGGCTTGCTCAAACTGGTGCAGCGTGAATCTCCGCACGGTTTCACGCGTGTTCGGCGCCCACTTCTTCTGATAATGCTTAGCTACGAACTCCATAATCGGTGTTACGCCTCGGAGCGGATCGCTTGATGCGGTCCAAGGCTTCTGCGGCGGCAGATCAAGGAGGGCGAGAAGGGTCAGGGCCGCTCGTTCGTTTCGTTGCTCCGGTGGAAGGCCAAAAGCAATTAGAATTTTCTGTGCCTCGGCGATGCGTCGCTTTCGTTGGTTAGCCATCAAATCGCCTGGAGGACTTCTGTCACGAGTGCATCGAGAGCGCCTTGAGCCGGAAAAGTTCCTTCTAGGCGTCGTCCGAGCGTAACCAGAGTTTCTCTTGTCGGATAGCGCAGTGCCCGAAGGTCAGTAGCATTGACTTGCGTGTGTCCGTTGAACTGCCGGAAATAGGTGTCGAGTGCAGAGCAATTCAGGAATCCCGAAAGACCGCGTGCTAGAGTTCGCTCTAATGGTGCCCCCCGTTCGTGGAAGTAGTTGAGATGGTTCTCGAAACCCACGACTTCACAGGGAACATTGTCAGGATCAAAGACGGCTGCCACGAGCCGGCGACGCTCCTCCTTTGCCGAGAATCGTCTCACAAGCACATACACTCCCGCAGGTACCATGAGTGATGCGCTGTCGGTATTATGCACGATTGCGTTAGGTTTTTTTGCCCCCAATCTCGGCCAGCAGATAAGACCATTACTGAAGTGGGTTGAATAGATCAGAGGAACAGTTCCCGAGGTCGGTTCTGCCCGCAGCCACTGGCGGGCGCGGAAGTCCACAACACGCCCGGTGCTCACGCACAACCTCAGTTCGTCAAGCGTGCATGGGAGCTTCTCCATAGCCTCAGCAAGCGCATGACCATCGTCGTCTGGAACGAGGTGAATAAATGCTTGTGAGTCGCCGGGTCGCACGACATGCTCGAAAGGCACATTTCGTTGCGCCCCGGTCGGATGGTCGGGCGTGCGGCTCTGTGAGATACATACGAGGGGTTGCTGCGGCACACCTTTAAGCGCATGAAGAATCAAATTTTCTTGTAATACTTTGTCGTCTCGAAATGCGTAGTCGCGATCCTCAAAGACGTGAAGGCGCGTGATATTTACGTGTCGCAGTAAATGTTGCCTGAAAGGCCGGAAATATGGGCCATTGCAAAAACTCCTTGGTGTAATGGCGATCAGCTCCCCCTTTTTATCTAACAGCAATACTGCGAGTGCCATAAAAGCCGTATAAAGATTGCTTGTCTCGATATTGAGTCGGCGCAGGAGTTGGCGAGTCCGCGACTCAGTTCGGAACTTTTTGTAGGGCGGATTAAGGATGGCGATATCAAATAGGGGATGTTCGGTCCGAAACAGTCCCGTTTCCAGGACGTCCACAGAGGCTTCGATGAAATCAGTCGCTCGCACTTCCCATTTGCATGTGATCTCTACCGCTGCGCATGCCTCTTCGCATGCCCTTAACGTTCGCTGTAGAGCGGGTAGCAGGGCTTCGTCCCGTTCATAAGCCGTCAGGGTGACTTCCCTAGGGCGGGCTGGTCTTGAACAGATTTCAGCGACCCATGCCGCCGTCAATGCTCCGACTCCCGCGCCGGCATCTAGCAAGCGGATGCGTTCACGACAAGCTGTGCTCATGGAACCCATGAGTCGCGCAGTTGCAGGGGGAGTGAAGTATTGGCCATACTCGCTACGTCGAGCCGAATCCAATATGGCGCTCAGTTTCTGTCTGGCTTCCTCTGCTGTCCCTAATGGGTCAGGGATCGTAAGCCGTCGGCTTGGGGGTGAGTCGGGATCAGTAGCACGTCTTGAGCGGGCCTTCGGTGTAGATATCTGTGATCTATGGGTGTGTTTAGACTCCACTGAAATTCAGCTTATCTTATAAAAGATGCTGCTTTCAACGCAGAAATCGTTTCCAAGCTCTTGTCCATGAAGTGCCAAGCAATTTAATGACAGGAAGGTTACTTCATCCTAAACGCCGGTGGCACCACTTCGTCAACGCTCTTGCCCGTCCAGTGCCATTTGGACACGCTGTCCCAGACCTGCTCGCCCTTAGCCTGAACTTTTTCCAGCAGGTCGTCTTCGTTGAGACGCAGATATTTGCCGTTATCTACCAGCGTCTCGCCGTCCACGATCACAGTGCGCACGTCGCGGCTGACGGCGGTTTCGACCAGCGATCTGATCGGGTCGCGTACGGCGCCGAAGGCGATGTCTTTAAGATTGATGATCGCGATGTCCGCCTTTGCGCCTTTCTGTAATCGGCCCAAGTCGTCTCTGCCGATGAGTTTCGCGCCGCCGAGCGTCGCTGCGTTGAAGACGTCGCGCGGGTGGCCGGCAACAAAACTTTTCTCCGCCACTCGCGAAGCAAGCGATGCGTAGCGCATATCCGAAATAATATCCTTGGGAAAAGTATCGGTGCCGATGCCCATGTTGACGCCGGCCTTCAAATATTTGTCGAACGATTCCATCACGATGCCGAGCTTCAAATATTTGAGCGGGCTATAGGCAACCGACGCGCCGGAGTCGGCGATGATTTTGAGGTCGTCTCCATAAGGGTAAGACAGCCAGCTATGGCCGCTGATGAAGATGCAGTGAGAGAGAGAAACTTCTGGATCGAGAAAGCCGATCTTATCCAACAGCTCGATCGGCGTGCAGCGTTCGCGCTGCATCACGGTATGGAATTCGAACAGGTTGATCGTCGCGTGAATCTGCGCGCGCGCGCCGATCTCTTTGGCGGCCTTTCGAGTTTCTTTCAAAAGCGCAGGCGTGCACGAGTCCACGTGGCCGGGAAAGAGCATCGTCTTCATCCGCCCGTTGCAGCCGCCGTCGAATTTTTTCGCGAACTCGACGGCGTGCTTCAATCCTTCACTTCCACGCTCGTCGTTCCAGTCGTACTCCAACCTTCCTTCGCGGTCTTGAAAGAAGTTGACGTTTTTATAGCTCGGCCCCGCATAGCAGCGGATTCCGACCTCGTCCACCATCGCGACGTAAGGCTCGGGATTTGCGCCGGCGCCGCCGATATCCAGTGTCGTGGTGACGCCGCTCTTTAAGACGTGGATCAGCGAAAAGCGCTGGCCGATATCCACGTCCTTCAAGTGGGCGTGTTTCGCGCCTTCGCGCGTCGGCGCGCCGTGAGCGAGATAGTTGGCCGCGAAGTAGTCCAGCTTGTTCGCGTCATTCAGTAGATAATCGCTCGCGTTGATGCCCGAATGAAAATGGGTATCGATAAATCCCGGCGAGACGAGGCAGCCTTTGGCATCGATCTTTTTGTCCACCGGCTCGGAATATTGTTTGCCGACGAATGAAACCCGATCGTTTTCAAAGACCACAACGCCGTCTTTGATGATTTCGTGCTCTTGTCCATTGAAGCCGACAGCATATCCGCCTTGAATCAAAGTTTTCAAGATTATGGCCTTTCTTTGAAAATATTTACGAAGCGAGAAGTAGCAAATTGGTCCAGGTAAGACAAGTTACTCCTGCCCTCTCCAGTGCAGGTTCTTTGTCGATTCTGACAGATTTTGTACAACAACTGTAATAGGGAACGAGGGAGGAAGCGCAAAGTAAGCATGAAAACTGGCTATTCCCGATAGCATCTTTTTGGGCGTAGTTTTTGCTTAGGACAAACTCTAGAGGTCACGATTCGATGGCAAAATCGGGTTTCCTTGTTCCGTTTGCAGCCTTTATCTTCTTCGCAGTTACATCCTATGCTGAGCCGAATCTGCCGGGTCCATATCGTGCTACGGTTATCTCCGTAGTTGACGGCGACACTGTAAAGGTAGAGGTACAAATTTGGCTTGGGCTTTATCAGAAAGTGAAGGTTAGGATTGCAGGGATTGATGCGCCAGAGATTACTAAGCCAAAGTGCACCAAAGAAAAGGAGCTTGGACTAAAAGCAAAGGAGTTTCTCGAAAGCGTGATTCCTCAGCAATCGACGATCAACTTAACCCAAATCAGTGAGGATGAATTCGGTGGCCGAGTAGATGCTACTATCCAAACAAAGGATGGCAAGGACGTCGGCGAGCTACTACGAAGCGAAGGTCATGCCTCTCCTTACAAAAAGCGCGGGATGAAAAAGGACTGGTGCGGCCCAGAGAGCCGCGAGGAACAAGTGTCTCAGAGTAAGCCTCGTCGGGATGTAGCAGTAGATAGTCAGTAGATGCCTACCTGTAAATTCCTTGCTTTGCCCAATTGATGTAGTGTTCCACACCGCGAAAGGGATCGTAGTCCGGAGTGAAGCCGGTCTCTTCGCTGAGCCGCGAGATATCGACGCAGGCGTTGATGTCCATGGGAGTCTTGGTCGAGATCAACGGTCCCGGGCCGTCGCCCAGATGGATCTCGGTTTTCGGCAGCCATTTTTTAATCGCGTCGGCAAACTCGGAGAGGCTGACCAGCCTGCCGAAACCGAGATTATAAATTCGATGCCGGAGAGTTTTCGCCCTGAGCAGGAGCATAACTCCGCGCGCGGCATCTTTGGCATAGATGATGTCATGGGCTTCGGCCGGGTCCTGATTCCCCAGTTCGACAGGGATACCTTTGGCCGCGTTTTCCACCATGTGACCGGCAAGGTTCCGTACTCCCTGATAGAGCGGACCGTACATCCGGGTAGCCCGTGCCGAAATAACCTCCATGCCGTATTCCTTGCAGTACATGAGACAGAGAATTTCGCCCGCCTTTTTGGTTCCGGGAATAAAGCGGTCGGAGGTGATGAGGAGCTTCTCCTCTTCTTTGTAAGGCTGAGTAGTCTTCAGTCCCTGATACACCGCTTCAGAACTGATAAAAATCACTCTCTTAATCTCCGCTATCCGAGCGGCTTCGAGCACATTGATGGTTCCCGTGACGTTCACATCCATCGCTTGATACAGCGACGTGTTTCCTTTCTCCGAGCGCACCGCCGCGTGCACGATGCCCGTAACGGCGAAGTCCTTGATCGCTTGTGAAACTTTTTCCAGAGACGTGATGTCGAGCGGGATAATCTTGAGCAACCGATCGACAAATGAGGAAAGCAGCGTAGGGACGACGGTGTTGCGATTGCTCGTTGCCAGCACGGCTTCTCCGGAATCGCAAAGAAGCCGCGCGAGGTTGGCTCCTAAAAACCCCAGCCCGCCGGTGATTAAGATCATGGATGGACTTTAACCGACCGTTGAAAAAAGCTCATCTGCTATCCGTCCAACCGGGAGTCTCTCTCCGAGCCGATGCGATATATTTGTGTTACGCTGAACGAGCAATGCCGAGAGTATCGCCGCGCTACGCTTGATTTTTCTCGTCCCACGCATCGGCTCTCCGAGAAACCCCCAGTTGGACAGTTGCGGGTTACAAACGAATCAGCTCGTCGCCGACGCGGTTCAGCCGCCGGTTTCCTTTTTCCGTCGTGAGATAGGTCTCTCCCCAGAGCAAGGAACTTTCTCCCAGCAGCGGCCAGGGGTGGACGATGAAGACCATGCCGGGAACGATCTCCGTCTCGTTCTGCGGCGATGGGCGGTCTTCGACCATGTCGAGGCCGACGATGTGGCCGTAGACCGGCGTGCAGTCGAGACCGGACTGTCGCACGTATTCCTCCATCGCGCTCATCGGCTTGGACACTTTGAATCCGGGCTTCAAGTATTTCAGCGCTTCTTTGATCGCCCGCACCGAGACCTCGTGGAGCTTGACCAGATCTGGGTCCGGTTTACCGAGAGAAACGGCACGCGCCAACTGTGTCCAGTAGCCGCCGTACTGGGCCGTGATCTCGACGAAGACCATGCCTTTCTTTCCGATCTTCCTGCCAGACGGCGGATAGGCATCGACCTTGGGACCTTGTGAAATGATGTTGAAGCTCTTTTCCACGCCGTGACTCTTGAGCAGGAAATCCATATAAGCGACGATCTCCCATTCGGTCTTGCCCGGTTTGATGCGCTTGATTCCTTCGGTAAAGGCGAGGTCGACGAGGGCGGCGGATTTTTTCACTAGGCGGGTCTCTTCGCCGTCCACCGTCGCCCGCAGTTTTTTTAACGCCGGACCGAATTCGACGATTTTCAGTTCGGGAAAAAATTCTTCCATTCTCTGGACCCAGAGAAAGGGGAGCCTGTCCAAGCCGTCGATCCCGACCGATGAACGTACCAGCCCCTTTTCTTTCAATACTTCCATCAGGCTTTCGAGGAAGCGCGAGCTCAGGCGGATGTCTTCGAGCCATGAATTTTTTTTCGCCCGCATCGCCTGGAAGCGCGATTCCACAAGCATGAGCGGAGGCTTTTCTTCGTCGCGGAAGAATACAAGGACGAGCGGGATATTGATATTGGGAAAATCGGTGAGAAAGCGAAACGCCGCGCCGTCGCCGCGGACGGCGCTGGAGCCGCGCGCGATCATCGCGTCGAGGCCCTGCGCGGCCATTCGCTCGCGCACCGCGCGATAGCGCGTTTCTTTTACTTTATCGGAAAGAAACATTAGCGTGGGCCCTCCGATTTCTAGCGGCTCTGCAGCACTTGTCCGGCCAGGTTCGTCACCTTGTCTACTCGGATGACGACGGCGGCGCCCTTGCGCTCCGGGTCCTTGTCAATCTCCTCCTTGACGGTTCGGGACATGACCTGCTCGCGGATAAGCCCGTCCTGGTGCACTGTCGCCACGCCGTGGAAGCGGAAGTTGAGCCTGGTTTTCGGATCCCTGAAGAGCACGACGACCTTCGAATTCTCCAGGACGTTTTTCAGATGCTGCCGTCTCGTGCGCTCCCAGTAGGCGAGAGACTCGTTGTCAAAGACCATCATGCTGCCCTTGTAGCCGATGTCCGGCTCGCCGTCCTTGGAGACAGTGGCGAGGACGCATGGGCAGCCGTTCGCCAGCGCGTTGTCGATCAATTCGGGGATTTTGTCCGTTAGAGCAATCATGGTTCCAACCTCCTTGCTATTTTTCTAGCGCTATTTTTACACCGGCCATTTTTCCAGGCGATACGCCTGGTCCCAAAAAAGAAACTCGTAGCGGCTGCTCAGCATAAAATGAGAACGCATAAGCTTTCTCTCTTCGCTTCCCGCGCCCGCGCCGAGGCGGTCCATCAACCGTATCTGCTCCCGCACCGGTTTCCAATACTCCTCTGACGCGTAAATCTCGATCCACTCGCGGTAGATCGCCGGCTTTCTCGTCCGCCTGCGATAGAGTCTCCTTCCGACCTCGCCGTAAATCCAGTAGCAGGGTAGCACCGCAGCGACGATTTCCGCCAGGCTCCCTCCTCGGGCGACCGCCTGAAGATGTTTCGTGTACGCTTCTGTGACCGGCGCTTTGGGCGTCCGGTCGAGCTGCCGCTGCGAGAGGCCGAGACTCTTTCCAAAGCTCGCGTGAAAACTTCTTTCCACCTCGACGGCGATCAGAGCATGGCGGGCGAAGATTTCCAGAGTTTTTAGATCCGGCGATTTCGCTCCGCCGAGGCAGAGGACCTGGGCGAAATCGAGGAGGTAAACGTAGTCTTGCAATATAAAATAGACAAACCGATCCATGGGCAGAGTGCCGGCGCGAAGCTCGTCGAGAAAGGGATGGGCGTGAATGGCGCGCCAGATTTTATCCGCCTCGCGTCGCAACTGTCGTGTGAAAAGTCCAGCCATTGGGCGCCGCCGAATTTCCTTTCATTCCCCGGAAAAGCGCGCGTAAATTTCTCGTCTACCGCTGCTTGCAGTTTGAGCGAATTCTTTCTATAACATAGCCGCATCGGGTTGTCACTTTATCGCCGCGACGAAAAATTTAGCTCGACGAAACGGAAGGAACGGCAATGAATAAAAAAGTTCGCATGCGCGTCAACGGCAAGAAGATCGAGCAAGAAGTTCCCACGAACCGTCTGATGATCGATTTTCTGCGCTACGATCTCGGGCTCACCGGGACCAAGGAGGGTTGCAGTGTCGGCGTCTGCGGCGCGTGCACGGTGCTGATGGACGGGGAGATGATTAGCTCCTGTCTTGCACCCGCGGTGTTCGCCGACGGCCACGACATCACCACGGTCGAGGGGTTGGCAAAAAACGGCGAGCTCCATCCGGTGCAAAAAAGCTTCATCAAGTACGGCGGCTTCCAGTGCGGCATCTGCACGCCGGGCCAGGTCGTTGCGGCCAAGGCGCTGCTCGACAAAGTTCCCAAGCCGAACGAGGAGCAGATCAAAGACTGGATGATGGGCAATCTCTGCCGCTGCACCGGCTACTACAAAATCATCGAATCGATTCAAAAAGCGCATCAGTTTGCGAGATAAGGACCCATCATGCAGCCCTTTGAATATCGCACTCCAAAGAGTCTTAAAGAAGTTCAACAAGACCTCAAACAGTTCGGCACGGACGCGAAACTCATCGCCGGCGGCACGGCTCTGGTCATCATGATGAAGCAGCGCCTGGTGAGTCCCACCTGCCTAATTAGCTTGCGTTCGGTGCGCGGCCTGAGCGGCATCGAGGAAAAGAACGGCGAGCTTCGCATCGGCGGGGCGACGACTCATCGAGAGGTGGAGACCTCCTCGCTGGTGCGCCGGCGCTTGCCGCTCCTGGCCGAGACCTACCGGCACGTGGCCACCGTTCGCGTGCGTAACATGGCGACGGTGGGCGGCGGGCTGGCGCACGCCGACCCCAATCAAGATCCTCCTCCGACTCTCATCGCGCTGGGCGCGAGCGTTAAGGTCGGATCGGCCGACGACGGCCGGACGATTCTGCTGGAAGAATTGTTTACCGACTATTACGAGACCGTGCTCAAGCCGGACGAGGTGATCACGGAATTATCCGTTCCGCGCTTGCCGCCGAACAGCGGCGCTGCCTTTCTTAAATTTCTTCCGCGCACGGCGGATGACTATGCGACCGTCTCCGCCGCGGCCGTGGTGACGTTGGACCGTACCAAGAAGATTTTCTCCGATGTCCGCATTGCTCTCGGCAGCGTCGGCACGACGCCCATTCGCGCGCGCGCCGCCGAAGCGGTGTTGCGCGGCCAGCCGGTCAAGGCCGAAGCGCTCCGCGAGGCCGCCGAAAAAGCCAAGCAAGCGGTCGATCCGATCGGCGATTTTCGCGGCTCTGCGGCTTATAAAAAAGAGATGGCCGGCGTCTTCGTTCGCCGCGCGCTGGAAAAAGCGCTGGAAGGAATCGCGAAAATTGCTAAGGCGGCGCCGAGCCGTCCGGTGAAACTGGGGCGGAGATGAAATTCAATCAGCGCGCCGTCATTCCGGTGGGCCGCGAGCTGCTCTGGGATTTCTTGATGGATGTGCCCAAGGTCGCGCAGTCGCTTCCCGGCGTGGAATCCGTAAGCCAGCTCGATGATACGACCTACCAAGGCACGCTCAAGGTTCGCGTCGGGCCGATCTCGCTCAATCTCCAGGGCAAAATTATTCTGGAGGAGCGCGACCGGGACCGCTGGCGCGCCGCGCTCCGGGCCGAAGCCACCGACCGCAGGGCCGCGGGGGCCGTCAAGGGCAAGACCACCATGGAGCTGAAAGAAATCAGTCCCAAAGAGACCGAGCTGCTGGTAGAAACCGATGTGAATATATTGGGGAAGATCGGCGAGTTCGGCCAGCCCATCATTCGTAAAAAAGCCGACCAGATGCTTCAGCAGTTCATCGAAAACATCAAGCGGCAGCTAACTCAGAGTTAGCGGCGCCCGCAGGTTTTTCCTGTCTTGTTGCAACCCGCTCGCGATCGCGCTGTAGCACGCCTGGCTCAACTGCTTGCGGCTCACCGAACTATTTTTATACCTCGTCGTGTCGATCGGCGCGTGGAATTTGACCGCGACCTCGATGTTCCTCATTGCCAGCAGCTTCCAGAAGTGGGGTATGAAATCCATGTCGCCGTACCAGTAGATCGTGTCCCGGTTCGCATCGGTCACGGGCGCGCCGTTGATTCTCCGGTACGTGATGGTCAGCGGCACGATCGGCGCGTGCGCGCGGAGCGGCGCGGCAAACGGCGCCGACTGGAACGGCAGCAAGTGGTCGCCGTTGGTCGAGGTCCCCTCGGGAAAAATTAGAATGTTCGCCTTCTGGTTTAATCGCTCGACGATCTCTTCCACCACCAGCGTGATCTTGCCTTTTCGTTCCCGATCGATGTAAACGGTTCCGCACAGCGCGGTCCACCAACCGATTATCGGCCAGCCCCGCACCTCACGCTTCGAAACGAAGATTGTCGGAAACAGACTCCCCAGGACGAATCCGTCCAAATAGCCCAGGTGATTGCTGGCGATAAAAGCGCCCTTGATATCCAGCAAATCGAGATCGCCTTGCAGTGTGATCCCGACGTTGACGAACATTCGGATCAGAGCGACGAATCTCTGGGTCATGCGGCTCACGATTCTCCAAGGGTTCTTCGGGCGCCACAGATAAATACACAAATGGACCAGCGCCGCGGCGAGAAAGAGGAGCGTCCAAACGATCAAAAGCACGGCGAGTTTAACGAGCCGCACGACTCACATCCGAGGCGGAAAGGCCGAAGCGCCGGAGATATTCACTGCTCGCCCGGTTCACGTCCAACAGCAGAAACAGATCGGTCGTGCCGAACTCAAGGTCCAGAGCGGGCGGGCCGCAAAGCAGCGCGCCGACTCGGAGATATCCTTTGATCAGACTCGGCAGCCGGAAGAAAAGTTCCTCGCGGTCCGCGATCTCCACGTCCTCCCGCAAATCTGTAAGCCGCATGCCCGCCACGGGCTCGACGCGAAACTTCTCCGGGGCGTAATACTTCTCCTTGATCAGCGTAATCGATGGGCCGACTTCCTCGGGATTCGTCGTGGGGAAGCTGGCGCATCCGAACAGATAGTGGACTTGATGATTTTTTACGTACTCCGCTATCGTTTGCCACATGAGATGGATGAGCGCCTTGTCCCGATAGTCCTTGTGCGCGCAGGAGCGGCCGAGCTCCAACAGCTCGCCGTCGAGCTTTTTGATTTTTTCCAGGTTGAATTCCTGCTCGGAGTAAAAGCCGGAGTGTTTGCGGGCCTCCGAGCCGAGCAGAAGCCGATAGGTCCCGACCACGCGCCGCTGATTGCGCTCGCGGACGATAAGATGGTCGCATATGGAATCGAACCGGTCGACGTCGAACCCTCGTTGATACGATTCTTTCAGCCCCTTTTTCATCTCGAGATTAAACACCTCGAAGCGGAGTTTCTGCGCCTCATGAATTTCATCCCGGTCGCGGGTGATCTTGATTTCGAAATCGCTCATCGGCTACCGGTGGCTCCATTGAGGCTGCCGCTTCTCTAGGAAAGCTTTCACGCCCTCTTCGACGTCTTCGGTCTTGAGCAATTCTTCGAGATAGATCGCTTCGGACTTTTGCAGCGCCTGAGGAAAATCTTTTAGCGAAATCTCTCTCAATCCTTTAAGCACGATTCTGAGCACGGCGCGGCTTTTTCCCCGAAGCTCGATTGCGAGAGCTTCCACTGCCTGCTCCAGCTCATGGCCCGGCACCACGCGGGTGATGAGTCCCATCGCCAACGCTTCTGCGGCCGGCACTTTGCGGCCGGTAAGGATCATCTCCGCGGCGCGCCGATAGCCCAGTTGTCCGGGGAAGCGTGCCAGGGCAACGGGCGGGTAGCAGCCGACGTTGATCTCCGGGGTGGCGAAGAAGCTGCCCTCCGTGGCGAAAATAAAATCGCAAGAGCTGGCCAGCTCGCAGCCGCCGCCCAGACAAGCCCCGCGCACCGACGCGACCGTAATCTGCGGCAGCGCGAGCAGCGCGCGGATAACGCCATGCACCGTGTCGAGCATCTCGGGGACTTTTTCCCGCGTGTGGTCCTTAATGTCCACTCCGGCGGAAAAAGCGCGCTCGCCGGCGCCGCGGAGCACAAGGATATCGACGGCCGTGTCGCCTTCCACCGATTTTAAAACCGCCTTCAATTCCTGCAACATAGTAAGGTTCAGAACGTTGAGCGGGGCGCGGTCAAGAGTTACCCACGCTACGCGGTCTCTCTTTTGCATTACAACGTTCATCGATATCAGCAAGAGGATAGCAGGGTATTTTTGTGAGTGACTATGGCCCTGGATGCCAAATGATACCCCTGGGGGCTTTCTTTTTTGTAAACCAGAGTCCCCATTTTTACAAGCGCGCGCTTTTCCATGTGTTTGACAAGGAGCAAGGGAAAACTTACACTAGAACCGTTTTTAAGGAGGATCTTATGAAGACAGCCCGCTTTTTGATTGTCCCGGTGGCCCTATGGGCGGCCGTGTGCTTCACGCCTTTGAAAGCAACGGCGGCCTGGGATGAATTCGACGACAGCCAATCCAATCCGCTGAGAATTTGGGCTTACACGTCCTATCCGGCGGGCTTTCTTACCGAGTGGCTGTTTTTCCGGCCCTTTCACGTTCTGGTAAGCGCAACGAAACCGCAAGAGGAATTCTTCGGCCACAGACCCCATCCTGCTCTATTCGCTGACCCGGAGCCGGGCTATGATTTCGGAGTGCCCAAGCGACCTTCGACACCGCCAGCGAGGGCCCCGAGAGCGGCTATTCCGCAAGAACCCGTTTCGGAGAAAGTGACGATTCAACAAGTTCCGGTGGAGAAAATCCTTTATAAAGAGGTGCCGAAGATCGTCGAGGTCGAGAAAATCATTTTTCCGGATATAGCTTTCCGTTTTGACTCCTCCGAGCTTACCGATCTCGGCAAGGGCAAAATTTATCTGATCGGCCAAAGAATCAAAGAAAAGTCCGACGTCCTCGTGTCCATCGAAGGTCACACGGACTATGTCGGCAGCGAGGAATATAACCAGAGGCTCGGCCTCCGGCGCGCGCAAAGAGTCATGAAAGAGTTGGCCGAGCTCGGGATCGATCCGAGCCGAGTGTCGGTCGCCAGCTTTGGCGAGGCCAAGCCGCTGGTCGACCAACAGACCGAATGGGCCCGCGCGGTCAATCGCCGGGTGGAGTTTACGATCACACCGGTCAAATAAAAATTTTGAATTCTTAATTTTGAGTTTTGAATTAAAGGCCCGGCCATAACGGCTGGGCCTTTTTTTCGTCTCGTCTCAGTAGTAGGTTTTTAATTCAAAACTCAACATTATTGTGAATTATCAGCCAAAAGATGCCTTTTATCGCAAAGCGAAAAAGGAAGGCTACCGCTCGCGCGCGGCCTACAAGCTCCTGGAGCTTGGGCGTCGGTTTCAACTCATCCAGCCGGGCGAGCGCGTGGTGGATCTCGGCGCGGCGCCCGGCGGCTGGCTCCAGGTCGCCGCCGAGCTCGCCGGGCCTAAGGGAAAAGTGGTCGGCATAGATCTCCAGCCCATCGCGCCGTTTCATGAGCCCAACATCGCCCTTCTTCAGGGCGATGCCGCTTCGGAGGAGTGCGGCAAAAAAATCGAAGAGCTTTTGGGCGGTAAGGCGGACTGCGTTCTATCGGACCTTTCGCCTCGCCTCACCGGGATACATGACGCCGATATCGCCCGCTCTGTCGAGCTGATTCGATTGGCGCACGCCCTCGCGCGCCGCCTGCTTCGGCCGGGAGGAAACTTTCTGGTCAAGAGTTTTGTCGCCCAGGAGCTGCAGGCGTATTTCCTAGAGCTCAAGAAGGATTTTTCTTCGGTTGACCGCACCCGCCCTGAAGCGACGCGCAAAGGGTCTTCGGAGATTTATTTCTGCGCCAGGGGATATCGGGGCGCCGGCGCATAACTGGCCCTAAGAGAGATCCTTCACTTCGTTCAGGATGACATTCTCTTTACTGTCATGCTGAGCGAAGCGAAGCGAAGCATCTCTCCCTAGAACCAGGCTAGGCTCTGAGAAACCTCTATTCGACCGTGACGCTTTTGGCCAAATTCCGCGGTTGGTCGAGGTCGGTGCCGCGCGCGACGGCGACGTAATAGGCGAGGAGCTGCATCGGGATCGTGAGCACGATGGGCGTGAGAAAATGAGAAGCTTCGGGAACGACCAGGCTCCGATGAGAGGTCCCTTCGATCGTCTCGCCGTTGCGGTTGGTGACCGCGATGATTTTTGCCCCTCTAGACTCCACCTCTTTGAGGTTCGACAGCGTCTTTTGAAAATGGCGGTCTCGCGGCAATAGCACCACGACCGGCATCTTTTCATCCACGAGAGCGATCGGCCCATGTTTCATCTCGCCGGCCGGATATCCCTCGGCGTGGATGTAAGAGATCTCTTTTAGCTTGAGCGCTCCCTCCAGCGCGATCGGATAATTGATGCCTCTCCCCAGATAGAGAAAATCGGAAACGCCGCTCAACTCGTGCGCCAGACCTTCCAATTCATTGTCCAGCTTCAGCGCTTCTTCTATCCAATGCGGAAGGTGCATGAGATCTTCCAGCAGCCGCTTGGCTTCGGCGGCCCGCAAGCTTCCGGTCAGCCTTCCCATCCCGATCGCTAGAAGATAGAGCGCCGTCAGTTGGGAAGTGAACGCCTTCGTGCTGGCGACGCTGATCTCCGGTCCGGCGTGGGTATAAAAGACGCCGTCCGATTTCCGCGCGATCGTGGAATCCACGACGTTGCAGATCGAAATCACCTTGGTTTTTTTCTTTCGCGCCATTTCCACCGCGGCCAGGGTGTCGGCGGTCTCGCCGGATTGGCTGATGAGCAGAAGCAGGTCGCCGGATTTAATGAGCGGTACGCGGTAACGGAACTCCGATCCGTAATCCACCTCGGCCGGGATGCGGGCGATCTCCTCCAGCATGAATTTGCCCACCAGCGCGGCATGCCAGGCGGTGCCGCAGGCGACTATATGGATTCTCTTGACCCTCCGCATCTGGGTCGCGCTCAGCGGAATGCCCTCGAGCGCGACCGCGCCTTCTTTGAGCGATATCCGTCCGCGGAAAGTGTCGGTGATCGAGCGGGGTTGCTCGTGGATCTCCTTCAACATGAAGTGGCGGTAGCCGCCCTTCTGTGCGGCCACGGCATCCCAGGTGATTTCCTTGAACGAGCGGCTGAGGACTTTTCCCTTGCTGTTGAGGATGCGAAACCCGCCGGCCTTGATTTCAGCCACTTCGCCGTCCTCGAGAAATGTGACTTTGCGAGTGTGATCGAGAAGGGCGGGGATGTCGGAGGCGACGAGAGTTTCGCCCTCGCCCCAGCCAATCACGATGGGGGTCGAATTTTTCGCTACGATCAGACGGCCGGGATCTTTCAGGTTCAAGAAGACGAGCGCGTACGAGCCGTGGATCTCCCGCAGGCTTTTCTGCACCGCGGTGAGAAAGTCCGCTCCCTCCTGTACCTTCTCATTGACCAGGTGGGCGACGATCTCGGTGTCGGTCTCCGACCCGAACTTGGCGCCCCGTTTGAGCAGATGCTCCTTCAGCTCCAGATAATTTTCGATGATGCCGTTATGAACGACGACGACGCTGCCGGCCTGGTGCGGGTGGGCGTTGACTTCGGAAGGTTTGCCGTGGGTCGCCCAGCGCGTATGACCGATCCCGACGTTTCCGGGAATCGGCCGCTGCACGAGCAGCGCTTCGAGGTTGTTGAGCTTGCCCTCGCAGCGGCGGATCGCCACCTGGCCGCCGTTCAAGACGGCGATGCCGGCCGAATCGTAGCCCCGGTATTCGAGCTTTCTCAGACTCTCCAGTATGATCGGCGCCGCTTCGCGCCGGCCGATGTATCCGACGATGCCGCACATCAGGCTTTTACCTTCTTCATTTTTCTTCGCTTCTCTTCGGTCCAACCCTTTTTTACGTTCTCGACTCTTTCGTTATACACCAGCGCTCCCGCCGGCACGTCACGGCGGATCGTCGTCGCCGTCGCTACGTACACGTCGTCGCCGAGTGAGACCGGCGCTACCAGGGTGGAGTCGCTGCCGACCTGAACCCGGTCGCCGATGGTCGTTCGATATTTATTGAATCCATCGTAATTGCACGTGATGGTGCCGGCGCCGATGTTCGTGTCGCGCCCGACGGTCACGTCGCCCAGATAGGAGAGGTGATTCGCTTTCGACCCCGCGCCGATCGTCGCTTGCTTGGCCTCGACGAAGTTCCCGAGGTGAACGCGCGGGCCCAAATGAGTTCCCGGCCGGAGATGAGCGAACGGGCCGACGATCGCGCCGTCCTCAACTTGGGAATCGGTCATGACCACTGAAAACTTTAGCTGGACGTCATTGGCCAGCCGCATGTTCGTCAAATACGCCGTGCCGTCGATCCGGCAGCGCTCGCCGATCACGGTGTCGCCCAAGAGGTGGGTGTTCGGACCGATGATCGTGTCCTTGCCGATCTTGACCCCTTCGTCGATGTAGGTGGTCTGGGGATCCTTGAGGGTCACGCCTGCTTCCATCCATTTTCGGTTGATCCGCTCCTGGAGGATCTTTTCCATAAGCGCAAGCTCCTCTCTTGTGTTGATGCCCATAATCTCCCGCACGTCCTTCGCCTCGACGGTTCCGACTCTCTTGCCGGCGTTCAGCGCTGCGGCGACGATGTCGGTCAGATAATATTCCTGTTGCCGGTTCGAGTTGGTGACGCCCTGCAAAGCGGAAAAGAGAAAATCGGACGAGACCGCGTAAATGCCGGCGTTGACCTCCGTGATATTCTTTTCCGCGTCCGTTGCATCTTTTTCCTCGACGATTCCGATCACTTTTCCCTCGGCGTCGCGGAGAATTCGGCCGTAGCCGTAGGGGTCGCTAAGACGCACGGTCACAAACGTAAGCGTCGCGTTTTCTTCGCCGTGATGGCGCAACAGCCGAAGCAGGCAGTCCCGGGTGATCAATGGCACGTCGCCGCTGAGAATTAAGAGATCTCCCCTGAATCCCCCGAAGATTTCTTTGGCGCAGTTGGCCGCGTGCCCCGTGCCGAGTTGTTTTTCCTGCATGACCCAATGGGTTCCCTCGTCGCTGCAGGCCTGCCGCACCGACTCCGCGCCGTGCCCCACGACGACGGCGATCTTCTTCGGATTCAAGCTGCGCGCGATTTTCACGGGATAGGAAAAGAGCGGTTGTCCCCCGATGCAGTGAAGGACTTTGGGCAGGCTGGAATTCATTCGTTTTCCAAGGCCTGCCGCGAGGATGATGACGCCGAGATCGGGTATGCCTTCCTTCATAGAAAAACGTCGCGACAATGAAGCGGATTATAGCGTAAGAGGCGGGTCATTCAAAGAGAATAGCAGCCGGCCAGACTCTCGGGTGGCGCCTTCGCAAAGAAGAATTTATTTCGCGGGCGCCGGCGGATCGGGCATCCGCTGGATCGGTAGGCGCGGCTTGCCTTGGTTTTGCGGATAGCGCTCGCCGCAGCTTTTAATCATGTACATCAGCAGCGACACGGAGATGACGATCGATGCCAGAGTGATGAGCGGTCTTAGAAAGGCGCTCCAGCGCTCGCGGCGGCGGCGTTCTTTCAGCTCGGCCAATCTTTCGGCTTTTTCTTCGGGTGTCATCGGACTTTACGCCAATTGGCGGCTCAGCACCCTGGCGCCGAGCCATAACATCGCGGCGTCGAAGACCAGTAGCACGGCAACCGTCCACAGAAGCCGCGGCGCGTCCCAGCCGGTGAGGATCAGCGAGCGCATCGCGTCGATCGCGTAGGTCATGGGATTGACGCGCGCGAGAAGCCGCATCCAGGCTGGCAACGTTTCGAGCGGGACAAACGCGCTCGATAGGAAGGTGAGCGGAAGGGCCGTGATTCCCATGATGGCGAAAAAATCGCCGTGGTTATGCAGAACGAAAGCGAGCATCAGCGAAATCGCCGTTACGCCGAAACCCAGCAGCAGGCCGGTTCCAAGCAGCGCCGCCACGCCGCCGATGCCGGTGGCGATGCGGACGCCGAAGAGGATGCCCAGCACGAGAATGAGCAGGCACTGGAGCATCGTGCTGAGATTGACTGCGAGAAAGCGGCTGACCAGGATCGAGGAGCGCGAGATCGGCGCGCTCATCAGCCGCAGGAGAAAACCGTTCTCTCTATCGAAGAGAAGAGGAATGCCGCCGCCCATGCTGTTGCCGAAAGCCGTGAGCGCGAGGATTCCCGGCAACAGATAGCTGCGGTAATCTTCGCCGACCGAGTTTCGCGCCAGGCCTTGAAAAGCGCCGCCCATGAATATCAAAAGAATGATCGGATTCAATAAATTAAAAGCGAGACTGAACGGCTCGCGCTTGAGATGGATCATCCAGCGTCGGAATTGCGCGTTGGTCTCCTGAATAAACTCACGCACCGTTTCGTCCTCCTTCGGAGAACGCGCGGCCGGCGTAATGGAGAAAGACGTCGTCGAGGCCGGGACGGCTGTAGGTGATCGAGTGGACCGAGATGCCCGCGGCAGCGGCGGCATCGAGTATCTTCGGCACCGCCGCCTCGTTGCTCTCCACGTAGACCTTGAGACGCGTCCCGTCTTTCACCGACCTCTGGACCATCGAGAGCTGCGAGACGGTTTTATCCAAACTGTCCAGGGATGCTCCGTCATGATCGTTCGCGCTCGCAATCTCCACCGAAACGACATCTCCGCCGAGCCGGCTCCTCAGTGTTGCCGGCGAGCCCAACGCGACGATCTTGCCGCGATCGATGATCGCCACTTCGTCGCAAAGCCGCTCCGCCTCGTCCATGTAATTCGTGCAGAGAAAAACGGTGGTCCCGTGCTCCTTCAACCGCAGAATATAGTTCCATACGTCGCGGCGCACCTGAACGTCGAGGCCGAGCGACGGCTCGTCGAGCAGGATCACCGGCGGACGATGGAGCAGCCCGCAGGCGAGATCGAGCTTTTTCTTCGTCCCGCCGGAGAGATCGCGCGCGCGTCGGTCCTCCAGGCCGGCCAGGCCGACCAGAGCGAGCACCTCCTGCATTCTGCTTTCGCGCACCGCGGACGGCAGATGATAAATATCGGCGTAATAACGTAGGTGCTCTCGCGCCGTAAGATAGGGGTCCGTCGTCAGCTCTTGCGGCACGTAGCCGATCAAGCTGCGCGCTTTAGCCGGGTCCTTGCCCACGTCGGTCCCCGCCACTTCGACCCGGCCGCTATCCGGCCGAACCAGCGTGATGAGGATCTTGACGGTCGTAGTTTTTCCCGCGCCGTTCGGCCCCAAGAGGCCGAAGATTCTGCCGCGCTCGACCTCCAGGGAAATTCCGTCCAGAGCGACGACGCTGCCGTAAGATTTCTTTAAGTTTTCGATGCGGACGACGGGTGCGGACATGTCAGTCGAGAATCATATTACGTGATCCGGCCGAAGTCCACTGGACGGCTGTCGGTTCCAACCGAGATTTGTCCCGGACATATAAAAAAACACGGACATATAAAAAAACTTGTCAACGAGGGGGAATTCGATTACAACGGGAGAACATGAAAAAAAGCGGCCTCGTCATCGACGTGCACCATCACTGGATGCCCGAAGAGCACTATCGCCGGCCTGAGCTTTACGTGCGCCAAGACGAGGAAGTGATTCACGACGCCGACCGCTTCCGCATCCAGCGCGCCGGCATCCAGCTCTTTTCCCCGCCTAAATTGACCTCGCGCATCGACGAGCAGATCAAGGCGATGGACCGCGCGGGCGTCGATCGCGCGGCGCTCCACGTCGGCGTCTGGCTCGACTGGGTGGATCTCAAAAGCGCGCGGCTCATCAACGACAGAATGGCGGAGATCGCGGCGCAATATCCCGGCCGCATCATCCCGCTCGCTCACGTGCCGCCGCTCGATGCCGAAGGCGTGAAAGAGTTGCGGCGCGCGGTGGTGGATCTGGGCTGCAAGGGAGTCGCGGTCAACACGCACGTCGGCGGCGTTCTGCTCGACGACGAGCGGATGTATCCTTTCTATCACGCGGTGTCGGACCTCGACGTTCCGATTTTAGTCCATCCGGCGGCGGAGATCCCACTTGCCCATCCTCACGGCATGGAGCAGTTCAATCTGACGAGAAATCTGGGCCGCGCCTTCGACACGACGATCAACATCGCGCGGCTGATGCTCGGCGGCACGCTCGACCGCTTTCCCAACCTGCGCTTTGTCTTCTCGCATATGGGCGGCGCGTTTTTCGCCATCAAGAACCGGCTGAACCCGGCTTACTTCGACAAGCGCGGGAAAGGTTTTTTTGATAAGTATAAGCGGCGGATCTTTGTCGATACGGCGCCGCCTTTCTGGAGCCCGGAAGAGATCCGCTTCGCGGTGAATATGATGGGCGAGAGCCAGGTGCTGATGGGAAGCGATTTTCCCACGATCGATCTCTTGAAAGACGCGGTCAGCATCGTGCGCAAGGCGAAGGCGACGGCGCAAGTCAAGAAAAAAGTTCTCGGGGAGAACGCGCGCAAGCTGTTCGGCTGAGTTTCCCAAAAAGGAAACGACATGGACCGATCGGAGCCTCCCGATGCCAAGCAAGAAAACTGGTGGGATATCTGTCCCATCTGCGGCGCCAGGCTCGTCAATCAGAAGTGCAAGTTTGTCTGCTCCAATCCCAAGTGCCATTACTTTCAAAGCTGCAGCGAGTTCGACACGTGATGAAGAGATGTGGAGTAATGGAGTATTGGAGTCATGGAGTAATGTGATGGAAACCCAACCAGACTCCACTTCAAGACTTCAACATTCCGATCCCGCAATACTCCAATACTCCAACACTCCAGTACTCCAATAGTTCCTGTATGGCTAAGACCGCGGGTATCATCATCATCGGTAACGAGGTCCTGTCGGGGAAGACGCAGGACACAAACTCGCACTTCCTTTCCAAGGAGCTGCGCGCCCTCGGCGTCGAGCTCCGTCGCGTCGTCGTCATTCCGGACGAGATCGAGCTCATCGGCCGCGAGGTCGCCGCCTTCGCGCACGACTTCGATTTTGTTTTCACCACCGGCGGCGTCGGCCCAACGCACGACGACGTGACGATGGCCGGCATCTCCCGCGGCTTCGGCGTCAACGTCATTCGCCATCCCGACCTCGAGCGGCGGCTGCGCGAGCGTCACGGCGCGAACATCAACGAGGCCAGGCTGCGCATGGCCGAAGTTCCCGAAGGCGCGGAGCTTGTCGGCGATTGGTCGCTCTACGGGCCGGTGGTAAAAATGAAAAACGTCTACATTTTTCCCGGCATCCCCAAAGTCCTGCAAGACCGCTTTGAGGCCATCAAGGAAAGTTTCCGCGAGGCGCCTTACTATCTCAAAATTATTTATTCCAGAGAAGGCGAGGGAGTGATCGCCGCGATTCTCAACGACCTGCTCGCGAGCTTTCCCGATCTTCTCCTCGGCTCTTATCCCGTGCTCGACAACCCGGACTACCGGGTGAAGTTGACTTTGGAATCCAAAGACCGGGCCTATCTCGATCGCGCCTTCCAGAAACTCCTGAGCGCGCTGCCTGCGGGATCTGTCCTCCGGACCGAGGGAAGCTGAGAAATGGAGGAACGGCAGCCTAGCGGATCTTGGGGAACTCTGCTGCCGTTCAAGCAAGCCGCGCTGCCGCGCTTTCCCGGCATGCTCGCCGCCCTGGGTCCGGGCGTCATCTTCCTCGCCCTGGCGCAGGGCAGCGGCGAACTCATCTGGTGGCCGTACATCATCGCGAAATACGGCCTCGCGTTTCTCTTCCTTCTCGTCCCGGCCTGCCTGCTCCAGTTTCCGGTCGTCTACGAAATCGGCCGCTACACGATGCTCACGGGCGAGAGCATCTTCCAGGGCTTCATACGCCTGAACCGCTCTTTCGCCGTTCTGCTCTGGGTCCTCATGACGATTTCTTTTCTCTGGTTTGGCGCCTTCGCCGCCGCCGGCGGGACTTCGCTCGCGGCATTGACCGGTTTTCCGTCAGGTTGGAGCGCGCGCGGTCAGACTCTGTTTTGGGCGTATGCCACGATGCTGGTTTTTTTCTCCGCGATTATTTTGAGCAACGTCGTTTACCGTCTCGTGGAAGCTTTCATGTGGGGCGTCTCGATCGTGACGCTGGTCGGTCTTCTCTGGGCGAGCGCGCATCCGGACGTGCTGGCGATGCTGCCGGCATTTCTCAAAGGTTTGTTCGTTCCCCAATGGCCCATGCCGCGGCCATGGGATTCGGCGGACGCGACGACGCTGTTGACCGCGATCACCTTTGCCGGCCTCGGCGGCTTCTGGACGCTTTTCTATTCCTACTGGACGCGCGACAAAGGCGTCGCGATGGCGCATTACATGGGCCGCATCACGGGACCGGTCACGGGAAAGCCCGAGTCGATTCCCGACTCCGGCTTCACGCCCAGCGCGGACGCGGGATTGGCCGAGCTTCCGAAATGGAAGCGCTTCATGGTTTGGGACATCGGCATCGGCATCGGCGGCAATCTGCTGACGACGTTGATGACCTGCCTCTTGGCCTACGCGCTGCTTTATCCCAAAGGACTGTTGCCGCAGGACTACGAGCTGGCGGTGGTGCAGAGCCGTTTTTTCGAGGTGAGCTGGGGCTGGATCGGCAGAGTTCTATTTCTGATCGTGGCCGCTGCGTTTCTCTCGGACACGTGGCTCGCGACCGTGGACGCCGTCAGCCGCATCCACACCGATTGCGTGTACGCATTTTTTCCCGCGGCGCGAAAGATTCCCGTCCGCTCGTGGTATCTTATTTTTCTCTTTCTTCTCACCGCGATCACTTCGGTCACGGTTTTAATCAGCGCGCCGGGACCGCTTATTCTTCTCTCGGCTGTGATCGGTTTTGTCGGTACGGTGATCTATTCGGTCGCGCTCATTGTGCTGAACCACGTCTATTTGCCGCGCCATCTTCCCGCGGGCGCGCGTCCGGGGAAACTCAACCTAGGGTTTTTGATTGTCTCCTGCGTGGCCTACGGCGCGCTCGCCGTTGCCTATCTGCTCGCCGTCTTTAAACTGATCTAGCAGATTATTCACAATAAGAAGCCCGAGAGCAGCTCGCGCTTGAGGGCTGATCGCCGTGAACAATTCGGGCTAGAAGAGGCCGTCGTTGAAGCCTATATCCCAGCCGAGAAACAGCCCGAAAGCCGCGCTCGCCAATCCGGCCACCAAGCGTATCCAGTGGTTGAGAACGGTGAATCTTTGCGCGGTGAGGATAAACGGCAGGCCGATTAAGCTGCTCAGCACCAGCATGCTGCCCACCGAGCCGAAGCCGAAAATCACGATGTAGAGCAGCCCGGCCATCGGCGATGGAATCGTCGTCAAGACCAGCAGCATCAACGCGGCGCTTCCCGCCAGGCCGTGGACCATGCCGACGAAAAACGGCTTGCGCATCGATTGGAACGGATGGGGATGAGCGTGAATTTCTTCCCGTTCGCCGTGGATATGGAAATGGCTGTGCGTCTCGGGACTGTGGTTGTGCGCGTGAAGATGGATTTTCTCGGAACGGAAAGATCGCCACAGGATGTTGACCCCGAGTACGACCAACATCACCGCCACGAGAAACTCCAGGCCCAGCGCAACTCGCGGCGGAATGGTCAGGCGGAGTCCGATGACGAGCACCCCCACGACAAAAAGCGTCGTCGTGTGGCCCAAGCCCCAGAAGGCGCCGATGAGAGAAGCCCACTTGAGATTCTTATGCTCGCTGACGATGGTGGAGACCGCGATCAGATGGTCGGCGTCCAGGGCGTGCTTGACGCCCAAGATCAAGCCAAGACCGAAGGCAGCATAAAGAGATGGTTCCATAGCTTTAAACTTCTTGCAGGCCGATCAAAACGTCCCAGATGCGAGGCGCGCGAGAACCGACGAGCGGAGGCGTACTTTTTTGAGTACGTCGAGCGAGGCGGATCGAAGCGCAACGAAGCAGGTGGGCGTTTTCAGCGGCCTGCCAAAGGTTGGCCGGATTGCGTGCCAATCCATACCTCTCCTCCCTCGAATACTTCCTTTTTCCAGATCGGCACGGTTTTCTTGATTTCCTCGATCGCGAAGCGGCAGGCTTGAAATGCGTCGTCGCGGTGCGCGGCGGAGACGGCGATGATCACGCTCGGTTCTGTGATCTGGACCGGGCCGATCCGATGCGTGATCGCCATGCGCTCGATCCGCCATTTTTTCTTGGCGTCCGCTCCGATGCGCGCCAACTCCTTTTCGGCCATTTCAGGATAAGCTTCGTAGTCGAGCGCGATGACCTTGCGCCCTTCGTTGTTGTTTCTCGTGGTGCCGATGAACGTGGCGATGGCGCCGGCCGACGGGTCGGTCACGCATCGCACCAGCTCTTGAATATCGATCGGCTCTCGTGTGACGCGAAACATCTTTAGCCTCCGCTCACCGGCGGGACGAACACCACTTCATCTCTTTCTTTCAACGCGTAGTCCGGCTTCACGTAATTTTGGTTCACTGCGTAGAGAAGCCGCGTCGCCACCGGCGCCAGTCCGGGGTAATCTTTTTTCAACGCTTCCCAGAGGTCGGCGACCGTGCTGCCTTCCTCGATCTCCTTGGTGATCTCGCCGGCGCCTGCGCGCTCGCGCAGAATGGCGAAGAATTTTACTTTGATCGTCATTTCCCCTCGAGCTGGGATACCATATGTCCCAGCTCGGGCAAGATCAGGCGGCGCATTGCGAGCTCGACCGCTCCGCGGGAGCCGGGAAGCGAGATCAGCACTTTTCCCCTGGCCGAGCCGGCGACGGCGCGGCTCATGATCGCCGCCGAGCCGATATCCTGATAGCTCAAAAAGCGAAAGATCTCGCCGAAGCCGTCGAGGCGTTTCTCCAAAAATCGATCGATCACCTCATACGTTCCGTCGCGCGGCGAGATGCCGGTGCCGCCGTTGACGATCACCGCCTCGATGTCGCCATCGGCCAGTGTCTGGTTGAGCAGAGATTCGATCTGAAGCGGCTCATCTTTCACAATCCGATATCCGGCCAGCCGGTGGCCATGCTCGTCGAGGAGATTCTTAATTGCTTGACCGCTCTGGTCGGTGGACTCGTCGCGCGTGTCGCTCACGGTAAGCACGAAACAACCGACGCTTCTCTTGCCTTTTTCCTTGTGTTCCGCGACGGACACGAAAAAAACCTCTCTGGAAAAACAAAATCGACTATAACAGCGGGGAGTATCGAATTCAAATCAGCGTCTTTAACCGAAAACGAACGGTTGCAGAGCTTTTTCGAGAGAAATAAGATGGTGGTATGGGGTCAGACAAAGAGCCTTTCTCCCTCTACGCGCATATCCCGTACTGCGCGGCCAAGTGCCCGTACTGCGATTTTAACGTTCACGTAGCGTCCAAAATTCCCGAGGCTGAATATGTTCAGGCATTGGTGCGGGAGTTGCAATTTTATTCGCAGTCGGACGATTGGCGCGGGCGAGAGTTGAAGAGCGTATTCTTCGGCGGCGGAACGCCTTCGCTGTTCTCGCCGCAATCCATCGGCGGGGTTCTCGACGCAGCGGCGGCGCTTTTTCCGTTGATCGATAACGTTGAGATCACGCTCGAAGCGAATCCAGGAGCGGAGGACTGGAAGAATTTTTCCGGCTATCGGTCGTGTGGCGTCAATCGGCTGAGCCTCGGCGTGCAGTCGTTTCAACCCCATCTGCTTAAATTTCTCGGCCGTCTCCATTCGGCCGACGAGACACGCGAGGCTTTGAAAGCGATCGAACAGGTTGGTTTTGAGAACTTCAGTATGGATCTGATCTACGCCGTTCCGGGAGAATCGCTCGCGGATTTGAAAACCGATTTGACCGAGTCGCTGGCGTATTATCCGCCGCACTTCTCCGCCTATAATCTGACGATCGAAGAGGGAACGCCTTTTTATCAACGGCTCAAGACGGGAAAAATTCGTCCATTGCCCGAAGACGAAGAGGTCTCGATGGCCGAGGTGATCGAGGAAACGCTTGCACAAGCGGGTCTGGAACGGTACGAAATCTCGAATTACGCGAAACCCGAACGGCAGTCGAGGCATAACAGCACGTATTGGCAGGGTGGCGATTACCTGGGAATCGGCGCCGGTGCGCACTCGTTTGCAAGCCGCGAGGGAAACGGCGTACTCGGTCTTCGGTGGCGCGAAGAGAGAAGTCCCGTCCGGTACATGGAAAAAGTAGCGTGCGATGGAACCGCGGTGGTTGAAAGCGAGAGCTTGAATCGTGAAAGAGCGGCGGCCGAATTCATGTTCATGGGTCTGAGAATGACGCGAGGCGTTTCCGTCGAAGATTTTTTCCGCCGCTTTGGCCAAAAGCCGGCGGAAATTTATCCGCAGATCGGCTCATGGCTGGAAGAAGGGCTGATGGAATCCAAAGACGCCGGGCTTCGACTGACGCGCCGCGGTCTGATGCTGGCCGACGAGATTTTTATCGCGTTCGTTTAAATCCCATGCGAATCCGACGCCGCGTAAATATTGAAGCGCTTTCCGAGATGGTCTGGGACGTCATCGCCGACCTTGGCCGCGCCGGCGAGTGGGCGCCGGAATTCGGCGATTACCCGTTCATTTCCCCGGACTGGCCGAAACTAGGCGCCAAAGCGACGTGGCGCTTGCACGCCGGCGCGCTGAAATTTGATTTCGAGCTTACGATCACGGAGTCCGTTCGCGGAAGCGCGCTACAGATCTCGAACCGGAGCGTCTTCGGCGAAGGGCTGGAGGTGTACAGCTTGGCGATGTCGGAAAAGACGACCACCGTCTGGTACGACGCGAGCGATCAGCCGAATTTTCTCGGCCGCCTGGCGGCCAGGTTTTTCGAGAAAAAAATGATCGCGGCGATGGACCAAGCCATGGCGGGCTTGAAAGTTTACTGCGAACGTAGGGTCAAAGGCGTTCCGTGAAAGATCGCAGCCACGCTCACGTCTATCGCTTCGAAGACCGTTGGCACGTACCGTTTACCGCTGAAAAAGTTTGGGAAGTGCTGTCGCGGCCGGAAGATTATCCGCGCTGGTGGCGCGGCGTTTACTTGAGCGCGAAGCCGCTGGATCATAGCGGCAAGCGAGTGGCGGTCGTGGCCAAAGGCCGGCTGCCCTATAAGCTTCGGTTCACGATCGAGACTCTGCGCACGGAAAAACCCAGCCTGATTGAATTTCGCGCCACGGGAGATTTTGTCACCGACGTTTCCCGCTGGAGACTTGAGCCCGATGGCGAGGGGACAGCGGTGACTCTCGAATGGAATCCGAAAGTCGAAAAGCCGCTGGTAAAATTTCTCTCTCCGATCTTGAAGCCGCTTTTCCGCTGGAATCACGAGTGGACCATGAAGCGCGGGCAGAGGCAGATCGTGGAGTATCTGAAGAACGGTGGAGGCGGTCAAATCAAGTAAGGGCCGGCTGGGGCTTACGCTACAGGCGCTTTATTAAAGGCCGTTCCTATGCGACATTGCGCGCCTTGCTTCGTTGAAGGCGAGCTCTTCCAGTTCTATTCGCTCTTTAATAATTCGCGCTAACCATTCTGCAACATTTTTCTCTCTGTGCAACCTTGCCAGGAATGCAGCACGAGCAGCCAACTCGGCTGGAAGAGATAACGCGGTCGGATTTGCTCTGCGAACTTTGATCGGTTTTTCCCAAGCTGAATCTTCCTCAGCTTGCGATGCTACAACGTTATCGATCTCTTCTTCGGAAAATTGGCGTCTCTTAGATTTCTTTTTTGAATTCATAACGGCCATCATGTGATTATTCGCACAACATTGTTGGTTTTAAGTTGAAAGATAATTTTGAGTTTGCGCCCCCCTAGCGTCTCCCCGATGAGCTGGTAGCGATCTTTGTATTTCTTGTTTCGACGAACTTGGAAATCGGAAAAGAAACATTCGACGGACTCATAGAACGTGACTCGATGCGAAGCAAGTTTGTCATTCTCGAAATCATATTCAAAGTCTGAAGGGGTAAATCGGTCCCATCTAACCACCGCTTTATTCTACCTTGTACGCCTTATCTTTTAAAGGCGTCCGATACCGTGGCTTCAACGCCGGATACTAAGCAATCGCACGGCGGCTCGACAAAAATTCTGCAAGCGGGTGGTGGTCGTGGCCTAGGGCCGGTTGCCATACAAGCTGCGGTTTACGATCGAAACGTTGCGGCTCGAAAAGCCTGGGCTGTTCGAATTTAGGGCGACGGGCGATTTTGTTACCGACGTGTCGCGTTGGGTGCTGAAACTGGAAGGCGAGGGGACAGCGGTGACTCTCGAATGGAATCCGCGAGTCGAAAAGCCGCTGGTAAAATTTCTCTCGCCGATCTTGAAGCCGCTTTTCCGCTGGAATCACGAGTGGACCATGAAGCGCGGGCAGAGGCAGATCGTGGAGTATCTGAAGAACGGTGGAGGCGGTCAAATTAAATAGCTCAATCGCCAAATACAGAGGTCGATTTTTTTCGTAATTTGCCGCTTCGACTCTTTCTACAGGCTTAACGGGGCGCGGGATGAGCCGCCGGACCCGAAGCGCGCTTGCGCGCGTGGGGCCGGTCGGTTCTATCCCGCTGATAGGCGGCGCGCGAGCGACGCCGCTCAGCGGGATATCTCATCCCGCGCCCCGATAAGCGGATCGGCGAAGCCGAAGCGAGCGACCACTTCACGGAACCAAACTGTTTCAATTTCACTGCGTTCGCTTCACTCATCTCCATCGTTTCAATTCTAGGCGTCGCGAGCGGTCCGCTTATCTATGAATATGCCGGTCGGCATAACACGGGTCGTTAAGTTTTTTTTGACGGCAGTGATTTTCTTGTCTTTCCAAAGGCTTGTCGAACATCTTAACCCTCCGCCGGCGATTGCAAAAGGCCGACCGCTTGGTCGGCATATTACCATTATGGCCGTCCAGATCCCAATTCGTCTGCGGGGCTGCGAACTCCCTTGCCGCCGTGATTCAAGACATGGGTATAGATCATCGTCGTACTGACATCTTTGTGCCCCAAAAGATCCTGCACGATTCCGACGGCGAGACGGGTCAAGCGCCGTCTCTCCGCAAATTCCGCGGGTGTTGTTCAACGTCAAATCGGAGGGACTGACTCAGCCGCTAAGCCAAGAAATTATCCAAGTCAGATTCTAAGAGCCGAACGGAATTAGCCCGTCTCGTCCCCTACGGTAGTTTTGCTGCGTCTGTTCTGGATTACGGTTGACGAACGGGCGGTGGTAGAGCGGATGGCGCAGGCTGCGGACTTCGTGCTCTAGCTCGTGTAGCTTCTCGCCGCTTTTGGGATCGACGATTTCTTTGAAGCGGAACTGATGGTTGCGGACATCTTCGGTGATCAGGCCGTGGCTGTTCAAGAAATTGTACGGGCCCGAGAAGTTGGCCACGTAGATTGCAATGTGATGGCCGTCGTAGGGAAGAAGTGCTTGATCCGTCTCGCGGAATAAAAGCCACTGATTGCGGCCGATCGCGACGCGGGCGGTCGAGAGACTTTCTGTCGGTTCGATGACAGATGTCGCGCGTATGACTTCTTGATAAAAGCGCGCGATCCCTCCGGCCGCGCCGGGTTTTACTAGGAATTCAATATAAGGAACTCCCAGCGCCATGTCGCCATACTTATCCTGCGGCGCGTAGCAGCGAAAATGATTGCCCCAGGGGCAGGTGACGGCGAGGTGGTCGCTCTCGCGCGACCATGCAAACAAAGTTCCTTTGAGACGCTCATCCAGGGATTTCAGTCGCTGCGCCAAGCTCTCAAGCTCCGGCACGACCAAGCCGACGTGGCCGGAAAAACGCTGCGCCGCGCGCGTTGGCAAATGAAACTGCTGTTCGCCCGCGTTGACCCACATGTTTTCCAAGCCGATGGTGAGATAAGGATCGCGCGTAAGTCCCAGGCCGATGATGTAGAAGAGCATCGCCTGCGCCTGGTCGACTACCTGGACGTTGAGGTGTTCGAGCAAAACGATATTGCCGACATCCTCATGGGTAGGGTCCATAAGTCTTAGTATTCCCATCGATGGGGTCGCGTCAAGGCGCGCCCACGGCGGCGGATTGACGTTTACCCGTTGAACGAATACATTCCCCCGAACGACTCTATAAGAGACGTCAAAATGTGTCGATGACCTCTACTTTCGACGGCAAACGGTTTATTAACCTCCTTTCGCTTCTGGTTTTCTGCGTTGTGATCTCAAGCGCCGGTTTCGCGCGACCGTCCGGCGACTTTCCTTTCGACCATACCTCGGAAGCCGGTTTGCCCGCGTATGCGCGCTTCCGCGCCGAAGGCATGCCGTTCGGCGAAGCTTTTTGGCATGGCTTTAAATATTTTGCCAAATACAGGAATAAAAAATTTTCAGCTCCTACGGAAGAGGT
Source organism: uncultured Syntrophobacteraceae bacterium (assembly GCA_964572145.1). Taxonomy (GTDB): domain Bacteria; phylum Desulfobacterota; class Binatia; order UBA9968; family UBA9968; genus JAJPJQ01. The sequence continues at coordinate 53,997 of CAZNES010000005.1, forward strand.
TCGTTATTTCGACGCGCAGAGAAAACTGCTCCGATTTCTGGCGGCTGAGCCGCTCAGTCCCGCCCATAACCTTCGCGCAAAGCTCGCCATGGTCGGCGACCTCATGTGGATTCGAAACGATTGGGACACGTTCGTCACGAAAGAGATTTTGGATTCGATAAATCGGTTCGACGTCGTGCTCGGAAACCTGGAAACGATTATCTCGCCCAATTTCAAGGTGCCGTCGTTCTTGCCGGATTATATGAAATTTAATTCCCACCCCGCGCTGCTGCAATCGTTTAGAAGATATACCGGCGGAAATATTTTCACCGCCCTATCGATTGCCAACAATCACACGATGGACTACTCGGACAAGGGGATTTTAGACACGATCGAATTTCTCGATCACAATCGCATCCTCCACAGCGGCGCCGGCAAGGACAAGCCCGGCAAGCGTTACACGACTTTCGTCAGGAACGGCATCAAATTTGGATTTTACGCCGCGACGTTCGGCCTGAACGACCAAACTGAAGGGGAGCGGACGAAGCTCACTCTCAATATCCTGCCCGGCCTCGCGCCGGAAACCGAAACAGCCGTAGATATTTCCCAGGTCAGAGCGGTTCTGGCGGCAATGGACGAGGAAGGGGTAGACTTCAAGATCGTCTCCTTGCATTGGGGGTTTGAATACGAATTTTATCCTTCTCCCAAAACGATGCAGGTGGGAAGAGAGATTGTCGCGGCGGGCGCCGACGTGATTATGGGCAGCCACCCGCACGTGCAGCAGCCGAGCGAGATTTGCTACGTCAACGGCTACGAAAAGCGCCACGGGCGCCTCAAAGACCAGTTTCCGTCGATGGTCGATTCAACGGGTTGTGTGCTGAAGGATGCCAGGGGCGGCGCAAGAAAAGCTCTGATCCTTTATTCGCTCGGGAATTTTACCACCGCCATGTACACGTTTCTCTGCGAGGCGGGAGTCATTCAGCATATCCAGGTTACGAAGAATGAAGCCTCAGGAGAAGTGGACTGGGGGCTGCCGGGATATGATCTCGTGTACAATTTGCGGAGTGATCCTGTTACGCAAAAACGGTCGATATTGCTGATGGATAGTTACCTGCGCGAAAATTGCCGCCAGGGTCAATGTCCGGAAAACATCGTCGAGTCGGTTTCGTTTCTCCACCGCCATTTAAAAGGGCCAGAATGAGGCGGTCTTCCTAAAGCCGCTTTGCTGCCCACTACCTATAGAGCAGCGCCGGCTTTCACTCTTTCGACAACTCTTTGCTCGTTCAGTTCGACGACGGCGATTTCGTCCGTGCTCTCGCACCCGACAAACGCGCACTCTCCATCCGGATCGAACGCCAGGTGAGCAGGCGCGTCTCCCACCTCCAACCGAGCCGACATTTCGTGGCTGACGGAATCGATCACGCAAACGCTCGACTCGCCCGTGTTCGACACGACGAGCCAGCGGCCGTCAGGGCTTATGGCAAAGAAGTGCGGATAAATGCCCACGGGTATGCGCGCAACAACCTGGTGTTTCTCAGTTTCCCAAACCGTGAGATCGTCCGAGGCGAAGTTGGCGACATAACCGAAACGGCCGTCGTGGCTCAAAGTGGGAAGGTGCGCGGCCGCGCCCGCGGGAATCGTCGCCGTCACCTCGTGATTGGCCGTGTCGATGACGGAAACGTCATCCGATAATGTGTTCGCGACGTACGCGTGCCGGCCGTCCGGGCTGAACGCGATGTGGCCCGGTCCCAATCCAACCGCAATCTCGCCGATCACGGCTTTTCTCCGGGCGTCGATGACGCTTACCGTGTGCGCGCCGGAGTTTGGCTGGTAAACCCAGCGAGAGTCCGGCGAAGCAGCCACGTCGTGAGACGCTTCGCCCACAGAAAGCGTGGCGGTTCGCTTGCCGTTCTCCAAGATCGTCAACGTCTTGTCCGGTCCGCTGGGCAGATACACCACGTCGCCTTCCGGCGCAACGCACGGCAGCAGGGGACGTTTGCCGGCCGGAGCCGTGTCTACAACAGTATCGGTGAAAGTATCGATAATGGTCACGTCGTTCGAGCCACTGTTGGCGACGTAAAGACGGCGATGATCGTACGACAGCTCAAGATGCGAAGGCTCTTCGCCGACGGCGATGTGCCGCGCGACTTTGCGAGTCGACCCGTCGAGGACGGCGACCCGGTTTTTCGTCGTGTTCGTGTAGATGCGACCGTCGCGGTGCGCCACGACGGAATGCGCGCCACCGCGGACGAGTCTCGGCGTCGAACCGTCGGGCAGAAGATTCAAGAACGTCGCGCCGTCTTTTTTCTCCAGTGACACACGATAGCCGCTCTCGATCAGAGAAATAAACAGTCGCGCCGGCCTCTCCTCGACCCGGGCGTGCACGAGGGCGTTCCGTCCTCTGAGCGCAACATAGTGTTCGCGCAGCGCGGCCGATTGCCGCTCTGGCGAAATATTTCTTAGATCCAGCTCAACTCGTTCCATGGAGTGCCCTCGATACGAAGCCCTGACGTTTACCCGATGGTATATGGAATCTGGATCGGGCCGTAGCCCTGCCAGTATTTTTTATTCACCGGATCGTATCTTCCCTGAAGAAAACCGCCGGCCTTCTCTGCCCGCACGATGATCGCAACGGTGCGCTCCTCGCCGCTCGCCTCCGCGTGAATCTCCCACGGGCGGACCAGATCCACTTCTCCCGGACCGGCGCGGAGTTTGCTCACGCCGCGGATCTCGGCGTAATCCGGTTTCGATCCGTCGTCCATGCGCTGATAGCGCTGGATCGTCTCCGTGCCGTCGAGAACTCCGTAAAGGGTCCAGTTGTGGGCGTGGTCGTGGATCTGCGTGCGTGTGTGCGGCGCCTTGGTAAGGCCGTTGACGACGAAGCCGAAGTCGGGATCTTCGTAGAAGAGAAGATTTTCCGCCCGTTCTTTATGCGCGCACTTCGGCCAGCTCCTGGAAGATTCTTTTATCTCATCGTCGGCCAAAAGCTCGCGCAAGAGCGGCGCAAGCCTCTCCCAACGCAGGGCTAAATCTTTTTCTTCAGTAAATAATTTTCGCGTAGATGCGATGAAACGATTGAAAGCGGAGTCGGCTTGCGCAGTCATAACGACCTCCTTGCGGTAGGGGAACACTTCGAGCTAACTATTTTTAGCCCGGTCGGCGTGCTAACGTCAAGGTCAAGGGGCGCTTACAATTTTGGATTTTAGATTTTGGATTTTGGATTGAATCGAGAATCGGCAATCGAAAATCTAAAATAACTGATGGGGGTTCCTGGATGGGCAGGGTTTAAGTTCCGACGTTCCAGGAGGTGAGATATCTCTCCTGCTCTTGCGAGAGGCGATCGATACGTATTCCCATGCTGGTAAGCTTGAGACTCGCAACCCAGTCCTCGACCGCTTTGGGGACGTTGTAAACCTGGGGCGTAAGTTTTTTCCGGTTCTTGACCGCCCACTCGGAGGCCAGCGCCTGGGTGGCAAAGCTCATGTCCATGACGGAAGCGGGGTGGCCCTCCGCCGCGGCGAGGTTCACCAATCTCCCCTCGCCCAGGAGGTAGATCTTTTTTCCGCCGCGCAGCGTGTAGGCGTCCACGCTGTGGCGGACGTTCTTTTCTTCCTTGACCGCCATTTTCTTCAGCGCCTTCAAGTCGATCTCGATGTCGAAGTGGCCCGAGTTGCAGACCACGGCGCCGTCCTTCATCAAATTTAAATGCTCTTTGCCGATTACGTGCATGTCGCCGGTCAGAGTGATGAACAGATCGCCGATCTTTGCCGCCTCTTTCATCGACATCACTTCGAACCCGTCCATCGCCGCCTCGAGCGCGCGAATCGGGTCCACCTCGGTCACGATCACTTTTGAGCCCATGCCGCGAGCGCGCGAGGAGACCCCCTTGCCGCACCAGCCGTAGCCCGCAACCACGACCCGCTTGCCGGCTAAAAGCATATCCGTGGCCCGAATAACTCCGTCGATCGTCGATTGGCCGGTGCCGTAGCGGTTGTCGAAGAGATGCTTCGTGCTCGCGTCGTTCACGGCGATGACGGGAATTTTTAACTTTTTGTCGGCAGCCAACGCGCGCAGCCGGATGACGCCCGTCGTGGTCTCTTCCATGCTGGCGATTAATTTAGATGCCAGATGCGCGTAGTCCTTGTGCAGCATGGAGACGAGATCGGCGCCGTCGTCCATCGTGATGACCGGCGCGTGATCGAGCGCCGCTCTCAGGTGGCGGTAATAAGTTTTGTGATCTTCTCCCTTGATGGCAAAGACGGGAATGCGGTCGTGTTTGACCAAACTTGCGGCGACGTCGTCCTGGGTCGATAGCGGATTGGACGCGCAGAGGACGACTTGCGCGCCGCCGGCCTTGAGCGCCTGGACCAGGTTGGCGGTTTCCGCCGTGACGTGAAGGCAGGCCGAGAAGCGCAGCCCTTGAAAAGGCTTTTCCTTCTGAAAACGCTCGCGCACCCTCTGGAGAACCGGCATGTCCTGGCCGGCCCAGGCGATGCGTTTTTTCCCCTGCGGAGCTAAAGAGAAACTTCTAACGTCGAATTTCTTTCCTGCCATGATAACGGACTCCTCTACGCCCGAGCGGGGCTTACGTTTTTGCGGCGGCTTTTTTCAGCGCCTCGACCTGGTCGGTCTTTTCCCAGGTGAAGCAGCCGTTTTCGGGAGTGCGGCCGAAGTGACCGTAGGAAGCGGTGGAGCGATAGATGGGACGCTTCAAATCCAGAGTCTGGATAATGCCTTTGGGCGTGAGACTGAAAATTTCCCGGACGATGCGTGAAAGATCTTTTTCGGCAACCGTTCCGGTATCGAACGTGTCGACGGCGATGGAGACGGGATCGGCGATGCCGATCACGTAGGCCAACTGCACCTCGCATTTGCGCGCAAGCTTCGCGGCGACGATGTTCTTGGCGATGTAGCGCGCCATGTAAGCGGCGCTGCGATCCACCTTCGACGGATCCTTGCCCGAAAACGAGCCGCCGCCGTGGCGTCCCATGCCGCCGTAGGTGTCCACGATGATCTTCCGGCCGGTGAGACCGCAGTCTCCTTGCGGCCCGCCGACGACGAAGCGGCCGGTGGGATTGACGTGATAGACCGTGTCCTTGTCCAGATAATCCGCCGGAATGACGGCGCGGATCACACCGTCGATCACCGTGTCTCTAAGTTTTTTGTATTCTACTTCGGGAGTGTGCTGCGTCGAGATGACGACGTTCGTTACTCGCGCGGGTCTGCCGTCTTTATATTCCACGGTCACCTGCGATTTACTGTCGGGTCTGATAAAAGGCGCCTCGCCGCCTTTGCGGATCTTGGCAAGATACTTAACCAGGCCGTGGGCCATCTGAATCGGAAAGGGCATCAGCTCGGGAGTCTCGTCGCAGGCGTAGCCGAACATCATCCCTTGATCGCCGGCGCCCTGCTCCTTATGCAGCCCCTCGCCTTCGGTTACGCCCTGCGAAATGTCCGGCGACTGACGCTCGACGGCGGAAATAATCGCGCAGGTATTGCCGTCAAAACCCATCGCCGAGTCGGTATAGCCGATGTCGCGAACGACTTCGCGGATGATTTCGTTGTAGCTGACTTTCGCCTTGCTCGTGATCTCGCCGGCGACGACCACCATCCCGGTCTTGGTCAACGCCTCGCAAGCGACGCGGCTATCGGGATCGCCGCTTAAATGGGCGTCGAGAATCGCGTCGGAGATCTGATCGCACATCTTGTCGGGATGGCCTTCGGAAACGGACTCCGAGGTAAAAAGAAAATCCTTGACTGCCATTGAGCGCACCTCCGGGGGGCATTGCCGGAACAAAATTGAATTTAACTCGTATATCGGAGAAGCGGATGGGAATCAACCCTGATGCTTACGCTTGGCGATCGCGCCTCACTCGCTCTCGAAAAATTTCTTGGCGACGAGTTTTTCGACGGCGCGGATCGCTTCTTCGGCCTGCTTTCCTTTAGCCTCGACTTGGATCTCGCTTCCCCGCGTGGCCGCCAGAGTGAGCACGCCCATGATGCTCCGCCCGTCCACGCTCTGACCGTCTTTGGAGATCGTGACCTCCGCGTCGAAACGATTGACCGTCTGGACCAAAAGGGCGGCGGCCCGCGCGTGCAGCCCGAGCTTGTTCTTGATCGCGAGTTTTTTCGCTAGCTTGTCCATCGTCTCATTTGTCGATGTCGCGGTGCTTTACGTGGATGCGAAAGTTCTCTCCGTCGAGCCTCTTTTTCAACTCCTCCACGAGAACGACGGAGCGGTGTTTTCCGCCGGTGCAGCCGAGCGCCAGCGTCAGGCTGCTCTTTCCCTCACGCACGTAATGCGGCAGCGTAAATTCCAGCAATGCATAAAGCCGGTCGAGAAACGCGTGCGTTTCGCCGAGCTTGAGAACAAACGCTTCGACATCGGGATCCAGCCCCTTCTTGTCCCTCAGCTCATGGACGAAAAACGGGTTGGGAAGAAAGCGGCAGTCGAAGATGATGTCGGCGTCGGGCGGAATACCGTACTTGTAGCCGAAGGAGGTGAGGAACAAGTTCATTTTGCGGGGAAAGGCGGTTTGGCTGAATTGCTCTTCGATCTCTTTTTTTAGCTCGTGCACGTTGAATTGACTCGTGTCGATCACCTTGTCGGCCAGGGCGCGCATCCCTTCCAGCGCCTTGCGCTCCCGCGCGATGCCCTCCTGAACCGAACCGTCTCCGGCCAGCGGATGGGGGCGGCGGGTTTCGCTGAAGCGATGCAGCAGCACGTCGTCGGCGGCATCCAGAAATATGACCTCCACGTAATGTCCAACGCTCCTCAAGGCGGTGAGCATTTCGGGCCAGGATTGAAGGAATTGCCCGGCTCTTAGGTCCACGCCCAAGGCGATCCGCCGGATTCCCTCGCCGTATCCCAGACACAGCTCGATAAACTTGGGGATCAAGGCGACGGGAAGGTTATCGATGCAGAAGAAGCCCCGGTCTTCGAGCGCGCGGATCGCAACGCTCTTTCCCGAACCCGAGAGTCCCGTGACAACGACGATATCCAAACTGTCAAGCATAAACGAAACGACTGAGTATCAACTCGAACCCATTTGCACGTCTGCGAAAGTCGTGTCGTCTTCCTTCGAGACCTTCGTGGTTAAAATCCTCTCACCACGTCAGCCACCAAACTTTGGCTGATCCGTCCTTTGGCGGAAAGAGCACGAAGCGCACGAAGTTCGGTCCTCAGCACTCGGTACTCAGTCCTGTTTAAAATTTCTGATCTTCCTCTACGATCACGGCAAAGATCTCTTCCTGCGTTTTTCCCTCCATGAGGCGCGCGCGAAAAGAGCCGTCTTTGAGCAAACGCGAGATCCGCGCCAGTGCCTTCAAATGGTCCGCCGCCGAATCTTCCGGCGCGATCAGGACGAAAAATAGATACGTCGGGCCTCCGTCGAGAGAATCGAAATCGACGCCGTGGACGCTCCGGGCAAAAACTCCCAAGACTTTTGGGATACCGGCGGCCTTCCCATGAGGGATCGCCACGCCTTCGCCGATGGCCGTGCTGCTGATCGTCTCTCTTTCGAGCAGAGTGTCGAACAATTTCCGGGCGTCCAGAGAATGCTCATGGTCGGCCAGCCGGCCGGCCATTTCCTGGAGCACGCTTTTCTTGTCCTTTCCCTTGAGGTCGGGAATGATCCTCGCGGCAGCCAAAAAGTCGGTGATCTTCAAGATTTTACCCTTCTTCTTTTGAGTTTCGTTTTGGTTTTGTATTTTCGGATCTGTTGCTCGACCTTATCCATCAAGAGGTCGATTGCAGCATAAAGATCGTCGGTTTCTTCCCGTCCGTGGATCGTCATGGCGCGGCTTTGTAGCGTAACCTCGGCCAGTTGCCGCGCGTGCGATTCCACCGACAGAACCACGTGGGCTTCCAGGGGGCGGTTAAAATATTTGCCGATCTTGTGGAGCTTATCCTCCGCGTAGCGCTTCAAAGCGTCGGTCGGCTGCGTGTGACGGAAGGTCACGGAAACTTTTACGTCCGTCATAGGCTGGTTCAGTCTATTTTCTGAGATAGGGCTGCCGCCGTCTGGAAGAGGGGAGAATGCCCATGGCTTCCCGATACTTGGCTACTGTCCGCCGGGCGATGCCGATCAAATCGTCGCTCAGAAGCTTGGCGATGTGCTGATCGCTGAATGGTTTTTTCCGGTCTTCGGCGGAGACGATGCCGCGGATTTTGTCTTTGACGCTCTCGGAAGCGACGTCTTCCCCGTTGCCCGATCTGAGACCGCTTTGGAAAAAATATTTTAGCTCGAAGAGTCCGTTCGGCGTGTGCACATACTTGTTAGCCGTGGCGCGGCTCACAGTGGACTCGTGCATGCCGATGTCCTCGGCTACGTCCTTCAGCACCATCGGTCTTAGCTGGCTCACGCCCGTCTCCAAAAACTCCCGCTGGAATTTGAAAATGCTCTGGGTCACGCGATAGAGCGTCTGCTGCCGCTGGTGGATGCTCTTGATGAGCCAGGTGGCCGCGCGCACTTTTTCTTGCAAGTACTGCCGGGCCTTTTCCTCTTCCTCGCCTTGCTGGCTCGCGAGACGCCGGTAAAAAGAGCTGACCCGAAGCCGCGGCAGGCCCTCGTCGTTTAAAAATATCACCCACTCGTCGCCGATTTTTTCCACCGAGACGTCCGGGATGATCGTGCGGATCTCTTCTTCGTCGTAGCCGCGCGCCGGCCGCGGCTCCAGCGAAGCGATCACCTGAGACGCCTCGACGATCTCATCCACGGTGATGCCGAGCTCGCGCGCGAGTTTCTCGAACCTTCTATTTTCGAGCTGCGCCAGGTGGTCCGAGACTATGCGCGCGGCCAGGCTGTCGGCCAGGCCGAGGTTTTGGAGCTGTATCAACAAGCATTCGCGCAAGTCCCGCGCCGCCACGCCCGGTGGATCGAAGAACTGGATTTTCTTGAGCACGGCCTCCGTCGTTTCCGGCGCGCCGCCGGTGGCCTCGCAGACCTCGTCGAGGGAAAGCGCAAGGTAGCCGTTCTCAGCCAGGTTCCCGATGATGTAAAGGCCGATTTTCTCTTCGTATTCGCTCAGCCGGGAGAGGCGCAATTGCCAGACCAGATGATCTTCGAGCGAGGTCTTTTTCGTGAGAGTATTCTCCCACGAAGGCGGCCCTTCGTCCTCGTCTCCGCCGGACTCCGCGGTGAGCGAGCCGTGAAGAGAGTTGGAATGGGTATCGAGATAATCTTGCCAGTCGAGCGTGCCGATCTTGTCCGCCGCCGAAAGCTCGCGCACGGGCTCGGGCGCTACGATTCTCTCGGGGAGATCTTCCTCGGGTTTCAGCGGCTGGTTTTCCGGCTCCCCGGCGGGGCTCTCCTCCAGCGTCGGATTTTCTTGCAGTTCCTGAGAGATCATCTCCTCGAGCTCCAAGCGCGAAAGTTGCAGGAGCTTGATCGCCTGCTGCAACTGGGGAGTCATCACCAGTTGCTGCGAGAGTCTCTGAATCTGTCTGATCTCGAGCGCCATGATCAGAGCCTGAATCCTTCACCGAGATAAACCTGGCGCGCCCTGGCGCTGGTGGCAATCGTCTCGGGACTGCCTTCTTCCAAAACCCGCCCTTCGTTGATGATGTAGGCGCGATCGCAAATGCCCAGGGTCTCGCGCACGTTGTGGTCGGTGATCAGCACGCCGATGCCGCTCGTGGTGAGCTTGCGGATGATATTTTGGATCTCCGCGACCGCGATCGGATCGATGCCGGTAAAAGGCTCGTCCAGCAGGATGAAGAACGGCGAGAGGACCAGCGCGCGGGCGATCTCCACTCTGCGCCGTTCTCCGCCGGAGAGCGTAACGGCCTTCTGCTTGGCCAGCTCGAAGACGCCGAGCATCCGCATGAGCTGCGCGGCGCGGTCTTTTTGCTCCTCCTCGCTCAAGTCGAGGGTTTCGAGAATCGCGAGAAGATTTTCCTCCACGGTGAGACGGCGAAAGACGGAGGATTCCTGAGGCAAATAACTGAGACCCGCGCGCGCGCGCTGGTAGATCGGCAGGGCCGTCAGGTCGTCCCCGTTCAACAGGACCTTTCCCTCGTCGGGATGAACCAACCCGACCATCATGTGAAAGGTCGTGGTCTTTCCGGCGCCGTTCGGCCCCAAAAGTCCGACGACCTCGCCCCCGTTCACCGCCAGGTTTACCTGGTCGACCACCCGCCGGCCGGTGTAGGATTTCGTTACGCTCTCGGCTTGAAGCTGGTTCATTTTGCTTTTGTCGGCTCGGTATCGTCTTTTTTCTGCTGCAGCTCTTCCGGGAAAATCGTCCCTTCGACGCGCCGGTCTTTCCCGCTTTCAACGATCATCCGGTCCTCGGTCATAAAGTAAATGATTTTCTCACCCGAGACCTGGCTGTTCCCCTGGCGCATTATCGGATTGCCGGTCATCGTCACTGTCTGTATCACGCCGTCGAAAACCGCCTTGGTGCCGGTCGCCACCCGGTCCCCTTGGATTACCTGGACCAGTTTTCCTTCGGCGATGGCCTCCTTGATCTGCTGCAGATCGGGATCGAAGTAGGCGGTGAGCTTATCGCTCCTCATCGTCATGTCCCCCTGGACCGTCACCACCCGGCCCAGGTAGATGAGAATATTTTTCTGCCGGTCCACTTCCATCCGGTCGGAAGTAATCAAGATGGGGTCTTGTTTATTGCCGGGCCCGGCCGTCTGAGATTTTTTTTTGGTTTCGGTCTTTGTTTGTCCGGCGGCCTCTCCGGCGCGCGCCGGAGAATAGGCGCAGGCAAAAAGCAGACAGGCCGCCAGCACCGCTCCGCTGGTCCGCAGGCGCCGGGCGCGGTCAGCCATCCTTCTTTTCATTTGGTTTTCCCTTCGTTTTTTTTGAGCTTGTCGGGCTCGATCTTGGTCTTCACGCCCTGGTTCAGCCGCATTTTATCGTCATTCAAGCTGATCTCCATGTGCGAGCCGTCGAGCTCCATGCCTGCGCCCTTGACGCTTACCCGGCCCGGCAAGACCATCTGATTCTTGCTCTTGAAATATAGAATCTCACCCGTCTTCAGGACGTATCCGCGGAAGTTGACTTCCACGTCGCCGAGCAGTTGGGCCTTTTGCATATCTCCCTGGCCGTCCTCGAGCCACAGGATTCCCTGGTCTCCGGTGGCCTCCACGGCGGTATTATCCTTCTGATAAAAAAAGATGCGCGGTTTTTTCAGCACGAGCTGTCCTTCCGCCTTGTGGTAGCGCGCTTCCTCGCCGAACACCTCCCAAACCTTCCTTTCTCCGTCGACTTGAGCGCGATGGAAGTCCTTGATCTGCAGCGCCGCTTCCGGGACATAATCCAGGGCTTTCACCGCGGCCTTCCGGAGCGACCTATTTCCCTGCCAGATGCTCTCCCCGACTTTGTAAACCACTCCCCCTAGTGAAGCGGAAATCAGGATAAGTAGAATTATTCTCAGCCTGCGTCGATTCATAACTGTCTCAGCAGGTGAAAATACCATCTTTGAAATGAGCTGTAAAGGCGATGGGCACGAAACTTGCTAGACTCGAATGAGATTCAATGGCGGTGATACTGCCGAGTGGCGTTGTGCCACTTACGTTGCGCCCGCAGGAGCAGGTCAGCAACTTCTCTTACCGCGCCTCTCCCTCCTGAGGCTGTGGTCACATGATCGCTCAATCGCTTGAGTCCGGCCCAACAGTCGTTGACCGTTATCGCCAAGCCAACGCGCCCGAGAAGCGGCAGGTCCACCAGATCGTCACCGGCGTAGGCGACCTCTAGGTCCGACAATCCCGTGGCGCGCTTGATTTTTTCATAAGCGACAAGTTTGTCATCGGCGCCCTGGTAAACCAGTTTGATTCCAAGCTCTTTGGCGCGATGGTTGACTGCGGCCGAGGAGCGCCCGGAAACGATGCCGACCTGGATTCCCGCGCGCTGGAGCAGGCGAATCCCTTGTCCATCGCGCACGTCGAAGGATTTGATCTCTCTCCCGCGGTGATCCACCACGATCCTGCCGTCGGTCAAGACTCCGTCCACGTCGAGCAAGAGGAGTTTAATTCTCCCGGCTTTTTTGCGGACGGCGGCCGTGATGCGCTGCACGGAGATTAGATACCGGCCTTGAGAAGGTCGTGAAGGTGGACGATGCCGATGGGCTGTTTCGTGCCCTCGTCCAGGACGAATAAGGAGGTAATCGAATGCTCTTCCATGAGCGCCATGGCCCGCGCCGCCAGCGCGTCGGCAGGTACGGTCTTGGGGTTGCGGCTCATGAGATCTTTTGCCTTGAAGCGGAAGATGTCTCCTTTGCTTTCCAATCCGCGTCGGAGATCTCCGTCGGTGATGATGCCGACGAGATGACCTTGACCGTTCAGCACTCCGGTCACTCCCAGGCGTTTGGAGGTGATGGTTAGGATGGCGTCTTTCATCGGAGTCTCTTCGCCGACCAGCGGCAACTCCGGGCCCCGATGCATCAATTCTTCGACGCAGAGCAGGAGTTTGCGCCCGAGCGTTCCGCCGGGATGGCGCAGAGCGAAGTCTTCTTCCTTGAAACCCTTCTTTTCGAGAAGGACGACCGCCAGGGCATCGCCCAACGCCAGGGCCGCGGTGGTGCTGGCGGTGGGCGAGAGTCCCATCGGGCAAGCCTCTTCTTTGACGCCGACGTTGAGCACGACGTCGGCGATGCGCGACAGAGTAGAAGCATGATTGCCGGTCATGGCGATCAGCTTGATGCCGAGCCGTTTGATGGCCGGCGCGAATTTGAGAATTTCTTCGGTCTCGCCGCTGTTCGAAACCGCGAGCACGACATCTCCCTTGTTGATCATCCCCATGTCGCCGTGATTGGCGTCGCCGGCATGGAGAAAAAGCGAAGGCGTGCCGGTGCTCGAAAGCGTGGCGGAGATCTTGCGGCAGATAAGGCCCGACTTTCCGAGTCCCGTGACGACGACTTTTCCCTTGCAGTGATGGAGGAGATCCACCGCGCGGAGGAAATTTTGGTCGAGCCGGTCCACGAGAGACAAAATTCCCCGCGCCTCGATCTCCAGCACGTCGCGCGCGCGCTTCAATGTTTTGCCGGTATCCATTAATTTTGCTTGGCCAGTTGATCGATCTCTTTCACTCGCTTAAGCAGCTCTTCGAGCTCTCCCAGCGGCAACGAATTGGGCCCGTCGCTCGGCGCGTGGTCCGGATTTTCATGCACTTCCATAAACAGCGCGTCGATGCCGACGGCGACGGCGGCCCTGGCAAGCGCCGGGATGTAGCGGCGTTCTCCGCCCGACGCCTTGCCGAGCCCGCCGGGAAGCTGCAGGCTATGGGTTGCGTCAAAGACGACAGGATAGCCGAGTTCGCCCAATACCACGAGCGAGCGCATATCCGAAACCAGATTGTTATAACCGAACGATGCGCCGCGCTCGGTGACCATGACCTGCTCGTTTCCGGTCGAGACGATTTTCTCGACGATGTTGCGCACGTCCCACGGCGCCAGGAATTGCCCTTTCTTTACATTGACGACTTTTCCCGAGCGCGCCACGGCGAGGACGAAATCGGTCTGGCGGCAGAGAAAGGCGGGAATCTGCAACACGTCCGCGGAATCCTTCACGAGGGCCGCTTGCTCTTTTTCGTGCACGTCGGTCAACACCGGCACGCCGATCTCCCGCCGGACCTTCGCAAGAATTCGAAGTCCGTCCTCCAGCCCCGGTCCGCGGAACGACGAGAGCGAGGTGCGGTTGGCTTTGTCGTAGGAAGACTTGAAAATGACGGGCATGCCGACTCGATCGGCGACGCTTTTGATGAAGGCCGCATGCCTCATCGCCGAATCGGCGCTCTCGATGACGCACGGTCCGGCGATCAAAGCCAACGGCCGTCCACCGCCGATTTCAAAGCCGCCGATTTTAATTTTTTTGGAAGCCATGATGCGTCGCTAAGTAGAACACTGCGAGCCGCGGAATGCAAATTTCCACCGCTTTACGGGAGATCGTGTTGCCTTCCTTCGAGACCTTCCTGTCCGCCAGAGGACGGATCAGCCACAGTTTTTAAGGCTGATCCTTCGTGGTTAAAATCTTCTCACCACGTCAGCCACCAAACTTTAGCTGATCCGTCCTTTGGCGGAAAGAGCACGAAGCACACGAAGTTTGGATCATTAGTCGCGCCAAGAGCGCAAAGCGTACTTTGGCCTCTCTTGGGCCTTTTTCACCGGTCGGCTAGGTCCGCGCGACTTTGATCCGCGGCACTTCCTTCAACGCGAGCCGGTTCTGCAAAGCCGCCTTGATGAATCCCTTGAAGAGGGGATGAGAGTCCATCGGGCGGGACTTGAACTCCGGATGGAACTGGCAGCCCAAGAACCACGGGTGATCTTTCAGCTCGACAATTTCTACCAGACTGGAGTCGGGCGACAGGCCGCTCAGCGTCATGCCCTTTTCGGCGAAGGCGGCGCGGTATTGGTTGTTGAATTCGTAGCGATGGCGATGGCGCTCGGAGATTTTTTTCTTCCCATAAACTTTTGCCGCCAGGGAATCGTCCTGGAGAACGCAAGGGTAGGCGCCGAGCCGCATCGTGGCGCCTTTCTGCTCGACGCCTCTTTGCGTCTCCATGAGATCGATCACGGGGTGGGGGGTGTTGGCGTCGAATTCGGTCGAGTTGGCGCCGGAAAGGCCGCAGACGTTGCGCGCGAACTCCACGACCGCCATCTGCATGCCGAGGCAAATTCCGAAATAGGGGATGCGGTTCTCGCGCGCGTAACGCGCCGCCGTGATTTTTCCTTCGCTGCCGCGGTCGCCGAACCCGCCGGGAACCAGAATGCCGTCCACCTGATCCAAGACTTTGGTGCCGGTCTCTTCGATGGCCTCTGCTTCGATGCAGTCCAGCTCCACCCTCGCCTCGTTGGCGATGCCGCCGTGCACGAGCGCTTCCATCAAGCTCTTGTAAGATTCCTTTAGCTCCATGTACTTGCCGACGACCGCGATGCGCACGGTATCTTTGGAGTTCTTGAGCGTCTGGACGACTTTTTCCCATTTCTTGAGATTGGGCGCGGCGGTCCACATGTGGAGCTTCTCGACGATCCTCTCGTCCAATCCTTCCTGATGGAAAATCAGCGGCACCTCGTAAATCCACTCCACGTCCTTGGCGGTGATCACCGAACTTTCGTCCACGTTGCAGAAGCTGGCGATCTTGGCCTTGATCTTTTTGTCCAGCAGGCGATCGGTGCGGCAAAGCAGGATGTCCGGCTGGATGCCCAGTCCGGTCAGCTCCTTCACGCTATGCTGCGTGGGCTTGGTCTTCAGCTCGCCGCCGGCGGCGATGTAGGGAACCAGCGTCAGGTGGACGTAAAGAACGTTTTCCTTGCCCCAGTCCCAACCGAACTCGCGCACGGCCTCCAAAAAAGGCAGACCCTCGATGTCTCCCACCGTCCCGCCGACTTCGCAGATCGCCATGTCGTAGCCTTCGGCCGCGGCCTGGATGCGCCGTTTTATCTCGTCGGTGATGTGAGGGATGACCTGAACGGTGCCGCCAAGATAGTCGCCGCGCCGTTCTTTGCCGATGACGGTTTCGTAGACCTGGCCGGTGGTGAAATTGTTTTTCTTTCCCATCGGCGTCGAGACGTAGCGCTCGTAATGGCCGAGATCGAGATCGCTCTCGGTGCCGTCGTCGGCGACGAAGACCTCCCCGTGCTGAAACGGGCTCATCGTGCCGGGATCGACGTTGATATAGGGGTCCATCTTGAGCAGCGTCACTCGGAGGCCGCGGCTCTCCATCAGCGCGCCGATCGAGGCTGCGGCCAGTCCCTTGCCGAGCGACGATACGACGCCGCCGGTGACGAAAATAAATTTGGTTTTTACGCTTGCCATAGTCCGGAGTTTCTCCCGCTCTTATTGTTGCGCGCCGCGCAGGTATGCTTCCGCCTTATGCAAATCGTCCGGCGTGTCGATCTCGACCGAAGGCTCCTCCACGTCGGCGACGCGAATGCGATAGCCGTTCGACAAGGCCCGAAGCTGCTCCAATTTTTCCGACTGCTCGAGCGCCGTGGGGCGCATGGCCGCGAACTTCAACAGAAAGTCGCGGCGGTAAACATAAATGCCGACGTGACGATAGCCGAGAACTTTGCCGGTCCCGTTGCCGGCCGGAATGCCGTTGTCCCGCGCGTACGGAATCGGCGCGCGGGAAAAATACAGCGCAAATCCCTGTCGATCGGTCACGACCTTGACGACGTTCGGGTTGAGCCATTCGTCGCGCTCGACGATTGGCGTCCGCGCCGTACCCATGGGGATCGAACGATTGCGCTTGAGAGGACTAAGCGTTCGAAGAATCGTTTGCGGCCGGATGAACGGGAGATCTCCCTGGACGTTGATCATCCACTCGGCGCGGATTTTTCGCGCGACTTCGGCGAGACGATCTGTGCCGCTTAAGTGTTTTGCCGAAGTCATTATCGCCTCGGCGCCGAAATTTTTCGCCGCCGCGAAAATCCGGCGGTCGTCGGTGGCGACGATGACGCGATCCAAACCTGGAGTGCGGGAAGCGTTCTCATAGACGTGCTGAATCATCGGTTTGCCGCCGAGCAGGGCCAGGGGCTTTCCGGGGAAGCGAGTCGAAGCGTAACGGGCCGGGATGATCGCGACGACGGCCATGAATCAAACTCCAGACGCCGGCCGGCAGGCCGAAAGGCCGGAGCGCAAAGTTTTGATTTCGCCGCCAGAAATAAAAAGCCGCGATGGCCTTCTCGGAAAGCGCATCACGGAATTTGACTATATCCCTCGCGCCGAATCCTGTCAATGAGATTTTGGATTTTGAGACTTCTCAGATGTTGCAGCAAAGTGAAAGAGAACGTGACGCTGACGACTAAGGAGCAGAATCGATTAGAAGTTTTCAAGTATGAGAGATTGTCAAAAATCGAAAGCCAGGCCCAAAGTCCTCCGGTGTCTTATCCCAAATCGGCCAGCAATGTTAGGCATCGCCCCCAGGCTCACGAAGAAGTGGCTGGTTGTCTTTCGTGATCCTAATTAGAAACCGTAGCGCTTCGTTCACTGACTCTGCACTGGGGAACGCTTCCGCTACATCGGGCTCTAAGCGGACGACAGAGTCGCCGAAACTTTTGCGACCAGGGCCGAGCCTGCGCACCTGTAAACTTTTAAGGTCGTATTCTGGTCGCAGTTCATCTTTCATCTTTGGGTTAACCTTCTTCATATGCCTTTCTTTCCGCCAGGGTGACTTCCCTGGCGCTAATCAAGCGCACAGCATCCCCTCGTTCTGTGTACGACACAATCAGCAAACGACCTTGCCGCGACTCGCCAACGATAAGATAGCGATGCTCATCATGGGAGTGGTCGGGGTCGTAGAAGTCCACATAGAGTGGATCATCGAAAACTGTTTTTGCTTCGTCAAATGAAACTCCATGATCCGCCAGATTCGCTGCTGCTTTCTTCTCATCCTACTTGAATTCCATGCCTATGATATCACAGCAGACATCGAGACTTGTAGCAACACTTTCTACGGCGATAGATGCCTAGTGAGTATACTGATCAGCATAGCACGGTAAGTGAATTTCGTAGATATCCGTGCCCCCACGGCCTTTGCCCCTACAGCCTCAACGCCCGGCGTCAGGCGCGCCTGGAAGCCGCAGCGAGGTACGAGCGGAGGCTGGAAGCAGTCGGCTGCAGCGCTTTGTTCGGCGCGGACCTCCACACGGGCCGCGCCTACCGCCCCCTCTCCACGATACGGTGTGCGGCTGGAGCGCTGATCCCAGAGAGGCCCCTCACAAGGGTCATGGATAACCAGTAGAGCACATGCTGGCCCTCTCACGGGAAGCATGCCCTTTCGTGCGTCAAGGCCCAAGACATGACGTCACCCGTTTCTGGGGACCGCCTCCGGGTCCGATGAGCCACGTACACGCTCCGCACGAGAGGCTCCATGGAGGTTCAGACCGCTTCCTCCACTACCACCACCGCGCTCTCTGGTGGCGTCATACCCGACCAGCAGGTCTCCTCCCGCTCACTCCAGCGTGATCGCCGCGAGTCCGAGGGTGGTAGCGTGCCTGCGGAGCAGTGCGGCGTGGAGTCGGTTCATCCGGTGCAGGTACGCGTCGGGGTCGCCCTCCAACATGCGGAGCCGCGCGCGGCGCCAGCGTCCGCGCAGGAAGATGCGCAGTTGACCCTCGTGCGCGAGTGCATTTTGGACCCATTGCGCCCGGAGGCCGTGCTCAACGACGACGATCAACTCGCCACGCTCCTCCAGGTAGGCGACGGGCACTTGCCGGCGCTTGCCGGAGCGGCGGCCAACCGTTTCGACAATGAGCGCGTTCTCCCGCGTGTATGGGGGCCGCGGAATGCCGACGCGGATTGCCCAAACCGTGAGTCTGTTTGCCGCGTTGTAGAGTAACTGGCGAGGGCGCATGCGTCACTGTAATCCTAGAGTGATGTCACGCTCCTCTCGGAGGTTAGCGTGATAAGCCAAGCACCTGCGTGCAGCCGAACGTATAGCGTTTTATCCCCAAAGCCTGGAAGCAATCAAGCTTCGGATAGGTCGGCGAAGTGGCGACGGGGGGATAAAACGTGTTGGACTAAACCGCGAAGCAGCGCGTACGTCTCGGCTATGCGGATTGTAAAGTGACGCAGCGGCGCAGAGTGGAGTGCTGTGTTGGCAATCGAACGGCGTGTGGGTGAAGGTCGAGTTCGACGCTGATAGATTTTCCGTGATTACCACGGTGCCATGGGGTTTGGCAGCCACTTCTTGGTGTCGGCAGACACACCTGTGCGAAGAGGGCAAGTTGAGAGTTAAAGAAGCACAAGAGCGGTTGAGCTTTTCTCATGAGGAATCCCATTGGGGAGAGTACGGCAGCGCTGGCAGCTCAGCGACGACGATCATGGTTCCCTTCTGGCAACGAGGGCAGCGACTAAGATCGATGCCGGTAAGTTCCCGAAGCAGATCGTGGGCTGATCGTTTGGGAATTTCAGGTAAGGCGGGATTAAGTCCCAACAGTTTGCGGCATTGAGGGAGAGCTTGCTTCTTGGAGCGATTAGCGAGAAAGCCGAAGTGACGGACGCGCATGAAGCCATCGGGCAAGACGTGGAGCAAGAAGCGGCGGATAAATTCTTGGGCATCGAGGGTGAGGGTCTTTTTTTGGTCCCCGTCTTTGCGATCTCTGTAGCTCAAAATGACTTCTCCGTTTTCGACTGTAACGATGCGGTAATTGGAGAGAGCCACGCGGTGGGTGTAGCGGCCGAGGTAGTCAAGCACAGTCTGGGGAGAACCGAACGGCTTTTTGGCGTAGACAACCCAGCTCTTTTGGCGTGATGCTTTGATCTCGTTGTTGGCCGGTGGGATTTTCCCTTTTTCATAGGCCTGTTCTAACAGATCGAGAAACTTTCCACGAAAGACCCGGCTCAAAGCCGTGACGGGGAACAGAAAGTTTTTGCGCGCCGATCTCCAGCGCCCGTGATCGAAGGACAAGGCGCCGGCAGGGATCAGACAGTGTAGATGAAAATGATCTTTGAGCGTTTGATCCCAGGTATGGAGCACGGCGGTAATCCCCAAAGTTCCGCCCAAACGTCTTTGGCCAAACTGAAGGAGCGTTTCGCTGACGGCTTTAAAGAGAAGAGCTAACAGAATCTTTTTGTGGGCGAGAATCAGACGGTTAAATTCGTGCGGTAAGGTAAACACCAGATGGAAGTAGCCCGCCGGCAGAAGCTCAGAGCTTTGCCTCTCCAGCCACTTGGCCTTGGCCAAGGATTGGCATTTGGGGCAGTGGCGGTTACGGCAGGAGTTATAGGTCGGGTGCTCAAAACCGCAAGTGTCGCACTGCTTGAGATGCCCTCCCAGCTCTTGGGTGCGGCAGACTGAAACGGCCCGCATCACCTTACGCTGAGAAGCAGGTAAGAAATGCGTCTTGCGGTAGCTCTCCCCGTACCTACGAAAGATATCGGCCAGCTCGGGGCGCGCTTCTCCTGCTGCCCGCCGATGATCGCGAGGCAGCATGCCGAAGACGCCTTTCAGTCAGGGAATCTCAAAAGGTCCAGCGGACTCCCCGTAGAGACAAGCTTGGGCTGTCGAATCTGCAAGTAACGCTGGGTGCTCTGAAGCGAGTTATGACCCAACAGCGTCTTAATGGTCACCAGGTCCACCCCGGCCTCTAACAGATGCGTGGCAAAACAATGGCGCAAGGTATGGATGCCTTTGCCTTTGTGGATTTGAGCTTTGAGTTTGGCCCAGTTGTAAATCCTCTGGGCGTAGTCAATGGAAATCGCATTGCCCTTGGCATTGGGAAAAAGCCAAGTTGGGGAGCGATGCTCCTTCCAATACATGCGCAGCTCTGAGAGCAGCCGCCCTGACAGAATCGTGTAGCGGTCTTTTTTCCCCTTGCCCTGCTCCACCTTAACCATCATCCGTTCACTGTCGATGTCGCTCACTTTGAGCCTGACCAGCTCGCTCACACGAACTCCCGTGGCATAGGCGGTCATCAAAAGACAGCGGTCTCGAAGCTTGCCGTTGGCACAAAGCAGGCGCTCGACTTCCTTGGGGCTTAACACCTCCGGCAATCGCCAGCTCCCTTTTCGCGGTGGCAAAAACAGCTTCTGTTCGTCCCAGTCCAGAATCTGATGGTAAAAGAACTTCATCCCCGAGATCGCCACGTTGCGCGAACTCGGTGAGAGGCCTCGCTCTTTGAGGTGTAACAGATAAGTGCGGATCTGCTCTTGAGTCAACTGATCCGGCGACTGACGGTAGTGCTTTACCAATCCCACCATCGCTGAAACGTAGGACTGCTCGGTCCTCGGCGAGAAGTTTCTCAGCTTCATCTCCTCGATCATCTTGGTCCGTAGTGCTCCCATAACAAACCCTCCTTGGATTTAAATTTGGGAGCGAGGGTATCACAGAGGAGCAAAACGGCTACGGACCGATGCGATGAGGAAGAAAGTTGAATGGAAAACGAGAAGGTCAGTGAGAAGAACTGGCCCTACACAAGCAGAGCCACCGCGAAGCGGTTTAGTTCAACTATTAAGTGACCCGCTTTAGGAGGTGGCAAATGCCGATCGGCCTATCTCCGAACACGGTTCCAATAATCAAATCCGAATCGATTGCAATATCGGCCAACTACTCCAACTTGTCAACAATCTGCTGGCCGTAAAATACTGCCGGAGTCAGCGGCCTATCTCCCTAACACCCAGCCGCCTATCTCGGCCGGCGCTCACAGGAGTCACCCCGCAACCATTCACTCAGCTCTTCGACAGAGCACAGCAGCGATACGCAGCGCATAGAATAGGTTGCAAAGACGATCCCTGCGGAGGTAAAACCAAGCGTCATCGGAGGCGTTGAAATGAAAATCACCCGGGTTCGCGCGGTCTCGCATAAAGTTCAAAACACGATGACCGGATGGAAGACTTCTCTCGGCGGTCACGACACGCATGAGCTGATCTTCGTGCGCATTGACACCGACGAGAAAATCTTCGGCATCGGCATCGCGAGTCCGGGCGCGCTCTTCATCGCGGGCGATACCGGCGCCAACGTTCTCGAGCTGCTGAATAACCGCTTCGCTCCAGCCATAACCGGCGCCGACCCTTTCGACATCGAAGCAATCATGCACAAGCTCGATTCCATCGTGCGCGGCGCTGAGCGGGCCAAGTCAGGCATCGACTTGGCGCTGCACGATCTGACGGGAAAAATTCTCGGTGTGCCGGCGAACCGGCTCTTCGGCGGCGTCATCCACCCGCGCGTGCGCGTCACGCGGCTGATGGGAATGTTCGCTCCGAAAGAGATGGCGGAGAGATCGACGGAGCTGGTAAAGCGCGGCTACACGGCGCTGAAGCTCAAAGTCGGAAACAACGTCAGAGACGACGTCGAGCGCGTGAAGCGCGTGCGCGACGCGGTCGGCCCCGAGGTCACGATCACGATCGACTTCAATCAGGCCTGCTCTCCCAAAGAGGCGATCGGGAGCATCAACCGGATGGCGCCGTATGATGTCATGCTGGTCGAGCAGCCGGTCAAGGCGACGGATTTGAAAGGCATGGCTTTGGTCAGGCAATCGGTCGCGCCGCTGGTCATGGCGGACGAGGCGGTCAACTCGGCGACCGACGCGCTCAGAATCATCGAAGCCGGCGCGGCGGACGTGATCAGCTTAAAAATTCCCAAGATGGGGGGCATCTTTAAGGCGCGGAAGGCCGCCGCGGTGTGCGAAGCCGCCGGCATCGATTATCTTGTCGGCACTGCGCCCGGCAGCCGGCTGCTCGACGCCGCCAACGTACATCTGGCGGCGAGTCTCAAAGATTTGAAGCTGCCGTGCGAGATCGGCGAGTTCGAACGCATGGCTAACGATCCCGCGAGCGGATTGGAAATCACCGGCGGATTCTCTTCGCCGCCGGAAAAACCCGGGTTAGGCGTGGAAGTGGATCTCGTCAAAATCGGCTTGGCGGAATGAGCCAGCACTAAACCTTTGGCTTCACTTTCGCGTCTGAAGACCCTCACCCCTTCCCTCTCCCTCTGGGAGAGGGCGAGAGTGAGGGAATGTGAGCGACTTGAAGGCTGACTGGCTTGGTGCTGACATCCATTTCCGAAGAATTCGGAAAACAGAGGTAAAACGATGATCATTGACGCCGATGGACATCTTTTCGAGACCGAGGAGGTCTTCGAAAAATATATGGAGCCGCCGCTGCGCAACTATCGCCCGCGGCTCGTGGGCGACGAAGAGGGCCATAATTTCTGGGTCGTGGACGGATCGACGCGCTACAAACGGCCGAGTATTCCCGGCGCCGGCAATCCCGGCGCGGCGGCGCCGCCGGGGAAAAAGCTCCGGGAGGCGCGGCGCGCGTCGGTCGCCAGCCAAACTTTATCGAGCGTCAAAGAACGGCTGGAAGATTTAGACAAAGAAGGAATCGACGTTCAGTATCTCTATCCGAGTTTTCTCCTGCACATCAATTCGTGGAAAGACGGCGTGCTCGGAAACGCAGTCTGCCGCGCCTACAACACCTGGCTCGCTAAAGTATGCGCGGAAGCGCCGGATCGTCTGAAAGGCGTTGGACTGGTTTGCCTCAATGATCCCGCAGGCGCCGCCGCGGAAGTCGCGCGGATCAAAGAGCGCGGTCTCGCCGCCGTGATGGTAAGCGGCACGATCGGCGCCAATCGTCTCGATCATTCCGATCACGAGCCTTTCTTCGCCGAGGCGAACCGTCTTATTCTGCCGATCGCCGTCCATTTCAGTCTGGAATTTCCCGCGGTGAGCGAGCTGTTTCCCCATTTTTTCCCCAATCGCGTGCTGGCTGGAATTTTTCCCATCATGGCCGGATTCACCAGCGTGATGTGCTCGGGATTGATGGAGCGCTACGCGAACCTGCGCTTTGCGTTTCTCGAAGGCGGCTGCAATTGGGTCGCCGCCTACGTCGAGCGCATGGACGATCACTTCGACAACCCGCGCTACAACGCGCACCAGTTGATCGACCGTCCGCCGCGCGAGTATTTTAACTCCGGTAGAATCTTTTTTGGCTGCGAAGGCAACGAAGGCGCGCTGGCTCGTATCGTGGAAGAACTTGGCGAAGACAAGCTGCTGTATTCTTCAGACTATCCCCACGCCGACCGCACCGAAGGAACGGCGCGCTTTCTCAGACAGCGCGACGATCTCGCCATTTCGGCGCGAAAAAAAATCCTGGAAGAAAACGCCCGGCGCTTCTACGGTTCTTAGGGATGCCGCGCGCCGGAGAAGAAGGAAGACAAACGCCGCGACACGAAGATGTAGTCTCCATTCCTACCCATCGGAGAACCCCCTCCTCAACTCCGGCCGACGCGCGAAGGCTCTGCGATAAAATGTGCGGTCGGCTTGCTTGATTTGACCGTTTCCGTTCTATAAACTTTTGACAGCGTGTGGTTCCGAACTGTTTGATGAGCCCAAAGGAGGTGCGGAGATGGAACTGCCGAAATGCCAGAAGTGCAGCAACGGGTTGCTGATCCCATTATCGGACTACGGCCAGGAAGGCGCTTCGGTGATATTCAAGGCGTGGGCCTGCACAAACCCGGATTGCGGATTTTCTCTCAGAGTCGATAAAGGCGAGATCACCTACGGAAAGAGAATAGAGCCGAAGCACTGACGGCGGGAAAGAAAAACTCGCTGTTTTCGATGGGCCCGCCGTTCAAGTAGAATTGCCCCGGTTGAAGCTTTGAATCGCGCGGGCGAAGAGATCGCAGCCGCGCTCCAGCGCCTTCAGACATTTCTCTTGTGTTTCGCCGTCCAGGGCGTAGCGCTTGAGCGCCTCGGGCGCCAGCCACTCGTGTCCTTCTTCATCTCCCAACAGAGTATCGCGATAGATCGAAGCGGTTTTCGGGTCGATCGGCTCGACGCGCTCGATGAAAGATTTCGACGTGCGCGGGAAAAATTCTTCGTGGCCGTACTGCACGCTCGCCAACAGCTCGCAAAAAGATCCCAGCGAAGCGTGATAGTCCCACAATTCCTTCAGCCCGGGGAGCGGCGCGCTCCAGAGCGCGTCGGGATCTCCGTCGAGCTCCTTGATCCTCTCGCGCAGGATGCTGGCGTGCTTGAGTTCGTTGGCGACATAGTCCGAGAGCGGCCGCTGGATGTCCAGGTCGGGCACGTGGGCGACCCATCGCGCAGTGACCTCGCCGGCGCGC
Organism: uncultured Syntrophobacteraceae bacterium; assembly: GCA_964572145.1. Taxonomy (GTDB): domain Bacteria; phylum Desulfobacterota; class Binatia; order UBA9968; family UBA9968; genus JAJPJQ01. Next base: position 78,491 of record CAZNES010000005.1, read on the forward strand.
CGCTCCATGACGACGCCGAATTGCAGCCGGCGCAGGATGACCGCGCGCGTCAGCGGCTTTTCCGCGCCGTAACTTTTCCGGTCGGCGGTCATCCTCGTCCACGCGGCCTCTCGCCGCTCGTCCAGTGCTTTGAGAAAAGTTTCCGGTTTTAGCGCGTTCATATGTGCGTCTCCTCTAAAACTTCGCAGAATCGATATTCTTCGCGGAGCCTGCCCTGAGCGGAAAAGAGAGATGCTTCGCTTCTCTCAGCATGACAGAAAGCGAAGCGCTCAGAAAGACATAAGAAAGTCCGTCATCCTGAACCCTTCATCCGTCATCCTGAGCGAAGCGAAGGATCTCTCTCTGTTCAGGGTAAACTCCGTGAAGGATCTCTCCGAAAAAAGCAAACTTTGAATAAAATCAGGTCTTAAACAAAACAGAAAATTACTTTATTGTAAAGCCAGCCGTGAGACCAGCAAACCTTTTCGCACTTTGTCTGCTCGCTTCGGCGGTGTTGGCTTTTCCCGCCGCGGCTTCCGCCCAACAAGGTAAGTGGGCGACGAAAGCGCCTACGCCTTCGGCGCGAACCGAGGTTGCCGCCGCCGCGCTCGGCGGCAAGATCTACGTGATGGGCGGCTTCGGAAAAAATGGAGATCTGGTCGAAGAGTATGACCCGTCTACGGATCGCTGGCGCCGTCGCGCGCCTCTGCTGCGTCCGCTCCACCACGTCGGAGCGGCCGCCGTGTCCGGAAAAATATACGTCCTAGGCGGGTACGCCTCCGGCGCATCGCTAAACACGGTTTATGAATACGATCCGGTTTCAGATCGCTGGCGCGCCGTAGCGCCGATGCCGACCGCGCGCGGCGCATTGGCGGTTGGGGTAATCGGCGAGAAGATCTATGCCGTCGGCGGCGTCGGAACCAATGGGCGCAACACTTCCGCCAACGAAGAATACGATCCCGCGCAGAATCGCTGGACCCAACGCGCCGCCATGCCGTCTCCGAGAGACCATCATGCCGTCGGCGTCCTAACTGGCAAGCTCTACGCCATCGGCGGAAGGCTCGACGGCAACCACGGACGCAACATTACCGTAAACGAGGAATACGACCCCGCAACCGACAAGTGGCGCGCGCTCGCGCCGATGCCGACTGCGCGCAGCGGTATCGCCGCCGGTGCGCTGGGCGGGCGGATTTTCGTCTTCGGTGGCGAAACGCTTTCCCGTACCTTCAACGAGAACGAAGCCTACGATCCCGCGAAGAACACCTGGACGACGATGAGTCCGATGCCCACCGCGCGCCACGGCCTGGGAGCGTCGGTGGCAGGAGAGACGATCTACGTGATTTCCGGCGGCCCGCAGCCGGGCGCGACCTATTCCTCGGTGAACGAAGCGTTCACTCCGTGAGGATCAACGCAGCTTAAATTTTTCGCGCAGGCTCTCCCACGAATCATACGCGCAAAGGTTCTGCAGCATCGTCGTCGTTGGCGGGAGGAGCGGCAGACTTCGATTGGCTTCTTTCAGTGCGAGCTGCGGGGTGGTCCAAAGACTATCGGCGACTTCTTCGGAGCGGGAGAGCGCTGTTTGACCGGTGGGAAGTGAAGCAAGATAAAAACGTGTATCGAAGCGCATCGGATAGAATTCCGGCGTGACGCGGTGAGAAAAGTAAACCGCGCGAGCGAGATCGCAGAATAGATTTTCCGCGTCAAGGAATGAGCCGAAGTCCAAAGTTCCCGCAACGAGTGCTTGGCGTTTTTTTTCCAACCGCTCGCCGTCCTTCACATCCGGCGCCGCGCCGCTCTCCGTGACGCAGAGGAGAATTCCGACTTCCTCGAACAACTCCCGGATGACCGCGACCCAGTGCGCCAAAGAAAGCTCCGGGCTCAGATCGTCTCCGAGAATTTTTCGCGCCTCTGGTGCCGAAAGCCCGCGGCAGCGCCGCAAGGTTTTCTCCGACCGATCTTCCGGTCCGACGCTGCCTCCCGGAAAGACGTAAAATCCTCCCAGAAATTTCATTTCATTCGGACGGCGGGTCAGCAGGATCTCAAATTTCCCGTCCGGATCGGGGCGAATCAGCAGCACCGTGGATGCATGTTTGGGGTTTCTGAGCGCCATCGAAATCCATCCTATTACGTTCTTCCATCGGATTCGAGTTCGAAGCTGTCCGGCTTGATCCGAAAATCGAATTCCCATAGCTTAGTTGACCGTGGCGCCTGAGCTGAGCGATATCTCCGTAGCCGGAATGCATCACGACGGCCGTCTGCTTTGGCTCGCCGTGCCGGAGCATCGTCTGGTGGCGACGCACGATCCGGCAAGCGGAAGAACCGAGACAAAGCTCACTTACGACCACGAAGTCTGGGACGTCTCGCCGACCGAGACGGGCCTGTGGTTGTTGACCGGCGGGGGAAAGCTCGACCGGCAAATCGTCTTCTGGTCGTTTGCAGAGGACAAGGCGACACGCACCTTTGGCTGCCCCGAGGGCGCGGCGGCGGGCGCGACGCTCGTCGACGGCAAGCTCTGGATCACGCACCGCAACAACCGCAAGCTCTACTGCCTGGACCCGGAGACCGGCAAGACGAATTGGATCATTAAGACGGAGAATGAAACGTTCAGCCCGGCAACGCACAGGCATGATTTGTGGCTGATCGAATTGGAACCTGGGCCGTTGGCGCACTGGGGCGAGAAGCGCCACGGAAAATATTTTTTTTCCCGCTACGATCCGGCGCGCGAGCTGGTGGTCGAGCGTCTTCCGGTCGATTTCATCCCGCAGTGCATGGCGTTCGACGGCGAGCGCTTCTGGTACGCGGAAGCCGAAAAGAACGGAATCGCTTCAACGGAAAAGGACCTGCGCCAGATCTGAGCGGAACTTTCTTGTCGATTCATCATCGTCGCCGAGCACTTCAAAGATCTTGAGCATCGCTTTGCGCGCGCCGTCGTCGCGGAAGCTCCGGTCTTTTTTGATGACGGACAGAAACTCCGCCAGCGCTTCTTCGTAGCGCTCGTGCGCGGCCAGTGCTTGAGCCAGCTCGAACCGTTTCTCCAGATTGTCGGGGTCCGAAGCCAGGGCCGCGCGTAGTGCCGCCTCGTCTTGACCGGTCGCCGTTTTGAGCGTCAGGCGGGCGATGAGCCGGTCGGCCTGTTTGCGCGCGGGATCGGTGACCGGCACTTTTTCGAGCGCTTCGAGCGCTTTTTTTTCTTCGCCCGCGGCGGTGAGAATGCGCGCCAAGCCGATAAGCGCCCTGGAATGATTCGGCGCCGATTGTAGGATCATCTCATAGAGCGCCTTGGCCTCGTCCGTTTGCCCGGCTTTTTCCAACTGCTCCGCCTCCACGGCGTCGCGGTCCGACTCCGTCGGCAAAAAGCGGGACAACAATTCGCGCACGGTGCCCTCGGGTAACGCGCCGGTAAATTCCCCCGCCATCCTGCCATCCTTAAAAACTTTGACCGCGGGGATTCCCTGAATATGAAAGAGCGCCGCCAGCTCGGGATTTTCGTCCACGTTTATCTTCGCGAGGATGAAATCTCCTTGGTGCTCTTCTGCGAGACGCTCCAGTACCGGGCCGAGCACTTTGCAGGGGCCGCACCACGGCGCCCAAAAATCGACGACCACCGGGGCCTGTTGAGAGCGCTCCAGAACTTCCGTCTCAAAGTCCTCTTCGCCGACTTCGACCGTCCACGGGTTCATGAGATTTCTAGCCCGGATGATTCACGGCCAAACATGTGGTTAAAAAGTTTATCACCACGTCAGCCACCAAACTTTGGCTGATCCGTCTGCGCCAATGGACGCATCCGTCCGAGGCCCTGTGGCGGACTTTGGCGGAAAGAGCACGAAGATCAATAATTCCGGCTATCGAGCCCCGCCGTACTTCGGGTCGTTGCTGATTATTTTCTTGGCGAAATTTTTTATCTGGGCGGCCACGGGTCGGATCGAGTAGAAGGTGGTCTCCCAGATTTCGTCTTCGGTTGCGCCGAGCTTGCGCGCTCTGTCGAGATGAAGCTTGGCGCCGTACTCGTGTCCGATGGCGAGGTTTACTGCAAGACGGATGAGCTGCGCCACCTTGGGTTCCAGAGCGCCTTCTTTGTACTCGATGCCGAAAAATTCCATTGGTTTAACCATGGTCATTCTCCTCCTCTATTCGCTGGGATTGCTTTTCTAGTTTCAATATAGTGACCTTCGCCGGCATTTTCCACCGCACAGCTTCTCCGGTTGACAGGTGAGGAGCTTGGCTTTAGGCTTTATACTGATGGTGATGGTCCGCAAATCTTTGTCTGGATGGCGCCGCCGGCAGCTTGAGGAGATCCTTTGAGAGCGAATCTGGCTCGAAAGGTGCTCAGCGTCGCTCTGATGCTGATCTTTGTTCTGGCGGTGTTCGGTTATTTGTTTTACCGGGTGTCTCCAGGGCGGAAAGAGACGATGGCCTGGGAGGCCATCGTTTTTGAGGGGCTCTTCTTCCTGTTTGTTTTTCTCTGGAATCTCGCGGTCCTGCCTCATTGGAAATCGGCCAAGACATTGTCCTTGGGTTCTCTCCTTTTGCTCGTCGGGAGCTTCGCCGACGCTTACGATAATTTTTTCATTCAACCGCGCTGGGAAGATTGGTTCATTGAAAACCTTTTCCTGACATTGGGCGCAGGGCTGTTTGGATTAGGAATCTGGTTCTGGGTTCAGGACAAGGAGCGCCTCTTGGGCGAGCTCGAAAGGCAGCGCGACTTCGAGGCTTCGTTGATCCCCAAGCTCTCTCACGATCTCAGGGTGCCGGTCAGCAACTTGATCGGCATGACCGGGGTGGTGGAGGAGAATCCAAAAATCTTGGATGATTTCACCGGACGCCGCGAATACTTCGAGCTCGTTTTGCGGGCGGCAAGCGAAATGACGTTTCTAATCGACAATGTTCTCGAAACCTACCGCATCAAATCGGATACTCTGAGACTGAGTCCAAGCGCGACCTTTCTCATCGAGATGCTCGATGAATCACTGAAGGATTTTTACTACCAGGCAAAAAAGAAGCAACTCGTCATGGTCAAGGACTTTCCGGACCAAGACGTGCCGCTGGTGGCGGACCGGGTCAAAATTGTCCGGGTGATGCAAAATCTATTGGCCAACGCGGTCAAGTTTTCTCCGCGCGGCGGAAAGATCACGATACGGGCGCGGCCCCAGGACGGCCGGATAACGATCCGGGTCGTGGACGAGGGGCCGGGCGTTCCGAAGGAGCTACTCTCGCCGCTTTTCGATAAAGGCGTTGCGTCTCTACGGAGGGAATCCGACGCCGGAGACGGATTCGGTCTCGGGCTCAAAGTGGTGCGGGAATTCGTGCGCCTTCACGGCGGCCGCTTCTGGATCGAGGCCAACTCGCCCCAAGGCGCGCAGTTTTGCTTCTCGTTGCCGCAACGGCAATAAAAAATCAGACAACAGGCATTAGGCAGTAGGCCATAGTAAGAAAGAAAACCATGAAGAAAAAAATCTTTTGCATCGCTCTATGCACCATGCTCTTTGCGCTTAGCGTTTCCACCGAGGCGCAGCAGCCGACAAAAATCCCCCGGATAGGATTCCTAAGTGCAACTTCGCTTTCCATTATCTCGGCCCGCATCGAGGCTCTCCGCCAAGGTCTGCGCGAGCTTGGATACGTGGAGGGGAAAAACATTGTCATTGAGTGGCGATCTGCGGAGGGAAAGGCTGATCTCCTCCCCGCGCTCGCGGCCGAGCTAGTGCGCCTCAAGGTAGACATCATCGTCGCGGCTGGTACCACAGACACGCGTGCTGCCAAGGAAGCGACGAATACCATTCCCATTGTCATGACCCAGGATACCGATCCCATTGGAACCGGATTCGTCGCCAGCCTAGCGCGGCCGGGAGGAAACATTACCGGGTTGTCCACCCTTGCTCCGGAGCTAAGCGGAAAACGACTGGAGATTCTGAAGGAGATCATTCCTAAGCTTTCCCGCGTGGCCGTCCTGGGCAATTCGACACGACTGGGCAACGCACAATCGTTAAAAGAAGTGGAACTCGCCGCCGGAGCATTCAAGGTGCAGGTTCAATATCTAGACGTACTCGATGTTAAGGATATTGAGACGGCATTCCGAGCCGCAACGAAGGGGCGTGCAGAGGCAGTCCTCGTGCTGCAGAGCCCCATCTTCTTTTCTCAGCGAGCACAGATTGCAGAACTCGCGGTAACGAGCCGGCTCCCGGCGATATACCCACAAACGGAATATACGGAAGCCGGTGGCCTCATGTACTATGGCGCGAATACTCCCGACTTGTTCCGGCGCGCCGCTACGTACGTGGACAAGATACTGAAAGGCAGAAAGCCCGCCGATCTCCCGGTGGAACAGCCGATGAAGTTCGAGTTCATCATCAATCTGAAAGCGGCGAAGCAGATCGGCTTGACGATTCCGCCAAACGTGCTGGTGCGGGCGGATAAGGTGATTAAGTGAACAGAAGGCTCAGCCACAAAGAAAGGCTGATCCGCCCCCGCCACAATGCACGGCGGGTCCGCCTCAGGAGGATCTGGCGGAAACAGGCATTAGGCAGTAGGCAACAGGCAATAGGAAGAGAAGCCAAGGATCAGGCCGCAAACGCGCGTGAAGTTCGAAGAGATAGCGAGATATTTTTTCTTTGCACTCTTTGTGCCTGATGATCCAAACTTCGTGTGCTTCGTGCTCTTCGTGGTGAGGAGATTTTAACCACGAAGGATCAGCCTTAAAAACTGTGGCTGATCCGTCCTCTGGCGGACACGAAGGTCTCGAAGGAAAGTCAAAAATAGGACGATGGCCAGCAAGATTCTCATCGTGGACGACGAGCCGTTCAACCTGGATCTTCTCGAACAGGAATTGACCGATCGCGGATATTCCATCGAAAGAGCCGGCAGCGGCGCCGAGGCGCTCGGCAAATTCGAATCGTTCCATCCCGATCTCGTTCTCCTCGACTATCAGATGCCTGACATGAACGGGATCGACGTCTTGAAGGAGCTGCGCAGCAGGGGCCACGAAACGCCGATTGTTCTGGTCACAGCCTATGGAAGCATCGAGCGGGCCGTGCAGGCGATGAGGGAAGGGGCCTACGATTTTATTCCCAAGCCTTTCGAGCCGGATCATCTGGCCCTGGTTGTCGAGAAGGCTTTGGACCGGGAAAAGCTCAGGAGAGAGGTCGAAATTCTCTCGGAGGAAGTCAGCGAGCGGCACCACCTTGTTCTCGGGAAAAGCGCCAAGATGAATCAGGCGGTGGATGCGGCCAAAAAGGCGGCGGGCAGCAAAGCGACGGTGTTGCTCTTGGGCGAGAGCGGCACGGGCAAGGAACTTCTCGCGCGCGCGATCCACAACTGGAGCGAGAGAAGCGACAAGCCGTTCGTCGCGATCAACTGCGTCGGGTTGTCGAAGGAACTTTTGGAAAGCGATTTGTTCGGCCACGAGAAGGGCGCTTTTACCGGCGCGCACCAGCTCAAGAAGGGAAAGTTGGAGCTGGCCGAGGGCGGCACGGTTTTTCTCGATGAAGTCGGCGACATCACTTCCGAGCTGCAAACCAAGCTGCTGCGATTTCTTCAAGAGCGTGAGTTCGAGCGGGTCGGCGGAACCAAGCCGATCCCGGTCGACGTGAGAATCATCGCGGCGACCAATCGGGACCTGGACGGCGACGTTAAACAAGGACGCTTCCGCGAAGATCTCTACTATCGTCTCAACGTCGTTCCCATTCACCTGCCGCCGCTAAGGGAAAGAAAGGAAGACGTCCCCGAGCTGGCGAAATTTTTTCTTGAGCGCTTCTCGAAGGAGACTAAAAAAATTTTCACCGAGATCGCTTCGGAAGCTTTGAAAAAGCTGCGCGCTTATCCATGGCCGGGAAACGTGCGCGAGCTCGGCAACGTCATCGAGCGCGCCGTCGTGCTCGGGCAGGGACCACTACTTACTTTGAACGACTTGCCGCCGATCATCACGGGCGGCGGAATAGCTACTTCATCCGCCGGTCTGTCCTACCACGAAGCGGTCGATGTCGCGCGCCGCGAGATGATCCAGAAGGCGTTGGCCCAAGTCGAAGGCAACCGCACCGAAGCGGCCAAGCTGCTGGGCCTTCACAAAACCCACCTGTTCCGGCTCATGAAATCCCTCAAGATCGACTAGAAACATTTTGGATTTTAGATTTTGGATTTTGGATTGGGGAAAGGCTTATTTGGGTGCGGGTCTTATAATCCAAAATTGGGAGAAGCATTTCTGCTACTCGTGGTAGCAAAACTGCTACCCTTGCCACTGCTCTCGTAATTCTCCGATAGCTCACGCCTCAAAAAATCGGCTGCGATTCCAGCGTCTTGACTTTAGGAAGCCACCTGCGCAAATGTGGCACGACGCTTGCGCTCAAACTCAGGTGGGGAAAAACATGAGCCGAAGCAAGGCTCCGCCAAAAAGATTGGCGGATCAGCCCCCGCCACAATGCACGGCGGGTCCGCCTCAGGAGGATCAGGCTGAAACAGTAAGTAGGAGAAAACTTCATGAGCAGAAAAATTTATGTTCTCGTAGCTGCCGCGCTCGTTCTAATATCGGTCCATCTCGCCGACGCGCAGCAGCCAACGAAAGTCCCCCGGATAGGGTTCCTAATTGGTGTCTCTTTTTCCTCTATCTCGGACCGGTACGACGCATTCCTCCAAAGGCTGCGCGAGCTTGGATATATCGAGGGAAAAGACATTGTCATTGATCGTCGATCAGCCGACGGAAAGTTGGAACGGCTTCCTGACCTCGTGGCCGAACTAGTGCGTCTCAAAGTAGACATCATCGTTACGGGGGGTCCGCTATCCACCCGTCGCGCCAAGGAAGCAACCGGTACGATTCCCATTGTCATGGCGCAGGATTTCGATCCTGTTGGAACTGGGTTCGTCGCCAGCTTGGCACGGCCTGGCGGGAACATTACGGGGTTGGCCACCCTTGCCCCGGAGATTAGCGGCAAACAACTGGAGCTTCTGAAGGAGATCATTCCTAATCTCTCCCGCGTGGCCGTCCTCGGTATTTCGACCAATCCGGGCAACGCACAATCGCTAAGAGAGACGGAAGTCGCCGCCGGAGCATTCGGAGTGCGGGTTCAGTACCTGGACGTACTCGATCCAAAGGATATTGAGACTGCATTCCAAGCCGCCAAGAAGGAGCGTGCTAGGGCAGTCCTGGTGCTGTCGAACCCCGTCCTTCTTTTACAGCGAACACAGGTTGTAGGACTCGCGGTAAAAAACCAGCTCCCGGTCATTTACGCCCAGCTAGAATTTTTGGAAGCCGGGGGGCTTATGAGTTACGGAACGAGCTTCGTGGATTTGTGGAGGCGCGCCGCCGTTTTTGTCGACAAGATCCTGAAAGGCCGCAAACCCGCCGACCTCCCCGTCGAGCAGCCGATAAAGTTCGAGTTCATTATCAATCTGAAAGCCGCCAAGCAGATCGGGCTCACGATTCCGCCGAACGTGCTGGTGCGGGCGGATAAGGTGATTAGATGAATTTTGGATTTTTGATTTTAGATTTTGGATTGGGGAAGAACATGAGTAAGAAAATTCTAATTTTTATAGCGACTGTAGTGCTGGCCTCTGTTTCTCCAGCGATGCCGCAGCAGACCAAGCCCGTTCGCGTCGGCGTGCTGCTTCAGGGCGGCGCCGGGTACGAGGCAATCGACGGCCTCCGCCAAGGGATGAAGGAACTTGGATACGAAGAAGGGAAACAATTCACGCTCGATATCCGGGATTCCAAAGGCGATCTCAAGGCCGTGGAGGAGGCGGCGCGGAATCTCGAACGGGAGAAAGTGAAACTCATCTATGCCTTTGCCTCGACCGTCGTCGCAGCGACCAAGAAGGCAACGACGGAAGTCCCGATCGTTTTCACCGTTGGCAGCGATCCGGTCGCGGGCGGGCTTGTGGAGAGCTTCGCAAAACCGGGCGGCAGACTTACGGGCGTGCACTTCTTGTTGAAGGACCTTACCGGGAAACGCTTGGAGATCTTGAAGGAGCTTTTCCCAAAACTGCGCAGCGTGTTAACCATTTACGATCCGGCCAACAAGGTGGCTAAGGAAGCGGCCCAGTTGGCTCGAGAGGAAGCGAAGCGCCTGGGACTCAAGTTCATCGAGCGGCACGTTGCGTCCGTCGAGGAACTGCGCAGCGCCGTCAAAGCGCTCAAGGCCGGCGAGGCAGACGCATTTTTCTTCATCTCGGACGCGATGGTAAGTAGCCAATCGCAACTTATCATCGACACGGCCAACGCCAAGAAGCTGGCGACGATGTTTCAGGAGGGAGGACTGGTCACCAAGGGCGCGCTTGCCAGTTATGGCCAGAGCTACTACGAGCTTGGTCGGCTTTCGGCGAAGTACGTTCAAAAGATTCTCGGCGGCGCCCAGCCGCGCGATCTTCGCATTGAAACGGTCGAGGATGTGGAACTTGCGATCAATTTAAAAACGGCCAAGCAGCTCGGACTCACGATACCGCCGAACGTGCTGGTGCGGGCAAGTAAGGTAATCAAATAATTTTGGATTTGCGATTTTGGATTTTGGATTGGGGAAAGAACACATGAAGATGAAAACGTGGATGCGATCTTTGGATTCCGACTCCGATAATCGAAAAACCAAAATCCAAAATCCAAAATGGGCGGGGCTTTTTGCAATCGTCGTCGCGCTCACGGTGTGCGGGGCGAGGGCAGAGGCGCAGCAGCCGAAGAAAATCGCGCGGATAGGTTACCTAACTGGTACCCCCCCTTCCGCTAGCTCGGCTCGCATTGAGGTGTTCCGGCAGGGTTTGCGCGAGCTTGGTTACATCGAGGGGAAGAACATTGTCATTGAGTATCGATATGCAGAGGGAAAACTCGATCGCCTCCCCGCGCTCGCGGCCGAGCTGGTGCGTCTCAAGGTAGACGTCATTGTCGCGGTCGGTTCGTCAGATATAAGCGCAGCCAAGGAGGCGACCGCCGCAATTCCCATTGTCATGATATTGGGTGGCGATGCTGTTGGAAGCGGTTTGGTCGCGAGCCTCGCGCGGCCGGGCGGGAACATCACTGGATTATCAACCCTTCGCCCGGAGCTAAGCGGAAAACGGCTGGAGCTTCTGAAGGAGGTCGTTCCCAGGCTCTCGCGCGTGGCCGTCTTCGCGAGTTCAACCAGCGCGGACTACGCGCAAACGCTAAAAGAGATCGAGTTGGCCGCAGGGGCGCTCGGAGTAAAGCTTCAATACCTAGACATCCTAAATCCCAAGGATGTTGAGACCGCATTCCAAGCTGCAGTTAACGCCCGGGCTGATGCAGTCCTCTTCCGGGTGCCGGGCCCGTTCGCCAGTTCTCAGCGACCACAGATTGCAGAACTCGCGGTAAAGAGCCGGCTCCCGGTGATATACGACAGGGCAGAATATGTGGAAGCCGGAGGGCTTATGTACTACGGCGTGAACGTGACCGACTTGGACCGGCGCGCTGCCACCTATGTCGATAAGATCCTGAAAGGCAGAACACCTGCGGATCTCCCCGTCGAGCAGCCGATGAAGTTCGAGTTCATCATCAATCTAAAAGCAGCGAAGCAGATCGGCCTGACGATTCCGCCGAACGTGCTGGTGCGGGCGGATAGAGTAATCAAGTAGGATAATTTTTAGTTTTGAATTTTGAGTGTTGAGTTATGAATTGGAAATCTGAATCCGAAAATCTTCAATCATTAGAGCTTGTAGAGCGGAAAGCGGAGAGCGCGCGCCACGTTAATTAAACGGTCGTCATAGCTGGCAAGCGTTACGGACTGTCCTTGGTTTCGGAGAAAGTCCATCGACGCCAAATGAAGGGCATCCAAGGTTCTCACCGGTTTTGGAAAAGGCTCCAACGCCCGTGCCAGGACGGGCTGAGAGAGTTCTATCAAGGCCAGGCGACCCAACAGCGCGCGCACTTCGTCAGCGTGCGATCGCGACAGTTTACGCGCATGAATCCGAGTCCAAATCTCGTACTCGATAAGCCGGCTGGAGATCAGCGGTTCTTGCCAGAGGCGTTCGGGAGGCGCGCGGTCTTCCGCGAGAAGGTGCGCCAGCGCAACCGAAGTATCGAGGTAGATCAACGATCGCTCCGGTCTTGCCCAAGCTCCTTTTGTAGTTTACGGAAAGAGGTCACGGGATTGCGCGGCGGGGGACCGGATGCAGCCAGCGCCGGAGGCGTGATCCAGCCTTTGCGGACGGCCTCAGCTAGTAAGGCATCGGCCAGCACCGGGCTTCTGGTTTTTTCAGGCGGAACGATCTCCGCGACGACCCGGTCCCGGTCGGTCACCAGCACCGTCTCGCCGTGCTCGGCGAGACGAACGTACTCGCTGAGCTTATTCTTCAGGACCTTTAAACCGATGGCTCTCATGAGCAGTAATGTAGCTTCCGGTAGCTACCTGTGTCAAGGGCGGATAGGGTGATTAAGTGAACAGAAGGCTCAGCCACAAAGAAAGGCTGATCCGCCTCTGGCGGAAATAGGCATTAGGCAACAGGCTCCGCCAAAAAGATAGGCGGATCAGCCTCAGGCTGAAACAGTAAGAAAGAAAAGCCATGAACAGAAAAATCATTCTCTGTCTACTAACCACTGCTCTACTGTCTACTGTTCCGTTCGTTGAGGCGCAGCAGCCGAAGAAAGTCCCTCGGATAGGTTTGCTATCGTACAACTCTGCTAGTCTTCAAGCGCCCCGCGTCAAGACATTTCGTGAAGGATTGCGTGACATCGGCTACATTGAGGGGCAGAACATCACAATTGAAGAGCGATATGCGGACGGGAAGCCCGATCGGCTACCTACCCTCGCAGCCGAGCTGGTCCACCTGAAGGTTGATGTTATCGTCACGCTCGGTGAGGATGCAACCCGTCCTGCCAAGGAGGCGACGAGTACGATTCCCATTGTCATGACCCAGGATAGTGATCCTGTGGGCTCGGGATTTGTCGCCAGCCTTGCCCGGCCAGGCGGAAATGTCACTGGGCTTACCACCTTCTCTGCGGAGCTAAGCGGCAAACGGCTTGAGCTTCTCAAGGAAGTTGTTCCTAAGCTCGCTCTCGTAGCTGTCCTCTGGGATCCGACTAACTCAGGTTCCGCGGCGGGTTTTAAAGAGACGGAGGTCGCAGCCCGGTCTCTACGCGTCAAACTTCAATCCTTGGAGGTGAGAAAGCCTGAAGACTTCGATGGCGTGTTCCAAGCGGTAACCGAGGGGCGCGCCGGTGCTTTGATGAACCTCGGGGGACCTCTGTTCAACAGATACAGGAGACGGATCGTAGAGTTTGCGGCGAAGAGCAGGCTTCCCGCGATATACCACAGGCGCGAATTTGTCGAAGAAGGGGGGCTTATGACCTACGACACGAGTCAAAGCGATAGGGATCGACGCGCCGCAATCTTCGTTGACAAAATTCTCAAAGGCTCCAAACCAGTGGACCTTCCGGTGGAGCAGCCGATGAAGTTTGAGCTGATCATCAATCTCAAGGCGGCAAAGCAGATCGGCCTGACGATTCCGCAGTGGACGCTGATGAAGGCGGATAAGGTGATTAAATAATTTTGGATTTTCGATTTTGGATTTTGGATTCAAAAACTCATGAATGAACAAATCTTCAAGGACCGGACAAAGAAGCTGGCTCTACAAGTAATCGAGCTTGTGAACGAATTGCCACCAGGGCAAACTGCACATGTGATATCCATGCAACTCCTTCGCTGCGCTACGTCGATTGGAGCCAACTACCGAGCGGCGTGCCGCGGGAAATCCACAGCCGACGTTCTCGCAAAATTGGCCATTGTGGAAGAAGAAGCCGATGAGTGCATATATTGGCTTGAGCTGCTGAAAGACTCCAGAGTCGTTCCGGAGACACGTGTGAGTGAGATTATGAAGGAAGCCAATGAGATCACTGCTATGACAGTGGCCTCGATAAAGACCCTGAGGATGCGAAAATAATGACTTCTGAAGCAATCCAAAATCCAAAATCCAAAATCCAAAATTTAAGGGGGTTTTTCCGCCGCCGGCCGCGCGGGCGGCTGGTGCGGGATTATTTTCTTATCTCCGTGTTGCTGGTCGGCGGCGGGTTGATCACGAGCGGCGTCGTCGAGATTTACTTCCGCTACCAGGAGAGCCGGGAGCAATTGGGTCTTTATCAGCGGGAAGTCGCCGCCGGCGCTGCCTTTAAGATCGAGCGCTTCGTGCAAGAGATTCACAATACTCTGAAAGGCGCGACGCGCAGCCGCGAGATCGCGCCCAAGGGATTGACGGACGACTTTCGCTTCGAGCTGGAAAAGCTTCTTTTGATCGCTCCCGCGGTCACCGAAGCGCTGGCGCTTGACCAAAACGGCGCGATCCGCGTGGAGGCCTCGCGGCTCCGCACGGTTCTTCAGGAGGCGAAAAAAGATCCTTCCGTCGGGCCGGCCTTCCTGCAGGCCAGGCAGGGAAAATTTTATTTCGGGCCGGTCCATTTCGTGCGCGGCTCGGAGCCTTATATGACCATTGCCGTGCCGATCGACCGCTTCTCCGGCGATGTCATCGGAGTGCTTCAGGCCGAGGTGAATCTAAAATACATCGGCGACGTGGTCTCCGCCATTACTGTCGGCAAGGCAGGTTACGCCTACGCGGTCACGCGGACAGGCGAGCTGATTGCGCATCCGGATATCAGCTTTGTCCTGCAGCGGCGCAAAGTGGCCCAGCTCGAGCAATTCAAAGCGGCTTTTCAACCCAGTCCCGGGGTGCCCAGGCAAAACGCAATTGTCGCGCAAAACCTGCAAGGCAAAAAAGTTCTCGCCTCGTTTGCGGTCATGCCGACGCTCGACTGGGCGGTGATGATCGAGCGGCCGGTCGAAGAGGCTTACGAGACGCTCTACGCCTCGATAATCCGCACTTCGGCTCTCTTATTGGTCGGGCTCGGCATGGCGCTCTTGGCGAGTTTCTTTGTGGCGCGCCGCGTCATTCGCCCGCTCGGGACGCTGCGCGAAGGGGTCGGGCGGATCGGCGGCGGCGAGTTGGGATACCGGCTCGATGTCAAAACCGGCGATGAAATCGAAGCGCTCGCCGACGAATTCAACAAAATGACCGCGCAGCTTCAGGAGTCGTATGCCGGCTTGGAGCAGAAGGTCGAGGAGCGAACGCGAGAACTTACCGAGTCGTTGGGGCAACAAACAGCCACGAGCGAGATCTTGGGAGTGATCAGCAGTTCACCAACTGACGTCCAGCCTGTGATGGATGCAGTGGCGGAAAATGCCGCGCGGCTATGTAGCGCCACCGACGCGCAGATTTGGTTGGTGGAAGGCGAGATGGTCCGGCAAGCCGCCGCACACGGGTCGATTTTGAGTCCAAGCCTTGAGGGAGGCAGACCCATCACCCCTACCGTGGCGGGATGCAGAGCTATTCTAGACCGAGACATCGTACACATTCCCGATATCTCTGCTCCCGAGGCACAGAGAGAGTTTCCTGACTCGTGGCTGCTTGCTCAAAAGAGCGGCGTTCGGACGATATTGGCAACGCCTTTGATCCGCGAAGGGACGGCGATCGGGTTCATCCTGATCCGGCGCATTGAACCACACCCGTTCTCTGACAAACAGATCGCGCTGCTCAAGACTTTCGCCGACCAGGCGGTGATCGCCATCGTGAATGTGCGCTTGTTCCAGGAAATCCAGGAGAAGAACCAGCAGCTTGAAGCCGCCAGTCGTCACAAGTCGCAGTTCTTGGCCAACATGAGCCACGAGCTGCGCACACCGCTCAACGCAATCATCGGCTTTACCCGTCTGGTGCTGCGCAAGACCGAAGGGCAGATTGCCGGCTTGCAGAAGGATAACTTACAAAAGGTTCTCGTCAGCTCGGAGCACTTGCTCAATCTCATCAACGGGGTGCTCGACCTGTCCAAGGTCGAGGCGGGCAAAATGGAAGTTTTCGCCGAGACCTTTAAGCTGGACGAAGTAGTCCGCGTGGCCGTCTCCACGGTCGAGCCGATGCTGAAAGACGGCCGCGTGCGTCTGGTCACCGAAGTAGCGCCGGAAATTCCACCGCTTCATACCGACAAGAGCAAGCTCAAGCAGGCGCTGCTCAACTTGCTCAGCAACTCGGCAAAGTTCACCGAAAAGGGAGAGATCAAGGTTTCAGCCTGGTCGAAAGACGGCGCGCTGAAGCTCGTCGTCTCCGATACCGGCATCGGTATGAAGCCGGAGGCTTTGAATTACATCTTCGAAGAGTTCCGCCAGGCGGACATGTCCACGACGCGAAAATACGGCGGCACCGGCCTGGGCCTCGCGCTCGTCAAAAAATTTATCAATCTCATGGGCGGCGAGATCGTAGCGGAGAGCGAAGCGGGGAAGGGATCGAAATTTACGATCACCTTGCCGATCGCCTACAAGCAACCGTAAGGGGTGACGGCTGAACCGTAAGGGGTAAGGGGTAAAAGGTAAGGCGTAAGAAAAACGTGAGGGGTGAAAGGTAAGGCGTAAGAAAAACGTGAGGGGTGAAAGGTAAGGCGTAAG